>CAZDWO010000082.1:0-13643 GCA_964509175.1 uncultured Saprospiraceae bacterium
AATATCAAGTAAACTTCCTATTTGAAAATGACCAAATCGTTAGTTCTTCGTTCTCAAAATAAAATCAAATAA
Organism: uncultured Saprospiraceae bacterium; assembly: GCA_964509175.1. GTDB lineage: Bacteria > Bacteroidota > Bacteroidia > Chitinophagales > Saprospiraceae > JAHDHU01. The sequence continues at coordinate 73 of CAZDWO010000082.1, forward strand.
AGTAGTTCTTTAAAACCTTTGTTCTTCACGACAAAGATTTTTTATCCCTTATAAACCCGATAATTTTATACAATGACACTGAGTAATCAGTGTCATTTTTTTTGTATAAATCGTTTAAGTCAATTTTAAGTATCCTTTTCGCACCACCTATAGTCCCGTCTGTCAGAAAAAGATTGATTTAATTCTAAATAGATGCGTAGTTGCATTAGTTTTAAATCGTAAATCATGAAAAAAGTATTTATCTATTCTAGTTTGTTTATGACCTTTACCATAGGGTTGATTGTCTGCCTGAGTTATTTCAAGACTCATCCAAGAGCAAGGATTTTAAATATAGGAGCGTTAGACAATCTGGATAAGACCAGATTGATAAATCATTTGGACGAAAAAATGTTTTTTGTACTTATTGATTCTGATAAAAATGAATTTGTTGGATTTCAGATAGATAAATACTTAGGGAATAGTCATTATAGGGTTCATTATGATACATTAGCAGTACATGATACTATACCTGGAATGTTTGTATATCCTCCAGGCGAGATGGATAGTTTTTATCTGAGTAATACTATTTCTAGTATTCATATAGATAAATTACGAGAGAAGATTTATGACTCCAAAGATGTCTATCATGATGACGGTTGGTTTTTTGAATATGAAGGGGATAAAGATCTCTTTTCGAGGATAGATGATTCCTTCGCTATTTTTTTTATCGGAGGTTTTTTGATATTTCTAGGTTTGCTGTTTTTGGAAATATTTATTTTCCTACTTCGTAAATACTTCAATATAGATAGCAGATTTTGGATTTATTTCATTGTCTTGTTATTATCCATTTTATTTTATCAGAATATGATAGCTGCAGGTCTATGGCCCAAAGTTCAAATAGAATCATTTATGCGACCCATTATTTTGATGACACCAGCATTTATTATTTATCAGTGGCATCGGATAAAAAAAGATTCTGATTTGGAATTTTTACCATCTCAGTTGATAAAATTTCTATTGATTTTTATAGTAGCTCTGATTTCTATATTTCTGGCAGAGCGATTTGCTTTATATATAGCTGCATCAGAAAAGAGGGCAGTGCTTATGGGTCATACGACATTGACTATTGCTTTTATTTATTCCTTTGCCCTAGGTAATTTATTATTCAATATTGCCAGACATGGCTGGTCTCTAAGAGGAGCTAATAAAAATCTAGCTGTAGCCAAAAAACAAGTACTCTCGAGTGAATCAAAACTAGAGTCCTTACAATCATCTGTTAATCCACATTTTCTATACAACTCTTTAAATTCTATCGCGGCTCTTGCCAAAATAGATCCCGAACGTACAGAAAAAATGACCCTCGCCTTATCAGAGTTTTATAAGTACAATACCAATAGAGATCAGAATGAAATGAGTTCTATAGCTGAAGAGGTAAAGATGGTACGCACTTATTTAGAGATAGAGAAAATACGTTTTGAGGATCGATTGCAATATGACATATCTGTTGCGGACGGATTAGAAGAAATAAAAATCCCACATTTCCTTTTACAACCGATAGTCGAGAATGCGATTAAATACGGATACGACAAAGAGACAAGTAAGATTTCCATAAAATTAGAAATCGATAAGTTACAAGATGATATTGTCATCAAGGTATATGATGAAGGTGCTCCGTTTTCAGAAGACATGCAGAAAGGATTTGGGCTAAAAAGTGTGTCTCAGAAATTAAAGCTTTTCTATCCAGCTACTCACGAACTGGCCTTTATAAACCAGCCACAGAAACTGGTAAGCATCACCTTAAAACAATCGGTATAGAAAATGATCAGAGCAGTAATCATAGACGATGAGCGACTGGCAAGAGCTAGGGTAGAGGAGTTATTGCAATCTCATACCGATCAGTTAGAGATTGTTGGTCAGGCAGATACTGGTAGTTCTGCCATTCAGCTCATAAACGAAACGAAACCAGAACTCATATTTCTAGATATCCATTTGCCAGATATGTCTGGTTTTGAGATACTAGAAAAACTATCTTATGAGCCGATGATAATTTTTACCACTGCCTATGAGAAATACGCCGTAGATGCTTTTACTAAGTATGCCATAGACTATCTAGTAAAACCGATTACAAAATCTCGCTTTAATCAAGCAATAGAAAAACTCTCAAAATTCAACTGGTCTAATTCTAGTCAAGATATTGATCGATTAGTTAGTCTCTTAAAAAATCAACCAACCAAGAAAGCCAGCTCGATAGCGATAAAAAAGGGAGAGAAGATAATCCTAGTAGATTATGAGGACATCGCCTATTTTAAATCTGAGGACAAGTATGTAAATGTCTGCTTGGCAGATGGTACAAAACATCTCACAGATAAAACCCTTACCCAGCTAGTGGATTTAGTTCCTGATAATATTATAAGAGTCCATCGATCCTATCTTGTAAATAGAGATTGTATATCTGAGATGGAAAAGTATTTTAAGGGAACCTTGATTTTAACCATGAGTGATAAGCACTCTAGCTCTATAAAGACTGGGGAGAAATATTCTAGAGCGGTAAAGAAGAGCTTAGGGTTATAATACAATAGCCTTTTTGGAACCCCTCATGTTAATTTATTACAAGTTTTTTTGAAAGCCTTTTGTTATTTGTTTTTAGATGCATTATATAAGCTCCAGCAGTAAGACTTCTTAAATCCAAAATCTTGCTTGATTCATCTACAGTATATTCTTTACATTTCTGGCCATAAGAAGAATGAATTGTTAATAAAGTTTCTTCTTGTATGTCTGCCTCTATTATAGTATAAGTATTGGCAGGATTAGGAAATACGGAAAAACTGCTTCTGCTTTCTTCTATTTTTTCTTCGTGAATATTTATTAGGTTTATTTCTTCAGAACTCAGATTAGATAAATCTACAGTACCGCCTCTATTGTAAATATTTAATTTTAATTGCTCTCCATATATGGACTGCTTTACAATGGCATCCTCAGTAAAAGAGAGGTTACTTCCTTTATTGACAATAAGAGTTAAAGGATCGTCGCCTACATACTCAGTGTATTCTTGAAGAATAAGAGTTCCATCAAATACTAACGTAGAATTCTCTTCTAAAATAATCTTTCCTCCAGATCTTAGATTTACATTTCCTTTTCCAGTATCACCGAGGTGCAAATAATTTTCATTACCTACCAGAAGTTTTCCGTTATTTCTAAACTGGAGACATCCAGTTTTATCGGCAAAATTTATTCCTCCTTCTTTAAAGTACACATCACTATTGTCTGAGATAAGTTCTACTGAAAATAGACACCAGTTCATACTGTTGCTTATTATGTTTACAGGATGTCTATCCACAGTGCTGCCATCTATAAAATCTCCAGCGAGTTGAGAGTAGAGTTGATACTCTATATTTTCATATTCATCGATGGTAAGATTAATGTCTGTTGCTTGTGATTTAGGTACTTCCGGAGAGAGGATGGTGTTAGAAATATTTGTTGATGACGGAAGACCAGGAGCATAATGTTTTACTAGGGCTTGATTATAGTTTGCTAGTTGTAGCAAATTGATATTGTAAGCGAGTCCATTATATAAGGATTCTGAAATTTGTATCTCTTCGGGAAGAACTGTGTAGTCAAAACTTGTTTCAAAATAAGGTGATAAGGGTGTAGGACTTTCATCGAGCGGAATGTCATCTGTAAATGAAAACTTATATACCACTTCCGTGAAATTTTGAGATTCAGTCTTTTCACTGCTGAAGCACTCAATATTTGAGAATTTATCAAAATTGGTAAATGGAATTATAGATGCTTTGTAAGTTGTATCAGTATACATGGGGTCAGACAATTCCAATTCTAGATACAATCCATTACAAAGTGGTGTTCCACAAAGGTTATCAAAGTAAATCTCATCTACGTAATTGAACCCATAGAAAAGGGTATAAAGATTATCTGGTTCGAGAAAATTATTTGCTTGGGTCTTATCTAATAACCTTACGAAAACGGATTTTTCAATATTTATACTATTGAGGTCAATTCCAAAACCTGATCCTATAAGGTTAGTAAGAGTAGGGCAGACAGAATTATCTCTTTCACCAGAGTAAGTATCATCTAATGTTTGAAATATTTCCCAATTATCATAAGTGAGTATGGTTTGTGTGGCATCATAGGGACAAGGGATTGAAATTGGATTTTGGGAATCCACATTAATAACTTGAGAATATCCGATACTACTAATTAGGATGATAAAGAGAAGTGTAATGTATTTTGTCATGATAAAGTTGTTTGTGATGATAGACTAATAAGTAATCCTCGATTAAGATAAGCTATAATAAACATGATTCATAAAAGGATTGCAGTCATGTCGCCATGAACATATAAAAGAACATAACTAAAAATAGTAGAAAGCTATTTAATCAATCGCAAGGCCTCTCTCTCACTCAGCCTACTCAGCTCATGACTTTCTGCAAAGTCCATTACCCATTCAGGATTTACTCGACTATAATTACGTAGTATCCATCCGATGGCCTTGTTTATAAAAAATTCTTTGGAGCCTAGATTAGATTCAATAGCCTGAGTCATCAAGTCAGTATCCATCTGGTCTTTATAAAATAATTGAAATATTAAAGAGCATCTCCTAAGCCATATGCTATCTGTTTTATTCCATTTAGTTACATATGACTTTCTGAGTTCAGGATATAGAGTAAAATAGTGTCCCATAAGCTTAGGTGAGATAAAATCTATCGTATCCCACCAGGATTTGTTTAATGCTATATGCTCAAACAGCTCCATGTCTTTTTCCCCAAAGTCCTTCTTATATTTAAAAGTAAGCTCTTGTGCAAAGTACTGCAACTCTCTTTGAGGTTGTGCCCATAGCTCTTTTACAATATCATGGAGTTCTTCTTTCGGCGGAAGCCATTGCTTAAGTAAGATGGGTTTCTGAATCTCTCTCCGTACAGGAGAGGTAAGTCCAAAATATTCTGAACGACCTCGCATATACGCTTTCTGCTTCTCGGCAATTTCTGAATTTGCACTGGCTTGGAATACTTCTATTATGTCGGTTACGTAGCTCAACTGTCTAGACAGGATTTATAAGATTCTAGGATGTAACAAGATTTTACAGGATTCTAAGATAGAAAGATATCACGATGGATTCTTTAATCGTTTATTAAAAACTCTATGATATTCCAATCTAGAAGAGCCAAAGTTTATAAGCAAACCATCAGGAATATTAGAAGCTTCACAATAATTTATTGCTTGTGTTTTATGAGCACCTAGTAATTCCGTAACTGCTTTTATTTCTAGCATTACACAATTTTCAATAAAGAAGTCAACTCTTCTTTTGCCTACATACCTTCCTTTATACTGCAGTTTCATTTCCATTTCTCGGAGATACTCGATTCCCTATAACTCAAGTTCTATGCATAAAGAACGCTGATATATTACTTCTTGGAATCCATTCCCAAGGTGATTATGTACTTCCATGGCACACCCTATGATTTTATGGGTAAGTTTATTTATTTCCTCGTCTGAAATCTTTGTCATCTTAAATATCTTATAATCCTGCTCAATGCCCTTCTAGCCAACTCAAATAATAATCAGAATCCTCAATCTTAGCTGCATCCTCAGTCATCACCAGCGGTCTAAAAGTATCTACCATCACAGCCAGCTCGCCGGTTTGTTTTTTACCTATAGATTTCTCGACAGTTCCTGGATGTGGTCCATGAGGTATACCTCCTGGATGCAGGGTGATCATTCCTTTTTCTACATGTGATCGACTCATAAAGTCTCCATCTACATAGTAAAGGAGCTCGTCGCTATCGATGTTGCTATGATTATATGGTGCAGGAATAGAATCAGGATGGTAGTCATACAATCTCGGAACAAAGGAGCAGATAACAAATCCCTTAGTTGCAAAGGTCTGATGCACTGGAGGTGGCTGATGTACTCTACCAGTAATCGGTTCGAAATTATGGATAGAAAAAGCATAAGGATATACAAAACCATCCCAGCCCACAACATCAAAAGGATGCGATAGATAATAGTAGGGATATAGCTGATCCTGTTTTTTTATTTTAAGTAGAAACTCACCTTTCTCATCGTGGGTTTCTAACTCGCTCGGTTTACGGATGTCTCGTTCACAGAATGGAGAATGTTCCATCAGTTGTCCATAAGAGTTGCGATAACGATTAGGAGTCGTTATGGGGCTAGTAGATTCTACAATAAGCAATCTATTGTTCTCGTCATCGAAATGCATCTGAAATATCGTACCTCTAGGAATTACTAAATAATCTCCATACTCAAAACGTAGATTACCATACATTGTCTTAAGCGTTCCTGATCCTATATGTACAAAGATGCACTCATCTGCATCTGCATTTTTATAGAAGTAATCAGTCATGCTTTTACGAGGAGCTGCTAGAGTTACTTTGCAGTCACTGTTCATAAGAACCGTTTTGCGACTCTCTAGAAAATCATCCTTAGGTGCCACATCAAAACCTTTAAGGCTTCGGTGCTTGAGCTGTTTATCATGTATGGCTTTAGGAGCTACGTCGATAGGATCTCCTACCTGCACAATCTGTGTAGGCGGATTACAGTGATATAATAAAGAGTAAAGGTCACTAAATCCTTCTGTAGAGAATAACTGCTCTGAGTAGAGCTCTCCGTTTTCTTTTCTAAACTGTGTGTGTCGTTTAGGTGGAATTTTTCCTAGAGTGTGATAATGCATGATTATTTATTTTTGTAGATTTTTAGAAATTGTATTTAAAGTCTTTTTGAGTGAAGTGAGTTCTGTGGACGATATACCTTTATAGCATGAGGCTCGATAGGCTATCCCAAGAGGAGTAACTTTTTTAATAAGTCGGTTTCCTTTATTAGATAATGAAATCTTGAAGCGTCTGCGATCCGTAAGGTCTGCATTTCGCTGGATTAATTTTTTCTTTTCTAGTAAGTCTAATATACGAGTAACAGTAGGAGAGTCTTTGCTAGTTTTTTCTGCTAGGTGTAATTGTGAGATGTTGTCTTCTATAGCTAGTGTATCTAGTATAATCCACTGATCTACAGTAATACCTATTTTATGAGCAAGGAGCTCTTTGGCAAATCCCTGCTTCATTTTTTTAGCAGTTTGCTCTATAAAATATCCTTCTAGAAGATTGTTTTTTGCAGTGTTATAACTCATCTTAATAATTAGTTGTTGCACTAACTATTCGTAAGATAAGTAAATTATTATTACGGTGATGCCAGAAGTTATATTACTTCTATGGTGTATTATGTCTAAGGTTAAAGAATTATCTATTTAGAAGAAAATAAGTATGAAGGAATTGTGATCTTATTCTATTACAGAAAACACCACATTCTCTAATTCACCGCCTCGATTCATCTGCATTTCAAAGGCTCCAGGAGCGAGCTTTAAAATTTTGACCTTTTTTTCTCGAGCACCGGTTTCTATAGTATGGAGAAATTCTCCTTGTATCCAGTACTTGCCATTTTCGCTTTCGGTACCATAGTCTATCTCATAGGTTCCATCATCCTTAAAGCTCATATCCATTTTGTTATTTATGGCTCGATTAGAGTTTTGGAGTGTCCAGCTTTGTACGGTCCAGTTTCCATGTAGGTCTTCTGCATTAAAGAGTGTTTCTACGCAGGAAGAGATGAGCATAGACATTAGAATAAGAGAAAAGAAGTAGATAGTTTTTTTCATAATAAGTTTATTACATAGGTTCTATGAGATAATTAAAATACAAAACCTGCAGTAAAAATAATTTCTGTTTTATTGAGATCCACTTCTACCGTCTGATCTTCTTCAGGATTATCTAAGAGATAGGGTATATATGCAAAGCTATTACGTATGTTCCTTCCTGCCAGATCTAGATAGAAATTGTCTTTCCGCATTCCTAATCCTAAAGAAAAACTAGTTTCAAAGTTTCCTTCATCTGCCGCAAAGGGAGACTGGTTGAGAGCAGTTCCAGCTCGGAATCGCCACTTGCCCATTGCTATCTCACTTCCCAGCCGTATGCTTATGGCATCTGATAATTCTAAGGCAACGAGGTCATTTATTTCTATTTCATATTCGGCATCAGCCGGTCCTGAGCGATCATCTCTGGTTAGATTAAAACTGCCTCCTGCATGGTTAGTATATTCTACATCCGCATTTACAAAACCTGCTATCTTACCTTTTCTAAAAATATATCCTACACTTCCTACTGCTCTCGCTGGTGATTGGACTCCATAATCAAACACTCCTTGAGGCGAACTGGCATCAAAAGCCTCTGCGACTCCATCCAAGGTGTAGGAGTAAAAACTGATGGTATTAAAAGAATCTTTTAAGGCCATATAAGATCGAGTATGATATGCCGCACCGACTCTAATCGACTTACTTATTTTATAGGTAGCACCTACACTGAGTTTTATTCCCACTCCACTGGTTTTTACAAACTCAGAAAAAGTCAATGCATCGAATACCTCAATATTATCCTCTGGATCTCTTTCTTCATAAATTTTAGATTCTTCAAAACGGACTATCGGTACTCCTAGAGTAGCACCGAGGTTTAGTTTGTTTTTATAATTTCCTCCCCAGCCAAATAATAACTCACTGATACCACCACTTCTTTCTACGTTCTGCTCTTTGTTTACCACCGTGGTAAATGGATCAAAATCAGAGCCGTAATTATTAAGAGCATCTGGTTCAAATATGGCACCTGTCTCAAAAGCTGGTCCCGTCTCAAAGTCATCTAGCTCTCCAGGAGATAGTCCATTTGCCTGTTCTAGATATCTTCCTATTATAGAACCTTCTGTACTTCCGTTAAATTCAAAGGTCTCATTAAAATTAGCGACTCTATTAAATCCTATAGTTATACTTGAGGTTTCCCAGTTTTTATTCCATGGAGAGGATGCAAACACAGCTCCTATGTGACTAAGATTGCCTTTTACATCGGATATATTATTTGCTGCACCTCCTCTAAGGCTACTTTCTGCTCCTGTAATTGTAGCACTCGGGGAGAAGGTAAACTCTGACAACCAGTAATTTCCTAGAGCAGCAGGGTTTATTGTTATGCCGCCATAATCTCCGCCCATCGCTCCAAATGATCCTCCTACACCGACTACACGTGCCGTACCTCCTGGACGTTGCTGACTATATCTTAGAATGTCGCTAAAAATTTGGCTATAGCCAGAAAGAGAAATACATAGAAATAAAAGAATAGATAGGAATCCTCTCATGATGACTGGGTTTATTTCACTAGATGTAAAAATAAGGTGTTGCTGATAAACACCTGTAATTATTTTAAATATGATAGACATAAAAAAAGGTGGATTACAATTTAATGTTATCCACCTTCCTATATCTTAAATGCTAGAGTATCTTATCTCCCGCCTCTTCTTGAAGAGCTTCTTGAGGAAGAACCTCTAGAAGATGATCCTCTTGAAAAACCTCTAGATGATGATCTAGAGCTGCTTCTTGTAGATGATCTATTCGATCTTGTACTTCTAGTAGATGATCTAGTATTAGATCTGCTTACACCTCTATTTCTAGAAGAGCTAGAATTGCTTCTAGTTCTTGTAGGAGTACTTCTTCTAGTACTTGTAGCATTGCTATTTCCTCTAGTTACTCCTCTCGTTCTTCTAGTACTTGTAGGAGCAGTACTTCTTGATCTGCTAGTAGCTCTAGAAGAACTAGCCGCTGAAGAAGAACGTCTCTGGGTAGTTCTACCTCCGCTTCTTACTCCTTGGTTTCCATATCTAGAACTTAACCTAGGAGAAGTTCTACGACCGTTTAAGCCTGTAGCTCCTGAACCGTAATTTCTTGAACCGTAAGAGATGTTGTTTCTGCTTCCAGATCTTACTACTCTAGTAGAAGTTACTCCGCCAAATATCCCTGGAGGACATCCATAGGCTCCACCTCCGCCGCTAAATCCTGTTCCGAATCCTCCACCAAATGGTGATCCCCATCTGTTGAATCTAGAAAATCTGTTAAATCTTCTGTAAGAATTCCATGGACTATTCCATCTATTAAATCTCGCATAGTTGTTAAAACCACCGAAGCTTACATAAATGTTATTTCCTCCATAAGAAAATGGGTCGTATGGGTTGTAATAGTCTCTACTGTTATAGTAATATCTATTTACGTATATCGGAGAATAATACCCAAAACTAGAAGCTCTGGAAAATCTTCTTATACGTGAGGCATACTGATAATCATAATCCTCAAACTCATAGTCCGCATCATCCTCATAATACTCATCATCATACTCGTCATCGTCATACTCATCACTGTATTCTTCGTATAGAGGTCCATCATCTTCTGGACTGTAGTACAATTGGTCAAACTGAGCTGTACTTACTGTGCTCAATGCAAACATTAAAATGAAGCTTGCTAAAAAGTGATTGAATTTAATTTTCATAGCTGTAATTTTTAAACAGTGAACTAAGACGACTCTCTCAAATCTATACTCTGCAATTTATTACTTTTGCAAGAGTTAAACAGTTAAAAGAATTTTAAAAGTTTCTATTTCTTTGTTAATTAGTATTAAGAGGACGTTTCCCGATTAAATACATATATAAGACACATTTTCAGGGACTTAGGTTCCTGTTTTAATGTTATTTAGATTTTTTTAACTAAAAAGTATTTTTATTAGGCTTTAAGCCAAATTATATATCATATGGCAAAGGAAATTACCCCTCGGGCAGAAGATTATTCTAAATGGTACAACGACATCGTACGTAAGGCAGGACTCGCTGAGACCTCAGCAGTAAGAGGATGTATGGTAATAAAGCCCTTGGGTTTTGGGATATGGGAAAACATGAAATCCGTACTAGATGGCATGTTTAAGGAAACCGGACATGTAAATGCCTATTTCCCTCTCTTTATCCCTAAAAGCTTTCTTAGTAAGGAAGCAGATCATGTAGAAGGATTTGCAAAGGAATGTGCAGTAGTAACCCATCATAGACTAATGAATAATCCAGATGGAAGTGGAGTAGTAGTCGATCCATCGGCAAAACTAGAGGAAGAACTTATCGTAAGACCTACCTCTGAGACCATAATATGGAACACTTATAAGAACTGGATCAGCTCCTATAGAGACCTTCCACTACTTATAAACCAGTGGGCAAACGTCGTTAGATGGGAGATGCGTACTCGTCCTTTTCTAAGGACTGCAGAATTTTTATGGCAGGAAGGTCATACTGCACATGCCACTTCAGAAGAAGCGATAGAGGAGTCTCGTATGATACATGATCTTTATGCACGATTTGCAGAAGAATATATGGCGATGCCAGTAATTCAGGGAGCTAAGACGGAGTCAGAACGTTTTGCAGGAGCTGAAGATACGTTTACCATAGAAGCACTTATGCAGGATGGTAAAGCTTTACAGGCAGGAACTTCTCACTTCCTAGGTCAAAATTTTGCCAAGGCATTCGATGTAAAATACTCTACCTCTGAGAATAAAGAAGAATATGTGTGGGCGACCTCATGGGGTGTATCCACTAGGCTAGTAGGCGGTCTTATAATGACTCACTCTGATGATGAGGGTCTGGTAATCCCACCTAAATTGGCTCCCGTACAGGTAGTAATCATTCCGATCCCTAAACCAGATTCAGAAATCATGGAGCACGCAGATCGCATTGCTTCGGAGCTCAAGGCGAAAGGAATCAGAGTAAAAATAGACAGCGACGATAAGAAGCGTCCTGGATTTAAGTTTGCTCAGTATGAGATGGAAGGTGTTCCAGTACGTATCGGTATCGGTAAGAGAGACCTCGCTCAGAACCTAGTAGAAGTAGCCAGAAGAGATACTAAGACTAAGGAATCTGTAGGACTAGATACTGTAGTTGGTCATGTAGCTGATCTGATGGATACGATTCAGAATAATTTATTGGCTGGAGCCAAAGCATATAGAGCAGAACATACGACTTCTGTTGATTCTTATGATGACTTTAAAAAGGTCTTAGAGACCAAAGGAGGATTTATAGAAGCTCACTGGGATGGCACTGCAGAGTCTGAGGCAAAAATCAAGGAGGAAACCAAAGCTTCAATAAGATGTATTCCTAATGATGCTAAAGAAGAAGCTGGAAAGTGTATTTATTCTGGTAAGCCGAGTAGTAGGAGAGTTTTGTTTGCTAAGGCGTATTAAGACGGGATTAAGGTATCGAGGTATCAAGGTTTGGAGGTGTCGAGGTTTTAAGGTCAAAGCATAAAGGTTTTTGAGGTTTTTAGGTTCGGGGCACAAGGTTTAAGTCAAAAGGTATAGTTTTAGTTTTCAGGCTTCTAGTAGAAAGGTTTGGGTATTTCACATTTTCTATAATTTATTTACTGCTTTTATTCTGTACGATACTGTGTGACCCAGGTGGAAATATCCTTTAATCTTTACGGTGTACTAGCCAAAAGAAATAAAAACCCTGAAGGGGTGAAATACGCCTAACTCCACTCACAGTTACCACAATAAACCCTGAAGGGGTGATATTTTTTACGTTTGTTATATCCAATTTATATAAGTCCTTACTAACACATTATCCATTATTTTAATTTGTCTGTAGTAATAAAATTCAAAATTATATGCTGTCTGGCACTTTTGAAATCTAACTTATCATTATCTTCGGTGGGCGTTCCAAGTTTACACCTTAAAATGAAGAGAAACCTCATCCTTACTGTCGGTTTATGCCTGCTATTTATTGCCTCTAGTTATGCTGATATTTCATTCAGAAATTATACCCTAGATAAAGCCAGGGGAGTCGCAAAAATTGAAAAGAGAAATATACTTGTTAGTTATTCTGCTGACTGGTGTCTTCCATGTAAATTATTAGAAGAGGGTGCATTTCAGGATGTGCGTCTGTCTACCTTTATGAACAAGGAGTTTGTAAATATCAAGGCTCATTATGAGGATGCTCAGGATAAAGAATGGTTTAGTAAATATAATGTGGAGGATTTACCTGTTATTCTTATTCTCAATCATAAAGGAGAGGTTTTATATAGGCTTCAGGGATTAATGACCACAGAGATTTTATACAATACCTTTCAGCAATTTCAAGATGGTGGTTATCCCGTTAATCCTATAGACTATCAGGCAGCCTACATTAAAAAACATAAAATCACCAACCTCAGTCAAATCAACGAACAAAAGAGGGTTGGTCAGAAAGATAAAGAGCTTGTTAATGAGCAAAATACCTTTATCCAATTTGCTAGAGAAACTACTTTAAAAAAGGCACAGAAAAAGCTCAAAAAGCTTTCTAAGAAAAATATAGAAGCCATAATCGTAGAAGAGTATCTAAATGGCAATCTTACTTACGCCGTTATTAATGATAAACCAATGAGCTTTGGAGAGGCATCAGAAGCGTTTAAAACCTACATGTCACAAAAGGTAGGATGCTTTATTAAGCATGAAAAGGTGTATAATGCTGACTTGACAGCGAAATAGTCTAGTATCCGACCAAATAAACCGTAAATCTTGAGAGATTTAGTCAATAATAGTCTAATTTACAGCGTCGTGTTTATTTTAGAAATCGGATAATAATTTACCCGAAAAACCCAAAAAGCCAAAGGACTATGTTCTTTGGCTTTTTACTTTTAGGATTGGGTGAAATATTGCCATTGTTTTAAAACTTCTCATTCTATTTATCTACGTTCT
>CAZDWO010000082.1:13743-16222 GCA_964509175.1 uncultured Saprospiraceae bacterium
GAATAGTCCATAAAAAAAGCCCTGATTCAAAGAATCAAGGCTTACATACTGTGTATATTATTTAACGCTTACTCTTCTTCTCCAGAACCCGCTTTGATCTTAGCAGCATCGTTTTCATCTTGCCACTTTTTCAGTTCGTCCCACTTTCCTTCTGCAGCCATTCCAGCTTGCATAGGCCATGTAGTAGGATTATGCATCTGGTATCTCTTTCCTGCATTATTTAGAATCTCTTGTAATCTATCTGTAGATGCTGTAGCAAGGTCTGTATAAGTTACTATACCTCCGTTGTTTAAGTGTTCAGCAATCTTAGGTCCGATTCCTTCTATTTTCTTTAGGTCATCAGGCTTACCAGTTGCTGCTGCCTTAGTAGGAGCCGCTGCCGCCGCTGCTACTGGAGCTGCCGCTGCCGCCGCTGGGGCTGCTTTCTTAGCTGCTGCTTTTTTAGGCTTTACTGCGTTTTCTAGAGCATCTATATCAGCTGCTATACTTACGTAAGTACGATTAGATCTTTTTTTAGTAAAGACTACTGTACCATCTATTCTTGCATGTAGGGTATGATCTCTACCCATGTATACATTATCACCAGGGTGGAACTTAGTCCCTCTCTGTCTGATAAGAATGTTACCAGCCTTGGCATACTGGCCTCCGTATATCTTTACGCCAAGAAATTTAGGATTACTATCCCGTCCGTTATCCGTACTACCTACACCTTTTTTATGTGCCATGGTTTTATAGTTTTAAGCGGGTAATTACCCTGTTATAGAATCTATTTTAATTTTAGTAAAATGTTGTCTGTGACCGTTTTTGACACGATATCCTTTTCTTCTTTTCTTCTTAAAAACGATAACCTTGTCACCTTTTTGGTGGCCGATTACAGATGCAGAAACAGAAGCTCCTCCGACATTAGGACTTCCGACAGTGGTACTATCACCATTTCCGACGAGTAACACATCGTTAAATGTGACACTATCGCCTTCTTTTGCATCTAACTGGTGGACAAAGATCTCTTGATCCTTCTCGACTTTAAATTGTTGACCAGCTATTGAAACAATTGCGAACATGTAATTTGATTTAATTTTCTTAAAATGGAGTGCAAAAATAGGTTTATTTAATGGATTTTACAATATAACAGTGATACCATTTAGTAATGTATTTGGCTACAGCCAAATGAACGTCCCTTCTCACGTATACTGCAAAAAAAAGGCCACCTAATTAAAGGTGGCCTCAGCATTTGAAGGTTTACAAAATGTTAATCTAACACCATCAATCTTTTTATAATTTTCTGCTTAGATCCTTCTACGATAAGCATGTATTGTCCAGCTCTAACATTCTCTAGGTCCATGCGATAATCGCCATTTACTATAGTATGTTTAATCACTTTTACTACCCGCCCTGTATTATCTACTAAGCTTATTTTATCTACAGGATTATCTGTTACATTATTTACCATTACGTATTTAATAGTCGGATTAGGATAAACAGCTATCTCTAGGAGGTTAGCGTTAAGTCCACAATCATTTCTTACTACTAGTACGGGATTAGATAATGAGTACATTCCTACAAAGTCCGCAACATTCATTCCTACCTCTAACCCTTCTAGTCCATCTTCAAAGGACAGATGCCATACCTGACAGTTTCCTGGAGGTGCAGTATCAAAGTTTACTACAGAAGGCATAGGAGGTAATCCTAAGATATTTCCTAAGTCATCTGTTACTACCCATTGTGAGTTAGTTCCAGCATTTCCTGTAAGTGTAATCGAACCAGCAGGAATGTTATCTTCTACTCCATCACCTACACAGAACTCAAATGGACCACCAGTAAGCATTCCACCTTGTGGCTGATTTCTTTGTACTTCTAATCCATTAGAAAGACTGAAACAACCTGCAAGACTATCGAGAGTAGAACCTACTTCTAAACCTGTAATCATCGCATCATAGGATACATTGTAAATAAAGCATACACCTGCACCAGTATCATCAAAGTCAACCACAGAAGGCATAGGAGGTAATCCTAAGATATTTCCTAGATCATCTGTAACTATCCACTGAGAAGCCATTCCTTGGCTATTAGCCAAAGTGATAGATCCTGCCGCTATTGTATCAGGTACTCCATCTCCTACAGAGTTAAATATAAATGGTCCACCAAACAGTTCACCACCGTTTGCATTACATCCACTTGCATTAGTTCTTATTACCTCGATTGGGTTAGATAAGCTAAAGCAACCTTGGATATCATTTGCATTTAAACCTACTTCAGCACCTGTTATAGCACCATCGTAAGCTATTCTCCATATTAGACAGGTTCCAGCTCCTGGATTATCAAAGTTTACTACAGAAGGCATAGGAGGTAATCCTAAGATATACCCTTGACTATCTGTAACTACCCATCCTAGATTAGAACCGTTAGTATTTGCAGAAGTAATAGATCCTACAGCTATTGTATCTGGTGTACCATCACCGACTTGGTCGAAGATGAAAGG
>CAZDWO010000083.1:0-16074 GCA_964509175.1 uncultured Saprospiraceae bacterium
TTATACCGATCATTCAAGCCCACACCATCCATAATCATTGGCAGTATTTTCTCTAATCTTCTCAGCTTAGTAGCTTCTCTTTTCGCCTCAGCGATATACTCACAGTACTCCTTCTTTTTATAATCAGTCAGGGTAGTAAATGCCTTATCCAATTTCTTATCTTTTTTAATAGCCTCAGCCAGCAGAGTAGGTACCTCTAGCTTTTTCTTCTTGCGATCTGGTTTTACCTCTAGTCCATCCTTTTGGTTTTGGATGGCTTCAGCGATGTATTTTTTTAGGGAGCTGCTGTGTTTTTTTATTTCGTCTATGGATTGGAATCTCCATTGTCTCATGGCCTTGGTCTTTCCTTCTTGTGCATTGATTAATGCATTTAAGGGATCCTTTAGAAAAACACCCTGATAAAACCAGATGCCTACATATTTTTTAAAGGCTCCTATTCCGATGAGATTCTTATTGTTAAGCGTATAGCAAGGAATCATCCACTTGACTTGTTCGTCGAGTTCAGTATCTAGTAAGAGTTTACGGAGGTAGGTCAGTTCTTTTTTATAGCCTTCATGGATTTCTATAAATTCATCCACTGAGCTAACTTTTTGCATTGCCATATCAGACATTTGAAACGAAAATAGTAGATTGCCGCAAATAAATAAAATGAAGCGAGAAAAAGAAGCATATATCCTGGGCACAGATTCAGTAGAGTTGTGGAGACTGGGTTTCCAGCATCAGGTGTGGTCTGGAGAAGCTAGAAGGGGCTGGAAGATAGCTGGATTTAATAAAGGACAGAAGATTCTAGACCTCGGAAGTGGTCCAGGATTCTGTAGTACGGAGCTGGCCTATATCTGTGGTCCAGAGGGGAAAGTTACAGCCATCGATAGGTCTCAGAATTACATTACTCATCTAGACAGACTGAGCGATCTACAGGGTTTAAATATAGAAACCATCTGTGCAGACTTTGACCAGATGCAATTATTAGATGAGCATTACGATAGAATCTATTGTAGATGGGCGATGGCCTGGGTCGGAGATTTAAACCCTGTTTTATCTAAACTATACAAAGCTCTAAAGCCTGGTGGTAAAGTAGTATTTCATGAATACTATAAGTTCAGTACACTGCATATAGAACCGCTTAGTCCTGCATTGGCGACAGCTATAGAAGCCATAAAAAAGAGCTATGCTCAGATGGAAAGCAATATAAACATCGGCAAAAAACTACCAGGTCTATTATCTGAGAATGGATTTAAAGTAAGCTCCATGAGAGAGATGAATAAGCTAGCAACACCACAGGATCTAGCCTGGAACTGGCCCAAAACCTTCTTTCAAATTTATCTGCCTAAGTTGATTGAAATGGGTCTAATGACAGAGGAGGAAAAAGATAAAGCTCTAGTAGATTTTGATAGTGTAGAAGAGATTCCAGGAGTACAGCTCATGGGTCCTTCTATGGTAGAGGTCATCGCAGAGAAATAAGTTCGACCAGTTTTAAGCAGATAATTTTAAAGAGCATACTATCTTTATTTCATGAAGAAAAACGATATGAAATTTGGCACTAAGGCAATCCATGCTGGTGTCCACCCAGATCCTAGTTCGGGAGCAGTGATGACTCCGATTTTTCAAACCTCTACCTATGTACAGGATGCACCAGGTAAGCATAAGGGATATGAGTACGCTCGTACGCAGAATCCTACAAGAGATGTGCTACAGAATAATCTTGCGGCATTAGAAAACGGTACTCATGGAATATGTTTCGGGAGTGGACTGGCTGCCATCGATGCTATCCTTAAGTTGCTCTCTCCAGGAGACGAGGTGATTTCTACTAATGATCTCTATGGCGGATCATATCGATTGATGAAGCAGGTATTCGGTAAGTATGGGATAAAATTTCATTACATAGGGATGGATGATACCACTACGCTTAAGTCTATGATAAACGATAATACTAAGCTCGTCTGGGTAGAGACTCCGACTAATCCGATGCTTAATATTATAGACATTAAAAAGGTCTGTAAGGCTGTCGCCAAAAGAGACATTTGGGTATGTGTAGACAATACCTTTGCCTCACCATATCTACAGACTCCACTGGATTTAGGAGCAGATATCGTGATGCACTCAGCGACCAAGTATCTAGGTGGTCACTCTGATGTAGTACATGGTGCAGTAGTAGTAAAAGATCAGGAACTGGCTGATAAACTTTACTTTATCCAGAATGCAGTAGGTGCAGTTCCAGGACCTCAGGATTGTTTCTTAGTATTGCGAGGAATTAAAACCTTACATGTTAGAGTACAACGAGCTTGCGACAATGCTAGAGAAATAGCAGCCTATCTAAAAAGACATAAAAAAGTATCTAAGGTATATTACCCTGGATTTAAAACTCATCCTAATCATAGTGTGGCTAAGGCCCAAATGAGAGACTTCGGAGGAATGGTATCATTTGATCTAGTAGCAAATACCAAGACTGCTGCCAATAAAGTATTGAAAAATACAGAGCTTTTTGCACTGGCAGAATCACTAGGAGGGGTAGAATCTCTAATCGGACATCCAGCTTCTATGACACATGCATCGATTCCTAAAAAAGATAGACTTAAGGTCGGACTTACTGACTCACTGATAAGATTAAGTGTAGGAATAGAAGATGTGGGAGATCTTAAAAAAGATTTGGCCAAAGCCTTAAAATAGGAACTCGTGGAGCTTCCAGAACAACACTTATCGATTACCTCATGGGCTTCAGAAGATAGACCTAGAGAAAAACTGCTTGCTAAGGGTCGACAGGCTTTAAGCAATGCAGAACTGGTTGCTATCCTCATAGGGTCTGGCACCAAAAAAGAATCTGCAGTAGATCTTTCTAAACGGATACTGGCTTCGATAAATAATGACCTGCATCAGCTAGGAAAGTTAGAGGTAAAAGATTTACAGAAGTTTAAAGGGATAGGAGAGGCAAAGGCCATAAGCATCGTCGCAGCTCTAGAACTAGGTCGCAGAAGAAAATCTACGGAGGTAAAAAAGAAGGATAAAGTAACCTCGAGTGGAGATGCCTATGATATAATGAAAGGCACCTTCTTAGATCTAAAACATGAGCAATTCTGGATACTCCTACTAGATAGATCTAATCAGGTAATCTCTAGACAGCAGATAAGCAGTGGTGGAGTAGCTGGCACAGTGGTAGATGCTCGACTGATTTTTAAACCAGCTCTAGAGCTACTGGCCAGTGGCATTATACTCTTCCATAATCATCCATCAGGAAATTTAAAACCGTCTAAACAAGATCTAGAACTCACTAAAAAACTAGTCTCCGGAGCAAGAAATATAGACATGAACATTCTGGATCATCTCATTATTTCTGAGAGAGGATACCTCAGTTTTAAGGATGAAGGCTATCTTTAAAAGACTTAATCACGTTTTTTTATCGTTATGTCTCAACAATTCTAAGGACAATTCTATTTCTATTTTAGAAAGCACTATCCATGAAATACCAAGAAGGTAAATCTCATTTTATAGAATCCTGGGGTAACCTAAGTACAAACTGGGGAATCCCTAAGACCATGGGTCAGGTACATGCCTTACTTCTTATATCTCCTAAAGCTCTAAATGCGGATGAGATAATGGAGGAGTTAGATATTTCTCGAGGCAGTGCAAACAAAAATATACATGCCTTACTAGAGTGGGGATTGCTGCTCAAAATAGAGGTAAAAGGAGATCGGAAGGATTACTTTAATGCAGTAAAAGACTTCTGGGACATCTTCAAAAAAATCATAAACCAACGTAAGAAAAAAGAGCTGGATCCGATGATCGATATGCTAGAAAATATTTCTAAGGTAGATGGTCTATGTCATGAATCTAAGGAATTCTGTAAAGTGGTAAGTGAGCTCAGACTATTTTCTAACAAGGCAGATCAGGCACTTACAAATATGACTAGCTCTCGTACAAACTGGCTCATCGACTCCTATCTAAAAATGGTACGATAGTACAATAATGGTCATTATGGGATTCTAATAACTTGACTTTCGATTTTGGCACTTTTTATGCCTTTATAGTGTAACTTGTATTAGATGAAAATTTTTCCCTTTCAGGCTATTTATCCGGAATTTAAGCTAATCGCTTCTACAGACTCATTTATAAAGTCTGTAAAAAACCAATATGGAAAATATAGGAAAAATGGATTCTTTCTCAGAGCATCTCAGGAAGCCTTCTATATACATGAGATAGAAAGAAATGGTCGTAAATATAAAGGTCTCATCGCCAACACTGACCTGCAGGAACATATCTCAGAGAAAATTCTAGTACATGAGAAAACCATAGCCAGCAAAGAACAGATTACAATGGAGCTGATTCTGGATCGGATGGCTATGATAAAACCGGTCTTGGTAGCATTTGAAAATACTAAACCCTTGGATTTGATTTTTAATCAAGTGGTAAGTACCTATAAAGCATTCTATGAGACTGAGTTTGAAGAATCAGGAATAAAGCATCGTTTCTATCAGATATCCGATAGTAAAACCATAGAAAAAATATGTGCTCAGTTTACTAAGCTGCCAGCGGCATATATTGCTGATGGTCATCATCGTCGCCAGACAGTTATAAACTTATATAACTCTGGACAGATCGGTGATTTACAGAACAAGAGAAAAACCCTGCTTACTGCTTTTTTTCCTTTTTCTGATTTAGAAATTCATGATTTTACCAGAGTAGCAGATGTATTTGATCTGTGTAGTCCTACTAATTTTATCGTAAAACTCACCAAGTATTTTAAAATCAAAACCCTTAAAAAGCCCGCAAAGCCTGCCAAGAAGTTTGAAATTATCGCCTACTTTAATGGAGAATGGATTTCCTTAAAATGGAAAAAATCTATTCTCAGTAAGCATAAGGATAGTCCCGTTTTACTTGATGCAGAACTGCTAGACACTTATGTGTTTAAAAAGATTTTAAATATTGCGGACATCAGTCTTACCTCTCGTATAAAATATAGCGAAGGTGTAAAACCACAGATAGATGTAATAAATCAGATAAACGCCGACTTTAAAAAAGTAGCCTTCTTTATCAGTCCTGTACTCAAAGAAGAACTCATTAAAGTGGCCCAAGATAAATTAAGTCTTCCCCCTAAGAGTACCTGGTTCGAGCCTCGTCTTAAGAATGGATTGATCTCCTCAGAATTTTAATGAATGAAAAAATTTACTGCAGATATTGTTTTTCCAGTTTCCGCTGAGCCTATAGAAAATGGGGTAATAGTATGTGATGACAGTGGAAAAATAGAAGCCATAGGTACACCAGCGGAGGTCAGTACGGATGATGCTCAGTATTATAAAGGTGCTCTTATTCCAGGTTTTATAAACACACATTGTCATCTAGAGCTCTCTCACATGAAGGGACTAGTGGATACAGGTACAGGCTTGTTGCCATTTATTGGAAGCGTGGTAAAGTTTAGAGATTTTCCGCAGGAGCAGATTTTAGATGCGATACTAGCAGGAGATAAAGAGATGTACGATCAGGGGATTGTAGCAGTAGGAGATATTTCTAATCAGTTAGATACAGCAGCCACTAAGGAGGCCAGTAAGATCGATTACTACACTTTTGTAGAGATGTTTGAGTTTATGCAAGAGTCATGGCTCGATAGTACAATAGAAAAATATAATGCAGTACATGCTGGTCAAGCCAGCTCAGGAAACAATAAAAAATCTTATGTTCCTCATGCTCCTTACTCTGTAGGAGCTCCGCTTTTTGAATTTATAAATAAGACAAATCAGGCAGGAAGTACTGTGAGTATCCATAATCAGGAAACCCTCGCAGAGAGCGATCTTTTCTACAAGGGCACTGGCGGATTCTATGGATTTTACAAAGACTTTGGCTTAGAGCTTCCGTTTAAAGGAAATGGAAAATCATCGATTCACTATGCGATGGAGCATATGGACGCTGCTCAGAAAACCCTTTTTGTACACAATACTTTGACTACTCGAGAAGATATCGAGTCCGCACATAACTGGAGTTCTAAGGTCTATTGGGCTACCTGCCCAAATGCAAATCTCTATATAGAAAACAGCCTTCCCGACTACAAGGCTTTTATCGAGGCTGGAGCCAAAATGACCATAGGTACAGATAGTCTAACTTCTAACTGGCAACTATCCATCCTCGAGGAGATGAAAAGCATCGCTAAATTTAAAAGTTACGTCCCTTTTTCAGAATTGCTAAAATGGGCTACGCTCAATGGTGCAGAAGCCTTATCCTATGAGGATAGACTAGGAAGTTTACAGGTAGGAAAGACACCAGGGATTCTGCATTTAGAAGCAGAATTAGAAAAAGGAGTCCCGCTTTTAAACAATGCAAGTGTAAATAGACTTATCTAAGAGGAGTCCAATTCTAAAATTCGACTGTCTACAGGACTTTTCTTGCTTTTTTGCTCGATAGACATAAGACTTAGAAGTATCTTTATACCATTTGGAATCATCCATAACAAACCAATTTCTATGCGTAATTACGGTATTTTATTCATGTTCTTTATAGCCCTCGGTGCAGGTTTTTACTTTTTGACTTTAAGTCAAAATGATGAATTTAAAAGAATGCCCAAAGAAAGAAGGGTAGAAGCAATGGCTCTGCAAGATTTAGAAATAACTATGGATCCAGCATCGGGTAAGGTAAATCGTAGGCAGATTCTTAAAACAATAGAAGACATAACTGCTGGTAATTATCGTACGGCTAACACACTACAGTGGGAAGATCGTGGTCCAGATAACTTCGGTGGTAGAACCAGAACCATGGCAGTAGATCCTCGAGATGAGACAGGAAATACCATCTGGACTGGAGGAATAGCTGGAGGATTATGGAAAATGACAGAGGCCCTAACTGATGATTATCAGTGGGAACAGATAAATTCTTATGATGGAAATAGTGCCATCTCATCTATAGTTATAGATCCTGATGATCCTAATCTTATGTATGTCGGCACAGGAGAAGGATGGTTTAATGCAGATGCTTATCAGGGTGATGGAATCTACAGATCTACGGATGGTGGTATCACCTGGGATAGATTAGAGTCTACGGCCAATATTATGTTTGACTACATTCAAAAATTGCTTATTGCTGATAATCGATTATTTGCCTGTACACGTAATGGAGGAATACAAGTCTCTGATGATAGAGGGATGACATGGGTA
Organism: uncultured Saprospiraceae bacterium; assembly: GCA_964509175.1. Taxonomy (GTDB): domain Bacteria; phylum Bacteroidota; class Bacteroidia; order Chitinophagales; family Saprospiraceae; genus JAHDHU01. The sequence continues at coordinate 7,134 of CAZDWO010000083.1, forward strand.
AAGTCTCTGGGTAATGGACAGCAAGGATTTTCTGATAGAGCTGGAGATATAGATTTAGCCAGTAATGGAGACCTTGTAGCATGTATGGGATTTTCTGGATCTCAGGATGGAATCTATAAGTCTGAGGACAATGGATTTACTTGGGAATTTTTACAAGAGCCTGGATATAGAGCATGGAGAAGAGAACTGGCTATTGCAGCTTCTGACCCCAATGTAATGTATGCCTTAAAAGAAAATCCCGGTTCAAGATCTGTAGAACAGATAGTCAGAACTAGGGATGGAGGGAAGACCTGGGATTTATTAGCCTCTCCACCTGCACTAGGAATGGAGTTTTTTAGTCGTAACCAGGGATGGTATGATTTAAGTATTGCCGTAGATCCTACCAACCCAGACCGGGTATTTATAGGTGGAGTCGATTTATTGCTCTCTGAAGATGGAGGAGAAAGTTGGAGACAGATAACGCAGTGGTTCGGAGCTAATCCTTTTCAGGAGGTTCATGCCGATCAGCACTTTGCTCAGTTTTTAGATGACTCAGGAGATAGAATAATATTTGCAAACGATGGAGGTATTTTTATATCACTCGATGCTCAGAGTCCTATCCCAGATGTAATATGGAAGAATCAAGGGTATAATACTATTCAGTTCTATGCCTGTGCAGTACATCCAGATGATCCAGACATTTATATAGGAGGTACTCAGGATAACGGAACTCATCTTTTTAGAACCCCTGGAGTAAACTCTACTAGAGAGGTAACAGGAGGTGATGGAGGATTTTGTCATATAGATCGAGATAATCCCAATATTCAGATATCCTCATTTACTGGACATAATTATAATGTAACCAATAATATGTGGCAGAGTAGTAATCGATTTAGATTAGACAATACTGTAGCCTCATTTATAAATCCTACAGACTATGATGATATAAATAATCTTCTACTCTGTAGTGGCCCGGCTGGCAAAATTGTAATTCTAAATGTAAACACTGGGGTTTTTGACTCATTGACTTTAGATGCTTTTAATTCTAGGATTACGGCTCTGAAGGCACACCCATCTGATCCTACGATTTCCTATGTAGGTACAGCTACTGGAGACATTGTAAGGATAGATTCTATGGCTCAGAATAATGTAAGTTCTACAAGGATAAACATAGTAGGGGGTAGCATCAGAAGTATAGATGTAGATGTAAATAGACCAGAAAGATTACTAGCTACTGTTTCTAATATGAACATTCCCAATGTATTCTACAGCGACGATTCTGGAGATACATGGACAAATCTAGATGGAGATCTCCCTGCAGTACCTGTGCGATGGGCAGTTTTTAATCCTATAGATAGTAACTCCTTGCTCGTGGCGACAGAAGTAGGAGTGTGGACTACAGAATTGATAAATGGAGATAATACGCAGTGGACCTTTAATAATATGGGACAGACTCCTACGAGAGTAAACATGCTGGATGTTAGACATTCTGACAATACTGTAGCTGCAGCAACTCACGGAAGAGGATTGTTTACAGTTAGATTATGTACTGGAACTGAGGATAATGATAATGATGGATTTACCTGTGATGCAGATTGTAATGATTTCGATGCAGCTATTAATCCTGATGCTACAGAGATACCTTATAACGGACTCGATGATGATTGTGATCCTAATACTCCAGATGATGATTTAGATGGAGATGGATTTATTGCAGCTGTAGATTGTGATGATAATGATGCAGCTATAAATCCAGATTCTGCAGAGATACTAAATAATGGAATCGACGAAAACTGCGATGGAGAAGATTCTACAGAAGAGTGCCAGAGTGTAGCCTCAGGTCCATGGAGTGTGTTGCTAAGTGGAGGACAGTGTCTAGATGGTCCAGTTATTACTGACTGGAACGTATGGTCTAATGAGTCCTATATAGTAAGTGATCTGAGAGATGACATTTCTTATTTCTTTGACATCTGTGATGGTTATGATGAGAATATTTTTGAAGCTCGTATAAGAGTCTATTATTATAATCAAGAAAATGAAGAAACCGGACCGATGATTGGCGAGGCTAATGGTTGTCGAATAGAATTTGAGCATATAAGCGATCCTGCTTTTCCTCAACTATTTATTACCCTACATGATATAAATAACTGCGATGCTACTAGTAACACCGCAGGTAATGGTTTTGCCTCATTTGGATGTTTAAGTACAGGAGTAGATATGGATGGAGATGGTTTTACAGATGAGATAGATTGTGATGATACTAATGCAGATATCTTCCCAGGAAACGAGGAGATCTATTATAATGATATAGACGACGATTGTGACGAGTCCACTGTAGATAATGATCAAGACGGAGATGGCTTCCCGATAGGCGAAGACTGTGATGACGAAAACCCAGACGTAAATCCTGATATAGCAGAACTTCCTCTAAATGGGATAGATGATGATTGTGATCCATCAACGTTAGATAATGATCTAGATGGAGACGGATTCGGTTTAGATGAGGATTGCGACGAGTTTAATCCAGATATAAATCCCGATGCAGAAGACATCCCAGGAAATGGAATCGACGAAAACTGCGACGGTGTAGATGGAGTCTCTTCTGTAAATGAAGGAATATTCAGTGAGTTAAAAATCTTCCCTAATCCTACTACTGGTATCGTAAACTTAGAAATCGATAGATCAGTACTGATAAGATTATTTACCTCCGAGGGTAAAAACATCCAGATATCCGTAGAGGATAATTCCATAGATCTAAGTGCGTATAATTCTGGAGTATATTTACTAGAACTAAGAGATAATGAAACTGGTTCTAGACGAGTGCAGCAGATTGTTCTTATAAAATAGAAGAGCATTTTACAATGATATAAATCCCGATGGTTCTGTGAGTCATCGGGATTTTTTTGTAAAGATCTGTTCTACATCTGCGATAATATAACACCTCTTTCCCTCTCAAAATCAAAAGTGGGTAGACCCTCGATTTCCTTAAGAGTTGCTTTAAGAAAAGCCAGATGGTCGGCTGAGCTAGCATCTATAGGTCTGTGGTTTACGGCTCTGAGTATTTTTTCTACCTTCTGCATTTCTGTAATGCAGCTATCTGAGAGATGGCTATTTTTAAAATGGGTCCAGATATATTTTATGGCTTCTGAACTGGGGTGGATGAGATCAGCTGCATAGAATCTATAATCTCGGAGATCATCTACGACCATCTCATAACTTGGAAAATAATGCATGTTTTCATCATGGCTGATCGCCTCATGGATGGCAGCATGTAGGATGGATTTACTCCTTCTATTATTTACTAGGCCATCACGGATATGTTTTACTGGACTAACGGTATAGATGAGTTGTACAGATGGATTATGGATTTTCAGTTCGGCATGGATTTCTTTAAGGATGGCTTCTACTTCGGAGTAACTGAGTATTCTTCGCTGGAATTTTTTTTGAGGTATTTTATGGCAGTTGTTTACGATGCCATGTTCTTTTTCTTCAAAAACATAAGCAGTGCCTAGACTGATTATTACAGTTGTAGTTTTTTGTAGAAAGTCAGTGAGTTCTTTTTTGGCTACAGCCAATTGCTCTAAAACTTCCTCTTTATCTGTAGAAGAGAACCTACCATGGAAATCAAAGTGATAATATCGGTCTCCTTCCTTTTTTACGGAAGCAGGGTCGATATGCTTACTCAAAGTCTTTAGATGTTGAAGTATAGAATATGGATTATAGCATATGCCTAGCGGATTTATCTGTACCTCAAATTTCAGATTCTCCATCAGCTCCCCGATATTCTCTGCAAAACAGCTTCCCATAAGCAAAATATGACTCTGATAGTCTATCGATTTCGGTTGATATTCTGATGTAATTTCCGTTCTCCACTTCATAAGTTTAAGATACTCTTTAAGGGTTATATGGTGAGAATCTAGAATCTTTTTATTTTCACTTTCTCAATTAGCCCGTTTAGTGGACATACTTAAAAAAATATTTGGTTTTATAGAGGATACTTCTGTCCAGCAACCTGATGTGGTTTTTGGTAGGTATACAGATGCTTATAAGGATAAAAGTAAGTATGAGGCATGGGATCTAGCGATGAAGGATTTTGAGGCAGAAAATTTTACGGCTTACTTTGAGCATTTCTTTTACTACCTCAGTGATGAGGATATGGGCAATGTAAAGTATAAAACCACAGAAGGAGTTACTTACTTTGAAATTTTCCAAGGGTCTAAGTTGCTAGTCGGAACGGCAGATCGTAATGAGATAAGGGTAGAGTCCAAAATTGCCAAGGCTGAGAAACTAAACATCGGCTTACTCCGAAGATTGCTTGAGCTCAACTTTACTTTAAAATACTGCTGTTACGCTCTCGATAAAAATGACTGGGTAACCATGATATTTGATGCTAAGACTCGGGATTCTAATCCGTATAAACTCTATTATGGTCTTAAAGAACTGGCTCTCAACTCCGATAAACAGGATGATATCCTAGAGTCAGAGTTTGTATCTATCAGCTCTATAAATACTCAGCATACTGTAAATCAGAGCCCAGAGGAGAAAAAAATAAAGTACGACTACCTGCAACAGGAAATTGCGGAGGTATTACAAATAATAGTAGAGTCAAAGCTCAATCTCGATAACTATCCAGGTGCAGTATCTTATATCTGCCTAGATGTAATCTACCGGCTAGATTACCTACTCAAACCGGAGGGATCTACGATGGACAACTTTGAGAAAATGCATCGTAAGTACTATGCAAAGAATAAGAAAAATGCAGGACAGAAAAACCTAGAACTATTAGATGGATTAGAAACCGTAAAGAATCGAAGTTTTGAGGAGCTATCTGCAGAGTTATATGATGTGACCTCTACCTTTGGGATAACCCAGCCTACTGGACATGAGCGGATGGTAGAGTTTATACAGAAGGAAATACAGAATACACAGTTCTATGAGTCTAACGGACATCATAAGATTGTCCAAGGCATCTATAATTACATAGTCGGTTATTGCCTGTTTAATTATTCCTTACCGAGTCCAGATAAGTCTCTCTTGCATCTATATTATATGGTAAACGAGCATAGATTCTTCAGTGATTTAGGCTTTACACATAAGCTAGTAGAGGAGGATGGAAAAGTAAATCGTTCTGCGGTTCTTACCGAAATAAAAAAAATATCTAAAATATACCTCGAGGAATATGGACAGATAGATGCAAATGTCGAAATTCTGAATTTTGATAATCTTCAATCTTTTTCTAAGACCTATCTCGTGATGCTCAGTCGTTTAAAATTATCTCCTAGCAAAAATATAAGCGGCTGATGACTATCCAGAATATCATAGAAAAGTATAAGGATGCAGTAGTCCAGCTAGCTACTCCATATAGTACAGGGACAGGTTTCTATCTGTCTAAGTATAATCTCATTGTGTCTAATGAGCATGTCGTCAGAGATAATAAGGTAGTAGTTATAAATGGAAGTAAGCTAGAAAAGCAGCTTACCGAGGTAGTATATGTAGATCCTACATATGATCTCGCTTTTTTACTGGCTCCAGATAAGCATGAGATGCCTGATGTAAGTCTGAGTAATAATACAGATTATAATGAGGGAGATACGGTAATAGCAGCAGGACATCCATTTGGGCTGAAGTTTACAGCTACACAGGGCATACTTTCTAATCTAAATCATAAGCAGAAAAACAACATTACTTACTTCCAGCATGATGCAGCTCTCAACCCTGGAAACAGTGGTGGTCCGCTCGTAGATTTAAATGGAGAGGTTATCGGAGTAAATACTTTTATCATCAGAGATGGTAATAATATAGGCTTCTCACTTCCAGTGGCTAATCTGCTTAAAACACTAGTTGAGTTTTGTGCTCAGAGTAATAAGGCAGTGAGATGTCTCTCTTGTGCCAATATGGTTTTTGAAAGCAAGGTAGAAGAAGGGTACTGTCCATTTTGTGGAGCTAAGATTACAATGCTCTCTGATTTAGATGATTATGAAGCAGTAGGAATAAATAAATCGATAGAAGAACTGATAAAAGACCTAGGATATGACAACGACTTATGTCGAAAAGGACCTTCTAACTGGGAGATAAAAGAGGGTACAGCAGACATAAATATTTCCTATTATGAAAAAACTGGGCTCATCGTAGGCGACGCTTATCTCTGTAGATTGCCCAAGCGGGAAATAAAACCTATGTATTCATATCTTCTACGACAGAATTATAACTTAAAAGGTCTTACATTTAGTGTAAAGGATCAGAGAGTCATCCTATCTCTATTGATTTATGATCAATACTTTGATAAGAAGACCGCTAGAAGCTACTTGGAGCGATTATTGCAAAATGCAGATAGATTCGATACGCTTCTTACTGAACAATTTGGTGCCATACCAAAGACAAATGAAGGATAATTTATATATGTTTTCTAACCTTCTTTAGTTAAATATGGCTATTATCATTTACGATCTACAAGTTTTAGCTGATTTTAATTAACTTTAAAATCAAATCTTTGCGAATAAATACACTATTCAATAGGTATTCGTTATTTGAATGAAAAGATTATCACTATGAAGAAAGGATTGCGGTTTCTGATGTTTGTTTTGACCATAAGTTTTACTACTAACTTATCTGCTCAAGACATCCATTTTTCTCAGTTTTATATGTCTCCACTTAATTTAAATCCTGCTCTGACAGGAGTTTTAAATTGTAAAACGAGACTCATTGTTAACTATAGAAATCAATGGTCTCCGGCTTTGACTTCTAATGCTTACAACACTTACTCTGCGTCTTATGATCAGAGAGTGCCTGTAGGTCGTACGGATTACTTCGGTATCGGTGGATCACTCTGGGGTGATGTGGCAGGTGCGAGTAGATTCGGAACTACACAGGGTAGATTATCACTCTCATACTCTAAGCGTATGGGTGGATATAGACAAAGTGCAAAGTACCTCGTCGTAGGTGCAGATGCCGGAATAACACAGCGTAGAATAAGAGAAGGTGATTTACAATGGCCTACTCAGCATGACGGAAACGGAGCTTTTGATGGAGGTATAGATCCTAATGAACCATTTCTTCAAGGGAATAATTTAGATTTCTTATTTGCAGATTTAGGAGCTGGTTTATTGTTTTTTAATGTAATAGACAAAAGAAATAACTACTATGTAGGATTAGCAATGGCTCATTTAAATCAGGCCAATGTTTCTTTCTATAACGATGTAGTATCACTATATTCTAGACTTACGGTACATGCTGGAGGTCAGTTTGAGCTTAAGCCAAAATTGAGCATCCTTCCAGGTTTTGTTGGATTCTTTCAGGGTGAGCAGAGAGAGTTTAACTTCGGTACGAGCCTGAGATTTGCACTAGGTAATTCTAGAACTCAGGCACAGTCATGGCAGGCAGGACTCTGGTACAGAGTCGGAACTAAGGATACAGGAGGATTGCACTCAGATGCAGTTATCGTATCTACTAGATTTAATACTGGTCAGTTCGGTTTAGGATTTAGTTATGATTATACTGTATCACAATTCCAAGAGGCAGCTAATTTTAATGGAGCCTTTGAATTCTCATTAAGTTATGAGATATGTGGTCCAGAAAGAAGAAATGTTTACTGTCCTAGATTCTAGGAGTAAAAAAGTCATAAAAGTTTGAAAATGAGGGTTCAATATATGTATTGAATCCTCATTTGTTTTTTAACCCCATTGGTATAGAGGTGTATAGAGATTATTGATTAATTTGGAATTTCTTAATCCCTTATACCCCTTTTTATTCCACTTAAAAATCTGATATATAATGTTTGGATCCAAAAAATCGACCCCTAATACTGCCAGTACTGGCATGTCTCCTAATTCTATAAATAGCCTCGTAAAAGGTACTGTTGTAGAGGGAACTATAAACGCAGATAATGACTTCCGTATCGATGGTAAGCTCCAGGGAAAGCTTAACTGTAAGGGAAGGGTAATCATCGGAGCATCTGGCTCTGTAACTGGAGAGATAAACTGTGCAAACGCTGTAATCGAAGGTGCCTTTGATGGCAATCTAAAAGTAAACGAACTACTTTCTGTTAAGGAAACCGCCAATGTTACTGGCGAGATTACGGTAGGTACAGTAAACGTCGATACAGGAGCTGTATTTAATGTAAGTTGTAATACAGGAGCATCCGTAAAAAAGATGTCCACTAAAGAGGCTATAAAAATCGCCAACTAATCTATCCTTTTGAGCAACAAGGATAAAAGGCGGGCAAACCAGTATTTAAAATATTCGGGAATAACTTTTCAGTTGTTTTTCTTTCTTCTAGTGGCTGCTTATGGCGGCAAATACCTAGATGAATATATGGGTAATGGTAAGCCTTATATGACTCTTATTCTAGTACTCCTAGCAGTGATAGGATTTTTCTATAAAGTGTATAAAGATCTAGCGGCGGATGATGGCAAGTAAATTTGTAAAAGAACTCGTACTAGTCGTAGTTATCTGCCTAGTCGCTGTATATATTACCAACTACTTTCTGGGAGTACATGCAGAGTGGAAGCTAGCTTTTATAGGAATCCTATTGTTTGCCTCACTCAGCATAATCATTAATATTTTTGCCCATCTATCCCTAAAATCTCCCAATAAGTATGGCTTCATAAGACTCATAATGGGCAATGTCATGTTTAAAATCATTGCCTGCTTCGGAGTAGTAGGAGTGTACTATAAGCTCTATAAACCTACGGACAAGTATTTTCTACTTCCGTTTCTGCTGGTCTATCTGATATTTACGATTTTCGAGACGTATTTTTTACTTAAGCAGAGTGATCGGAAGAAGGGGAAGAGTGCTTAAGTGCAAGTGCAAACTCAAGTTCAAGAGTCTGATTTACAGTTTATCTTTAGTATAACCTGAGAGTATTTAAAAGTCTGTCGAAACGGTTATTTTTAGAAAAAAGAATAAATTACCACTAGTGGTAAACATAATAGGATATCAGAAACTGGTACATATATATATGTT
>CAZDWO010000084.1:0-15947 GCA_964509175.1 uncultured Saprospiraceae bacterium
AAGTATATTGTATTTTAGTCCTACCAAAATTGGTACCTATTCTTTCTAATTCACATAATCATATATGTGTAGAGAATAATATAAGTTATGAGAAAAAGAACAACTAGACGAATCTATACAAGAACTTTATTTTTTGCAATCGTGCTGCTTGTTAGTCACAATGGTTTTGCACAAAGCAAAATCAGGTTTCATTCTTATCCTATAAATGGACCTGTAGCTGAAAGGCTAACTAAAATTTATTCTAATGTTGAGGATACTCTCGACTATTTTAATAATGTCGTTCCTTCTTTAGCCGCAGTTCGCGAAAGTTATTCTGATGGTCGAATTATTAAAAAAGAATTTTTGAAAGATTCTGAAGGTATTTTTGAAGGAAACAAAGCGGAAATTCTATTTGATTATTCTTCGAATGGCAAACTGAAAAATGTAAAGGAGTTTGTATTGTTGGCGGGTGATGAATTAGAGTTAAAATCAGATATAGAATTATTTTATTCAGATGAGTTATTAGATTATGAGATAGAAAAGGATTATAGGAATGAGAGTAAAAAATTCATTTATAGAAAAGAATTGCAAACTATTAATCCACCAATTTATACTTGTAATCATGCGTTAAATGAATATTCAGTACAGTTTGGAGAACAAAGTAGGCTAAGTAGTTATCACATTGCGAATAATGACACCTTAATGTCAAGATCTAGTTTGGTTATAGATGAAAATTCATGGTCAGAAATTATTGAGATGAATCATCAATCAAATAAAAGAATTATTTCTTCCCAAACAAATATTATTAAAAGAGATAGATTCGGTAACCCACTGGTTGAAGTAAGTGAGCAAAATAATGGGAAATATAATATTTTGGAGCACAGCTATAAATACAAGCAGAAAGGCGTAGAGAAAGTAGATGAAAGTTTAAGCATAGATCAATTGAATGGGAATTGGATTAATAATTCAAAAAATTTGCTCGTCAAGATCAATACGATTTCTTCCTCAGAAGGTACTTTAAACTTATCGGCTATAGATTCAGATAAATTAATGGTAGAAGAAGTGATTTGGTATAACAATTTAAAAAATGGAAGGAATTATAAATTTGACTTTCAAAAAAATGAAGACAATTTTTATGAACTACAAATTATAGATGCAGACTATAGGATTGAAATTATTTACAAAGATGAAAAAATAGCTCTTTCTTGTGATGGAGTACCATTGCATTTATATCGAAATTAAATTTTGAAACACTTTACATATGAAACGATTCCCACTATTCTGTCTACTGATCCTCATTGGCATTTTTATTTCTTGTAATAATGCTGAGGAGTCATTAGAAAATCAAGAAATAGAAAACTTTTTTCCGGAATATTTTATGTCAGCTAGCGAGGTGATTTACACTAATACTTTTGGAGATACGTTAGTGTTCGATACAGAACTTATCCCCTTAGAAAATGGATTCATATGGAATCTTACTAATTCCGACACTGTGAGGGTGTCAGTATTGGGTAGTGAAAGCTTATCTGAGTCTGGCGAAACAAATTATTTTTCCAACGTAATTTATAATACATCCGTTGTAGAATTCCCTCAAATATTTGGGGAGAGTTTCGGAATGGTTATAGATTTAAATGATGATACAGTCAGCTCACCCGAGAGTCATCTGATTAGTGAGAGTTTAATACTTAACGAGATAGAATTTACAGATGTCTATTCTATTTACGATACCACCACCTTAGGTAATTTACAAGTCGAGTTACACTATAGCGAGGAGCAAGGAGTTTTAGGTTTTCGTGACAAGAATGTCCTATGGACCTATGATTCTTATCGATAGCTATTCGTTATAAATTTCTATATCCTCATAGAAAGCTCCTACAGCAAAGAAGTAACTCATAAATCCAGGTATTAGATTTAGCTGTTTTCCACTCAGTGGACCTGCTACGATTTCTCCATGCATGGTTATGCGATTACCATCTCCATCCTCAGCGATAACAGGAAGAGCATCTGCGACTGCTTGTACATTTTCTAGTCCGATATTGTCAAAACTCACTACATAGTTATCGGCTTTAGATCCTATCACTAGAATTTCTGATTCCGCAATCGTATCTATAATAACTTGAGAAGAATCAAATAACTCTATGCTGTATACGATGTTAGTACTATTAGATAGAATGGTCAGTACTCTTTCCTTAGCTGGTAGTCTATCGTCTAGAGGATCTACTGGAAATATAATGTTGCTATCATTGGTTCTATAATCACCATATGGATAGTCTTGATAATTTCTGCTGAAACCTGTAATTGTATTCTGTACTTCTGAGTCTGGGTACGCTTGCTCCCATGTAGCCCATGTGGTTTCTATCACAGGAAGAACCTCAATCTCAGTTCCTATATGCTCGCCGTTTACACAGTCCAGTCTGATCTGCGACCAGTAACTATTTGTCTCTCTATCAAAGGGCATAAGATTGGTATTGAATAATTTTCCGCTTACGCCAAAGGTGGTTTCGTTTCCATCTATAACTCGATTCCAGTTTATAGCTGTACCAGTAAGTGGACAGTAGGTGAGACCATATTTTAAATCATCTATCTCGTCGTTTACGATTTCATGCCAGTCTAGAATCTGATGTGGATAAGCTTTGGCCTGACCATTATGAAAAACTCCAACAACTAGAGCATCGTCAGGTACAAAACTTGTCTCTCCTACAGTGCTAAAATTAGGATTATCGACCGCTGGAATTCCATCTATTCCCACTCCACCATCAAATACTTGTTCTACAGGAATCAGCCACTCAGAAGGACGTGAATCAGTTCCATCAGAGCCACAGGATAAAGCACCTGCAATCATAACAAAGAGAAATAATTTTTTCATAATATATCGTTATCTGTCTTAAAGGTATAATTTAGTTGAAAGCCTACAGTATAATCAGTTGTGATTTGTAGACCATTTAGTTTTTGAAAAATCGGGATTTCTGTAAATGCTCGGATACTTAGTTTCTCGCTAGGCACATATGATAATCCGATAGGAATACTCAGCCAGTAACCACCGCTATTGGGAGCATCTGTTTGTTGTTCTATGTTTGCATCTGTCCATCGATATTTAAAATTTACGTCTGGCACCCAGAATCCATTAGAGGCTATATGCTGATAGTTAAACCCGATTATTGCCAGTGCCTCATCTCCGAATGCAAAATTTCGACCCGGGAAAGTTGGAGTACTTGCAAAACTACTGTTGGCATTATTTAGCTTGTAAGCAAATGAAAAAGTAGAGTTTAAAAGTGCAGTCAAGAAATTGGACCTAGATCCTGATAATCTAAATATGTAATCTGTACTGCCACTGCCACTCTGCATATCTGGAGATAATATTATCTGCGATATACTTCTGTGATCTGAAACCCCAGTAGCGAGCTTCACACCGAGGCCAGCATTAAGTATTAGAAAATCTCTATCTAGAAATTTATACTGACCGACTATCGTTAAATCTCCTAGCCCTACACTACTTTGGCTCTCAGATAAAGTCGCTCTACTCTGATGTACTAGAGGAAGTAAAGTAGATATCGCAAAACGCTCATTAAAAGAGTAATCTAGTTTCAGGGAAGCATTTTGACCAAATCTAGTCCGAGGATCATTGGTCAAGGTCGTGCTGTTATCAATTAGTCTATTTATGCTTTTGTACTCATAATTTAACTGCAGTGAGAAGGTCTTACTAGCAGCATTATTGATGTCTAAAAGATTGCTAATAGGAGCACCGGCAGAACAACAAGTCTGAGCCTGAGAGCTAGTCGCACTCAGCAATCCAATAAAAATCATAAAGTAGATTCCCTTCAATCGATGTACTTGAAAGTAGAATTAACTTGCAAAATAGTACTTCTATTTCTTGAGCCTATAATTATCGAGTTACTATGTCTTGAGTGCTACTTTTCTCGGTAGAATAGGCCATAAGTCTGAGCGATATCGCACCTTTGGACTATGAAAAAATCAGTGGCAATTATAGGTGGAGGAACTGCTGGTTTATTTGCTGCTGCTTTCTTGGATGCAGATAGATATGAGGTCACGATTTATGAGAAGAAGGCATCTGTAGGTCGTAAGTTTTTGGTTGCTGGGGATGGTGGATTTAATCTTACTCACTCAGAAGAAATAGATGACTTTATAGAACGCTATACTCCTGATACATTTTTGGCGGAAGCCTTGAGGTCATTTAGTAATGCAGATTTTATAGAATGGTTGCATGTATTAGGAATTCCTACTTTTATAGGTTCGAGTAAAAGAGTCTTTCCTGAGAAAGGAATAAAACCCATCGAGGTTTTAAATAAGATTACAGACCATCTCAAGGATAAAAATGTGCAGTTTAAATTTAAACAAGAGTTTACTGGATGGACGGAAGAAGGAAATCTAATCTTTAATAATAAAGATGTAATTACTGCTGATTATTATCTCTTTGCTCTCGGTGGAGCAAGTTGGAAAATCACAGGCTCTGATGGCTCATGGATAGACCTATTTAAAAAGAGAGGATTTTCTACTCATCCTTTTGTAGCGGCCAACTGTGCTTATGCGATAAACTGGCCGACTACTTTCTTAGAAAAGCATGAAGGAAAGCCACTAAAAAATATAGCACTCACTATAGATAATCAGACCTGTAAAGGAGAGATTGTTCTGACCTCTTTTGGAATAGAAGGAAATGCTATCTATGCTCTGAGTCCTAAGGTTCAAGCCTCATTAGATAAGAGAAATTTTGCAAGAGTTTATCTAGACAATAAACCAACGGTCTCGCAGACTGCACTTATGAAGAAGTTGAGGAACTCAAAATTCAACACCTCTCGTACCTTAAAGGAAATCATTAAATTGAGTCCAGCTCAAATGACCTTAATCAAAGAAGGCTTAACTAAGGAAGAGTTCCTAAACCACGAGAAGTTAGCAAGCTCTATCAAAAAATTTCCGCTTAAAATAACTGCTGCTGGCCCCATAGATGAAGCGATTTCCACGACCGGAGGAATTGCTTTAACAGCAGTAAGCGATTCTTTTGAATTGAAGAATCAGAAAAACACCTATGTGATAGGAGAGATGCTCGACTGGAATGCTCCGACTGGTGGATATCTGATACAGGCCTGTGTATCGATGGGAGTTGCCGTCGCCAGAACTTTAAATAATCCAGATTAATAATTTAAATCCCTCTCTGCTTAGCCAGGTGAAAACGGTATGGACCTGATGCAGCTGTAGACATACGTCTTACTTGTTCAGGTGTAAATTTATATTCTCGCATATAGCAGGGTTCGTAATAAGACATGTAATTTTCTATCATCGGCTGATACTTCATGCCTGTCGAGGGTTGTATAAAATCATCATATCTGCAAGACGAGTAGTTTACGTAACCGTTTATTCCTGGATCTACAGGTGTATCGGATATCAGGTCACCCATCGTTTGAGACTGATGAGTGTTATTTATATCATCTTCTCCAAAGACTTTTTCATGTGTATGAAACAGTCCAAAGAAGTGTCCGAATTCATGTGGAAGAATCTTTCTATGATTGTAATCCTGCTTTGCAATAAAAATTGCATTGTGATCATGTTCCAGTATTTTGGCAAATCCGGATGGCTTCGAACAAGATACACTTAGAATCTCTCCTTTATTATCTCTCTTAAACTCACATATCTCATGTCTATCGACTAGGACTAAATAGATAAGGTTCTCTTCTAAATATTTTTTATTGAAGGCTCTATATTCTTTGAACTCATCCTTTGTAAAATCCTGCAGTGATAACTCCGACTCTATTTCCACCTTACGTTCTAAATCAAATCTAATTTCTACTGGTTCGAATGCAGAGTTAAGTATTTCTAATATTTCACTGGTTTCTTTTTCTCTGATCTCGACAGCCATACCTTCATCGATCAGTTCTATAATCCGCAATGGAAACTGAAGATTAGAATAACGTTTCTTGAGCGTTAGTGAATCTTTTCCTTCTGTAGAATACGCATCTGCTCCCAGAGTCTCATTAAAAAATGAATCAGAACTTAATTCTTGATTAGGATTATTATTTATGCAGCCAGTATTAGGAACAGTCTTCTTAGAACAAGAAAAATGTACCAAGAACAGAAGTAGGAGTAATCGCGGTGATTTCATAAAAGCAAGATAAATCTAAATTTATAAATGGGTTACTTTATTCTTAGTGTAAGATGTGTGGATTTACTTAAAGTCACTTTATATCTTGCTTATTTAAATTTCGAAGAATTTACCGAATACCTTCCAAATTTTTAAATTCCATTTTATCATTTTTAAGAGTAAATAGGCAGTTCCGAGTATTGCGACATTTATAAAGTTTCCTACAACAGAAATTAGGATAAACGGATTAAACACTTCAGTGCCGCACTCTCCAATAGGTAATGCAGAATAATATTTCATAATACTGAAAATTATCCCTAAAAATATATAGACAAAAATACTAGTGTAGAATACATACTTAAAATTGGTAGAACTCTTATCAGTATAGGCAAACGATAAGTATAGGACATATTGAAAAACTGATCCAATCGCTATAATTTGCCATTCCATAATTTTAGATTTATTTGACTTTTACAAGACGCAAAGTCTTCTGTCCAGTCCGAGTCTGCAGCCTCAAGAAGTAAGGGCCAGGAACTACGTCATGCAGTTCCACTTTAACTTCATGCAATCCTTTGGCAACAGCCCGATTACTAATCACCTTTATCTCTGCTCCCAATACATCGAATAAACTAAGTCTGATATCCTCCTTACTTTTTAAGTTGAAAGAAACATTTAGATAATCGCTCATCGGATTCGGTAGGGCTTTTAGATCGTAGGTCGTTTCATTTATCTCCTCTATACTACTAGCTGCACAATTAGAAAGTATGGGCAGGTACTGGAAGTCGTTAGAAAATAGTGACTGCACCTGTGCTTTCTCTACGTCGAACCAGTCCATCAGTATCGAGCCGTACACAGATTTAAAATCATACTGCATGGCGACACCTTCGTTTACATCTACAGCAGTATCTATTTCTGGATTATCTCCGATTACGCCACCGTTTACACAGTGGCCAAAAACCATCATAGGAGCAGCAGTTCCATGATCCGTCCCAAAACTAAAATTAGATCTTATCCTCCTTCCAAACTCAGAGTAGGTCATCCCCAGAACTCGTCTGTCTAATTCTAGAAGACTTAAATCATTCTGAAATGCACAGATGGCATCTGATAATTCCTGTAATAGACTGGCATGATTACCTGTAGTCGGAGCTCCTTCTACGATCTGCTCAGCATGTGTATCGAACCCTCCTATGCTTACCACATATATTCTCGTCTGCAGTCCACCTTTTATCAGCCTTGCTACTGTCTTTAATTTGGTAGCGAGATTGTTATTGTCATCGTATTTGGTAGATAAGTTTTGGCCATTGTCGTAGGCAGCTTTTATGGCTTCTCCGTAGACATTAGACTGTTCTATGGTCTGGGTCAGGAAGTCTAGCTTGTTTGCATAGCATCCATTTGCCAGTTCGTTATTAGTAGGAGTGGGAAGTGTACTTATGTCTTCAGGGTCTAGTACAACCATACTGTATGAGCCACTGAGCCCTTGACAGGTTTCTGATACCGATGATCCTACGGTCAGTGCAAAGGGATCTGGACACTCATCAGAAGGAAAAGCCTCTGGGTATCCTGTAACCGTAGAGTCGAGATATCTTCCTAGCCAGCCTGTATCTAGATATTCGTCAGCAGCAGAACCTGTGTGCCATACATCTTGAGATCTAAAGTGTGATCTATTCTGATTAGGGTAGGCTACTCCTTGTATAATATTTAGCTGAGCATTATCGAATATTTCTCTGACACCTTGCATAGAAGGATGTAGAGAAAGTGTATCTGTAATATTTAGCAATTGGTTTTCTGGGATAAGAATATTAGACCTTACGGCTGCTAGATTATCCTGCTGGTCTATGGGTACGATGGTGGCGAGTCCATCATTTCCTCCTTCCATCTGGATTACTACTAGTAGTCTGTCATCCTCTCCGTTTATCATAGGAGCGAGACTGCTTTTGGCAAAAGCCGAAACTGGAACTCCTCCTGCAAAAAGAGGAAGTGTAAGTAGGGAAGAGGTTTTTAAAAATGACCTTCTTTTTATTTTATGATCGTGTTCGCACATAATTATTTCTTTTTTGGGTGGAGTTTAAGTGAGGTAGAATTCTGGCATTTTTAGCATTGTAGAAAACAAGCTGGTCAGCCGATTATTGAGTCCCTCTATCCGATCTGGGTTAGTAGGATCGGCGAGGTATTCAGAATACTCCATCGTCCATGACATGTCTGGAAGTCCAGGTATAAGTTCATTTTTTAAGAAGTCGTGCTGATTACTAGATATCGGATGGGCAAACAACATGTTGACACACTCGTCTATCAGAACATTAGGATCAAATATATCTCCGAACTGTGCTATAAAACCTATGAAATCCAATTTGAAATCTATATCACCTAGCTGTACACCGGCAGATAACCTATCCGTTACTGCTTCTCTGACATTTAAAGAAATAGAGTTCATCCAGACCTTGTCGTAAAGTGGTCCCTGATAGAAAGCCTTCCATCCAGCGACAGAAGAAACCTGTAAGAGGACCATCTCCTGAGATACAGTAAGTTGATTTAATAAATCCCAGTACGCATATCGTTCTATAATATTATCAAATGGATCGAAGTCAAAGGTATTGCTCACCTTAAGTAGAAAATCTATCGGATGAGATATGGTACACCCAATATGACTATCCGTAAAGAAATATTCGCTGGAAAGCAAAGTCTCTAGAGCAGGACGGACTTCATAATTGTTGTCCATTAAAACCTGAGCTAGAGGAGTGATTATGTTTTCTTCTATCTCCTCGGTAATCTCTGGAGAGACAAACCATATGTGTAGCTGTCGACAAAGATGTTTGGCAGTATCAGATTTTTGGAAGATAATATCTATGACAGTTTTATATTCTTCTTCTCCCTCATCTTGGATTACGATATTGTCAAAACGATGAGACAATTGCTTGCTATCCTGATCATGTAGTATAGGCCAGAATCTTCCAGTTAAGACTGCATCATCAGTAACATTTACTCTCCATCCTGTAAGGATTCTTGCTATCGCTCTAACATCCTGCTCGGTATAAGTGGTATAATCTCCAGGTCCTATCTCAAAGCCTCGTCCGATGGTAAAGAGTTCTAGTAGCTCACGAGCATAGTTTTCATTGGGAGACTGCACGGAGTTTTGGTGCCCATTTAGAAAGAGAAGCATCGCTGGATCTATTGTGATTTCTTCAATTAGGGTTTGTGCATTTCCTAGTACATTTTTCAGCAAGGTGTCGCAGTATTTAAAACCCAGTTGCCCAGCTTGTAAAGCATTTACAGGAAGATGCTCATGCCAGAAAAGCAACATCTTAGATCTTATACTCAGACGTCCATTTAGCATAATTCCCATCATCCATGCTGCCATAGATCTTTTCCTAGCATTGTTTAGTCCAGGTAGGTTGGGAGAGGGCTCATTAGAATTTACCCAGGTTTCTCCGAGAGGTGCTCCAGGATCATCTTCATATCTATAGTGTATCGGTGGAGGAGGTATTGGCTCGGAGGCCAAAAGTGATTCTACTGTCTGACTAAGTCCAGCATTAACTGAGGTCTGCATCATCGTGTAGTTAGGTCCAAAGGTAGTACGTCTCAATAAATGAGCAGCTTCTCTAAATGTCCAAGGACCGGAATAGGGGTTTAGTGTCATAGCAGAAGATGTGAGTGACAAAAATATCTATAATCTTAGACTCATGCCGAGGACGAAGGTTTAAAGCTTATATCAAGGAATCGAGGTTTTAAGGAATCAAGGTATGGAGGTCTAAAGGTTCACGGGCTCAAAGGTTTAAAGGTCTAAAAGGTCAAGGATTCAAGGAGCAAGGTTCAGGTAGTACAAAGTTATCGTCCTTCAACAATTCAACAAATTCTCTAATTGAACAAGTCCTACTGAGATCATTTTCAAATTTACATATTCCCACATTTACAGATTGAACCGTCCTAATTTGCACATTTCCAAATTTTCACATTTCCAAATTTTCAAATTAATCAAAGTTCTACTTAGTCCATTTACACATTTACACATTGTACTGCCATTTCTAAATTAGAGTAAAGCGTCAATAGCGAAACCAAACCTCCAATGCTCCACCATCATTCTTCTCATGACTATGATAAATCTGAGGAAAATCCTTTATGAGATTATGCACCTCTGCTTTAAGCGTTCCAGTTCCTTTTCCATGGATGATAGTGACATTGGATTTTCTGGCTTCTACAGCTCGTTGCAGATAGGAGATACAGGCATTTACTTGGAAATCGAGTTTTATCTCTGGGATTATCTGTAGGTGATTGGGAGTAAGTTTTTCTAGATGTAAATCTATCTGATCTGGGACAGCTCTGTCGATTTTATGACTTGGTTTTTTGTAGACCTTTTTGTGAGTGGATTTTTTTTCTTTGGGAGGAGAGTAGGTTTCTAAGTCTGTGTTTAGAACCTCTACTTTTTTATAGGCTATTTTGAGAATGGCGATGTCGTTTCCGATCTTCCCTTCGTATGTTCCAATTTTTCCAGTGCTTTTTACCTTGAGTATATCACCGATCCATAATTCTTTTAAATCCATTTTTTGTTCCTTTGTACCATGAGATCCGCTGCCTTTACTAAATACTTAAACTCCTTATCACCCGAAGAGTTGCAAAAAGAAC
This sequence comes from uncultured Saprospiraceae bacterium, assembly GCA_964509175.1. GTDB lineage: Bacteria > Bacteroidota > Bacteroidia > Chitinophagales > Saprospiraceae > JAHDHU01. The sequence continues at coordinate 10,688 of CAZDWO010000084.1, forward strand.
TCAAGATGCTTTATTCCAAAATTCCTGCCGTAAAAGATTTTTACAAAATGGAACTCGGAGATGAGAAAGCCAGAGCAAGTCTCTACAAGAAGGTAAAAGCTGAAATAGACTCAAGATACGCCACTAAAAGCTATCGCAGACCTCGTAAGCCACGTATTCAGAAAGTGAATAAGCTCCTCTCTGATATGAAGAAAAAAAGCATCTTCTCTCACGAGCTGGTAGATCTCTATATCTATGATTTAGAACAGTGTATCGCCCTAGCGGATGAGTACCACATTTTTACAACTGTAATGTATAATCATATAAATCAAGTATTTGAAAAAGCTATTGAAATTATCATGGCTGATAAATTAGAAGACATGTTTAAAGAAAGGATTGATGAGATTCTCGATTGGACTCGTAAGTGTTGGGAGGAGTTTTATCATTTAGAGGATTTATATGATGAGTGCTATGGAATGGATTGAGGGCATACTAAGTCATTGATAAACATAAAGTATAAATAAGTGATGCAAACAAGATTATCTTTGCGACATGCAGCTATTGAATAAAATAGACGAGTTAAAAAAGGAATGGGATGCTCTACAGCCGATAGAGGAGGAATATGAAGATGTACTATGGCAAAAGTTCCGTTTAGAGTGGAATTATAATTCTAATCATATAGAAGGGAATACACTTTCTTTAGGAGAAACAGAACTACTCTTAAAACTTGGAGATGAGTTTAGAGCCCAGAATAATTCTCTAAAAGATGTCAATGAGATGAAAGCTCATGATGTTGCTATCCACATGATTAGAGAGTGGGGAAAAGATGAATCAAGAGAATTATTAGAAAAGGACATCAGAGAATTAAACGAGACCATTCTTGTAAAAGATTATTGGGCAGATGCACAGACTCCTGATGGTCAGCCTACAAGAAGATTAATCAAAGTAGGGGAGTATAAATCTCAACCAAATCATGTTGTTCTAAAAAGTGGAGAGATCTTTCGATATGCAGAACCCAGTGAAGTACCTGCTGAAATGCAAGAGCTCTTAGAATGGTATGGCACTTTTAAAAAGGAAAATCATCCTCTGGTAACGGCGGCCTTTTTACATTATAAGTTTGTACTCATTCATCCTTTTGATGATGGAAACGGAAGAGTGAGTAGACTGCTTATGAATCTCCATCTTATGAAAAATGGCTATCCGCCGATAATTATTAAGAGTAAGGATAAAGAGAATTATTTATATGCCTTACGACAAGCAGATACTGGCGACTTGGATGCTTTTGTTGAGTATCTAGCAAAGGATTTGCTTTGGTCTCTTGATTTATCTGTAAAGGCGGGAAAGGGAGAAAGTGTAGAGGAAAAGGATGATTTGAATAAGGAAATTGAAGTTTGGAAAAAAGAGAAAGTGGCAAGAATTGGCAAATTGCCACTAAAGAATAAGGCTCTTGTAATATCAAGATTTACGGATAGTATAAAACTATTATTCAAAGAGTTCCATCAACAAACCAAAGTTTTTGATGACTTGTATGATTTAACTAAAAGAGGTTATCAGTTTAGTTACCCTCAAAAATTTTCAACTTTTGGAATAAGTCCAGATTTTCAAGAATTGCCAACAATTGAATTGAATGAAATAATTGACATTGATATTAATAAAATAAAATTTGTTAGGGCTTATACTGAATATTTTAACCCAGTAGATAAGAATTTAGAGTTAGAGCCATTAATAATTTATGTAGTGATAAAGTTAGAGCAATATGGCTATAAAATTTATCTCGATCAAAATTCATTCATTACTAAATCGTATAACGAATTGTTAAACGAGCAAGAAGTTGAATCAATCGTAAAAATTAAGATGAAGAATTTATTCAAACATTTTAATTTGAAGAAGGAGTAAGTTGCTAAAGCCAGAAACGTTTTCCCCATGTGGAATTAAAGTGTAGAATAAAATCCCTTATTATCCGCCCGAGACAGACCAAATTTTTGCATTTGAGTTTGACACTTGCATTTGAATTTGCCTTGAATTTGTTACTAAACTGACTTTGAGGTGAAACCCATTCTCACATTAATAATTTACACATTAAAAAACCTACTCTTCTTCCGAAGAAACCACCTTCTCAACCTCACTCTCTTCCTCAGCCTTCAGCAAATCTCTCTCCTTCAAAAAATTATACCACTTAATTACTTTCTTAATATCAGATATATGCACTCTATCCTCATCATAATCAGGTAGAACCTCTCTAAAGTAGGCATGCAACTCCTCACTGGTAGATTTGAGAGGAATCGGAGGCTTAGATTCCATGCTGGTAAAAATATCTTTTAAAGAGGTGGTATCAGAATCTGTATAGATAGAACAAGACTCCAGTGGAGTAAACTGATGTTTTCTTACTGAGCAGAACTTAGTCGTTCCCTTATCGAGATCAGCGACTAGAAGACCGTTTTTACGATTTCCGATCATTTTAAAAATACCTGGAAGGCCACTTACGGCTACAAAATTTTCGAGATTCATGCTTTAAAATTAATAGTTTAACAACTCAGATAATTTGACCTTGAGTCTATCGAGCGGCAAAAATAGTTTTTCTAAATTCTTTGCAAAAGGAACTGGCGTATTTAAACTTGCTACTCTCATTACTGGAGCGTCTAGATACTCAAACAAATGTTCCGATATATGAGCAGAAATCTCTCCACCGATACCACCGACCAGTACATCCTCATGTAGGAGCAGCACTCGATTTGTCTTTTTGATACTCGTTTCTATCGTGTCGTAATCTATAGGAGCAAGAGAGAGCAAATCGATAATTTCTACATCTAGATTTTCCTGCTCCACGAGATCAGTTGCCCATTTGACTCCTAGTCCATAGGTGACGATGGTTGCAGTAGAACCACTTCGAGCGATCTCAGCTTTGCCGATTTCCGTAGTGTAGTAAGAGTTAGGAACATCCTGCTTCATAGATCTGTAGAGTGCCTTGTGCTCAAAAAACAAAACGGGATTAGGATCTGCCAAAGCCGCTAAAAGAAGTCCTTTTGCATTCAGAGGGTTAGAAGGATAGACGACCTTAAGTCCTGGAGTGTGGGTAAACCAGGCTTCGTTTGTCTGACTGTGGAAGGGTCCAGCTCCTACACTTCCTCCAGTAGGCATACGGATAACCATATCTGGTGAGTGTCCCCAGCGGTAATGCAATTTAGCAGCATTATTTACAATCTGATTAAAACCACAGGTTACAAAATCAGCAAACTGCATCTCGATCATAGACTTATATCCACGTAGAGATAGACCGATTCCAATTCCGATTATAGCACTCTCACAGAGCGGAGTGTTACGGACTCTATCTTTTCCGTACTTGTCCATAAAACCATCGGTGATTTTAAATACACCGCCATAATCAGCGATGTCCTGACCCATGCAGATCAGCTTTTTATGTTTTTTCATTCCCTGATCTAGACCCTGCGAGATGGAGTCTATCATACGGAGTTCTTTAGTCTTTTCAGAGCGAGGTTCCACCACTTCTGTCGTAGCTGGACTATGAAGTGATTGTGATTCTTGTAGTTCGGTAGAGCTGATCTCATCTTCGCTATAAGCCTTTTCTAGATGCTCGTTTATTTCTGCTTTAATTTCTGCCCTCATTTCCTCGATAGAGGATTTAGTAAGAACCTTAGACTTCAGCAAGAATTTTTCAAAATTCTCTAAAGGATCTTTTTTTGCCCAGGCGTCCATTAGTTTTTTTGGTACATACTTGGTTCCTGAGGCTTCCTCGTGGCCTCTCATTCTGAAGGTCTTACATTCTACTAGCCAAGGTTGTGGGTTCTTTTTTATTTTTTTGGCTATAGCCAAAATCTCATTATGCACATCTAGTACATTATTCCCATCGATGATGCTAGACTGCATGCCATAACCGATGGCTCGATCTGCGAGATCCTTACATCTATACTGCTCTTCTGAAGGAGTCGATAGACCATAGCCATTATTTTCTATAACGAAAATTACGGGCAACTGCCAGACTGAGGCAACGTTTAGAGCCTCGTGGAAATCTCCTTCGCTGGTTCCACCTTCTCCAGTAAATGCAAGGGCTATTTTTCCATCCTTCCTCAGTTTATGAGCAAGAGCCACACCTGATGCCAGAGCGAGTTGCGGACCGAGATGAGAAATCATACCGACTACATTAAAATCGGGAGCTCCAAAATGGAAAGATCGATCTCTACCTGTCGTAAAGCCAGATGCCTTTCCCTGCCACTGACAGAAGAGTCTGTACAGCGGAATATTTCTAGAGGTAAATACACCGAGGTTACGATGCATCGGAAAGATCATCTCGTCCTCATCGAGAGCCATGGTCGCTCCTACAGAAATCGCCTCCTGACCGATGCCAGAAAACCATTTAGATATCTTGCCCTGTCTCAGTAGGATGAGCATCTTTTCTTCGATCATACGAGGGCGTAACATGCCTCTGTATAGTTCTACTAGTTTGGCATTGGAATGCTTGCCTTTTTTATACTGCAGTTTGCCTTTGGGTAGTTGTGGCATTTCCGTGTTTTAATTTTCTGCTAAAGTAGTACTTCCTTATTTCTTATCTTACGATTATGAAAAATCAGAATAGACTATTTGCATTTCTTTTTCTTGTTTTCTTCCTTGGATTGCAAAATGGTACGATTTGTTTTGCACAAAGTAAAGCAATGGAAATGCCAGAGATAGAGCTGCTGAAGAATAAGGTGGATTCGTTGCAAAAAATATTAAGAGAGAGTAGAAAAGAGATAAAAAGCTTAGAAAATAGAATTTTACTAAAAGATGCTCAACCAGGAGAAAAATTTGCTCAGTGTTTCATTCAAACGCAACTAGAAACAGTGAAAAGTGCACCGTATTTAATTTATACTGGTGAGGATGTTGAACAAATAGGGGTTAAAAAAATAGAACTTGAGATTGCCGAACCTTATGGAAATTGGGTAGTCAATCGGCCAACAGAGGCTTGTTCAAATGCTTCTGAAAAAGATGACTTGGATTGTATTATTTGGGAATATAGACTTGTCCCAGCCAGAAAAAAAATATTATATGTGGTAAGCGATACGGTTGGAATAAAAGATTTTAGGACTCAAACTTTTGATTTGCAAAGAGTGGTAAAGAAAGGTAGTAGAACAAGAGCATATCAATTTAATTGCTTTAATTACAATCCAGACACTCGTCTTTTCTTTTCCAGAAATTCTCAAAAAATTCAAGATGCTCTAAAAGAGAATGGATATAAGCTCATTGGTGCTAAAGAAAACGTAATAGATAAGATTACTAAGTCCGCAAT
>CAZDWO010000085.1:0-10112 GCA_964509175.1 uncultured Saprospiraceae bacterium
ACTTCCACTTAGGTGGCTTAAATTTTAAGACCCACTAAATATGTCGAAGAACCTTCACTTATCCTTCAGATATTACAGTAGATAGCTTTATACTTCAGCAACTGTCACTACAAGGTTTAGAAGAGACCTGCTTCTTAGATGGGTCTTATGAGATAATAGAATAGACTTCAAGCAGGGACTCTAGGATTCATCACTTTAAACCACAACATAGGAATCAGACTCATAAGTATAGATGCAGGATATCCATATGGCAACTGCGGACTGTCATCATGATGATCTAATATTTGGAATTTTTTAGCAGACTTATAATGATGATCTGAGTGCCTCGTAAGCTCGTATAGGATAATGCGACCGAGTTCATGATTAGAATTCCAGGAGTGCTGAGGACCGACTTTCTCATATCGTCCGTTGGGCAATTTATTACGATTTAATCCATAATGTTCGATATAATTTATCAGTTCGAGCTGAGTAAATGATGTTACCGCTGCAATAACAAACATACCCAAAACCATTCCTCCAAAAAGGAAATAAATAAACCCTAGAAATAGTAGTTGCACAAAAATAAATTGCAACATTAGGCTTCTAGGAGACCAGTAACTACCTATCCTATTATGTTCTAGCTTCCATGCATTTTTCCACTGCCCTATTACAGATCTAAACCAGAAGGTATAAAAGATCTCGTTTTTCCGAGAAGTGGCTGGATCTAGAGCAGTAGCAACATTTAGATGATGACCTCGATTGTGCTCTATAAAAAAGTGCATGTACAAACTAGGCAACAATAATAACTGAGAGCATATCTTATTATATGTTTCGTTCTTATGACCGAGCTCATGAGCTACATTTATACCAGAGGTAGTAAGTACGATGGCAGTGGTAAGAATCATTCCTACACACTCTAAGTTAGAAGAGGCATTGCCGACATTAGCTAGAAACATCCATAGAGCAAAGTAGACCAGCGGCAGATTTATTAAAAGTATGGCATCAAAATATTTATTGATTCTCTTCTTATCCTTCAGTTCTATTTCTAAGTTTTTATTGGAAACTGGCAAAAAGCCATCTAAAACAGGAATGATAATATATGCTAAGATTCCAGTCCCCCAAACATATATGCCTCCATACCACAAACTGATAATCCCAGATATCGGAATGATGTATGAAATAAGGTATTTTAAATCTCGCGATTCCATGTTACAATAATAATCTATCGAGCGGAGAAAGCACAATTAAAACTCAAAACAAAACAATGTAACTATCCAGTTAGAAGGACAAAAAAAAAGTGGTAACTCTCCAGTCACCACTTACGTTTATAATCCCATGAACATATTTTTTGCCTTTCATTAAGAGATAAAGGCAACCAATCTCATTTTGTTAACCAAACAAAATTTATTTAAAACTCAATCTTTTCAATTTATAATGGGATTGTTTTTAAAGGTTGCAAGAGGAGAAAAGCGTTCCAATTATTCTCTCCTCTTGCGTTATAATCCCATGAACATATTTGAATTCTAAAACTGATTCTTTTACCAGCTATTAAAGAATAAAATTCATATCACAAATATCGGCACGAATGTCACCTACAACAAAGACAAAAATCAATTATTGTTCTAATTTAATAGTTAATAATGAGACATTATTAATCCTTAAGAATTGATTATCAATGTTTTATGAAATTTTATTGTTCTTAAAATAGAACTAAAAAGAAGCTAAAATGGGCTAGAAAAAGCTGGATTTTCTATAAATTCTGGATCAGAAAGGGTCTTTAGAAAGGAAATAAGGGCTTGTTTCTGAGAATTATCGAGATGGATCGAGTCCAAAAAGGCACTTTTTGTAAGAGAATACTGGCCTCCAGAGATATAATGATCCATGACCTCATCTAAAGTTTCAAATCTTCCATCATGCATATAAGGAGCTGTAAACTCTATATTACGAAGTGTCGGAGTTCTAAACTTTCCATTATCTCCGATAATACCTGTAACTTCTCCATGACCGATGTCATCGAAGCTATAGTAGGTTGTATCATAATCTAATCCATTGTTCTCATAACCATTACTAGTCATAAGTGGTCTATCATGACAGTGGAAGCACTGTGCATCTGGAAACTCTGGATTTTGACCTTGGAAGTAATCAAAAAACATAAAGAAACCCGCTTCCTCTTCTGGTGTAAATACATCCGTAAACAAAACAGTTGCCCTATCAAATTTACTGGAAGTAGCACTGACCAGTGTTCTTTCAAACTGAGCCAGAGCCTTAGCAGCGAGTTCCTTAGTTATCTCAGATGTATTCTCTATCCCGAATGCTTTTCTAAATTTTTCTGGGTATAAATCACTTTCTTGCAATCTACTTACTGCTTCCATCCAGGTATTATGAAGTTCTACTGGATCTTCTACAGGTAACAAGGCTTGTTCTTCTAAGGTAGTCGTACGACCATCCCAGAATAAGCCTCGATTGTAGAAACCGACATTGAGCAGTGACATGGAACTACGTCTACCATCTATGCCATCTATTCCAGCACTCAGTGCCAGATTATCTGTAAAGCTTCCACTAGGCAGATGACAGGACGAGCATGACATTGTAAAGTCTGCTGATAATATAGAATCATAAAAAAGATGTCGACCTAAATCTACTCCAGCCTCGGTCATAAGGTTATCATCTGGCTGCTCGAGCATAGGAAAGGTAGCATTACCTGTCGCTACATTGACCAAAGTCGGATCATAATCTATATCTGTCAAATCCCCTTCTACATCTGTAGGCACATCATCCTTGCAACAGGCCAAGGCAAGTATGAAGAGTAAGAGGATTCCTATGTGTTTTATTTTAACCATTATAATTACTTAACACTAATTAAAGATAGATGTTATCAATTAAACGTATTTATTAGATTATTTGTCAGCTTTGAAGCGATAGTTTCTTCAGTATCATTCTGCACATCTACTCCATCTAATAAGATAGAAAAGTCTACTTCGATGCCTACGTCTATTGCGACTCCAGCAGTTACCGTAATCGGTCTTTCAAACGTAAACTCGTTTATCGCTCCAGCAGTGCCATCTATATCTATGGCGTCGATTCCCATGGTATCTCTCTGCAATCTCAGTTGCCAGTCTAGAAATGCACCATCCAAATAAAGACTGTCTCCGAATGTATTGAGAATAAAATCGTCTTCAAGTTCCGTAAAAATTAGATTTTGGGCTCTGACCCCTACTATAAAACTTATGTCGGTTATATCAGACTCACTTATTATAGGACCAAAATTATAAAAGCCTCTACTTAGACTGATGTGCTGAAAATCATTTGCCACTGTGCTCATCTCTTGAGTAGTCGGTATGATAATATTATTTAAAAGTCTTATCTCGTTATCGTTTTCATCTGTAAGTACCACTTCTGAAATAAAATATTCAAACTGGTTAAGCACAAAGGGGTTGAGAGAAACATCTAGGAAGGTATCGTTAGTACCCACCGGTATAGAATCCCAGACATGCATAAACTGTATACGGAAATCTGGATAGGTACAGCAGTCATCACAGGCATCATCTGCTGCTACATTATAATTACTCGCTCGCCTATCTAGACAATCATCTACAGGCTCATAACAAGAGGAGAATAAACAGGCTGACAAGAAAATGTAATAGACCTTATTAAGAGTTTTCTTTTTCATAATCTCTAAGGATTTTTTGTACTGCTTGCTTTACCTGTACAGAAAAATCTTTTTCTAATATCCAGTGGTAATATTGCTTATCCTTAGATAAAACTGGACCTACCTTCTGACCGATGTACTTCCCAAAATTAAAGACCACATCTCCATCACTGGTATACTTAAGACGATTAGTCACGTCTACAGATTGTTTATTATGGGTAAAATCATACAAGGCCTGCATATCATTTCTGATAGGTCGTTCTAGAATCTGACCATCTCGAGTCTCATAATCTTCTTCTGCATATTTTTTTATTTGCCCTTTGAGGACATCTACTGTGGCTCTTACATCTGCCAGAGCATCGTGAGCTCCTTCAAATTTATGGCCACAATAAAACTTATGGGCAGCCACTAGTGTACGTGGTTCCATCTTATAGAAGATACTCTGTACATCTATGATTTTTCTATTCTCGACTTTAAAATGGATGCCTGCTCGATTAAACTCTTCCATCAGCATGGGTACATCGAAGCGATTTAGATTGTATCCGGAGAGGTCAGCATCTCCTATAAAATCTTCAATCTGCTTAGCAAGTTGTGGAAAGGTAGGCTTATTAGCTACATCTGCAGCAGATATGCCATGGATCTCATAGCTCTCTTGTGAGATGGGTACTCCCGGATTTACTAGTAATTCTAGCTCGACTGGAACTGGATTATCTGGGAGGTATTTAATAAGAGCGATTTGAATGATTCGATCTTTGAGCACATTAAGGCCTGTTGCTTCTATATCAAAAAAAACAATATCTCTTGTAAGATTAAAATCCATGCTATTATTTTAGACACAAGATAAGAGAACTCTACTCCTCTGCATAGCATGATTGCGACAATAAAAAAAAGCCTTGCTGGTGGGCAAGGCTTTCATTCATAAAACGTGAATAAAACTACTATTTTATAAAGCTAGAATTTATCATTGATTCGTTTTCCATAAGAAGATTTACCTGGTATTTACCGGCTGCAAAATCATCTAGGTCGATATTTATATTTTTAGAGAATACTGGAAGTTGGTATTCTAATGTTCCTTCTGCGTTTAATACTTGTACAAAACTAACTTCTTTAGCTACTGAAAATTCAAGGACAGAATCTGCTTCAGAATAATCAATTTCTACATCATACATAGCCTGAGCTTCTGCGTCTATCGTAAGTGATATCGATGCAATTATAAAATCGTCAATGTTAGTGGTAGGTTCTCCAGATGCTCTTAAAGAAGTAGCTGTGAAGATTAGAACGATTGTTAAAAGTAAAATTAGATTTTTCATGTTTTTCGTTTTTGAAGTTGGTAATAACGAGTTACACTATTAAGACTCTAGAAAGAGAGTTTGCCATTAGGTGAGAAACACTACAAGTTTTATAGGAAATACCTACATGTACCCTACAGATGGGCAAATAGGGTCAAATTGTGACAAGTAGTTTGCAGAGTGGTGGGAATTGAATAGGGGTAGGAAGGGCTTTTAGGTTGAATTTGAACATTCGCTATACTAGCTCGCCTTCATTAGTTCTTTAAGAGAGTAATGTAATTCTTGATTTTTATTGCTCTCTTCGTATTTTATTAAGTCGTTCTTGGTTTCTATGTGCAACCATAAATCAGCAGGGATTTCAAATATTTGTTCTACTTTTTTTGCCAATGAGCTATTAAATCTACGCTTACCTTTAATTACTGCTTGTAAATTAGTCCTTTCTATATCTATAAATTCAGAAAACTTAGTTTTTGTAATTCTATAAATTCCAAGTAATCTATTCAAGAAATGGCCAGTAGGAATAAAATCCGATTTCTTAGACGAATTAAGATATTCCCACATTTCTATTTTCAGGCCTATTTTAATCCGGTCCATAACATTTTTTTCGGATTTGTTTTCTTCGTGATTTAAAATGTAATCTTTTACCGTCTGCTGAGCTTCCTTATCTATTGTTGGGTTTTGCTCTCCTAGAATATGGTCAAAATATTTTCCTGGATTCATAATTTTATTTTTAGTTGTTCCTCTATTAGTGCTTTACAATTCTTTGGGCTGATAATCATTCTTTCTCTAAAGACCAGTTCTGCATTATACTTTTCTATATAGTGACTAATAAGTTTGCCCTTGCTTATAAATGACAAAAAGCCTTTGTAAGCATTCTTGTTCAGTTTAAAACTCTGTAAAGCAGAATATGCAAATAACAAATCAGCAGCATTTTTATATTGCCCTTTTGATCCTACATTATCTGGGGATACTTCGACATTAGCAAGATTAAAGTGATCTTCGTTTTCTCAATCGAGTTTAGCCAAACCTATTATCTCTTTTTCAATTTGAAGTTTATAAATGGTTGAATGGGTTGAATACAATTCCAACCAATTAAAATTCCAGTCTTTTAAACTCTTTAGACTCTTCTTGCTGGCTACTAAAATTTTTCCTTGGATTTCAATATTCTTTCGATCTATAAGAACTACATTCACTTGTTCAAATGTACCATTTTTTGATACTATTTACAAACGTTTATAAATGCTATACGAATTAAACTAAATCAAAACTGGGCAGAAAATGGCATAAAAAAAGAGCGATAATTAATTACCGCTCTTTTATTCTGTTAGTTTTATTTCTTAGCCTTACAACTTTATAACCTTGATCATTTTATTTATATCCCGATTCTTAAATCGGATAAAGTAGGTTCCATCTGGATACTCTAGTAAGGATACCTGTGTTTTGTACACTCCGCTATAATTTGCCATTCTTCTACTTTGTACTAATTTTCCATTTGCATTAATGATGTCAAAATGCATAAAGTGTTCTTCTCCATTATAGTTTTCTACGGTAAGATCAAAAAATCCTTTATTGGGGTTAGGAGTTGCTTGAAAAACGATTTGGTCAACAAGGACATCATTTACATCAGAGAGTAAATCTATGGTAACAGTAAACGTTTCCTGACATTGCAATCCAGCAGAAAATATGGTTACTGTATATTCTCCGTTAGGTAGATTTTCAAAAACATTACTCTCTTGAACTGTTACACCACCGTCTATACTATAGCTAAAAGGTGCAACACCACCAGAAGGTGTTATTAATATAGTACCTAGGGAGCCATCATCTACAGCATCTGTAACATCTATATCTGCTGTTATATTACATTGTATTTCTGCTGGACAGAAGTTTATTAATAGAAGGTTGCCAAATTCTCCTGTATTGTTAAAAATGGTCTGACCACTAGCATTTACCATAGATACATTACCCATTCCGAATCCACAACAAATCCCATCGCCATAGGTATCTAACATGGTAAACGTATAACATAAGTCAGGATCTAGGCACAGGTCTACATTTAATAAGGTAGCCTCAAATTCATCGCCATAATCTGAACCTTCAAATAATATTGTAGGAGAGCCCTGTTCTGTTATTGTCCAGCTGGTCTCATTAGGAAAATTATCAAAAAATAGATCGAGAGAAGCGAATCCTCCAATTCCGACATTTCTAATAAGAATATCAGACATATTATTCTCAGGTATAAATTCTGTAGTTCCTGGAACAATCAGATTAAAGGTATACAAAGCATCTCCCATAGCTACTTCTGGAAATAAGTATTCCACAGTTTCTGATTCGTTAATTGCTAAATTCCCAGTCCATATATATGTATCGACTACTGTACCTCCTAAAGAAACTTCTACCTCAGCATCGGTTAATGCTACTCCACCATTATTGGTAATGGTTAATTCTACAATAGTAGTTGTATCACAAGAAAAATTAGAGCCATTTAATTCTAAAACAGTTTCAAAGGCTGCAAATTGTTGTACTAGTTTACTGGCTTCATTATTATTAAAATTAGTTTCTGGCTCATACTCTACTCTTACGTTTAAGTCATAATCTCCTATCTCCGACATATCTATAGTACCGTCGAATGTATGCCTTCTAAAATCCAAAGATCTCAAAGGATCGGTAATTTCTAAAGTCTCTATATCAACTCCATTCTGAGAAAGAATCAATGAGTATGCTTCTGCTTCTTCTGATCCAAAGTTTGTGACTTCTACCTCTACTGTTTCTGCCGCAGTAAGATCAAAACTAGATTCTGGTTCTATTATGTCTAGGACTGCCATGTCAAAGGAATCCTGCTCTAAGGACCAAGAGGCAATTCTCGTTCTAGAAACCCCAGCTCTAGCATATTCTGAAGTAAACCAAAAAGTATTTTCGTTATCTGGATCGACAGATATATGAGAATAATCTGCAAATCTACCGTTAGTATTTAGGGTAGAGTTTCCATCAATCACTGTCACTTCTGGAAGCGTCATCTGTCCCAAAGAATCTCCCTCAAATCTTCCTGTATATCGTATACCCACAAAAACACTATCACTAGAAATATTATAAGCCAGTGCTATGTTTCCATTCTTATCGATGGCAATTCCTGACATATACCTATGATTAGCGTCTGGTGCATAAGATCCTTCTTGGTATAGGCTCCAGTCATTACCAGCTGTACGTCTCAATTCTATCCATCTCACTCCTGCATGATTTTCTCCGTCAGTTACATCAGTTACAAAAGATAAAACCACAGCTTCATGAGTACCGAAATTTCTATACTGTGGTGCATTCATAATAACCTCCGGAAGGGCGTCTAGAGGATCTCCATTTGGCTGAGGACAACAGGCAAAACCTGGACCCGGAAAACAAGGAAACCCATCATAAGGGGCAGTATTTATCAATAATGATTCTACCTGAGTATTATTCTCGTCCTCATAGTCTATATCAAATCGAAACAATTCAATCGCATCATTTGCTACTTCTCCCCATGAAGAATCATTTAGTTTCATAACGATAGGTCTTGAATCTTCAGGCCTAGTCTGACCTTCCCAGTCTACTGGTGTAGAAACTACAAAACCTTGCTCAGAACCTGTAGTTCCAAAAATTTCTACCCTTTGCATTCTTGCATCGGCTCCGATAAGCAAAGAATCTCTTTCTATAAAATACTGATGAAGAGCTCCTGCTCCTTGTTCATTAGAGGTAACCACGAGATGATTAGACCATAGACCATACTTAGGGTAATCTGGAAAATTAGGAGTAGAAAAACTATAAGCATAATAGCTCCCTAGTGGATCTGAGGTTTCTGAAACAGCAATCAACAAATTAGCAGGGCCTGTAAATTCTGTAAGTATCCATCGAGATTCTTCTTGATCATAAATGATTATCGGATCACCTGCCGAGTTTTCTCCTATCTGACTCCATATGGTATTCATAGCAAACTGTGTAACCATATTCCCTTCTTTATCCCATACTCCTACAGCGGTTGCATTTACGGCTTGTATATAATAATCTAGACCTACAGATCCAGTCGGATCAGTAGGCGACCCTATACCCAGTCCTTCTATATTTACATCAGGTTCAAAACTTCTTTGTATTAATTTCTTACCATGAGTAGACTGCCAGACTGGATCTATTCCCTGATGTTCTAATTCTGGAATAACCACTTTGCTCTGGCCCAATCTATTTTGAAAATTCTGAGGTTTTTTCTTGTCTTTTTTAAATTTTGCCTTCTTCTCTGGGGAAGTGATGTCCTTTTTTATTAGTTCGCTCACAGGCGAAGTTTTACCTAGGAAAACGACTTTAGATGTGGTTACATCTATATTCTCGACTTTCTTGGATTGACCAAAGCACACCAACGTACTTATAAAGAATAGCGTAGATAATAAGAGTATTCTCATTTTTTATATTGATTGATTTGAATTCCAGATTTTTATAATTAGTCTCTAATAGGTTTTGTTTTTTTCACCTTACCTGTTTGCATATTTTCTGCTGATCCAGCTCCAAGTGGTGCTATGATAGCCGATACTACATATTCTAAATCATTAATAGACTTTAATATCTCCTCTGAAGTACGTTCCTGAGATTTTGCTTTGAACACATATTGATTTAAGGTCCGATTACTCCTTTTCATATTTTTTATGGAAAAGGTCTTTAAATCCTCTTTTAACCTTTTGGGTGCAACACCTTCTTTTAATTCTGCAAGAACATTGATTTCTACAGCTACCATTTCGTTTTTAGTAGGCTTAGTCTTACAAGCAAGGAATATTATAGAGAAAACACAAAAGAGGCCGAGGAGAAATTTGAAAGGGTGCATAGTTTTTAAGTATTGTCGATGGACGATTTATGCAACAAATTTAAAAGAGACTAATTAAAGATAAGCATGAATTAAGATTTTGTCAGAAGAAGGTAATTAATATGTCGGTCGAGTTAATGGGAATAGTTCTCATTAGGGCATGTAATCTATATATGAGGAATGGGAGGTGTATATCACATGCTCAATAAGGTATTAATAAGGAAGTTTTGGGTATTTTGTATACATAGGAAGTACCTTATATAGCATGTCAAGAAAAATGGAAGACACAATAAATAGATTGATGGGAATTCTCAATAAATACTCAACCAAGGAGTTAAACGCAATTTATAGAGACAAAGAAGTTGACCTTGAAATAGCA
>CAZDWO010000085.1:10212-15700 GCA_964509175.1 uncultured Saprospiraceae bacterium
AGAACCGAGATGCGAGAGGCAAAAATCGAAATAGGTATTCATGATGACGAGTTTTATACAATACATGAAAGCTAATACGCTAAATAACACATGCTATAAAAACGTTCTTCGTACTATCCTATTCTATCAAATAAAATACGAATAACTTGCAAATAATCTAATTGGTTGTTATTTTCGAATAAAATACAGATAAGTTACGAATAATCGAAAATGGAATCTAAGCTATCGTTCAATTTCAAAACAAATCAAGAAATACTAAAAATCATAGGATTTATAGATGGTTTTCGGGGAAAATGGAATCAAATAGGTGGCAAGGAATCTAGATACCTTAACGAACTTAGACAAATAGCAACAATCGAAAGTATAGGGTCTTCAACACGAATAGAAGGGTCAAAAATGTCAAATGAAGAAGTTGAAGACTTTGTAAACTCAATCAAAATCACCTCATTTAAGTCACGAGATGAGCAGGAAGTTTTTGGGTATTATGATACGCTAAACTTGGTTTTGGACTCGTACGATTCAATAGAATTATCTGAGAACCATATTCATCAACTGCATAAAACACTTCTTAACAAGAGCAAAAAAGACTATCGACATAGAGGTAAGTATAAAACGCTTTCAAATAAGGTTGTTGCAAATTACCCAGACGGAAGCCAAAAGATAATCTTCAATACAACTGAAATACATCTCGTGCAATCAGAAATGAAATCGATTATTGAATGGACCAATAATGCGATTAACTACGAAGAAATTCATCCCTTAATAGCGATAGCATCATTTATATATGAGTTTTTGTCAATTCATCCTTATCAAGATGGTAATGGGAGATTATCAAGATTATTAACAACATTACTACTTTTAAAATCTGACTATGATTTTGTTCAATACGCCTCAGTGGAGTATGAAATTGAAAAACAAAAGAAGGATTACTTCAAAGCCTTAATGGATGGTCAAAAGAACAGATACACCAAAAAAGAAAAGATTAATAAATGGATTTTGTTTTTTCTTAATACTGTAAAGAAAACAATCGATAAGTTAGAGCAGAATTATCAAGACATCAAAGACAAAAAGAGCTACCTTAACCAAAGGCAGAAGAAGGTCTCGCATTATATACAAGAAAACGAACCTATAAAGATTGGGGACCTTGTCAACACTTTAAAAGAGTTTACTCCATACATATTAAAGAAGGACATCAAATACTTGGTAGACGAAGGACTCATTAAGAAAATCGGCAAAGGAAAAGCGACAACTTATATTCTAAATGAAAGGAAGAGCTAAGAATATCCCCTACCTAAAAAATATCAGCTATCAGCTTAAAATATACTGTCCTTCCCTGATTTACTAACTGAGAAGAGGCTCCTGTCTCATGTGGATTTACACCGCCACCGCCAGAGCCGCCGATGATATCTGTGGAAGAAACATTGAGTATGTTTTTAATGCCTGCACCTATGTGCAATCGATCCATTACATCTGCTTTATTAAAATGTAGATCTAATAAGGAGTAGCCAGTGATGGTACTTTCTACGATGTTTCCATTTATCTCCGCAAATCTAGGTTCTGAGCCTACGTATCTCCAGTTTAGAGAGGTATTTATATTATGGGGTAATAGATAATCTATGGATTGCTGTATGTCTAAAACAGGTTTTCTTTCTGCCCCAGATATCTCATTACTCGTCCAGTACCCTGCTCCTGCTCCTCCTCGAAGCTTCCATGATTTAGTTATGTACTGCCAGCCTAGATTTACTCCTGTGCTAGAGAAGCTATTTAGATTACGATAGTTAAACTTTCCTGGCTCAAAGGCCGCTAGGATAATCTTATCACTGATAGAGGTATGGTATCCGCTGAGGTCTAGCTTTAATAGTCTATCTCCATCTGGTCGCTCATAGCTCGAGCTGAGGCTAAAATCTCTACTCGATTCTGGCAGTAAATCTGGATTACTTACTATAAAATGATTTATATCTATAAAGTTTATAAATCGCTCCTTGAGTGTAGGTAGTCTGAAGCCATTTGCATAAGAGACTCTCCAGGTCCAGAATTTATCACTATTCCATTTGGCCTGGATGGCTGGAGTAAAATTAGTGCCATAGACATCACTGTATAAATATCTACCTGAGCCAGATAGTTTTAGATCGTCGATAGGCTCATAGTCTACATTTGCAAATAGCGAGATGTCATCTACAGTGACTCCTGCAGATTCAGGATTTTCTGGATCGAGGACACGATCTCCAGTGGCAGTTTCTCTATTGTAATTTACTCCGGCTAGGAAATTTATCTGTTTATTTAGACGACTCGACACATTCGCTTTAGCGAAAAAAAGATTTACATAGTTAGTATCGACTTGTGTCAATGTAGGATCTATCTCGTTAGGTTCGAAGTTAAAACGCTCTGTGGTGAATAGTCTTTTGAAATCATTATTTGCTAGAGTCAGGTCTACTAAATACTTATCCCATTCCTGATGGTAGAATAAAGAGTGGTCATTACGATCTGTCTCATATCTTCTATCCCAGGCATACGGGAGAAATTGTGGTCTAATCAGTTTCCCGAGATCTGTTACCTCTTCTGTGAGATAGCTGTACTTATAGATAAAGTACGCTTGATCATTTAAATTATATCGAGTCGTTAGATTTCCAGCCCATTGTTCCTTAGGGTTCCATGGATATTTTTCTTCTTGTACCGTGTTACCCTCATCATCCGTAAAGCTCTGGAATATACGAGTAGAATCTAGCGGGTATAACTGATGCTTGCTGTACTGTCCACTAGCAGATATAAAAAAACCATGCATCTGCATGGCTCCGGTTACTGCGTAATTATGTATTCCCGGCAACTCATACTGAGCATCGAGACGGAGCTTTTTCTTACCGGCAATGGACTTATGAGTTATAATGTTTACTACTCCTCCTGCGGCATTATTTCCATAGAGCATGGATAAGGGTCCTTCTATAACTTCTATCTTCTTAATATCTGATAGATTTATCTGAGACAGGTCTACTCCACCGTTTAATCTACCTATAATCGGTACTCCATCTACGAGGATCGCTACATTATCAGAACTGATGCCTCTTAATTTAAGTGAGGTACCTAGAATCGGGTCATTGGTAATTCTGACATTAGGTAAGCTTGCTAGGGCCTCGTGGAGTTGGGTATGACCTCTAGCTATAATCTGCTCTTGGGTTATACTTTTTACCTTATAAGTAGCATTTTTAGAATCTGTCGGAAGACCCTGACCAGTAATTACTACATCCTCTATATCTATGGAAAAAACAATGGAGTCTTCCTGAACGTACTGTGCACACAGATCTAGAAAGCTGAGCAAGACTATAGTTCCTGCTAGCAGTAGTAGTTTTAGTATTTTGTTCTGCGAACCTCTCAAATGGTCTGGTTAAAACATTTATTTTATTTCTGCACAATCATCTGTACAGCCTGCACCTTATCCTCTACTCTCATGAGCAGTGTATAGACACCGTTAGCTACATCTATGTCTATTCTACGATTCTGAACTCCTCCTGTAAATTCTACTTGGTTTTTTTGCATCACTCTACCCGACATATCTACTAGTAGTATTTCTGCATCGGCAGCCGTTTCAAAATCTACCAATATATTTATCACATCCGTCGTAGGATTAGGAAAAACATCGAGTGACTTTATACCATCTATAGAGATGTCTCCGATAGCTGCTACCTGATAGCATTCCTTATCGATGGTCACTACACCTGTAAGTGCACCTTCAAAATCTATAAACTGAATTTTGCATACATGCTCCCCTGCATTCTTTACAAAATAAGAACGGTCATCTACTATGGAAAATAGGCTAGAGTTTATATCCACTTCTTTCCAGTCAAAACCTATAACATCGAGTTCCGTTGCATAACGCTCTGAACCGATATCTTCTGACTCGATGGTTTCTGGATCTACACCGTCTACTTCTGCAACTGTTACACCTAGTCCGGATAGAACACCGGTTACTACATAATTTAGATAGTTACCCATTCCATCATGCGTATAGGTATTATATCTAGTAAAAAGTAAATCCCACTCAGCAGGCTCGATATCGACGACCTCATCATTCTCCATAGAATAATGAACAAGGGCTTGCCCTTCATAATCGATTTTAGAAATCACTTTCTCTACGAGATTAGAACCATCCAAGTCTGCATACCTAAATACCCAATCTACAAACAGGGATTCTATAAATATCTTTTTCCACTCTCCATTTCTAAGCTTTATGAGATAAACATTATTCCCAAAAACAGTATGTAAGGTGCCATCATATTCTCCCCATCCGTAATCAAAAACTTGTTCCTCATCACGTATGTTATTAAAAGCACCAAATTGCCAATCTAGTTCTGAATTATACAATCGTTCTAACGGAGCTGTATCTATATCAATAATTTCTTCAAAGTCGGAAACTCCCAAAGTATAAAGCTCTATCTGCGATGTAGCTCCCAGCGGTGCTGCTTCATTTATAAAAATTCCTGCTTCTCTTATTCCTTGTACAGTAAAAGCAATGTCCCATAGGTCTGAAGAATTACTACTTACAGTTCCTTCTGTAATGGAGTAGTAGGTCTGCATCTGGTATTGTGGCCCTACTGATATTTGCTCTATCTGAGAAGATAAACTGAGTACATAACCAAAACTTATTAATAGAAGAGATATATTTTTCATTTAGTTGAGTTACAAATCCAAAATTAAGTTAGAATGCCTTAGCCATTTTGTCTTCCAGACGAAAAGAAAGGAGGACATATTTAATAAAAGAGATTTATGACATTATGATGATTTAAGTCGTAATAATGATGGGCAAATGGACTTACATTTGCCGAAAAATAAATTCAACATTTTAATTATGAAAAAATTAAGTTTAATACTTTCTACCTTTTTACTAATCGCAATGTTTTCTTGTAAAGATGAGTGTGAGGGTGTGGAATGTAACGGAGGATCATGCATAGATGGAACATGTGTATGTCCTGAAGGTCTTTTTGGAGATAACTGCGATATCGCTTGTACAAATGGAAATTTCCAAAATGGAACATGCAATTGCCTCGATGGATATGAAGGTGCGGCATGTGATGTAGAAGAGCGTACTAAGTTTCTAGGAGTATGGAATGGAATATTTGAAAATTGTGAAATAGAACTGCCTTTTGGTGATCCTTATATGGTTCCCGATACTTTACTAATAAGTTTAGAAATTCAAACTAATGCAATGGATGTCTCAACTGTTGATTTAAGTATTCTAGATAATGGTTCAACAGGAGTTGTTGAAGGGTCTAATCTCATAATTGAAGATGGATCATTTGAAGTACCAGCTGATACTCCTTTTCCTATTATTTTATCATTCTCTGGAAGTGGTGTTTTGACTACAGAGACACAGTTAGATATAGATATGACATTTGAAATTGCAGGAATAGATAGTTCTTGCCCCATTACCTTAATTAAGGAATAACAACCGGACTGCCTAGAAACTTAGGCTGTTTATTAAGAATTAAGTCCAGAG
>CAZDWO010000086.1:0-15087 GCA_964509175.1 uncultured Saprospiraceae bacterium
ACTTTACAGCGACTAAGAAAATGATTGTGATAGATTAAAAGTAGGCCTTCTTTTTTGCTAAATTCAAAAACTATATAGAAACAACTGCCTTTATCCTTACATTTGCATTCCACATATATAAAAAATATAATTATGTCTTTTGAAGTAGAAGGTAAGCTCCATAAAAAATTTGATACAGAAAATAAAACGGATACATTCCAGGCTCGAGAGTTTGTAATACAGACAGAGGGACAGTATCCTCAGTTTGTAAAATTCCAACTGACTCAGGACAGATGTCAGTTAGTAGATTCTCATAATGAGGGAGATCAGGTAAAGGTTTATTTTGACCTAAGAGGTAGAGAATGGAATGAGAAGTATTTTACTAATCTTAATGCTTGGAAAATAGATAAACAGACTGTAAATGAGGCTGCTGCTACTAATCCAGTTACAAATGAAGCCGCAGGTGCCAGTTCTTTTCCAGATGTAAGCAGTATGCCTACTCAGAAAGATGATGCTGCTACTGGGTCTGATGCTTTTGATGATTTACCATTTTAAATAGACTCCTGCTGAGGTAACAGTAACTGCTATTCTTTCGTTTTCATTATAGCTATGAGACTTTTCAGTTTTCTTTTATTACTATTCTATGTTTCTGATGTAAATGCACAGATTATAACTCAGATTAGTACTGTCTGGGATGATAAAATAGATGAATGGACGATCTATACTGATAATGAGGATGTAGAAGGTCTTCTAGAATTACGCTGGCCTCTTAAAAATGATTTATCAGAATGGCAATACGAGGTAGGAGAGGACTCAGGAATTATAAAGCAAACCTGGAAAGGAAACCCGAATTCATGGGAAATTATCCCTGCCACAGGACCCAGAATTATCGCCAAAACAGTCTGGAAAAACGACTTTACAGAATGGAAGATAGAGTATGGCAATTCCATCTTTCGACTTAAGTCAAAATACAGAAACATTCCCTTCGAATGGAACATAAAAAAATCTAGAGAAGAAGAATTTCTCATCTACATGTACGAAGAAGGAGATCCACGTGACTGGATTATAGAAGACTATATCGAAGATGGGAACAATAATCTAGCAATGGCAATCAGTTTTATTGCGATTTATACAAGTTTGCCTCGGAATTAGACCTCTAGATATTGAGTAGGAGTTACTAAAAATTAAAAAAGCCAAATGAAGGAATTCATTTGGCTTTTTTTAACAATACCATTTTCCCCTAAAATCCCATCACCTCTTTTATCTGATCAGAGTGGACCTTGGTCTTTACTTTCTTTATTATATGCTCTACCTTTCCTTCCTCGTCTATCACAAAAGTGGTACGATGTACACCGACTATCTCTCTGCCCATAAACTGTTTAGGACCCCATACGCCATAAGCGTTGATGGTTTCTTTTTCTGTATCAGCGAGTAATGGATACTGGAACTCATACTTATCTGTAAACTTTCTATGTTTCTTTACAGTATCTGGGCTTACGCCGAGAATACTCATTCCTTTTTTCTCAAAGAATTTAAAGTTATCACGTAGATTACAGGCTTCCTTAGTGCATCCAGGAGTATCATCTTTGGGATAGAAAAAAAGGATCAGTTTTTTTCCTTTGTAGTCACTCAGACTGATTTGCTCTCCATTTTCATTAAGGCCTTTAAAATTTGGGGCTATGTCTCCGATTTTAAGGTGGGTACAAGACATGTTTTAGTGTTAATTTAAAATGGAACGTTTTAACCCTAAAATGGTTCTCAATTCTCCCTTAATAATGCCAAATTATCCTTTCTTTATACTTGCAGTTTAATTAATGGGCGAGAGGACTTTAATTATTGAGATTGTACTCTAGAACCTGCTTATTATAGGCGTTATCGACAACCCTTATTTCTAATATCTTACCCTTTAGTTCTTCTTTATCTATCATCAGCTGATTGACAAGTGATTTGTAATAGAACGGAATCCATGTACCATCTAGGCTTACAGATATGAAGAGATCCTCAGCTGAGCCAGAAGTGCTATGCTTGTCCTTTACAGTAAACTTGAGTTTGCTGGTAGCATCACTGAGAAATTTAATGGTAGGTTCGGAATAATCTTCCATAAGTTTAAACTGCCCAAAACGATTTACAGAGCACCTAAAAGTATCCTGATTCATGTAGCCACCCAGATTTATCCACTGATCATTTTTCTTTACAAAGAGCTTAGTCTTTTCATTAAATGGAAGTTTATCTACTTGTACAGTATAATACGAGTGACAGGGGATAGAAGGATTACCGATAACCAGATTTCTGCTAAGTGTATCATAACTAAAGTTTAATGATTCCGGTTTATAGAGACATTTTTTGGGGATATCAACAGAGACATTTGAGCTCCGTAGATTTATATCAGTCGGCATTTTAATTTCCGGCCTTAGTACTGGTTTTCCAGGATTTGTATTTACGAGATAGAACTCCTTTATGGTACGATTGTCAGCGAGATCTTTGACAACTATTTTTACGTTTACAGTATCCTTTACAGCTATTAATCCATCGTTACGGAGACCTTTTAGATTGCTGAGTTGATTATTTGCCTGTCGGTAACAGAGGTAGTACGTGCTGTTTTTTTTGGATTTTTCCTCGTAATCTATACAGGCATTTATATATCTAAACTGCTCAAAACTTATCGTATCGAAGACGCTACCATAAACCAGCTTATTATCCACATACATTTTTATATCTGCGATTCCATTATAATTGGATGAGCCATCCATGGTATCATAGCCTTTAAAACCGATGCCTACTATAGGTTCTTTACATTTTATAACTCGCTGATTAGTAGATATAAACTGCTTTTTACTTACGTTTAGATTACTATCTAGCTCATGGATAAGCAGCTCACTTATAAACGGAGCCTTCCGATCACTTATCCCGAAATCGAAATACAGAGGATTCAGAGCCAGTTCTGTTTTAGTATCCCTTAGCTCAAAATGTAGGTGTGGTCCATAAGATCTCCCAGTATTTCCGAGGTCTCCAATGTAATCTCCCTGGGCTACCTGCAGCCGGTCTTCTCTCAGATAATAATCTATCTCAAAACTTTCTGTCGCTCTTTGTTTTTCCTTTACCAGTCGTTCGATTTCTGGACTAAACTTATCCAAGTGGGCATAGACAGAGGTCATACCATTAGGATGGTCGATATAGAGGCACTGCCCGTAACTGCCATGTTGTACCCTTATCCTCGATATATATCCTGACATAACGGATAGGATAGTGTCTCCTGCAGTACTGTTTTTTCCTTTTATATCTATTCCAGTATGGAAGTGATTAGATCGCAATTCTCCGAATGAGCCAGAGAGCCGAATCTTATAATTTACTGGAGATTGAAAGGATTCATTAAAGCTAGATGTAGCAGTGCTATCAGACCCTACAGTTTCTTGTGCAACGACAACACATACCATAAACAGTATGAGTAGGCTAGAGCCCAAAATTCTAAATCTCCAAATGCTACTCCACTTCATCGATATTAATCTTGGCTATTTGTCTTTTTATCCGTTGCTCATATGAGATAAGCGACTGATACATATTTTTCTCCTCAGATAAGGTATTTCGATTTAATAAGGCTTCCAGTTGGTTATAAGTAATTTGAGTTTTCTTACTCTCAATCCAGAGCTCGTTTTGTAGATTTCGCTTAGAAGCGAAATTTCCATTATCGATTCCTATTTTCTTAAAGTCTTGAATCTTTTCCCATACTTCTGCAAGTCCGATGCCTTCCAGTCCAGAACAAATCAGAACTTTTTTTGTCCATCCAGTCTTGCTTGCCTTTTGCAGATGTAGAGCATTTTCATAAAATCGTTTACTTTCTTTGGCTAGCTTCTGTCTATCGCCATCTGCCTTATTTATTATGAAGAGATCACTTATTTCTACGATTCCTTTTTTTATTCCTTGTAGATCATCGCCAGCTCCAGGTAGTAATAAGAGACAAAAAATGTCCACGATATCCTTTAAGTGTGTCTCAGACTGACCGACTCCGACAGTTTCTATAAAGATGGTATCATAACCCGCAGCCTCACATAGTAATATAGACTCCCTAGTTACCGGTGCTATTCCACCCAGTTTACTGCTCGATGGAGTAGGTCGTACATAGGCATCGGGATGTTGAGTAAGCCTATACATTCTGGTTTTATCCCCAAGTATAGAACCCTTGGTCAGCTCACTGCTAGGGTCGATAGCGAGGACTGCTATTTTATTTCCTTGCTCTAGAAGTTGAGAACCCATCTGATCTATAAATGTGCTTTTTCCTACACCTGGACTACCTGAGATTCCGACACGTAAACTAGTAGGAGCATCTTTTTTATGTAGAGATAGCTGATGTAATAACTCTAGCTTGGTGCTTTCTGCGACGGTTGTATTTTCTAGTAAGGTAATGGACTCTGATAGAATGGAATGATCAGAAGCCAGTATGCCATCTACGTAATAGGACAGGTCTTTCTGCCTAGACTTTTGTAGGTCTGGTTTCCAATTTTTATTGATTCCACTGCTTTTAGACATGTGTTTGGATAAGTTTAACCTAGTTAAAGTTTTTAATAAAGTTTTAAATACAAAAAATACGCATACGTAAAATACTGATAATAAACGTTATAAAAAGTTAAACAGCTCAGCACCTACGTTAAAACTAGAGATACTAACAAACGAAAAGCAAAAGTACTGATAAGCAGAGATAGACCCACTTTTTCATCCATTATTAGCGATAATTTAAGGGTAGCAATTGTTACAGAACTGGCTATGATATCGTTTACCTTGTGAACTAAAACGACTCTCTAAATCTAAGTCGGTTCTGTTTTTTAAGCTTTAGAGATAAACTTACCTTAGCACTAAAATCTGTAACTCTTGAGATCATACATTGCCATATTCATCTTTTGCTGTTTTTCTACTTTGGCTTTAAGCCAAAAGAATCTTACCTGGAAAACAATGTCCAAAATAGAGTTTGAGGAAGAATACAATGAGGAGTATGGCTTCGATGTTCCGTATCCTATTTTTAACGATCAGGTTAAAGCTCTAAATGGTAAAAAGGTTACGATAGAAGGATACATCATACCTCTAGAGGTGGGAGACGATCATGAGCTACTCGTCTTATCTAAATATCCAGAAAGCACCTGCTTCTTCTGTGGTATGGCTGGACCGGAAACTGTACTAGATATAATCCCCACTCGGAAGATTAAAAACCGAGAGCTCAATATCCAAGGAAAAATGAGCTTTACTGGTACCCTTAAACTCAATAGAGACAACCTAGATCACATGAATTATATGCTGATCGATGCAGAAATAGCAAAATAGTCCTACTTACGATAGACACTAGGCATAAACCCTCCTCACTTGCGAACTTTTTAATGCTTTAAACGTTACCTTTGCAGCCTCTAAGGGCTAATAAAGCATAATAAGAAATGAGCACTGATAGACTAATATATTTAGATAATAATGCAACTACACCTACAGATCCAAGAGTAGTAGATACTATGGTTCCGTTTTTCCATGAGATTCCTGGAAACGCAGCGAGCCGTAATCATCCATTTGGATGGAAGGCAGAAGAAGCTGTAGATTATGCTCGTGAGCAAATCGCTAATCTTATAAATGTAGATTCTAAAGAAATCATCTTCACCTCTGGAGCTACAGAGGCAGATAACTTAGGGATTAAAGGTGTTTTTGAGATGTACTCTAGAAAAGGAAATCATGTGATTACCTGTACTACAGAGCATAAAGCGGTATTAGATACCTGTAAGAAAATAGAGAAACAAGGCGGAGAAGTTACCTACTTAGAAGTAGATGCTGATGGACTTATAAATCTAGAAGAGCTAGAAAAAGCAATTACAGATAAGACCATACTAGTTTCTATCATGTGGGCAAACAATGAGACAGGTGTAATCCAACCGATGGAAGAAATCGGGAAGATTTGTAATAAGCATGGTGTACTGTTTATGAGTGATGCGACTCAGGCTGTAGGAAAAATTCCTGTAGACCCTAAGGCGACTGGTGTGCACATCATGGCATTTACCTCTCATAAGATGTATGGACCTAAGGGAGTGGGAGCACTCTTTGTAAATAGAAAAAATCCTAGAGTAAAAGTTACTTCCCAGATGGATGGTGGAGGACACGAGAGAGGGATGAGATCAGGAACGCTTAATGTACCTGGTATTGTAGGATTTGGTAAGGCAGCAGAGCTGGCTCAAAAAGAGATGAGTGCAGAAGGGGAGAGACTAGCTAAACTAAGAGATAAATTAGAAGGAGGATTTAAAAATCTACTTGAAGAAGTATACGTAAATGGCAGCACTAAAAATAGAATGCCGCATGTAACTAATATATCTTTTAAACATGTAGAAGGTGAGGGTCTTATGATGACCTTTAATCAGAATATAGCAGTATCATCAGGATCTGCTTGTACTTCTGCTTCTCTAGAACCCTCTTATGTTTTAAAGGCCTTAGGTCTCGGAGATGACCTAGCACATTCTTCTATTAGGTTTTCTTTGGGTAGATTTACTAAGGAAGAGGATATAGATTACGCTCTAGATGCCGTTTCTAAAGGAGTAACGCATATGAGAGACCTCAGTCCGATATGGGAAATGTATAAGGAAGGCATAGATTTAGATGCAGTAGAGTGGGCGGAGCACTAGTAGCTTTGCATTGAGCAATTATAGAGGAACTAAATAAATAGATTAAACGTTTAATTTTTAGATAAATAGAATATGGCTTATTCAGAAAAATTATTGGATCATTTTAAAAATCCTAAAAACGTAGGAACCTTAGATAAATCTAAGTCTAATGTAGGTACTGGTCTAGTCGGAGCACCTGAGTGTGGTGACGTTATGAGACTGCAGATAGAGGTAGACGACGAGTCAGGGATGATTAAGGATGCAAAGTTTAAAACATTCGGTTGTGGATCAGCGATTGCTTCTTCTTCTCTAGCTACGGAGTGGCTTAAGGGAAAGACGATAGATGAAGCGATAGCTATAGACAATATGGCAATCGTAGAAGAGCTGGCTCTTCCTCCAGTAAAGATTCACTGTTCTGTACTCGCTGAGGATGCAATAAAATCAGCAATTGCAGATTATAAAGAAAAAAACGCTTAGGCAAAAAAAGGATTAGATTATGTTATTTGTAGCAGATAGTGCAAAACTTAAAGTAGCAGAACTCATGGGAGAGGAATCTCTAGGTGAGGACTACTTCGTAAGAGTGTCAGTAACATCAGGTGGATGTTCTGGGCTTAGCTATTCTATGGATTTCGATAATGAGTCTCAGGAAAACGATCAGGTGTTTGAGGATAATGGAGTAAAGGTTGTTACTGACCTCAAGAGCTTCTTATATCTCTGCAATACAACCCTAGAGTTTTCTGGAGGACTAAACGGTAAAGGCTTCTTTTTTAATAATCCAAATGCTGCTCGTACCTGCGGCTGCGGAGAGAGCTTTGCCGTATAATAGGTACGTATTAATAATTACCAAAGGTTTTAAATATACATACAGCGAGTGGTTTCGAAAGAGACCACTCTTTTTTGTTACGATGACTTCATTTTTTACTAAGTATCCGTACTCACCTTATCCCACTCCTGATCCATATATTTTATCAGCCAGTTGAGAGCATAATGTCTCTCGTATACGACGCTTTGATTAAGTCCTGCTGATGGAGCTTCTCCTTTTACTCTAGCGTTTACGCAGGCCCAGTTCATCCTATAGATTAAATCTGCCTGATCCAGAATCTCTGCCTTGGTCCTAAATTAAGCTTCAGAGAGCAGTTGCTCTTTTGTTCTGCTAAATATTATTTTGACATCATTGCCAACATTACACAGCACATCTGGATAAACCAATTCGTCGATGTAGCCCATAGACCAAAGCATAACATGAAGTCCTTCATATTTCCAATTTGCATCAGTGGTCTGCTGGTCAGTAGGCTTAGAGGCATTTTTATATTTCAGTTCCTCTGGTGTAAATTGATCAGTAATCTGATACTTCTTTTCAAAACCATCTAAGAGTTCTTTTTCTAGGCCTTCACTTTTTAAGCCCATATAACTTAGGACTATTGCTCTGTTTAAGATCTCTTCTTGTGAGCGGATAGTAGTTTCAGCATCTCCTGCTATTACTGGCAGATGATCTATTAGATCTACAGCTTTGCTTTTAAGATATTTTATGGACTTCTCCTTACGCTGTTTTTGCTCAGCACTTACAGGCTGTTGCTCATGAACTTCTATTTTTTCTTTTCTCTGGTCTAGCTCCGTTTTTTGTTTGCCGGAAGGCTCACAGGCTGCAAATAGGAATAGTATGGAAAAGAATAAGATTCTAAAGTTGATTCTGTCTGTAATCATGATACTTAGTTTTTCTGAATAGTTATTTTGCGATAAGCGAGTAACTGCTTTTCATTATACATGGATATAAAATAAATGCCGTTTTGAATATCTTCTGTGGATATTGTTATTCGGCCATTCTGTAGATCATCTTTCTTATTTATGATAAGCTTACCCATGGCATCATGGAGCCGTATAGATGTAAGTGTAGTTTTGGATTCTAGATATATGATATCACTTACAGGATTAGGGTAGACCTTAATGCTGGAATTAAGATTCTCAGGATTATCTACACTAGATACGGTACAGTTAAATGATGATTTCCACTGGTCATACCTTTCTTGCAGAACATCTATAGGTTCTACGCCATCGGCTGTTCCAGCTACATTTATATCGAGGTAGAGATCATCAGTCGCATCGTCTGGTCTCGCCATTCTGATAAAGGCAGACAGAGAGCTTACTTCTTCTGGTATACATCTGCTATCAGCACCTATAATATTAGCTCCTTGCATGGCTGCCATGAGCTTGTCAGCCAGACATCCTTCTTCTCGATTAAATCTAGCTTCCATGGAATCCAAAACTTCTGGTCCTATAAGAATATTTCCCTGGATGGCATAGTTAGGACCTATGAGATGGTCCTTGTAATCAAAGGAGGAAATACCGGTATAGCCAGCTGCTCTAGGACTTCCATTATTAAAATCTATAACTCCGTACTGTCTTCTACCTGGTTGGTTTTGTACATCATTGGTTTCTAGCCAATCTATTATTTCTTCAGGACTATCTCCAGCGAGCATTCTATTACGAGCGTTTATTTGATTCTGTTCTAGATAGAATGACTGAGAATGTATGGCTCCGATTCCAGGCAATACATCACTGATAAGATAAGCACCTGGTGTGCCTGGCCATATTATACTATCTCCACAGGTAGCCCCAGCACTTCCGATCTCTCCTGTAATAGAATCGATGGCGACTATAGAAAAGGTATGCTGTGCTATGGATGGTTGCGATAGAAAAAATAGAAGAAGTGCAGAGAGTAGGGTATGCTTCATAAATCTAGAAATCAAGTTCCTTACAATATAGCGATTTCTAAGTTTGCCAAAATTATCAAAGGCAAATAAAAAAGGGCAGCCTGAAATCAGACTGCCCTTTGTAATATTTAAAAAAGTGATTCTTACTTAATCACTAATTTTTCTGTTATTGCTTTATAATCTTCCTCATTCCTAAGAATCCATCCTTTGAATAAATTCTCAAGAAATATGTACCTGATAGTAATGAACTTATATTCCAGATTACAGAAGTATTAGAGTCATCCACTTTCATTGTCAATAGTTTTTGACCTTTAAGATTGAAGATTTGATATGTGATATCATTTATGTCGTTTTGATTTACATGGAGATAATCACTTACGGGGTTAGGAAATATTTTGATTTCTTCGTTTATTATTTCAAACTCAGTTTTAGTGGATGATAAATTATCGGGTACGATTTCTCCATTCTCATCTATCTTTACTAGCCATGAATTGGGCAAAGTACCTGTGGCTATTCCTCCAATTACATATTTCCAATCGGAAGTTCTAATCATGGTGTTAAATTCATTTCTCATTAAATTATTGTCAAAGAAATAATAGTCTCTATGCCATTCTTTTAATCCATTTTCGTCGATTTTTACTATACGTCCTGTAACAAATACAGAGTCCAACTCTTCACTATATTTAGCCGCTGTAGTGCAATATAAATGTTTTCCGGTTTCATGAGAATTAACGATCTTGCCTCCATTAGTAATTGCTCGAAATGGGACACCATAGTTATATTTCCAATCAATTTCTTTTCGGTTTGTATTATATTTTAAAATCGTATGACTAAATGCCGATTCTGAACTAAAAGGGTCCCAGTCCTGCCCAAGAGCTAAAATCAAAAAAGTAGAGTCTGAAGTCATTAAAACGTCCTTAACAGAAAAGAAGCCTTCCGACTTTTCTGTCCTTGTTTGTCCTATTAAATTGTACTCATTGTCTAAATGGTTCATGGTCATATATGAATCGAATGAAAATCCATCAACAACATTTCCAAACGTAACAAAATCTCCATTTAATTGCTTGAAAATCATTCCCACTGTTTGCAAGGTATCAGATCTCTCAAAATCCACTTTTCTTTTTTCACCATTTGGATAAAAGATATACAGATTTGCGGCATAATAATCCAATTCTGAATCCAGTATCGGTGTAGTTGCAGAAATAATAATTGTATCTCCGTAGACTTTTCGATCATAGATAAAATAGGAACCGGAACCTGCAGGGTTTATTATACTATCTCTTATAGTCAATTCTTGATTAGAAATATCATATTCAAAATCATATAAATTGGTCGCAGCACCTGTAAATCTCAGTTTGTTATTGATAAATTGTGGTTCTATATTTTCGTTCAAATTTATATGCTCATTGGCAATATCAAAATAGTTGTAATTAAGTTCTTCACCACTCGACTTATCATGCAGTACTATTTGCAGTCCAGTTGTATTTCTATAAATTGAATCTGCATAGCCTATTGCATAATAACCCAAGTCTGTCTCAATAATTTTCTCATATCTACAGATCATACTATCCCTATGAAAATACTTATTGAAAGATTCCTGAGACCATGACCAAGAGGCTATAAAAAGAAATAAGAATGTTGTGCTTTTTTTCATATGAATAATGTACCGAGTAATTTAAAACTACTCGGTACAATTTAATCTATTTATAACTCTCCAAATTAAATTTTCACAAAATTGATCGCTTGTATGACATTCTTTTGATCAACTATTTTTAATATATAACTGCCTTGTGGAAAAGAATTTATGCTGATGGTATTATTTGCTTCAAGTACTTTCCCCTTTGTTAATCGTTGCCCTACTAGATTATAGATTTCAAAGTTCATACTATTGTCTTCAGAAAAATTTCTAACAACTAAATTTAAAGAGTTGGTGGCTGGATTTGGATAAAGCTTAAAGTCATAATCATTGACATCTCGGTTTTCTGAAGATACTTCTCTAAAATTTAATGCATCG
The DNA here is from genome assembly GCA_964509175.1 of uncultured Saprospiraceae bacterium. Lineage (GTDB taxonomy): Bacteria > Bacteroidota > Bacteroidia > Chitinophagales > Saprospiraceae > JAHDHU01. The sequence continues at coordinate 11,325 of CAZDWO010000086.1, forward strand.
TAATTGTTACAATCGGTCGAATAGTTTTCTACTAAACCATAATTATGTAGGATAGATCTAGACTTTAGTGTTGTATAACCAAAACAGCCATAAGCCCAATTCTGTAAAAATGTAATTTGATCCAAGGATAAATTATCCACCTTATTTCCGGCATAAATAGAATTCATCATTAGAGCATTTAATTCTTGAAATGAACTCAACTGTTGAGCAAAATAAGGATCACTTTCTTCATCTGAATCAAAACCATTTATATAAGCACTGGCAAGGACAAAATTACCTTCACTTATAAATGACTCGTAAATTTGGTACTTCTTATTTGCATCTTGCTTTTTAGCTAACAAGGCCCTTATTTTAGACCATCGAGGAGTAAGGCTTTCAGATTCTAAAAGAATTTTTTCTCTTATCAAATAATGCATAAACTCTTTTTTCAAATTGATACGACGAGTAATGGAAACTCTAGAACCTTTGGCATTGCTATGGCCTGAAAGTATATCTTCTATTTTGTCGTTTCCAAACGAATCGCTAGAAAAAACTACTTCTCTTACATATGGATCGTATAAACTTGCTGGATTACGCTTTATAAGTTCGCCTATTTGATCATTTGTAAAAACGTTGCTTTTTTCAAATAATTTATGAAATACTTGATCGGATACATTAGGAGAAATACTTAAAAGTAGATTATAGATTTCTGTTGAATTTTGACTATTACTATTTTCAATAAGATCTAATAGATTCTCAGAATCTCCATTATCTAATAGACTTTCTAATTCTTCTAAATCCTCATAGACATCTATATCATCACCTGGAGGGAAGGTATCTTCTCCAAAATTTTGACCCAACCATGTGACAAACTCAGTACTAGAATTACTTATGGAAATATCCATTTCATTATAGTTATTGTCACTATCACAATCTGGACATATACCTCCACAATCGGTAGAGTTTTCTCCTATATCCCACTGCCCATTATTACAAGTAACAATATTGATAACGGAACAAGGAACACAGGTGCCACCGCAATCTATACCAGATTCTCCATTATTTTGAATGCCATCATTACAAGGATTGTTGGTAGTAAAACAAGGTGGACATAAAGAACCTCCGCAATCTACACCAGTTTCATCATTGTTCATAATTCCATCATTGCATGACCCGCCTGCTGGTTCTATGTCAGCAAGTCCATTAAAATCCTTAGTGACACATGGCCTACATTCTCCTCCACAATCCACACCTGTTTCCCCATTATTTTCTTCTCCATCATAACAATGAAGGGGTAGTGGCGGTAAAGGATAAGGAAGATCGCATTTGCTCAATAAATTTGATGGAATTTCTGTCCTAATAATACTTTGTGGAGAATTTATTGGATTTTGAGTTGGCAAATTTTGGTAGAAATAATTAATAGCTGGCTGAAGATTATTTTCAAAATTTGTAAATGATGAAAATTTATTGCCTGACGCAAGTTGTACATTCCCTTGTTCCATAGCAATAAAACCATTGAATATTCGAACATCTCTGTTACTCACTTCCGTAAAATCATTGCAGTCTAAAGTTAAAAAATTATTTACTTTAAGAACACTTACTCCTGAATTCGTACTACTTAGTTCATTTCTAGCTATAATATTGTTGTTTTGGTTAATCATCAAATCATTATCAATAATAATTCTTTCAAAAGTATTATTATCCAAAAACTCATTCATACCAATATCAAAATCGGTTACGTTTCCTAAAATAAGTCTAGAATCTTCTACAAAATTATTTTCTCTAATAATCGTCATGTTACTCATACTTTGGATTTCCATAAGTCTAGAAATGGTAGAATTATACATACTGAAATAATGTAATCCATTACCATTTTCTACTTGAACGGGAATTCTTAATTCCGTTTGAGAATTAAATGAAGTATTGATTCCCTTTAATAACATTGAACCATATTCAAAAACGGTTTGAGATGAGTTAAGTATTCCTAAATTTGCGTCAATATTTACAATTCCGTTTACGAAATTAGTTTGGTTACCATTAAAATTACTCACCCATATAATTGTTCCCCCATCTACATCTAAAGCAGTTTTAACATCATTTGAAATAGTTGCATCAATTATGCAATTATTATCCATTGATAATAATGTAAATGCGTCATCTATTTCAATTGCTATTTCTTTTATCCCTGAGATAGAGCTACCATTTTCCATAGAAATTATAGTAAGAGAACTACTGCCTTGTACTTTAATTCCATCCCATAGGTCATCGGAGCCTATACATTCTCCATCATAAATGTCCAAGTGAGAATTATTTAAATATAATTTCCCACCAGGGTTAATTGTGATCTTTACATTTTTTTGAAAAAATATGTTGGCATTTTTAATGGTCAATCTGTCGTTTATTATCAGATCTGAAGAAAATGCCATATCACTATTCCAAACAGTTGGAAGGTCAATAGATTGCCCCGACATAAGAGGTACTGAATTAGAAGTAACTTTCCATGGTTTGTCTTGATTTAATATTTTGATAAAATCAGTTTGTCCGGTTGTTATATTAAAGTCTTGAACTACACCATCATTGAGTATAGGAGTGAGATAATGGAAACTCATTACATTGGTCATTATTTGCGTCTCTTCAGAAGAAGAATAATTAAGGTAATCTTGACCACAGTTATCAAGATATGGTGGATCAAAAACACTAATAATTTCATCCTCTCCTTCGTCAAACATAAGTGAATTGTGAAATGTTGCATCTGAACCTCCAACACCTACAGCAAATGGATCAGAATATGTATCACAAATCATATCTCCAGTAAGTGTACAATTACAGTCACAAGCTGTAACATTACTTAGTAAAATTCGCTCATTTTCAGAATCATCTCCCATATGTTGAAAGTTCAGAAAGGTATGTTCTAAACCAAGTGCATGTCCAATTTCATGTGAAATAGCGAATGGATCATTTATTGACCAAAATGAAGGACAACTAGTACAGTCCGTCAAACCGCTAAATTGGCCAATACCAAATTGTGTAACTCTTCCATTTAAACAATTTGTCAGTCCTACAGTTGTCCATTCATTGCAGTTTCCATCACTACAATCAGCAGGATTGGCGACTAAAGAGGGTTCAAAAAATATACCATGGGGATTATACAAGTCATCTATATAATCTAGTAGGTCATTTATGTCCTATTCATCGTGATAAACTGTAGAATATTCTAGAACTAACCTATAGGTTTGATCCGATCCACTCCATGTTGCATCAAGACCGCTACAATCTGCAACTCGTGTTTCTTGATTTAAATAGTTATTTCTAATTTTTATTTTCTCTTCGATGTAGTCCTTATTAGTTTGGTGACCACAATTAAATGCTTGTCCACTTAAAGAAAATAGGATGATAAATTGAAAAATAATAGTTAGGTAAGTTTTCATAAGATTTTTTTGTTGTTAAATGAATTGAATTCAATCCGGAATATCTAAAATAAGTTGAGGCTATTAATTATCATTTAGATGAATATTTCTGATCTAAGTTATTCTTTGAAATAGGATTGGTTAAATTGGTAACCACATTCAAAATCTAGGACTGTCAAAGAAATTAAAATGGCAAATTGAAAAAAGAATAACTAGGGATTTTTTCATAATTTTTTAGTTGTTTATAAATTGGAACGCTCATTCAGAACTGTAACGGAAATAAATTACCACGAATAAATATAGATGTCAATCCGCATTTGACAATTGAGCAAAAAATTTAAGTGGGGAAGAAATGGTAATTTTTCATTGTTCTATTT
>CAZDWO010000087.1:0-14763 GCA_964509175.1 uncultured Saprospiraceae bacterium
CCATTACTTTTTTTACTCAATTGAATTTTGTCCGATTAATAGGGGGCCGTACCACCCAAATTGGAAAGAAAATTATTTTATATGACAGAACATCCATTATAAAATTTATTGAATCAAACGCAAAAGATAGTTTTTAATGAGTGATATAATAATACTAAAAAAAGCTTTTAATCATGGGTATTCAATGCAATCGAGTCATCCTGAATTGGCGGCTTCAATTGCAAATTCTTTTAAGAGTGCATCACATCCATACGCTAAAGGTTTTATCGCAGGATCAATTGAGTTGATAAAAGAAAAAGGAAATCAAAAACAGATTTTAAATTCGATTCACAAAGAGAAAAAAAAGGCAATTGAGAAGGATATAAATTTATAGATGTTAGATTACCGACGGAATTTACTACAAACTTAAACAGAAGAAAAAACTGATAGAATTGAACATATGATAGCATATCTTTGGACATACTCCCTTTATTATAGTTATTTATTATCAAATAGTATAGTTGAAGCTCATAACTACTTGGCATATTTGGAAACAAATGAAGGTAATTCAGAAGAATTAATGGACTTTATTCAAATTCAATATTATAATTTGAAAAGAATTGAATTTGGAGTAAATTCAATTAATTCTGAAGAACTCAATAGTATAAGAACTTTGGCACATGAAAACCATCCGTATTCAGCTTATGCTAAATCATTGTTTTATATATTGACTGATGAACTAATTGTTTCGGACATGCCTAGCTTTGATAAAGCTGAAACTAGGTCAAGTCAAGAGACTTCATCAAACTCTGACTTGAAATTTTATCCTAATCCATTTACGAATGAACTGAATATTGATTTAGATATAATAGGTGTTCAAATAGAAGTTTATGATGTCTTAGGACATTCAATTATTTCAAAATATTGCGATTCAAACCATAGTAAAATTAATACTGAAAATTGGGAGCAAGGAATATACTACATATCTATATATCATGAAAATGAAATAGTTCATACAGGTAAACTATTTATTAAAATATAATTCATCAATGTCGGAGGATTTAATTCCTCCGACAATAATTCTCTTGTTATGAGTAAATACCACATTCTATTTCTGATTACTTTTCTCTATACTCAATTCTCTTTTGGACAAAATTCTTTTAACGTTATTTATGACGTTGAAGACGGATTCCATAATAAAATACGAGGAATGGATTTGGATCAAGAGGGTAATATAATTATTAGTTCAGCTCAATTTTGTTTCAATGATTCTCTTTACAATGAATGCTCAGTACTTACAAAATTTAATGATGAAGGAGAATTGCTTGCTCAGATTTTATTAGATAGTATTTATAGTGCAAGAGATAATTCTCTTCAAGTTATGGGAAATAGAATCTTTCTAGCTGGTCATTTACATGAACCTTTTTTTGGAAGGACCAATAGATTATTTGAATTTGATAGTACTTTCAATTTACTTGAAAATAATGGGTACAACTCTTTCAATGATAGAGTCCCAAATCTATTAGAACATTCGATAATTGATGGATTTCTTTATCAGACAGGAAACTTGATAGACTACAATAATGAACTTGTCTTTGGTCAAATAACGAAAATAGATTTAGAGTCCAATGTAAGTTCTTGGGAGAATATTTATTTGTCACCCACGTTCACAATTGATATAAATAATCTCCAATTAAATCCTGATGGAAATCTAAATTGCATCATTTTTCATAGGCCTGAGGTTGGAGACCAAAGCCAACGACCTGGATTTAAAATAATGAAAATTGACTTGAAAGGCGAAGTTTTGGACACTTTTGAGTTTGAAGATCTAAATGATCAGAAAAGTAGACTTCTTGTGGATTCTAACGGTTCCTATTATTTCTCTTCTAAAAGAAGCCCAATTGATTATTTCGATACATCAAATGGGAGAATCAATAAGTTAAATGAAAATATGGATTCTATAGAGTGGTCCTTTAAACTGCCCTTTGATTCTGTAATTAATGGAAGACAATATCACATAAATGAATATTTGGAAACAAATAATGGAGAAATTATTGCCTGTGGAAAAGTTAGAGATACTTCTGATAGTGTAAGTAATCAAATAAACACGACAGATAATGGATTTATTATACGCTTTACACCAGATGGAGAAATTTTATCATTGAAAATTTATAAATTCCCTAATGTTAAATACTCTTCGGATGATGGTTTATTTCAAAACTCTACTATAAAAAAAATAAAAGAACTGGACAGGGGGGATTTAATAGTGTCTGGTGAAGTTTATTTGACAACTTCACAAATTGTAAATAATGATGTTATAGAAACTGAAAATGAATATTTTGATCTTTTTTTAATGCGTGTCGATGAAGAGGGTTGTTTAGAGAATACGGAGTGTAACGAAATTATTTATATAAATCATAGTATTGGTTCTGATACTTGCTCTTATTTAAAAAACAATGCAAGTTGGTATTATTCGCCTCATTCTTTCACTAGTCAAAATGAAATTCAAAATATTGCTGTGATAGGAGATACATTAATTGGAAATAGGCATTGTTCCGTTTTAGGAATAATTGAAGATGATTCAATAATAAGTAATTCAGAACTCATTTTGTTCAATAGTGATACAATAGTTGAGTTTTATGAAAATGGAGAATTTAAAATACTTTTCAATTTTTCATCAGAATTGATGGTTGGAGATACTGTTGATTATTTTCTTCCGGAACAATTTAATGTCTATGATATATCTTCGGGTTCAGGGGCCAACGCTATTAGTAGTGATACACTCAAATTTCTCATTAATGATATAGCAAGTGTAATTACAAATAATGGAGAAGAACTAAGAACGTTTATTACCTCGCCAGTTTTTGACGAAGAAAACATGTGCCATGACATTAATGAGATCATTGAAGGAATTGGTAGTATTAGAGGATTTATGGGAAGGAATTGCACTCAATTGGGTAGTGGATTTCCTGAGTTTTTTAGATGTTTTGAAAGTTTAAATATTAACTATTCGGCATTATCTGGAGAATGTATTCTTAGTTCTTCAAATACGGTAGATAATATAGATATTGAGATTTTTCCAAATCCTGCCTCAACTCAATTACATATAAAGGTTTTGGATAATAATAGATTGGAAATTATTGAAATCATTGATTCTCATGGAAGGCAAGTTGAGGCGATTCAATCACAATTATCAACAAACCAAACAAAAGTGATTAATATAGACAAACTCAATTATGGAACTTATTTTTTACGCTTGCGATCAGAAGGTGGAACTTATGTAAAAAAGTTTGTGATTATATAATAGTTACTAAATTCCTCAGGTTGGACACTTAAACTTTCATATATTTTCAAAGTAATTATCGATATTTCAAAATCAGTTTTACGTCTAGAATTTGGCAGATATCTCTTTGCCCTATCTGTTGTCCAGTATGCCTTCTGAAGCTGTTGAAAAATTACATGTCAAAGAAGTACAAGAATTGAATATTGAGAATTATTGCTAATCAAAAATATTACCAGAATATAAATAAAAACTTGAAGTGTTATTCATTTACAGAGGATTTATAGTTAGGAACTGCACACAATTGGGTGACGGACTTCCTAAGTTTTTTAAATGTTATGAAAATGGGTAACAATTGAAACAACTTTTTTTTAAATCATTAAACGGAATATTATGAAAACGTTACAACAGAATTTTAGACAATTAATCCTCGTTGGATTAATCACTATTTTAGTCACTTCACAAACTATGGGACAAGTAACTACTAGGGTATTGTCTCCAGATGATCGAATCGAAAACTATATTCCTTGGTATAAACCGGAGGAACAAATGACGATTATTAACACTCCACTTTTGGATGTGGATGCCGTACTGGAGGAAGATGTCAGAAATGGAAGAGAATTTCCAAGAATCAGTATTGAACAAGATGTTAACTTATCAACAAATAACGGCCAATTTACTCAAAGAGGAAATTATTTGGTTTGGAATATGACATTGAATAGCGAAAATGCGAATTCATTAAGTATTGGATTCAATAACATTTCTTTACCTGAAAAGGCAATCATGTTCATGTATAGCCAAGAATCAAATTTTATTTTTGGGCCTATAAGAAATAACAACTTTTATAATAACACCTTTATATCTGACTATATTGATGGAGAACAAGTAATCATAAGCATTTTTATTCCTTCACCCTACTCAGCAGATGATCTTGAAATCGATATAAATTCAATTTATTTTGGTTTAGAATCCTATAAATCATTTGATGATGACTTTAACACCTCTGGTTCCTGTAATATTAATGTTGCATGCGACAATAGTATGGGATGCCAAAAGAATTCTGTTTGTAAAGTAATCACCGGTGTAGGAGCTTGTAGTGGAGTCCTTGTAAATAATGATTGTTGTGACTTAACACCTTATATTTTAACTGCGAACCACTGTCTTATAAATGCAGGAACAAATCCTAATACTTGGAATTTTCGATTCAATTATGAAAGTCCTGAATGTTCTACGAACATTGAAAATTCTCCCAGTCAATGGATCACGTATTTCGGAGCAAATTCTAGGGCCAGCTGGGAACAATTATCCGGCACTGATTTTTTACTACTTGAATTAATTAGTGATATTGGTCAAGGTAGTGGAGTAAGTTTTTCGGGATGGGAAAGAAGTAATCCAAATACGTCTAATTCGATTGGTATTCACCATCCAAGTGGTGACGTAAAAAAAATATGTTACGATACTAATCCTAGCACTATTTCTGGAAATTATCATAGAGTAGTTTGGGACAGTGGGACAACTGAAGGTGGAAGTTCAGGCTCTCCCTTATTTAATGCTGACTCCAAAATAATTGGTCAGCTTAGGGGAGGGTTTGCCAGTTGTTCAAACCAAAGTGCATGGGATGAATATGGCAGATTCGATTTGTCATGGGAAGGCAATGGGACGAATACAAGCAGATTGAGAAATTGGCTTGGAAAATCGTCAAACCCAAATTCTTTCGATTGTATGGATAACCCTCTTATTACTGGTCCTGATGTACTTTGTAGCCAAGCAGAAACATTCATTCTTATTAATAATATGCCATGTATTAAGAATGTACAATGGGAAGTAAAGCCTTCTAATTTGTTATCGTCTTCATCAAGTGGTAATGGGAATTCTGCAACTGTTTGGGCTAAACCAAATGTCAAAGGTCCGGCAACAATCACATTCACACTAACTTCAAATGGGTGTGAACCAATAGAAATAGAAAAGAAGTTTTGGATAGGGTCACCACATGTCCTCACTTCGTATCCGGACCCTACCATTTGTTTAGGACAATTTGAGCAAATAGTTATCCCAGAGTCACTCGGTGCAAATCAGTATCACCTTGAATCCTTGTCTCCGCATTTGTGGATTTCTAATAACAGTCCAATACCGTATTCCCCAATAGATATTTTCGGCAACCAGATTGGTACATTTCAATTAAAATTAACGGTTACGAATGAATGTGGTACCAGTTCGGCAATAATTTATGTAACAGTAGAAAGGTGTACTGGCGATGATAAAGGAGGATTTGAATTCAGAAGTGCAACTTCCGAGACTCTCAAGATTGATGATAAATTAACAATTTTCCCTAATCCAAGCAATAAATTTATCAACGTAATTTGCAAGAATTGTGCTTCGGACTCTAAAATGAACATCAGTATATTATCTCTTGATGGAAGAGTTATTCAGTCCAATTTTCATCATGGCAATGCAACCAATGTTGATTTGCCTAATATACTTTCTGGCATTTATATTCTACAAGTAGATATAGAAGGACAAAAATACCATCAGAAAATCTTGAAGCTATGAAAATGACAATTTGGACAATAACATTTATGACAGTTGCATGCTCTGTTTACAGTCAAACCCATGGCATTGGTAACTGGCTTTTAAATTTGAGTGTAGGAGTAGAGGCTCATGACAAAAGACTTTTCAACTACTCAGAAAAAGAGTCATTACTAGAAAGGCAGCCCGAATTTTGGGGGACTAATCATATAGGTTTACAGATTCAAAGAAAAATCTTTGACAAAGATAGAATCTCGGTTATCATTGGTTCAGGATTTTCTTTTGAAAATTCTGATTTTATAAGACCTATTGACCAGAGCTATTTTGACGATGAGTTAAAAGATTTACGTGTCACTAATAGTTATACTAAATATCATACTGACTTAATATTTTCAGGTTTTTATCTACTAAATGCGAATTGGGTTGTAACTGGAGACATGGAATCGAAGTTTCTTCTGGATAAAAATATTAATAATACCGAAACTACATCAGATGTATTCCCCTTACAAGAAAGTTCATTGGAGTTTAGCACTATTGCTTTGAAAATCGGACTATTTTACAGGATCAATAAATTTTGGATAGGTCTGAATTCGAGAATCGCAAATTATCAGAAAATTGATAAGATTATATTCAACGACATAATAAAAGACCCTCGAACGGATCAAATATGGGAATGGAATAATCCCATAAGATTTGACATGACAATTGGTTATATGTGGTAAGAAGAAAAACGGACATTACACTTGTCTTATGAAAGCAGAAAATTTTAACTTTTAATATTTTTTCTTTTTTTTTAAATCCATTTCTTTTCAAAGAATTGAAAAAACGAAGGGCCTTTTCGAAAAGAAGGTCTTTTGTTTTTTTGTGTTCAAAATTTATTACATAATGTTCCAGATTCTATTTCTTATTATATACCACCAATATTAACTCAAAAGTTAAAATTCTATTACAAAGAGAAATTAATATCTTCATTGGATTTTCCATTGAAAAGAAGTTCTATAGAACTAAAAGAATACAGTCTTTTTCTTGTAAGATTGATCAAATTGATTGTTCCAAAAATCCTCAATCAAAGACCACACGGTATTTTTATATCGTGAACAGCCATATTATAGTTTTATCTATTAACAGTTCTGACTACAATAACCATTTCAAAAAGAATATTCGATTAATTATATTCTTGTATAAAATTATCTATAGTAAATATTCGATAGAACGCTGTGTAGCCTTCCCTAAAAACAGGACAGTTTAAAAATAGAATAATAACTATAAATTTAAACTGAAATGAAGAAAACAAGATTTACAGAGAGCCAGATAATAAAGGCTTTAAAAGAAAATGAGTCAGGACGAAGTGTAGAAGATATCTCGAGAGAATTAGGAATACACAAAGGGACTTTCTACAATTGGAGGAAGCAATATTCGGGTATGGACTCATCTCAACTTAAGGAGCTCAAAGAATTAAAGTCGGAAAATGCAAAACTGAAACAGATGTTTGCCGACCAAGCTTTACAGATTACCATGCTAAAAGATGTATTGGGAAAAAAGTGGTAAAGCCTTCTGGCAAGAAAACCTTAGTAAGATATTTATTAGATAAATATAAGTGTAGTATTAAGCTGACCTGTTCAGCAGTAGACTTACATCGATCACAGTGGTATTATCAAATGAGAAGAGATGATAGCGAGGTGATTAACAAATTAAATGAGTATGCTGAAAAACTACCGACATATGGCTTTGATGAATACTACTGGCGAATAAGAAAGGAAGGCTTAATCTGGAATAGAAAACGAGTATTACGAATATATCGAAATATGAAATTGAAAATGCGTAGAAAAAGGAAGAGACCATTGCCACCAAGGCAATGCCACCACTAGAAGAACAGACACAACCAAATCAGGTGTGGAGCATAGACTTCATGTCTGATAGTCTAACTGATGGAAGAAGGATACGAGTTTTCAATGTAATCGATGATTATAATCGAGAAGCATTAATGACAAAAGTTGGGATCAGTTTTCCAGCTCAACGAGTAACGAGATTATTGAACCAACTTTTAGAAGAAAGAGGAAAGCCGAATTATATCAGATGTGATAATGGGACAGAATTTACCGCAAAAGATTTTATAGGTTGGGCAGATTATAATAATGTCAAAATCATATTTATCCAACCAGGTAAGCCTACACAGAATGCATACGTGGAACGATTTAACAAATCATTTAGAAGAGGAGTGCTAGATGCTTATTTATTTTATACAATACCACAAGCACAAGAGCAAGCAGATATATGGACACATGATTATAACTACTATCATCCGCATAAATCATTAGGTAGAAAAACACCCAGAGAGTTATGGGAAGACTTTGTGAACAGTGGAAAACTCTCCGAGTTTACCACAATTAACAAAGATGATAATGGCGATGAATTAAAAAAAATGTTGAATTTAGAGCTGTCCTAAAAGGGGGAAGGCTACAGCTGTTGTAAAAGAATCATCCTCATTTCTATTCCAAGGCCAAATTCTACATCTTGGATCTTTAGGATTTTCTACTATTGATACTGTTTTTAACTCCACCCCATGCCCAATAGATCTGCATATTGCACCTGAATAAGGTCGGCCAGTAATGTGTAAACAAGCGTTAATATTTTCTAAACAAATGGAGCATGAAGCCTCTTTTATCGCAATTTCCGGGCTTGCATAGATGCCGACTCCATACTTATCATTTATTAATGCTATTCCTGCGTCAACTTTGTTTTTAACGAAATCTATGATTTTAAAACTAGAAGGAGAATAGTAATAATTAATGCGATCGCTACAATCCCATAATAATTCCCATAAGAGGAATAAAATCTTGTTTCAGGAAAATGGTGATTATAGAACGAAATAGTAAGAAATACAACTCTATCCCGATATTCAATTCATTCCTCTAACCCTATTTAGATATCTCTGATCTCTACTAGCTCTTTCAATGGAAACGGCATAATCAAATTGATCTTGTTGTCTTTTAAGATTCATTCTGTCATAGTACATACTGGATTCCCATTCATCTTCTTTTAGTGCCTGTTCCAATTTATATTCCTTTTGTGATCGATCCAGGTCTTGTCTTTGATGTCTAATCTCTTGAAGGTTCATTCTATGCTCTTGCTCTTTGGTGCCGTAGGCTATATCTATTCCTCTCCTTTCCAAAGCCAAATCTCTTAATGCAAGCCTATTGTTTTCTCTAGCATCCTTTATCATGAACATTGTATCTGCTACTGAGCTTGCAAAGGAGCTTTCTTTAAAATCAAGTCGTTGCAAAGAATTGTTCAAGCTCATTTGAACTTCTCTAGAATTGAGTTTATGTTCTTTATGCAGGACATTAATCTGGTCGAGCAGTTTGCTTCCTTCGATATTCTGAGTTCTTGCATCCAATGCTAAGCTTTGACATTGATGTGCAAATTCATGATTCTTGAAAAAAAATGCTCCCCTGATTCAGAGAAACATCTTTAACATAAAACGATTTACCAATCCATTCTGGCATAAGGATTAGGTAGTCTAATAAACATATAAAACCCATCCTTATCATCACACAATACTAGATTTAACTTTTTGGAATTGTAATAACTAGACTTAAGCTTTGAGATTTTACGATCACTTTTCATAAAATCTTTTCTAAAGCCCGTTAGTGTCACAGAATTCTTTGATTTCTCTTTCAATACTGCGACATGTCTACCATTGAACAATTTATCCAAATCCTTCTCACGGATATTGTAACGGACAATTTTTGTTGAAACAATAATAGGCCGTCCAAATTCTCTTAATGTCGATTTTGCCATACATTTTATTTTTGTTTGGCTCTTAGTCTACTAGTAGAGAATTATAGTGCAAGTTGACTAATGCATTTTACGATATATGTTAGTTATCTCTTCTGGGGAGTAATTATATAGTAAAGAATATCTTTTTGTAAGCTAATTACTTTCAACGTTGTTCTCCAGTATTATCATTGCAGAATTTACAGAGATGTTTAATTCTCATTCTCAGATTAGTATAGTATCTAAGGAAAGTCTTACGAGTAAAATTATGCTGTAATTTATTTTATAAAAGGTACTTGATTCTTATTCAATCACTGCTTTTTTTTTGTTATAGTTATAGTTAACATAAAAAGCGAGAAATCAAGATTAAGGACATAACTATCAGTCCTCTTGCAGTCAAGAGGTTTTTCTTGCAGAAAGCACTATTCGTGCATCTTCAGAAAAATACCCTTCGGCAACTTGACTGCGAGTACTTGATAGTTTTAAGGATGTCCTTTAATTTCTTCTACACTATTATGAAAACACGAACTATTCTAAAAGAGCAAGTAATTACTGATTTTCAAGAATGGCATTCCATTGAATGAAAATTGCAATCTTACGATGAGATCATTGACGAGATGAATGAAATCATTGAATCTCACATTCCGGTTTATACAGCAGATTTGCTTGAAGTAGCACTTAGCAATTTACGACTTGCTTCTGCCGAACCAAATTGTAATTCAGAATATGTGAATCCTGCAGAATTAATTAGTCTTAATATTTATGAACTACTTTGCGATGAAGTTCAACAGTGGTTTGATGTAAGCAGAGCTCAAAAGATAGATATTTAGAAGACTAGTTTTATTCCTATAAAATTTGATTTATATTGAATTTTATAGGAATTTTCTGACTATCCTAATAGTATTTTTGTGTTTCACTTTTTATAATAATTTTCATATGAGCAACTTATTTAACTATGTTGGAACTAGATGGTTTAAATGCGATTTACATTTGCACACACCAGCGAGTGAATGTTTCAAAGATCAAACAGTAACACCTGAACAATGGGTTCAAAAAGCAATAGACCAAGGGTTAGATTGTGTTGCAATTACGGATCATAATACAAATCAAGGAATTGATGCCATAATAGAAGCAGCGAAAGATTCGGGTGTAACGGTTTTTCCTGGCGTTGAAATTACTTGTGATACAAGCAAGGTGCATATATTAGTTTTGTTTGATCCTTCAAAAAGAGCACAGGATGTGTACGAGTTTTTAATAAAGTGTAATGTCGATAGAACTAAGTTTGCAAGGCAAGATGCTTTTACAGAAAAATCAGCTTTGGATGTTGCACAGATTGCATATGAAAATGGCGGGTTAGTAATTCCAGCACATATTGATGAGTATAGTGGGCTAGGATCGTTCAGTAATGATATTCTCAAAGAATTTTATAAGCGTGAGTATATTAGTGCTGTACAAGTTGTTCACAAACCTTTCCTAGATACTTCACTTGCAGTCAGAGGTAATGAAAGTTTGAAAGAAGAAATTAATAGCCTAAGAGGAAACCCGACCCCCTCAATAACCGAAGGTAAAATCAAAGAATGGTATACCCCGGTTAAACTAGCTCTAGAGCATAATCTAGCTATTACTACTTTTTCTGATAATCCTCATGCTCCTTTGAATACTAAGCATGGAATAGATGGTATTGGTTCAAGATTCACCTATATCAAAATGGGAGAAGTCGCAAATCTTGAGGGATTAAGACAAGCTTTTCTTTTGCCTGATTTTAGGGTTTGGAATGATTTTGAAACTGTTGTAGTTCCTTATAGTCAACCTGAATTATGGATCAAATCTATTAAGATTCAAAACACTTATGTTACTGGAGAGACTGAACCCTTACTTATAAATTTTAATCCTCAATCAAATGCAATTATTGGGGGTAGGGGTAGTGGAAAATCAAGTATACTTCGTTTTTTGAGAGGGGTTTTTGATCGTACAGAAGACTTGGATAAGCTGAGTGATATTCTAAAAGATCATCAAGAATTTTATCAAATTTATGATTCCAATACTAAGAAAGGTGCCTTGCTACAAGGATCAAGTATTGAGGTGGAATTTATAAGAAGAAAGACGCTGTATACCATCAAGGCAGAAATAATAGATGAGAATGGCACTCAAGATATTTCAATTACAAAATATATAGAGGACAGTAAGTCATGGGTAGAGGTCGAAGATGCAGAAGAGTTTATTAGTTATTTTGAATATGAGCAATATTCACAGAAGCAAATTTATGAGATTGCTCAGGAGCCGAATTCTCTAAAAGAAAGAATTGATGGATCGATACAGGATATAGATGACCTGGAACAGAATCGTCTGGTTAAAGCAAACGAGTACTTTGAGGTAGCATCAAGTATAAGAACTATGGAATCTCAAATTGCGAATAAGGTAAAGCTCAAAACTGACATAAAGGACTTAGAAGAACAAATAGAGAGTTTTAAGAAAAGTGGTTTATCAGATTTAATTGGGAGTAATCAAAAATTTACAAACGGTCACACGCTAATATCAGGTCTTGAAGATCAGATGCTTCAAGAGGAAGCATCATTTCAAGAGCTATTAGATGAGTTTGGAATCGAAACTATTGACCTAACTGAAATTGATGAAGAGTCTAAAACGGAATTAGATCCTGTAATAAAGGAATCTGTAGATGCTTATGAGGCCCTAAAAAAGGAATTGGAATCATTGCTAGAGAAAGCAGAAAAAATTCGTGAGACATATAATTTAAAAGTCTCTGAAACTGAGTGGGATAAAGCTCGTCTAAAAAATATCGAAGAGTTAGATGCTGAGAAGGAAAAGAGAAAGGAAGAGGGGATTGATGACTTAGATAAGTTTAATGCTATATCCGAATCTAAGGTATCAAAAGAAGCTGAACTAGCAGCAGTCATAGAAGTCGAAACCAAACTTGAGGAAGAAAGATTTAAGCTAGATACGATTAAGGGTGAGCATCTGGACTTACTGAAAGAGATAACTCAAAAAAGAAAAGAGTATGTTCACGAATACATGCAAAAGGATAGGGTAAGGGTAAAGATTACTGCCTTTAGGAATAAGAACCATTTTGAAGAACGATTTAGAGAACTTGTACAAAGACCTGTAGGATTCGAGGTTGGAATTAAAGCTCTATCGGATTTATGTTTTTCAGGAAATACAGAGCAGAAAATTATTGAAGTAAAAGAAGTTTTGAAGAAAATAAGAAGGGAGGAAGATATTGAGGGTATTGTAGATGGTCGTTTTATTAATTTGATTAAGGCATTGACTCCTGAGCAAATGGATCGTTTAGAGTTGTTCTATCCTGATGATGAGATTAAAGTAGAATATAAACCCAATGAGCAAGGTACTTGGAAATCTCTAGAAGCCGCTTCTGCTGGTCAAAAAACTACTGCCATTTTGACTTTGATCTTATTGGATGGGGAAACCCCCTGATACTAGATCAGCCAGAGGATGATTTAGATAATAGGCTGGTGTATCAACTTATTGTAGATAGGTTAAAAGAGGCAAAAAAGAAGCGTCAAATAATCGTTGTCACACATAATGCCAATATTCCAGTAAATGGGGATGCTGAATATATTATATCAATGGACTCAGAAAGTAAGTACATAAAAATTCTCCATGAGGGAACGGTAGAATCAATTGAAATTAAAAAGGAAATCTGCGATGTTATGGAAGGGACGAAAGAGGCATTTGAAATGAGGTCTAAAAGGTATAATCATAAAGAAGCTTCATAGGGTTAGAATTTGGTAACATTAAATTTGAAAGGAGAATGAAGCGGTGTAGAGTATTGGCAAGATTGCAATTGTGCCTCCACAAAAGTTTTGGAATAATTGCTCTTGCTAGGGGCACCCTAGAACCCAGATATTTTTCATGCTTCAATAAATTTAGAATACTTCATTTTTAATGTTTGTATTTTCATTACTTCAATGACGGTTTAATTAAAATGAGTAAGAATTTTGTAAGTATGGTTTAAGTTATTGTCTTTTAAATACCTTTGATGTTTTTGATTGTTGTGCCATGAAAATTCAAAAAACATTATATCATTCGAAATTAAAGCAATACTTGGATCAAATTCATGCAACTAAAGTTGATGCCTTTGAAATTCCTTTTGAGATTAAGGCAAAACAAGTCAGTGTTTTTCCATATTTACTTTTAGTTTTAATGACTGCACAGAGGCTTCATGGAGTATCCAGAATTACAATTACCACTTTATCCGATGATGAAGTCCATAGATTTATAGATTCTTTCTTTGGATTTACTATCCTCTCAACTTTTTGGAAATCTACAGAATTTTTATTTACTAGCAGAAAAGTTTTAAAATCAGAACTGTATAACAAAAATAGAGAATTCCATAATAAGCTTATTAATTTAAGTGACTTGAAAATGGGTAATGCTTTTATACCTTTTTTTGACCATTTACCCACCCATAAAGGATTATCACAATTATTTTATAATGATGATAATCTAAAATCAGAGTTTGAACTTGAAGGCCCTTTATTAGCAATCCTCAGATCTATAAGTAGGAATCGTAAAAAAGAAATCTATCCTCATTTATCACCTGTGCTAGAATCTTTAATGGGATTGTCATGGGAGCTCTTAAGTAATACTCATTTTCATGCTAGGACAAATGAAGACGACACTAGAATTCTTTCGCCTAATATTAGAGGTTTGCAATGTAGAATACTCAATATGAGTTATGGTACTTTAGTTAAGTATTCGGAAGATGATCAAGCATTAAAAAATTATTATGATAGTTTACTTAATGCTAATGAGATAGGATTATTTTTTGAATTAACATTTTTTGATTCAGGTCCAGGCATTGTAAAAAGATTTTTGGGAGATGAGTATAGCAACGAATTAAGTCCTCGTGATGAGGCCAAAGCTCTTTCTAAAGCTATGGAAAAAGGTAATTCTTCTGCTGTCGGTCATTTTAAAACAAATAAGGGATTTGGCTTAGATAGAGTTTTACAAACACTCAGTAAAAAGCAGGGCTTTTTAAAAATTCGTTCTGGAGCTCTAAATGTATATAGGGATCTAATAGCCATGCCGTATTCTGCAGGAACACTTTTAGAGGATAGTTCTCTAGTAGGCTCAGATCAATTCAAAAAAGAATCTTACTTGGAAGGTACTTTAATATCATTATTAATCCCAATTAGTAAAGTCGATGGATAAGATTCTTTACT
>CAZDWO010000088.1:0-14672 GCA_964509175.1 uncultured Saprospiraceae bacterium
ACCCTAAACTAGGGATACTTTCCTTCTTCATATTTTTTATTTAGGACGCTATTGTTCTTAGTTCATTTAAGTCGATTTCTTTATCCTGAATCTCTTGATTTGAAAAATAACCTTGGGTTTTATCAATCAATCTTTGCTGTCTCTTTGCAATTCTTTCTAAATCTAAATGTATTTGTGGATTACTCCTGGACCACTTATTAAGAAGCCTGGTGACCTCTTTTTTCTTAAGAGGAGAAGAATTCTTTTTATCTATGGGTCTTTGAGTTTCATTATCCCATAGTTCCGGGTGGATCTTAAAATCTCTTCCTAAAGAGTAAAAGAATTTAGTTTTGGCAAAATAGAAGTAATACTTAATAGAAGTTTGGTTAATGCTCTTGGCATTATTAAGAATGAACTTAGGGTTGATCATTGATAGGTGTTGTCAGAGGTGTTGTTTGAATTGTATTTCACTGATGATGGTTGTATACAATAATAACGTAAATCGCTGATAATCAGTTCCATTGCATGTATTGACAGATAACTATAATCAATAATTGAGGTACGTCTGCGACCTCCTTAAAACCCTTAACTATCTGATAGTTGAGGGTTTTTTTATGTATTAGGTGACGCGAGAGGTGCCGGATTTTGTCAGTATCTTGGATTAGGCTGATTAGAAGATTTCACTGAATCTGAGACATTGAAAATCCGCGAAAACCAATAATCTATAAAATCGGCGTTTCGCACTAGCAACCATACTAAACAAAAAAAGCCCGACAACAAAAGTCATCGGGCTTTTCATTAAATCTATATGTTTTATAGATTAGATATTCTTTACTCTTCTTGCAGGGTAAGCTACTGTGATACCAGCCTCTCCTAGAGCTTTTTTAATCTCTTTGTATGAGTTAAAATATACATCCCAGTAAGTTGCATCAGTTGCATATGGTCTTACGGCAAGTAATATATTGTTTTCATCAAATTTTTCTATCTCGATAGTAGGCTCATCTGGTAATCTTTCTTTTACCTTATCTAGAGCACCCTTGATAATTCCCTGTACTTTTTCAAAATCCTCCTCGTAAGGCATAGCTACGTTTAGATCTACTCTTAGTTTACCATTGGCAGTAAGGTTAGTCATAATACCACTAGTAGCGATACCATTAGGCATGATTACTTTTTTGTTGTCTAGCGTATTTATAACAGTGTTAAACACCTGTATCTCCATTACGTGACCTACAGTCCCTTGGATATCTACTAGGTCTCCTACTCTGTATGGCTTGAATATTAATACCATAACTCCAGCTGCAAAGTGTCCTAGAGTTCCAGACATCGCTGCACCTACTGCTAAACCTGCACCAGCAAGTAAAGCTGCAAAAGCTGTGATTTCGATTCCTACTGCTCCAGCAGCTGTCAGTACTACGAGTACTTTAAGTAAAACACTGATTAGAGATTTTAAAAATGGTTGTAAATCTCTATCTACACCAGATTTTTCCATTGTTTTTCCGACCATATTTACGATCATCTTTACAATCCAAAATCCAATAATAAGAATGAGTATAGCACCTATAATCTTAGGAGCATATCCGATGGCCGCATCTATGTATTCAGGTAATTTGGCCGCAAAATCAAAAGCTTTGTCTGCTTGTTCTTCCATTTGTTTTTAATTTTTTTTGTGGTTTAGTTATATATGTGATTAAGACACGATTGTAGGGCTGTAGGTCACTATCTAGAGGCAGAAAATTGAAACATTTATATATAAAATGCATTTTTAGTTCCCTTTATATCAATTTTTTGAGTCAGTTTACAAATTATATTATCCTCTTTCTGATTACCATCAAATAATCAAGATTTAGAAACCAGCCTCTTTAACTTTTTATAAAGAACCCTTTTTATGTACTATTAAGAAAGGCTAAACTCATCTGCATCCTTATAAAAGGCAAATCTCTTCCGAGTCTTATCAAGATATTTATAATCTAGTGTAGCATAGATAATCTCCTCCTTATCAGAAAAGGCTACTTGCTTTCCATCCGGGGCGATACAGGCAGAGTGTCCTGTATGATTCATACCTGTTCCATCTACTCCTATGCGATTACAGGCGAGTACATAGGAGAGGTTTTCTATTGCTCTGGCTCGCAGTAATGCATCCCAGTGTAGAACTCTTGGCTCTGGCCAATTGGCCACAAAGAGCAGTGCATCATAAGCATTATCCACATTTCTACACCAAACAGGAAACCTTAAATCATAACAGACATTTAGAGCAAGGTTCCAGCCATGGAGCTGGACAATTTTATGAGTATCTCCAGACTGGAAATAATTTTGCTCATATGCGAGACGGAAGAGGTGTCGTTTATTATAGTGCTCGATATTACCATTGGGCTCGACCCATAGAAAACGGTTATAGTGTTTTCCATCTTCCTCTATCATTACACTGCCGCAGATTACAGCGTTTTTGGCGGAAGCCTGAGCTTGCATCCACTCAGTAGTTCTGCCTTCCATCTTCTCAGCAAGCTGACTTACATTCTTCATTGCAAATCCAGTGGTAAAAGTCTCTGGCAACATAATCAAATCCACGGGCTGAGTGATGCCATTTATCTTCTCTGCAAACATGGAAAGATTAGTATCTATAGACTCCCAGTGAAGTGGAGATTGTATGATCGCAATATTTAAGTCTTTCATAGGATAAAAATAACAGAAGAACTTACTTTTGCCGCAAATAATAATACTATGAGTTTATTGACGATCGGAACCATGGCCTTTGATGATATCCAGACTCCTTTTGGACATGCTGAGAAAGTAATCGGTGGAGCCTGTACATATATCACTTGGTCTGCTTCTTACTTTACACAAAACATTTCTGTATCCTCTATCGTAGGTGCTGATTTTCCAGAGGGAGAAATTAAGTCTCTCGAGGCAAGAGGTGCTGACCTCAGCGGTGTGGAAGTAAAGATGGACGGCAAGACTTTTTTCTGGGCTGGCAAGTATCATGATAACATGAACCAGAGAGACACACTGGCTACTGATCTCAATGTACTCGATGATTTTAATCCGATTCTTCCTGACTCTTACAAGTCTTGTAAATACATCATGCTCGGTAATCTGACTCCTGCTATTCAGGCTCAGGTACTCGATCAGCTAGATGGATCACAACGTCTTATCGCTCTCGATACGATGAACTTCTGGATGGATATCGCTATGGACGAACTTAAAAAAGTAATCGGAAGAGTGGATCTACTCACCATAAACGATGAGGAGGCTAGACAGTTATCAGGAGAGTATTCGCTTCTTACGGCTGCTGCCAAAATCCATGAAATGGGACCAGAATACCTCATCATCAAAAAAGGAGAACACGGTGCGATGCTTTTCCATAAAGGAAAAATATTTTATGCTCCTGCTCTTCCATTGGCTCTTGTAAAAGATCCTACTGGTGCTGGAGATACATTTGCAGGAGGGCTGATGGGTTACCTCGCTAAGACGGATGACACTTCTTTTGAAAATATGAAAAGAGCAATTATCCATGGGTCTGCTATGGCTTCTTTCTGTGTAGAAGAGTTCAGTATCGAAAAGCTTAAGACCTTAGACGAAGAGAAGATAAATGGAAGAGTGCAGCAGTTTAAAACGATGACTGACTTTTCTCTATAAGAATGGCTTAGTTGTTTTTTGGTCATAGAAATGAGTTTTATTTTATGTCAGAGCCAGCTGTTTATTTTCATCTAGGATTTCCTAAAGCGGCTTCTAAACTACTGCAGCGGAAGATATTTCCACTTTTAAAAGGCATACAGTTTTATAAGAAGAGGAGATTTGATGATTATCCGAGTATTATAGGTGAGGCTTATAATCAGCCTTTGCTGTTTAGCTCGGAAATGGATAAGCAGCTTATTAGATATTTAAAGGAGATATTATCTGTGGCTCCAAAGGCCAAAATCATCTTAGTACTCAGAGAACCATCGAGCTGGATTACATCCAGATACAAATATCACATACGCAAACACGGTAATCTAGATTTTAAGGAGTTTATCGACATACATAATGATACTGGTTTCTGGAAAGTGGAGGACTTGCGATTTTCTAAATTGCTAGATCAGATTACTGAGCTCTGCTCACAGAAACCACTCTTTCTTTCTTATCATCTGCTCAGAGAAAATCCTCAGAAGTTTATAAATATCATTCTAGAATATACAAATACTCAGCTTCCCAATGATACGGATGTCACCACTCCTCTAGTAAACAAAGCATTCAATACTAGACAGCTAAAAATTCTCAAAAGATTTAATAGATTCTACAAATACAGTCCAGCTGAAACAAGTTCTAAAGCTCTGAATAAAGTCCATTATAAATACAGGGAGTTCTTGTTGCATGCTGTTGCTTTTTTAGCTAGGCTTGTTCCTGGTTCTTTGGTAGGCAAGACTGCTCTTATCGATCTGGATTATTTGGAGGAGCTTAGGGAGTTTTATAGGGAGGATTGGGAGAGGTGTGAGAGCCATTTACTTACACTCTAAAACCTAAGTTCTACTCCTAAAATTCAGTCTTATACCAATTGTAAAATAAATTTAAGTCCTATTGCAATCATTAATGACGCAGTAAAATTGACCATTGTGCCGGCAAGAAAAAATCCAGCATTGTCATTAATGTCTTTTTGTCTTGCTAAATTTTTTGCTGCAAAAATCAGAGCTAAACCCGTTAAGGCATCAGCCAGGACTAAAGTCAAGATTATTATGTTTTCACATTTCCCTATGATGTATCCGTCCTTTATTAATTTTTGATCTATTATATCATAATCACCGTCTCCATCAGCATCTATTTTATTATCCTTTGTTATAAGTTTTTTGATAAGTAGGTTAGTAAGCCAGAATGTTAGCAAGTAACCGATAACAAGAATTATGATTTTTAAGAGTATTGAGTATTCCATATTTTGTGCTCATTGATTAATCCGTAGATACTTTCCTCAGCATCTTTGACAATCCTAAAATTTTCCTTTCTTATAATTTGAGATATATATTGCTGGGTGGTGTTCAGTTTTTTGGCAATCTGCTTTTGAGTTTGATCCTTACAATACTCTGTATATACTGCTTTCTGTAATGAACTCCAGGAATATTTATGACTGAGTAGTAAATTGATATTACTTTGAAGTATTTTTTCGAATTTTTTTGAATCCATTTCTAGTCCAAAATATAAATCAGAAGTTTTTAACTCCTTTATCTTCTCTGTGGACTTCCACAATGCCGGACCTTCTAGATTTGTCATATTTTTTAATTCCATACCAAACTGAACATCGCCATGTATTAAAACAATTCTTGCCTTATAGTCATCCATTGCCATGGGAAAATTTAAAATAATCTCAATACCTGCTAAAATATCATTTACAACAGCTCCAAAACTATCTCCGGAATAAACCGTTAATGGAATTTTAAATGCAGGCACATATTTTTTATTGAGCAATTTTATACCTGAATGAAATTCTTTCCATTTATCAGAATCAAATTTTTTTCTCGACTTAATAATGTCTCCTATAAGGACTACTTCCGAATTCACTACATATTAGTTTACAACAAATATAGTTGTTTTTAATTAATACAACTTATTTAGTTGTATTAATGAATTACAACTCATAGGTTTGTACTATCCCAATATCTGCAACTTAGCATACTGTAAAGCAATCCGCTTTTCTTTATTGTCTGATACTTGTGGAAAGTGAATGGTGGCAAAGGACCTTGCATCGATAGAGATTACCTCTCCTACTCCGAATCGTAAATGCTTTACTTGCATGCCGACCTGTATCTTAGAAGCTGGGTCTGCTTTAAAGTCTGTGGCATCTACCTTGGGTAAGGCTTTACGTCCGATGGGTTTAAAGTTTCCTAGGATTTTGGGCTGACCGAATGGGGTTTTCTCCATCGCCTTTTTCTTAGTGATGGCAGTGATGGCATCTACACTCTTATCGGGAATCTCTTCTAAAAATCTACTCGGATCGTTAAACTGCATCTGGCCGAAGGTGTATCTGCTGTTTGCATAACTGAGGGTTAAGTACTCCTCTGCTCTAGTAATGGCAACATAGAATAGTCGTCTCTCCTCGTCTATCTGATCTGGAGAAGATAAGGACATATAGGATGGAAATAAGTTTTCTTCTAGTCCTACTACAAAGATGGATCTGAACTCTAGCCCCTTGGCAGCATGGACAGACATCATGGTAATGGTATCGTTAGATCCATCATCGGCGTCTGCATCTGTCATGAGGGAAATGGTCTGTAAGAATTTTGCCAGCGAGCGATCTAGTTCTTCTTCTCCTGGCTCGATTACGTCGTCCTCTGTAAAGTCTTTTATCCCATCTAGGAGAGCATTTAAGTTTTCTACTCTTCCCATTCCTTCTGGACTGGTATCAGACTTTAGTAAATCCATGATTCCAGACTGGCGAGAAATGTATAAGGCTGTGTCAAAGGCACTACTCGATTCTGCCTTCCGCTTAAAGGCTCCGATCATCTTTACAAAATCGGTAAGCTTTTGTTTTGCTCGTATGGTAAGATCTACGGTCATCAATACCTCCATCATACTGATGTCGTTATCATCAGCAATCTGTATGATCTGCTCTATGGTTTTATTTCCTAGTCCTCGACGAGGATAGTTTATTACTCTCTTAAAAGCCTCATCATCTTTATAGTTAACGGCTAGTCGTAAGTAGGCAATCATGTCCTTTATCTCTTTACGAGAATAGAAAGACAAACCTCCATAGATGCGATAGGGAATATTCTGACGTCTTAGATGCTCCTCAAAAACCCTGGACTGAGCATTTGTACGATAGAGGATGGCGATCTGCTTATTGGCCAGATTAAAACGATGTTTTTGCTCTATGATGCTATCTGCGATCCTTCTGCCTTCCTCGCTATCGGACATCGCTTTGATGATCTTTATTTTTTGACCTTCTGGCTTATCGGTCCAGATCTTTTTAGGAATCTGTTTTTTGTTGTAGTTGATTATCTCGTTGGCCGTTTCTATAATGTGTGTCGTGGATCTATAATTTTGCTCTAGCTTATAGGTCTGTACATCTGGATAATCACTGGTAAACTGCAATATGTTTTCTATAGTCGCTCCTCTAAAGGAATAGATACTCTGTGCATCATCACCGACGATACAGATGTTGTGTGCACTCTCGTTATAGACAGTCAGTAGTTTTAGAATCTCATATTGTAAGAAGTTGGTATCCTGAAACTCATCTACCATTACATATCTAAACTGATACTGATACTTAGCTCGTACGTTTTCTGGATTCTGATATAATAGTCTAAACATCTGTAATAGCAGATCATCAAAATCCATTGCTCCCGATCGCTGACACTTGTTTACATACTTCTCGTAGATCATCTGGGTCATCGGTCTACGATTCATGCGATCGTAGGACATCAGTTCTTCGTTGGTCGCATAGGCCTTAGGAGTGATGAGATTACTCTTTGCATGGGAGATGCGGGAGAGCATGGCACTTACGTTATAGACCTTGCTATCCAGCTTCAGGGATTTTATTATTTGTCTGATTACACTCTTGGAGTCGTCTGTATCGTAGATGGTAAAGTCATTGGGGTAACCCAGATGATGAGCTTCTACTCTGAGGATTCTAGAGAACAAAGAGTGGAAGGTTCCTGCCCATACCTTATAGGCCATAGGACCGACTACTTTCTCGATACGATCTTTCATCTCACGAGCTGCCTTATTTGTAAAAGTAAGAGCAAGAATATGCCAAGGAGCTACTCCGATTTTCATCAAGTGTGCAATACGGAAAGTCAATACTCGAGTCTTTCCAGAGCCAGGACCAGCAATTACCATCACAGGACCTTCTGTGGCCATTACAGCAGCCCGCTGTATATCGTTTAACTGATCTAAGTATGGAAAACCTACTTCTGACATAGCCTGCAAATGTCCTAAAAAAGAAGGAGAGGTGTGTGGTAATGTTTAATGTTTATTTTCACGACTTGCTCTTTTATGGTTCTTGTACCCACCCCCTTTAATCCCCCGCTGGCGGGGGAAATGTTTCTTGTTCCATACTCAGTAGGCAATCATTCTTCTTCCTCCTGAGAAGCAGGAGGCCTTCTTTTCCCCCGCTGGCGGGAGTTAGGGGGTGGAACTTTCGCATTTTCTCTTATCCAGTCTCCTATTATTATACTCACATCATCTATTCGATTCAATACCTCCCAAGATGAAAATCTCAATGTTGTAAATCCCAAATTCAACAAGTCTTGGTCTCTTTTTCTATCTTTTCTGATTGCCTCTTCAGAATCATGAGAGAGTCCATCTACCTCTATTACCAAACCCAAAGGCAAACAAGCAAAATCAGCAATATAATTTCCCATAGGTCGCTGACGTCTAAACTGATAACCCATCATCTGTCTTTTGCTCAATACATATTTCCATAGACAGGCTTCTGATTTGGTAGCTGTCTTGCGATTTTTGTTGGCAAAATTTTTAAGGCGACTGTTGTAATGATGATAATTCACATTTCGATTTTTATTGTGAACTCCTCACATCCAGATCCATATCTCCATAAAACTTAAGATCTATATTCTTTAACTGCTTAGTGGCATAAGCAATCTGGCCTGTGTGATAGGATAAGTGTTCTGTGATGTGGACCAAAATACTGGTTACACTCATATCGAAGCCTTGGACTTTTTTCATTAGTAATAAGTCGGAAGGAATGATGTTGGATAAAACAACATCTATGTCTTTTAAAAGCAAGTCGATTTTCTTGAATAGCTGCTCATTCTGCAGAGGACCAGCTTCGGAGAATTCTAAGCTTCGTTCTCTTACATCTTTTTGATTGCCGATTCCGCTGATTACATATTGGCGGATATTTCCACAGACATGTAGGACTAGGTTTCCTATGCTGTTAGAATTTTCATTTGGCTTAAGCCAAATCTGCTTCTCATCAAGCTCTTCTAGGCATTGCTTTATTCTAGGAAAACATTCTTCAAAGATGCGTACTCTTATGTCCTTTATGAGTTCTTCTTTTATCTGCTCTTCTATTTTCATTCTTGTTTTCTTTAGTGGCTTTTTGTGATGGCTAGAGAGACCATAGAAAATCTTACCCCTTCTATCTGTTGTAATTCTAGAGCTGCTGCTTCGAAGGTGGCTCCGGTTGTCATGACATCATCTACTAGTAGAATGTGTAGATCCTTTAAACCGTTTGGGTTTACAACTTCTAAAGTTTCTTTTAGATCCGTGGTACGTTCCTTTCTATTCTTCTTGGTTTGGGTCTTTGTGTCTGTGGTTTTTATGAGCAGTTTTAGATCTAGTGGAATATGTAACTCTTCAGAGATTCCTCTAGCTATGAGCTCGGCTTGATTATAACCTCGCTTGTATCTTTTTTTATAGTGAATAGGAATTGGGATGATAAGGTCTGGTTTGTTGAAAAACTCACAGTCTCTGAGCTGGATTCCCATCTGTTTTCCACAGTATAGCCCTACGTCTTTTTTGCGTCTATACTTCAGAGCATGCAGCATGTCCTTTATTACACTTCCCGAATAAAAGTTGAGCCATGCTGCTCCAAATTCTAAAGGCACTCTTCCATAGAACTTTTCTACAAAGTCATTTTCTGCGATTTGGAAATGGGTGGTTACTGGTAAATCAGTAAGACATCTTACACAGAACTCGTCTCCCTTAAGTGGTGTCTCACTCTGACAACAGAGACAGATATGAGGAAAAAAAAGGGTTTTGAGGCCTTCGATATAGGATAGTACAACTGACATTATCTGATTAAATTATGAAAATTATTTCAGATAGAGATTTATTTAAGAACTGTGTATTTAAAAAAGGTACAATAAAAAACGTCTGCCCCTGGGAAAGGCAGACGTCATCAAAACAAAACGAAAAACCAACTTTTTTCTTAACTCTTATTTACAACAAAACGTCATGAATCAAAGAATGTTTATATTCCTTTCTTCAATCTGACTTGAATTTTTCTTTTTTTCTTTTGGCGGACAATTCCCATTTCTACAGTGTCACCTACCTTCTTAAACTTCATCACTTTACTTAGGTCATCGTAGTTATCTACCTTCTGTCCATCTATACTCGTAATCACATCTCCTGGCAATACTCCTGCAAACTGTGCTGCACTTCCCTTCTGTACCTCATCCACGTATACGCCTTTGGATACACTTAGGTTTAATTCGTTTTTAAGATCATCGTCTATGTCGTAAATACTTACCCCTAAATTAGTACGTTCTATGGTTCCGCCGTTTTCTTTTATATCTGTTACGATACGCTTTACCAGATTAGCCGGTATGGCAAACGAGTAGCCAGCGTATACGCCTGTAGGTGTAGCAATGGCAGTGTTTATTCCTATTAGTTGTCCATCCGTGTTTACCAGTGCTCCTCCACTATTTCCTGGGTTTACGGCCGCATCTGTCTGTATAAATTCTTCGATGGCCTTATTGCCCTTTATAATATCGAGATCTCTTCCTTTAGCTGATATGATACCTGCGGTAACGGTAGAGGTAAGGTCAAATGGATTTCCTACTGCCAGTACCCATTCTCCTACTTTTACTTCATCACTATCTCCATAACTGATAGACATTAGATTATCAGTTTCTATTTTTAAAACTGCTAGATCGGTAGATGGATCTGTTCCTATCTTAGTCGCTTCTACTTTTCTACCATCTGCAAGTGTTACCTGTATGTAGTCTGCAAAACCTACTACATGATTATTAGTCACTATATATCCATCGTTAGAAATAATCACTCCTGAGCCGGTTCCTTTCTTAGGTCTGAAAAAATTCTGACCAAAAATATCTCCTCCAAAGAAATTACCTCCTCCAAAAAATTCTGCAAACGGATCGTTTCCTCTACGTCGATCTCTACGCTGATTTCTCTCTTCTTCTCTACGTTGTAAGGCCAGCTGATCACTCTCTTCTGCATATATATGTACGACTGCCTCGGTAGCCTTAGAAGATGCATTTACAAAATCCACACTTGGAACTGCACTCGGACTTACATTTAAATTATTGCTTACTTGTTTAGCATACTGAGGTACGCTATGACTCTCTTCTCCTTGCTGACCCATCGTAAGAAGTACTATAGCTCCTCCGATTATTCCCGCTAGTATTAAGTTTACAAAGTTTTTCATCTGTTATGTGTTAATTAATGCAATTGTCTATCTGTAACGTAAGAGGCTCGGATTTAGATTTAAAGGTAAATTCCTTTAACAATACATTAACGAGTGTTTTCGACAGAGGATGAGGTTTTGTCTACTAAGTGAGGTTTTTGTAAAAAATGAGAATAAATAAGGGATATGTCGCTCCGCTGGAGCTATTTAATAGAAACTAAAGTTCTATAGATATTTGGCCACTCTGTGGCCTGGATGATTTTTAAGCATATCCGAGAGGTGATTATAAATTATCGTTTGATTTTTACTTAACTAGCTAGCTCCAGCGGAGCTAAATATCTACAGAAACTAAAAATAGGAAGATAAATAAGCTCCAGAGGAGTGACATACATATGCATAATCATTTACTACCAACCTTCCAGATAAGAATGTTGGTAGATTTATTTCCATGCTGCATCGGGATTATATCATGCTCTAGCTCATGGCTTTCTAAAATAGGTGTGAGCTTATTAAGGTGTTCTTTTTTAGAGACAAGTGTACTTACCCATTTTAAAGACCTGGAAAATAAAAAGCTTTCTGCTATCAGACTTTTTATAAACTGCAGTTCTCCTCCTTCTGTCCATAGCTCATGTGGAGCTCCAGAAAAATTATGCATCAACTCTTCTTTACCATGTAAGCCTTTATTTTTTCTTTGGTTCTGCTCAGTGGCATCCTCTTCTGATGTGTAAAAAGGAGGGTTGCAAACTGTTATCGTTATGTATTCCTTTTCTCTCAGTACGTTCTGGAAAAAGTGTGTATTATTTGGCTGTAGCCGAATGTCGATGGTCTTCTTCAGATCGTTTACGTCGATGATTCCCTTTGCACATTTTATGGCTGTGGCATCTATATCTGTAGCGATGCATTTCCATCCGTAAAGTTTATGAGCTACTAGTGGATAGATGACATTGGCTCCAGTGCCGATGTCTAGTAGAGTTATTTTTCTTCCTCTGAGGAGCTCTCCTCCTTCTGATATATAATCTGCTATATAATGGATGTAATCAGATCGACTCGGAATCGGCGGACAGAGATATCCTTCAGGAATATTCCAGTAGTCTATGTTGTAATGATACTTGAGCAAGGCCTGATTTAATAAGCGTACGGATTCTGGGTCACTGAAGTCTAAAGTAAACCCTTCTTCTCTCTTTACTAATTTAGCTTTTAGGTCTGGAATTGCTTTGGCAAGAGCCTGTAAGTCATACTGACCTTGATGGAGATTACGTGGATGCAAGTTGGTATTTTTTGGAGATCTCTGTGATTCTTTTTGCCAGTTTATGGTCCTTCTCAGTAACTATATTACCAGCATCGTGAGTAGACAATTTTATCTCTACTGTATTCCAGACATTGGACCAGTTGGGATGATGGTTTTGTTTTTCTGAGGCTATGGCAACCTCTGTCATAAAGGCAAAGGCAGCTGAAAAATCCTCAAATGTAAATTTTGCCGAAAGGCAGTTATCCTCTTCTTTCCACATTCTATCGGAAAGACCAGTTGTACTTATCTATACCTGTCAGACAGGCAACTAATAGATCGATGGTAGCTTGTGTATCATCCTTATTTACCATCTCGATTACCTGATGTAGATAACGACATGGAATAGAAATCCCTCCGGAGATCGAACCTCCGTTTGCATCTCTCTGAAGAGCGGCAGTATCTGTACCTCCTGCTGTCAGAACTTCTAGCTGAGTTTTGATTTTGTTTTTCTTTGCGACTTCTTTCATAAAAGCGACCATGCGGTAATCACAGATCGTACGACCATCTAGTACTTTTATGGCTGCTCCTCCTCCGAGTTTAGTACAATGCTCATGAGGCGGAATACCTGGCATATCATTGGCAAGGGTGACATCTAGATTTATTCCGAAATCCGGATTTATTCCAGAGGCAGCTGCCGTTGCTCCTCTCAGTCCTACCTCTTCTTGCACAGTAAAGACTCCATAAATATCATAAGGAACCTTCTTGTTTTTTAAAGCTCTGAGTGCTTCTATGAGGATAAAAACAGAGATACGGTTGTCTAGAGACTTAGAGTTTATATTATTTCCCATCTCTATCAGCTCTCGCTCTCTAGTAATCGGATCACCGATGGAGATAAGTTTTTCTACTTCTTTTTTAGATAAGCCAGTATCGATAAAATACTCTGTGGTTTTTACTACTCGGTTACGCTCTTCTGGAGTCATAATGTGTATCGGCTTACAGCCCATTACTCCGATTACGTCTTTCTTACCATGAATGATTACTCTCTGAGCAGTCAGTGTCTTAGGGTCGAAACCTCCCAATGTATGGAATCTGATAAATCCATCCTCTTCTATATGAGTGACTATAAAGCTGATCTCATCCATGTGAGCGGCTATCATAACCTTCTTCTTAGTTCTACTCTTTCCTTTTTTTAGAGCTATTAGGTTGCCCATCGCATCTGTATACACCTCATCTACTAGCGATTTTACTTGCTTAGTAATAAATGCTCTGATGGGTTGTTCAAATCCTGGTGCTCCAGGAACTTTGCATACTTGACTTAGTAGCTTAATATTCATCTCTTAATCTTTATTGAGTCCTTAAAATTAGAAAATAACTTATCACTGTTGTACAATAATGTTAAAATCCTAGTCGTTTTCCTGATTCTTCTTTAGATCATCTGCGGTCGATATTCCATCATTTTTACTCATCTTCGCACTCGCATGTCTCTTTTAAAACAACTCGCTGGACAGACCGTGATTTATGGTCTAAGTAAGATCTTACCACAGATACTCCATTTTGTGGTGTTTACGATATATATAACTCGTCGTTTTCCAGACCAGTTTGATTTTGCAGTATATCTAGAGCTTTATGCATATGCTACGATTATTCTAGTCATTATGACCTTCAGAATGGAGACTGCCTTTTTTAGGTTTGGGGTGGAGAAGGAAGATCGGAATCGGGCTTTTGGGTCTGCATTTTTACCATTGATAGTAGTAGTTTTTCTCTGCTCAGCATTGCTTTATTTTAATGCTCAGGCCTTTGCTGATCTTATCAATTATTCTCATAAGCCCTATTATATAAAGTGGTTTGCCCTGATACTAGGTTTCGATGCTCTAGTAGCTCTTCCTTATGCTCGTATGAGATTAGAAAATAGAGCTAAGACTTTTCTGGTTTATAGATTGATCAATATTATAGTCAATGTGGCTGTGGTTATTTTCTGCTTAGAATTATTACCTGGTATCTCCGAATCGGTAAGCTGGTTATCCTATGATCCTGAAAATCGCATCGATTATGTGTTTTTTGCAAATCTGATTTCTAGTGGTCTGATTCTGCTCTTGATGATCAAAGAGTTTTTTAAGTTTTCAATTTCCTTTGACTTAGGTCTATGGAAAAAGATGCTGTGGTATAGTCTGCCGCTTATCATAGTAGGTATCGCTGGTAATATAAATCAGTCCTTTGCAGTACCTATACAAAAGGTATTTCTAGGAGAAGGTTATGAGGACAATATGACCAATGCAGGTATCTATGGAGCTGCTGCAAAAATGGCTCTCCTGCTCAATCTGTTTACCACCGCTTTTAATTATGCTGCCGAACCTTTCTTTTTTAATAATGCAGGACATAAGGATGCTCGTAAGA
>CAZDWO010000089.1:0-14287 GCA_964509175.1 uncultured Saprospiraceae bacterium
AAAATTTCATAACATTTCAGATGCCTGTATCCTCTTTAGCCTATCATAGTAAAAGACTTTTTCCATTTTTTGACGGATTGATACCCGAGGGCTGGTTACTTAATATCGCATCTAAAAGTTGGAAGATAAATAAGAATGATCGTATGGGATTATTACTAGCATGTTGTCAGAATGCTATAGGTGCAGTTACTATTCATCCCATAAACAGCAAGACTGATGAAGAAGAATAAGTGCTTGCATTGTTATGAAATATTATCACAAAGAGAAACTGACTTTCACGATAGTTGTGCTCTAGCTTTTTTCAATCAAAAGAAAGTACCACCGCTGCCCTACAAATTTTCGGAGATGGAAAAACTAGCTACAGAAGCCGCATTACAATCTGTGACGGTACCAGGAGTACAACCTAAATTATCACTGGGTTATATTAAAGCTGAAATCGAAGATGGTTACAAAGGTCGATTAACCATTATGGATGCTTTAGAAGGCAATTACATTTTAAAACCTCAAAACTCCAGATATCCTGAAATGCCTGAAAATGAACACCTATCTATGAAACTCGCAGAACTGTTCAAAATAAAAGTTGTGCCCTTTAGTATGATTAGACTCAAATCAGGTGAATTATGCTATCTAACGAAACGCATAGATAGAGAAGAAAATGGTACTAAAATACACATGATTGATTTTTTACAAATAATGGAACTGGAAGATAAATACAAAGGCACAATGGAACGATTGGGCAAATTAATAGGTGACCTATCTGAAAATACCTTGTTCGATAAGTTGCGGTTTTTTGAACTATCGGTTTTCAATTATATAATAGGCAATAATGATATGCATCTAAAAAACTTCTCAATGTACCTCTCAGATATTGGATGGGTATTGTCTCCAGCTTATGACTTACTCAACGTCAAAATAATTCTTCCTACAGATAAAGAGGATGTTGCAATAATGCTGGGAGGAAAAAAAGAAAATTTCAGTAGTACCTATTTTAATAGACTCGGTGAAAATCTGAAATTAAATGAAAAACAAATTGCAGGAGTATACAAAAGATTAGAAGACTGGCGATTGAAGGCTGTAAAGCTAATAGAAAAATCATTCTTGTCGTCTGAAAATAAAGTTAAGTACCTTAATCAATTAGAGGAAAGAGTAAATATCTTTATCAATAATGAAGGGATAAAAAGTTAGCCCAAATAACCCGTTTGGCGTAAGTTGAACTTGCGTCGGATGTCATATCAAGACCTGCCTTCCTAAGGGATGTTCCATCTTGAGCAAATTGATATTTGTAATTACACAAGAGGAAATACAACTTCCGCTTAACAGTTTCAAAGGCTTTTCAGCCTAGACCTTACAAACCCTTCAATAATCTCCATCCCTTTTTCAAAGTCCTTAAAATTATTTACAACTATATCAGCAGTCTCTTTATAGGGCTCTATAAAGGATTTATAGGATGGACTGACATGCTCAGCATACCGATAGATTACATCATCCATAGGATAATTACGTTCTACTCCATCTCTCTTGATTCTACGGATCACCTTAAGATCGTCTCCTGCTTCTATGAAGAGTTTATAGTCTAGCAATTTGGCTACAGCCTTATAATGGAATACAAATAATCCCTCGACTAAGATTATAGGAGCTGGAGTAAATCGCAGCATCTTGGGTTTCTTCTTAGCATTATTAAAAACGTATTCTTTTTTTTCTACCTCTTTTCCTTTGATCAGCAGTTTTAAATCTTTGGCGAATGCCTTACTATCTAATGAGCCGGGAAGGTCAAAATTCTGAATGCCATTCTTATCATAGCTCTGTGTTTCTCTTGGATTATAATAGTTGTCCATCGAGATAACAGATAGCTCTTTCTTAGAAAAACGGCCGGCTAGATTATTTACAAATCTAGATTTCCCTGATCCACTACCTCCTGATATACCGATTACGATTCTTTTTTTCATGGACTGTAAAAATACAAACTGAAGAAACAATAATTATTTCCTATTTTGCTATTGAGATATAATCCATGGACCATGCTTTATGACATTTTTAGAGGAGTATTAGGAATCGTAGTCTTACTCGGCATATGCTACCTGATGAGTAATAATCGTAAAGCGATAAACTGGAGACTGGTCGGTGGAGGTATATTGCTGCAGCTCGTATTAGCTGTATTGATTCTACAAGTTCCTTTTATTTATGGGATTTTTGAATTTATAGCAGATGGATTTGTTAAGCTGCTCAAGTATACAGATCAGGGTGCTTCCTTTGTGCTAGGTAGCTGGCCTGATAATGCTGTCCTCACCTTTGAAAATCCCGGTACTGGAGAAAAAACGCCTTTTACCCTTGGCTATATGTTTGCCTTTAAGGTCTTACCTACGATTATATTTTTTGCGGCCTTTAGTTCGATTTTGTACTATCTGGGAATCCTTCAGAAGATTATTTATGGTTTTGCTTTTATTATGAGCAAGTTTATGCCCTTGTCAGGTGCTGAGAGTCTTTCGGCTGCAGCCAATGTATTTATAGGTCAGACAGAAGCTCCTCTGGTTATAAAACCCTACCTAGAAAAAATGACCAAATCAGAAATGATGTGCCTTATGACAGGTGGTATGGCTACGATTGCAGGAGGTGTATTTGCCTTATTTGTTTCTTTACTCGGTGATGAGTATGCCATACATTTTCTGACTGCTTCTATCATTTCGGCACCAGCCGCTATAGTCGCTGCTAAGATGTTCTATCCTGAGACTCAAGAGGTAAATAAAGATCTCTCAGTCCCTAAAGACAGATTAGGAAATAACTTGCTAGATGCAATCTCTATCGGAACGACTGACGGTATAAAACTGGCTGTTAATGTGGGTGCTATGCTACTTGTATTTATCGCTTTGATTGCTCTGGTAAATGGAATTCTTTGGTGGGTCGGAGATATTACAACACTTAATGATACGATCCTATCCATGACCGATGGTCGCTTCGATGCTCTAAATCTAGAATTTCTATTAGGGATGATATTCGCTCCCATTGCATGGATAATCGGGGTTCCTTCTAATGATATAATGGTTGTCGGACAACTACTCGGAAAGAAAACTGTAATAAACGAGGTAGTCGCTTATGTCGACCTCAGTATAATAAAAGGAAGTGATGGAAATCTGCTCAGTCCCAAATCGATAATTATAGCAACATATGCTCTGTGTGGATTTGCAAACTTCTCTTCTATAGGAATACAAATAGGTGGAATATCAGCGATAGCTCCAGGACAACGTAAAACGCTTACTGAACTAGGACTAAAGGCGATGATAGGTGGAACAATCGCATGTTTTATAACTGGTGCGATAGCCGGAATGCTTATAGCTTAATTAAATCTTATTGCTTAAGTACTGCTCCAGCAGCTGGAGAGAATAATGCACTCGGAGGCAATACAGGTAAGGCAGCTCCGATTTTATAACTAAAATAGACACCAGTAAAAAGGTACCAATCATTATCTCCCTGGTCTCCTCTTACTGTTCCAGTTTCTACATCTAGTGGTGGAGTACCTAAAAATTCTCCCATACGATTAGCTAGTGTAGCAGATAAGGCTCCATTAGGGCCTTCTATAAGCTCATCATAACTTACGTAATCACCACTTACATCATCTATATAATCTGTAAAGGTATATCTCGGAGAAATCTCTATTCCGAAAGAATACAAATCTCCGACTTTAAATCTAGTACCAAATCCAAAAGGAAGATTGAACTGAGTAAGCTTATAAGGCTCATCAGCACCGACACCTGGAAGATTCTGACCTTCTGTACCTAATGGTTGTAAATCAACCAATCTATCGTTAAATGTAGTACGTGGATTAAATTTAAATATGTTTACTCCAGTAGTGTAATACAACTCTAAACCATACTTATCTAGTTTCTTAAAGATGGCATTAAAGTTAAACTCTGTAGTAACTCCATATTCTACAAGAGAAGTCTCAAAAGAAAGGTTACGCTTTCTACGATTGATATCAGAAGCGTCTAAATCATTACCTGATAGCTTCCCTCTTAAAAACTTAGTATGTACGGATAGAAATTTATTGAAATGATAACCAGAAGAAACCCCCACCATCGCATGTCCTTTAGAAAAGGAAAGATTAATAGGTAGCGGAGAAAGATCTCCTTGGTAATAAGCTACTCCTAAATAACTTCTTACCTCAAACTTCTGAGCATCTAATGAACTAAGGCTAGATACGCAGAGCAGAGCTACAAATAGCAACTTGAATACGATAATATTTTTTAATCTAGCTTTCATTATAATTCTCTATAATATAGACATGTAATAATGCATAAACCACTATTTAAAACCCGAAAAAATCTAATGAAACCCAGAAATAAGCTCTCAAACTAGATATCAGGTTAATATATGTCTTCCATTTGTCAGTTCACAACAAATTGTACTTTATAAATTTAAGCCATTTAGAG
Organism: uncultured Saprospiraceae bacterium; assembly: GCA_964509175.1. Taxonomy (GTDB): domain Bacteria; phylum Bacteroidota; class Bacteroidia; order Chitinophagales; family Saprospiraceae; genus JAHDHU01. The sequence goes on from CAZDWO010000089.1 coordinate 4,425, forward strand.
GAAAAATACTGTAGTTGTATGGCTATTTAGTGGATTTATAGTAGAAGTAGTCCTTCTGGAAGTTCCATTTTAACCAGTCTAGAGGATTCATTTATTTCTAAAATAAGTTGGTCGCTGAGCGGAATGGCATTTCCGTCTTCTAGAATACCCATTTCTTGCATCGGGTAAGCTTCTATAGAATTAAAAACCCCTATAGTCTTGTCGTCCTGGTCTATAAGTGTAAATCCTTTTAAACCAGCGTAGTAAAGTGTATTTTCTTTCTTAGGTTTATGGCTAAGCTTAGATTTTTCTAAAAAGATAGGTCGAGAGACTAGTTCAGCGGCTTTTTTGAGACTATTTATCTGATCTAGCTTAAAAAGACCATTAGAATATGAAGTTTTGTCATAGAAAAAAGGAACAAAAATCCCTTCGAGATCGACAAAGAAATGGTCGCTAGAGGATAAATCCTTCTCATATCCATCAAAAATCGTAAATCTCAGCTGGCCATCATTGCCATAGGTTTTCTTTATCCTACCGATACTGAGGTAATTCTCTCTCTCTTCTTGCATCAGTTATGATCCATCAACTGCAGCTCAACGATAAAGCCCGACTCTGCAAAATCCTCAATTGTTTCTCCTACACAATTAGGTGAGCACTGAGTGTCTAGAAAGGAGATCTTTTTATAAACCAGACCTACTCCTCGAGCATACTGCTCTTCAGAGAATCTTTTTTCTATAAAATCCAGTTGGTCGATGTGGAGTATTCTCACTACATCGTCAAATTCCAACCCATTAAATGAATAAGAAGTGTCTATATCTTCTACTCTATAATCCCAGATTCCGCGATAGGGCTTTATAGAATCTGCACCGACTAGAATCGAAGTAGAGGGATCAATAAATATATTTCCATCCCATCTAGAAAATGCATCAAGTGGAAAAATCATTTTTACAAATCTTAGATTTTCTTCTGTCACTGTATATGACATTGCATCTTTGGTAATGGTCCATACTCTAGGTTGGCTCCATGTATCTGATAACTCTCTTTTAAAAAATCGCTCTAATCTATACGCAAGATTACCTTCAGAATCTAAAAAGGTATCCGTAATTTCTTCTCGTATAAATCCACTTAAAGTATCGACCAGATTTCCACCCTGCAGATATACGATAGAGTCAGATTTATACATCCAGTACTTATTTACTTCTACTGGACTGAAGTCAAAACCCAGAGCACTATCATCAAAAGTCTCTGTTTCATTTCCACAAGAAATGAGACTTAGAAGCAAAACAGAAGCAACAATGAAAAAAATATATTTATACATAAAGCTATGATTATGTGCGATTTATAAATTAACAATAAAGTTAATATAAATAAATGAAAACTTCTAAGTTGAAGCTTGAGGAGTCCTTAAGATTCCTTTTAATAATATCGATTTCTAACTAAGCTCGACAGAAATAAGACCCTCAAATAATACTCTTACCCTCTATTTAAAGTAGCTGATTTTGATTTTAAATCAATACGACTTATGAGTGCATTACAAAAGTCCTAAAGACTCTTATAAATTATTCCTCCTCCGACTACATCATCTCCCTCGTAGAAGACTGCTGACTGTCCTGGAGCGATTCCTCGTACGTTAGACATAAATTCTACCTGGATATTGTCACCCTTGGCTGCAAGCTTACTTAGAGAGCCTCTGCTGTTATAACGTATCTGAGTGACAAGTTCAGTCTGTGGAATCTCAGAATATTTCATAGAGTTTACTTTATAAACTTCCATACCATTTCTCATAAGTTCTGCTACCTCACCGAGAACTACAGTATTAGACTCTGCTATAATTTCTGTAACGTACATAGGTTTTCCGAAGCCTTGGCCTAGCTTTCTCTGACCGATGGTGTAAAAGGGATAACCATCATGCGTACCCATTATATTTCCATCCTTATCTACAAATGACCCTCCTGCTACCGATTCTTCTAGTCCATCTACCCTTCGTTTTAGAAATCCTCGATAATCATTATCAGGCACAAAGCAGATTTCGTAACTCTCTCCTTTTTTGGATAGATCCAAATAGCCAAAATCCTTAGCCATCTGCCTTACCTCTGTCTTAGTATATGGCCCTAGTGGAAACTTACTTCGGTCTAAACACTCTTGTGATAAGCCCCATAAAACATAAGACTGATCTTTTTTCTCGTCGACTGCTTTACTTACAAACTTTCTTCCATCCTGCTCATTTATAATCCCATAGTGACCAGTAGCGATAAACTCACAGTCCATTGCATCTGCTCTTTTGAGCAAAGAATTCCATTTTATATGTGTATTGCAAAGGATACAGGGATTAGGAGTTCTTCCAGCGATGTACTCATCTACAAAATTATCGATTACATAATCTCCAAAGTCTTCTCTGATGTCTATAATAAAGTGATGGAATCCCATCTCCACAGCTACCTGTCTTGCATCGTTTATAGAATCTAAACTGCAGCATCCAGTTTCCTTTTTGCTAGATCCAGAACTGGCATAATCCCAGGTTTTCATGGTAATACCGATTACCTCGTATCCTTCTTCATGCAGCATCATAGCAGTAACCGTACTATCGATTCCGCCACTCATTGCTACTAATACTCTACCCTTTTTACTCACCTAGATTTTAAATTTACCTGCAAAGGTATACTATAGCCATAAAATAAAAACAGGGCTTATGAAAAATCATAAGCCCTGCCCTACTAATTAAATAATTTCTTACTTCATCAGAGTTATATTACCCTGAGTGAGATATTCTGTTCCGTTTACACAGGTTACATTTAGGCAGTAGCCATATACATCTGGATCTAGCACACTTCCTTCAAAGGTTCCATCCCATCCTGCTCCTAGAGTTCTCGTCTCGAATACTTTCTCTCCCCATCTGTCGTATATGATAAGCCACATCTCTTCTATAAAGTTACTCTCTGGCTGGAATACATCATTAAATCCATCTCCATTAGGAGTAAATAGATTAGGTACATATACGTCTTCCTCATTACACATCGGGAAACGAGTTATAACAGTCACCTGGTCAGTTGCTGTACAGCCATTGTCGTTTGTTACAGTCACTGTGTATACCGTTGTAGAATCTGTAGGTGTAGCGACTGGGTCACTGGAACTAGGATCGTCCAAGGTAGCTGGAGGCTCCCACATATATTGCCAGTCTCCATCTCCATTAGTTCCTAGATCTGTAGACTCTCCGATGATTATCACATCAGGATCAGCAGATGCTTCAAAACCCGTAATTCCATCAAATAGAATTTCCACAGATTCTGTTACACTACATCCATCTTCGTTTACGGCTTCTATTGTCCCAGAGACACTTCCGTCTGTAGTTATTACAATCTCAGAATCACTGTTTACAGTTACTTCTTCATCGAAGTTGTAATTAAAACTTACTGGACTAGAGGACTCCGCGTTTACATTAATGGTTACTTCTCCATTCTCACAGATGAGACTAGGATGATTCAACTCTAAGCTGAGCATAGACGGAGTAAGTTCTATAGTCGCAGAACCTAAACAGTCGCCCATTTCTATAGATACGTTGTAAGAAGTAATTCCATCCGGATTTACCTCTATAGGATTATCATTACCGATTACATTGAAATCTTGGTCTGTCCAGACCACTGTGCCCATTCCTTGGAAGATTGCTTCGAGAGAAACTGTTTCCCCTGGGCAGTAAATAAGACCCGTAGAAGAGTTTATCGTTACATCTCCTGGATCCATCACGGTTATATCTACAGATTGCTCCAAGGTACATCCGTTTTCTCCTACAAATTCTATAAGTAAGGTCGTACTTTCTGTTATTGTTACTGTGTACGCATCTCCCATTACTACTACTCCACTATTTGTATCCGTCCAGGTAATATCGCCAGGTTGATTTGCTTCTGCATGGAGATCTAGCTCCCCTTCCTGACAGAAAGAAGTCTGGCCTGTAACGTTTATGGTAATCTCATCAGTAGGATCAATAATTACCTCGTAGGAATCAGCACATTCTTCAAATCCATCTACAAACACATCTAAAAACATAGTCCCTGAAGTATTAATATTAGTAACCACAGGGTTTATTGCATTGGCATCAAAAATAAAATCAACATTATCTGATGACCAGTTGTATATGTAATCTGGATTTCCATTAGTTATTACAACTGCAGAATCTCCTAGACATGGCGTTATAAAAGCCTCGAGGTTTAAGTCATCCGGTCCTTCTAAAACTTCTACCACAAACTCCATAGAACTATCACAGCCATCAGAATCTTGCAATTGTAATGTAATGATGAAGGTTCCTGGTCCAGGAAAGGTAAAGGTCGCATTAGGTGCTCCCTGTGAGGTAGTAAGCATCCCATCTCCATCCCAAACGATAGAGAAAGGCACACTTGGATTATTATTCGTGAGAGAAATGGAATAGTCCTCTCCATCACAGATTATATTATCCGGAGGAAGGGTTACCCCAACGTCTGGCATATTCATAAACAGTTCTACTGGATAATTAAAGTTTATAGAACAGCCTGTATCCTCATCTGTAATCAATAAGGTAATCATATAAGTTCCTGGAGGACCAAAACTAAATGTAGCCTCTGGTAGTCCTTGCATGGTTTCTAAGGTTCCATCTCCACCCCACTGATAACTGAGATTAGAGGCCGGATTATTATTGGTTACACTTATTGTATAATCTGTTCCTAGACACACATTAGGTGAGTCTGGAAGGTCTACAGTCACATCTGGCAAGAACCCTTGTACAGTTATAGAATCCACTTCTGGACATGGTGAGTCTGTCTGAACGACAAAAAATGTATGACTACCTCCGATAAGAGGAGTCTCTATACTCGACCCAGTTCCTAAACTCATAGTGAGTCCAGAATCTGAAAACCACTCAAAGGTAGCACCTGGGTCTGCAGTTGCTGAGAGTGTAATCGTATCAGAACATACAACTCCAGGATCTATAATATCTATATTTTCAAAACCTGGAGGAGCTACATAAATACTTTGAAAAGCTGTATCTACACAACTTCCATCTCGAGCAGCTACACCTACAGTGTAAAAACCTGCCTCTGGAAAGTCTACCTCAAATTCAGGCATCTGAGCAAAAAACGTAGTGTCACCGTCTATGAGTGTAAACCACTCGTATGTGGCATTATCAGGTTCTACCTCTACAGAAAAACTTCCACTTAGGCCTTCACAATTTACATCTGATTCTGGCGTAATCGTTACTGTAGGACGAGGATCACAAATCCTTACATTATATTCAAAATCTCTTCTCGTAAAACCTAGTAACTCTCCATCTCTATATTCTTCTACACAGATCCCTATCAGAAACTGTCCGACTAGATTAGGAGTTGCTGTAAGTAATCCTGTTTGAGAATCTATAGTCAGTGGAACACCACTCATCATATCATTTAAACCAAAAGGGGGTTGCCATGTAATAACATCATATGGCGGTGGTCCTGGTGGTTGTGGTTGTGGGTTTGCTTGACTAGCTCCTGTACTAGGAACACACAATCTATACACTAGCGAGTCACCATCTAAGTCAGTCGCTGAATGATCAAAAATCAAGGGCTCGTTGGCACAAATGAAGATGTCGGGCCAGACATTAAATTCTGGTGCACTATTACACTCTAGTTGTGCTCTTTCTGATATAGTAGTCCAGTATGTAGAACCTTGATTCAGTGGATCTATAATATTATTCAGGGCTATATTTCTACAACATCGCTGATAAGACAATATGTATCCAGTAGGGTTAAATGGTAGCGTAATAACTGCAGAATAGGTAGTCATTTCCACACATACATCCTCTCCCATAATAGAACACTCAGAGGTCAAAATTGTGTTTAATGTATCAGAGTCATCAAAATCTATCAGCACCTGTCCACCATCTGATTTTATAATCGGGACCCCATTAGTATCAAAAATTCCAATACTTGCCTGAGAATCAAACTGTGCCAATGGATTTCCATTAAAACAATCTCTTCTAAACTCTAAGGTTACTCTATACTGCTGGTTTCCGAGACACTCGTAAAATAAATTACCACCCGCAACATGGGTAGCGTTTCCCTCTTGTATCGAAATCAATATTCCGAGAAAAACTAAAAAACTATATATAATTCTATTTTTCATTTTTTTTTCTTTGGATTAATCAATTTTGATTAGTTATAAACTTCTTGAATCTCATCTATCTCTACTCTTCTCTCTCTCGATGCATCTGGGCTAAAAATTGAATTTTTAGGCTTAGATGGATCATCACTAATTCCTTTATTAGCAGTATCCTCTCCAAAAGATCTTTCTGTTATTATTAACTGACCAGAACTTATATAATTTAATAGAAGCCCTCCACGATATCTCTCAAACTCATTTCTTACACAGTCCACCCTACGTTTACCTAGAGCGATGTTATAATCGTTTACAGATAACGGACTCGCATATCCACGGAGATATAGATTTACAGCTTTTCCTTTCTGTAAGATTCTAGTAAGCGTTTCCATAAATATGTTTAGGTTATCATACCCTTTTCTTACCTCTCCTTCAAAGAAATTTTCTACTGCATATTCTCCATCAGATTGCTGTCCTCCATATACGTCCTTAAACTTTTGTTTAAGTGGATAGTACTCATTATAGGTATCTGTATAGATTCTTACTGTAGATGTTTTTACAGTTCCTCTATCAGGCATATCGTTGTCATAGTAGAGTCTAAGTGGAAGTAGATTTGCCAGAGATTCTATCACTGCTTTTCTTCCTATGTAAATCTCTTTGTATGCTCGACCACCATCTTTAGGTATACAATATTGCTCTAGAGCAGTCTCGTATCCTGTTTTATTTACTCTGATTTTATAACAGTGTCCTGGTATTACTTTAAAAGTAAATGAGTTAGAATCACCGTAAGTCTTACGATCCACTTCGATATCTCCAGCTGTTATGTCTATTAGGCTAACAGTAGAACCTAGTAACTCATACTTGGTCGGTTTTTCAAATACTTTTACCAGAAGGTCTACTGTTTCTGGAGCCGCCGGAGTGAGATATAGTTTCTTTTCTATGACTCCAGCATTCAGGTATTGCATCAACTCTTCTCCAGTTACTGTCAGCGTAGAGCTGTTATATCCTGCCTTTGTTGCTGTAAGAGAGTAGCTTCCTTTAGGATCAATATCTTTAAATAAGAAGTCGTTTGCTTCTATATTATTCTTAGAATCTGCAGCTCCATCTAATCGATTAAGTGAGACAGTCGCTCCGAGTAAATCTGCTCTAGTCTTAGCATCGTAGGTAAGAGCTAGTAAGTCCATTCTTTGTGGCTCCTTATCCACTCGATAAATATCGAAGCAACAGGTCTCATACTTAGTATCTAAAAATTTAGAGCCTACTCTGTTAGAAGAAACATAGTTGTTTTCTCCATTATCATAGGTTACATAATAGATGTCCTGGTAACTCGTATTTATAGGTTTTCCCGCATTGCTTACTGTTCCATTATTCAACTCAAATACATCATAAGAACCATAACCTACTCTCCCATCTGTAGAAAAGAAAAGTGACCCTGAATCCTTGTCATAAAAGGGAGTAATGTCGTTGCCTTCTGTGTTTACCTCTGATAGATTAGTAGCAGCAGTAAACTTCATATTAGAATCAAAAGAAGTTTTGTAAATATCAAAACCTCCTTTTCCTCCAGCTCGAGTCGATACAAAGTATAATTCCTGAGAACCATTACTTCCGGTACCAAATGATGGTTGAGTACTTGTACTTCCCGTCATATTTACAGGTGAGGCCAACTTAGTCCCACTATTCCACTCTCCATTTGCTCCTTTAGAACTCAAGTAAATCTCACAGTTAATATCTCCGACATTTACATAATTACAGATAGTGTAAGCCATATACGCTCCATCTGCACTTATAGCGGCATTAGAAGTTAAGGCATCTTCACTATTGAAATTACCAGCTTTCGCCAAAGCGGAAACATTAGATCCTTCTATTTTAGATAAGACTCTCTTAGGTTTGTACTTATCGTTATGGAACGGATGGCTCAAAGATGAATAATGCAAATCACCATCTATCAATAAAGGTGCATGCTCAGAGTATCCTGTATTAAAATCTAGGGTTCCGATATCTACACCAGCTACTGGATCAGGATTTGCCTGAGCCCACTGAGCAGATTGCAGTCCGAGTTCTGATTTCTTACCCATCATCGGATCATCATTTTCTGTCATAAACAGCTGATAATATCTCTCGGCATCGGCATATTCTCCAGTCTGTAATTTCAGCTCTGCGAGCTGACGATATGCATCTGGATAATTGGTCGATTTTAAAGTATCTAATAAATAATGTAAGTGTCTAACTGCAGGAGCATAGGCATACTGTGCTCGCTCTGCTTGTATTAAATTATAGAGGACATCTGCATCTGACGGATCTCTATCATATGCTTCGGTAAAATTTACCAGTGCATCACTAAAATTATTGGTCGCAAGTGCTTCTATTCCTTTTTTTACATAATCCTTAGCTGAGGGTTGTGCCACAGCTACAAATCCAAAAAAGAAAAGAACGCTTATTGAAAATATCTTTTTCATTGTATTTCTTTTTTATAGATTAATAAATAGGACAAGGCTTAAATGGAGCCTTAGGAATATTATAAATCATATATCTGAAGTGCAACTCTGGTCCACCCTGCTGTCCAGTGGCATGAGAGAAGTCAGAAATATTTATATCGTAGTTAAAAGAGGCATAGATGTTCTGATACTGAATAGCAATCATCGGATAGAAGGCATCCGCCACTCTATACCCTAGACCTAAATGCAGTGCTATGTTTCTTTCTTTATTCTTATTGAGATAGATTTTGCCTTGAGCATTAAGAACTATCTCCTCATAAGTAACCTGATTAGAATACAACGCATTAAGCAATATATCTAGCTTACTGGCTACTTCAAAAGAAGATATCCCATATACACTAACCTTTCTATTAAGACTAGAGGTGAAATTTCCTTTATTAAAAGACTGTTCTGGTCCTGCTACATGGAAGAATCCAACTCCTATATCTAGGTAATCTCTATAGCTCGTCTGCCTGTGGTAATTTAATCCTACAGACAAATCGACGAAGCTTATCGCCTCGTCTTGAGAAATCTCTGCTGGAATATTGATATCCCGGAAATCTCCGTTCCATTGATTCTGAGTAGCGACCTTATCGAAGTCATATCTACGGCTGTTAAAAGCAATCTGAACTCCAGGCGATAGTAATGATTTTTCATTGAGCTTTAAGGAATACGAGGCATTAAGTCCTACGTTTAGTAAATTAAGATCAACGGCTCCTGCCTGATCATAATTTAGAAGAACTCCTACTGAGAAAAACCCGGTAGAATCTGCTTCTTCATTAAAGTTTCTATCATAGGCGACTGAGAAGGTTGAATAATCTACAGGTACACTGGCCCACTGACCCTTATAATTTGCAGTAACTCTTTGTTGGCCAGCAAAAACTCCTGTCAAAGCAGGATTTAAATTAAGTGGCGAATTAAAAAACTGTGAGTAGTGAATGTCTTGTGTATGAGATATGGTACATATCATACAAAACAGACTACATAGGTAAAGTCTTATCACAAGTTGATATTTTAATAAATTATTAAGAAAGGGAAGCCTATTGCATTACAGGCATTTAGATCAGCTTTTGGAGAAACGCTCCGTTTTGTCAAATAGCTGCCAAACGACCGTAAATAAAAATAAGACGAAGTATCAAACTCTGGTATATAAAATCAAGGAAAATTTAAAAAAATATAATGTCAAAAGATATATGACTTCCATTGCTACAGTTATCAAGAAGTAGCATATATTTGCATCGCTTTAGAAAAAAGCTAATGCGAAAGTAGCTCAGCTGGTAGAGCACGACCTTGCCAAGGTCGGGGTCGCGG
>CAZDWO010000090.1:0-14116 GCA_964509175.1 uncultured Saprospiraceae bacterium
CTCAAACAAGGCTTTGAAGTGATAGTCTTGCTCGTTGGCCACAACATAGATCATCTTCTTCGTGTCATGATTCTCATATCGCTTATCTACTGTTCCGATGTCCTGAGTCATATAGACAGAGGTTCCATCACTTCGGAGTACCAGCTTATGGTCTAGCCCTACATCTTCTAAATCTATCCATACACTGCCATCGTCTTTTTTGTAGAAACTTCCTTCTTCTAATCCTTTATTGATTACATCTTTTCCTAGGATATAAGTATCAGACTCATAGTAGAGTAAATCAAACTCAGCTCCCAGTCGCTCATAGGTTTCATCAAATCCCGCATACACCCATCCGTTCATCTGCTCCCAGAGTGCAATAGTCTCCGTTTCTTTAGCTTCCCATTTTTGAAGCATTTCTTTTGCTTCTTTTCCGAGTGTGCTGTAGGTATTGAAATAATTATTCTTGTATTTTTTGAAATAGGTTTCTTGATCTACACCTTCTTTTTTCTCTGATTCGTACAGTGCCTGTCCTTCTGGACTTGCTTGCCATAGAGCATACTCTTCCTTAAACTTGGTCTCAAAGAGTACGTAGTATTTACCCACAAAATGATCTCCTTTTATAGAGGTGGATTCTGGAGTATCTCCATTTCCATATTTGCTCCAGGCTAGCATACTTTTGCAGATAGCGATTCCTCTATCGTTTACGATCTGAGTATTTACCACCTCATGTCCAGCAGCCTTGAGTAGATTACTGGTAGAACTACCGAGTAAGATATTACGGATGTGTCCAAGGTGTAGCGGTTTATTGGTATTGGGTGAAGAAAATTCTATGAGGATCTTCTCGTCCTTTGCAGGCAAATTTAGCTGCTCTAGATTTTCTTGTAGTCCTAGGCTTTTTATCCAGTAAGCATTAGAGAAACTGAGGTTTAGAAAGCCCTTAATAACATTGTAATCTTCTATTTCTGTTATCTCTGTTTTTAATAGTTCTCCTATAAGGTTTGCTGTCTCTACTGGATTCTTTTTTGCCATTTTGACAAAAGGAAATACCACCAAGGTCATATCACCTTCGAATTCTTTTCTAGTAGGACTAAAAACAATCTTAGAGGATAAATCTTCTCCACCACTCTCCTCTTTAAAAAGGAGATTTATCTGTTCTGTTATTTTGGACTCGACCATTGTACGTTTTAATAGAGGGCAAAATTAGGACTATTTATAGTTTTACCACCGTTTAGAGCATTAAACCTCTGTGTTAATCTGAGCTATCTGTGGTGAGCAATTATATGTATTTCTTTTACCACGGATTTCACGGATTTTCACAGATTACCTCAGAAAAAATCTCTGTATTAATCTGAACCATCTGTGGTGAGCTGATACCTACCGAAAAAAACTAAAATGCACATTCCCATAAATCCGCTCTTGCCAGAATGTAGGAGTATCCTTAAAGCTATGCCTCCGATCATGCTCCAGTACAAAGATTCCATCTTCTAGAAGTAGATTCGATTCAGAAATTATTCGAGGTAAATCAGCCAGTGACTTATGATCATAGGGCGGATCTGCAAAGATGAAGGAGAACTGCTCATCCGTTGTTTTTAGATATTTAAAGACATCCTGTCTATGGATACTGATGTTGTCCTCGATATCTAAATCAGCCGCTATCTTTTTGACGAAAGTCACACAGCCATGGTATTTCTCTATATAAGTAACATCTGTGCAACCTCTAGAACAAAACTCATAACTATGATTACCTGTACCACCGAATAGGTCAAGCATCTTAGCTTCTTTAAAATTGATAAGGTTAGTAAGTATGTTGTAAAGACCCTCTTTTGCAAAATCCGTTGTCGGACGTGTTTTCCAGTTTTTAGATGGAGGACTAAATCGGCGACCTTTAAACTGGCCTCCTACTATTCGCATGTCTTTAAGCTGATGGAAGGATAAGAATCAGAGTTCTTAGATTCCATTTTAGGAAAGTCTATTGATTCTATAGAAGTGATGTATTTCTTTAAGTTTTGAACAGTAGTTCTGTCTAAATCAGAATTTAGATAGACACTAAGCTTTTCATTATACTCTTTGCGATAAAGTAGACAGTAGTATAGGATATCAGCATAAGACCGCTGAGTAAAACTATTATAAACCTGAATCGTACCCTTGTCTACAACCAGTAGTTCTAATTTCTCTTCTTGAGAATTTATAAATACTCCGTCCTTTCCAGTAGCTACGCAGGTTTTCATAAAGACCGTAGAGCTATGATCTAATGAATCGAACTTGTGATTTTCTCTCAGTTTAAGAAAGTCTCTGACATTACAAGCCCAAACGTTTACGATGTCATCTGTAATCTCATCTTGAAAAACGGTAATCGGCTCTACCTCCAGATCTAGTTTAGAGCTGTTTATTATTTCTTCTTTTAGACGATTAGTGTATGCACCATTTGGGAGTAAGGTGGACAAGTTATTTTCGACTATTAGTTTTTTATTCATAAACTATATAAAGAAGTATATAAAAAAACTGTCTGCGATAAATATCACAGACAGCTGTTTATTTTTTATTAGTAAGTATTACTGTGGCCAGTTACCACCCAAGTTAGGTTTACCCATGTCTCCAAATTTAAACATCGCATCTGGCTCATAAGAGTTATCATACTTAGAAAATTTGGCGGAAGCATAAGGGCCCATAAATTCTTTCCACTGCGTACTCACTTGCAATACATTTACGATAGTCTTCTGATAAGTAAGTGTATCGGCTTCTATTTTAAACTGCTTTGCATTACCTGTGTACGGAATATAGCGTAGCGAATCTAGATTTATATTTAGCTTATTTATAGAGTCTAGAGCACTCTTAAAAGTAACCTCAGTGATAAATTTATCAGGATCATCCGGAAATGCTGGATCTGACTGAATGTTTTCTATTTTAAAACTATCACTAACCAAAACTTGCTTGAGTGTATCGAAAGTAGGTGCAAACTCACCTGTTATATCTCTATACAACTCTTGTGAGGTTCTAATGTCTTTTAATCTATTCTTAACCGCATCTGCTCTTTTATCTTTTTCAGTTTTAAAAGTGATCGGCTCCTTTATACTATTAAAGAGTAAATAACCCAAGAAGAACACAAGTAGTGTCAATAAAATATTTATTACCAATTTCATTTTCTCAATATTATATGTCTATATAATTTCTTTACTTTGACAATCACAATAATAGCAAATTTTAATCTTTTAAGTAGCCTAATGTCCAATATACTTCTTGCAATAGAATCGTCCTGCGATGATACCTCCGCTTCTGTTATAGCAGATGCTAAAGTTCTCAGTAATGTTGTATCCACACAGGAAATACATAGAGAATATGGCGGAGTTATCCCAGAGGTAGCCTCTAGAAACCATGAAGCGAATATAATACCGACTGTTTTGGCCGCTTTGGCGAAAGCCAATGTAGATAAAAAACAACTCTCAGGAATAGCAATTACGACCGGTCCAGGACTTATGGGAAGCCTTATGGTAGGTCTCAGTTACGTAAAAGGACTGTCTCTCAGCCTCGATATACCGATAATACAGGTAAATCATATGCAGGCTCATGTAATGGCTCACTTTGCAGAAGAACCGCATCCTAGCTTTCCTTTTTTATGTCTTACTGTATCTGGAGGTCATACTCAGATCGTAAAAGTTACTGGACCCAATAAAATGGAGCTACTCGGAGAAACCCTAGATGATGCAGCCGGAGAAGCCTTTGATAAATCTGGAAAATTACTCGGTCTAGGATATCCAGCAGGTCCGATGATAGATAAATTGGCTAAGGAGGGTGAGCCCAAATTTGAATTTCCAATTCCTAAAATACCTGGATTAAATTTCAGCTACAGCGGAATGAAGACTGCCATTAGATACTTCCTGAGAGAAAAGATAGCAGAGAACCCAGCCTTTATAGAAGAAAACCTAAATGACATCTGTTGTAGCATACAGCATTCTATAGTACATCTGTTGATGGCCAAAATAAAGAGAGCAGCTAGAGAAGAAAACATACGAACGATTGCCATAGCCGGAGGAGTATCAGCCAATTCATATTTGAGAGCTCAATTAAAAGAGACTGCTGATAAGTTGGGCTGGGAAGCACACATTCCGAGTTTTCAATATTGTACAGATAATGCAGCGATGATTGGTATTTCTGGATACTACAAGTTTATGGAAAAGGATTTTGCATCTTTGGATATTAAACCTGCAGCAAGGCTCAAATTATAAGATTGATATCACAGAAATCCATACAAGAAGTATTAAATGTCGCCATGGTCGAGGACGTGGTTCAGGATTTTGTTAACCTCAGACGACGAGGTGTAAACATGATCGGTCTATGTCCATTCCATAATGAGAAGACTCCTTCTTTTACGATTTCTCCTTCTAAGAATATTTATAAGTGTTTTGGCTGTGGCAAAGGAGGGAATCCTGTCCAGTTTATGATGGATCATGAGCAGCTTAGTTTTCCTGAGAGCATTAGATACCTCGCTAAGAAATATGGAATAGAGCTAGAAGAGACTCAGCAGTCTGAGGAGTATAAGGAAGAAATGCAGCTCATAGAATCCTTCTATCTGATAAATGGATTTACGAGAGACTACTTCCAAAAGCAGCTATGGGAAACAGACCTCGGAAAAGGAGTCGGTCTCTCCTACTTTAAGAGTCGAGGCTTTCTAGAAACGACCATTAAAAAATTCGAACTAGGATGGACACCTCCAGAAAATGGAGACCTATATAAGGCTTTAAAAGCCAGCAGTTATAATCTAGAGCACATCACTAAGCTCGGTCTGTCTAAGTCTGAGAATACAGATTTCTTTAGAGCGAGAGTGATGTTTCCGATTCATAATTTGAGTGGAAAGGTTATCGGATTCGGTGGAAGAACCCTATCGCAGAATAAAAAAACACCCAAATATCTAAACAGTCCAGAGTCAGAAGTTTACAATAAACGGAAAACACTATATGGACTCTACTATGCAAAAAAAGCAATCAGACAGCAGGATGAGTGTATACTGGTAGAAGGATATACTGATACGCTGGCACTGCATCAAGGAGGAATAGAAAACGTGGTTGCCTCATCTGGAACAGCTCTTACTGTAGATCAGATAAAACTCATAAAGCGATATACTGATAATATAAAAGTCATCTATGATGGAGATGAAGCAGGAGTAAAAGCTGCCATGCGAGGGATGAATCTCATCCTAGAGCAGAACATGAATGTAAAGCTGGTTTTATTGCCAGATGGTCATGATCCAGATTCTTACCTAGGAGAGCTTGGGGTAAACGACTTTAAAACCTATCTAGAAACTGCTGCTAAGGATCTGGTACTCTTCAAGGTAGACATGCTCAATAAGAATGCTCAGAATGATCCGATTGCAAAAACAGGTCTCATAAAAGACATCCTAGAAAGCATTGCTAAAATCCCAGATACACTAAAACGAGCAGCCTATATAAAACAGTGCTCAACCCTTCTAGAGATGTCAGAAGAGATTCTGTTTAAAGAAACCAATAAGATAATATCAGGAGACATCCGTCGAAAGAAAATAGAAAGCGATCGAGAAGCTTTTAGAAATAACAGAAATAATAATGCTGGAGGTAATGCAAGTGGTAGTTCTGACGATGGTTATATGCCTACTCAATCTGACTCTCCTACGCAGATAAAACCCAAGGAATCAAAGAGTGATCTCTTCTATCAGGAAAAAGACATCGCTCGAGTATCGCTAGAGCATGGAGATAAGGAACACTCAGAAGGAGTAAAAATTATAGAGTTTATCTTCCATAGTATAGAAGGATATTTAGACCAATTTGAAAATGTCATTTACGCAAGTGTTATAAGAGAAGCACATAGCTTACATCAAAATAACAAAGCCATCGAGCTTTCTCATTTCACTAACTCTACAGATTTGGATTTATCGTCTGCCGCTATAGAACTGGTAGCAACACCCTATTCTTTTGCCAACTGGGATGAGAGAGGTTCCGGACTGATGACCCAGAAAGATCCAGAAAAGAACCATGTAAAAGACTCAACCAAATCATTGTATCGATACATTCTCAAGCAACTAAAAAAAGAAGAAAGCAAGTATCGCAAAAAGATTACTGAACTGGAAAAAGCAGATGCTTCCTCTGAAGAAATTGCTCAGGTCATTAAGGTCTATCAGAAACTACAGGAGGATAAGCGAAAGTTGTCAGAAGAAATCGAGACAAATCTGCTCTATAAGATTTAGTGTTTCCTTTAAATTGGAAGTATGTCACTCCTACGGAGCTCTGTTATTTTGTTATCATATTTTTCTATAAATATTATACTCCTCTGGAGCATAAAGATTAGTTTGCAAAATATTACGCACTAAAGAGTCCATTTAGCGTTATATTTTCAAATTAGAAAGTAGTAAAGAAAAGCTCCAGCGGAGCGACATATCTATAGTTTATAGTTCCTAGTTCCTAGCTAATACAAGCTCCGTAGGAGTTTCATAAAACAGATACAAATTTGCTAAATAAAATTTAGTGTTCTCGCTTCAAATGGAAATGTGTCACTCCTATGGAGCTCTATTATTTTGTTAACACATGTTGCTATAGATATTATACTCCTCTGGAGCATAGACTTAAAAAGCGTTCAATGTTGCAGATTAAAGGAGTTAAATTTTCTAATAATTAAGGCGATAATAAAGTAGTAATAGAAAGCTCCAGCGGAGCGAAATACCTATAGTTTATAGTTCCTAGCTAATACAAGTTCCGTAGGAGTGACACAAAAATAACCACAAATCTGCTCTACAAGATTTAAGACTCTACAAGGCATTAACACTATAAAATCAAAGGTTTTTTTGTATTTTAAGGCATTATTTTTCGTAAGAAATGTAACCTATTGACGTAATGGCGTCATATTAAAGTATTCTTTAAACAAAACAACCAACACTCATGGCTCTAGATGATTACAAAGCATTGGATTATTATCAGAATAATCTGGGAACAATTACAGACGGCTTCGCCACGTTTTCTGCAGACGGAGAACATTACTTTACCTACAATGTAGGAAATCAAATTTATTTAATTAGTGAGGGATATTCTTCAGAAGCGGGAAGAGATAACGGGATAGAATCGGTAAAGAAGAATATGGAAAATCCTGATAGGTACAAGGTCGGAGTAACCGATGATGGTAACCATTACTTTAGCCTACGAGCTGGAAATAATCAGGAGATTGCAACTAGTAGATGGTTCGGTAGTGCAGCGGATGCAGAACAGGGTGCAGCACAGGTAAGAGGTGGCAGAACGACAGGTTCTACAACTGCCTTTTCTGGAGATCTTGTAGCAGCTACAGGTCCAGCCTCTATCGCTATTGCATCAGCAGCTCCTGCTGGTCCTCCTAAACCTAAGAAGCCTAGGAAGAAAAGAAAGACAGGTCCTAAGAAGCCTAAGAAGGAAAAAGTATACTTGGCAGAAGGAGCCTATCCTATCAATAGTGTAACCTATAAGATTTTCAGATCGAGTAATGACAAGCATTATTTTACTTTCCACAGAGAGGATGGTAAAACGATTTTCCTTAATGCAGATGTAAGAGGTTTTGCGACTGAGCAAGAAGCAAGAACGATGGTAGACGAGGTATTTAAATATGCACCTATCGAAGGAAATTATGAGGGTAAAGAAACTAGAAATGGAAAATACTATTTCTATCTAAAAGGAGCAGAAGGTAAAAACATAGCAAAGAGTTTCTTTTACGGAACTACTGATGATATGCAGAAAGCTGTGGGACTTATGCTCGGAGGAGCGGCTGCAGCAGGAGCTGCGGCAGCGACAAGTACTGAAGCAAAAGTAGAAACAGAACCAGCTGAAGCGACAGCTACAGCCACTCCAGCAAAACAGGACGATTATTTATCATGTAAGGAGTATAAAGGTCATGCAGAGTCATCTACCTACAAAGGATTTTCTACCTTTTCTAAAGACGGAGAATATTACTTTGCGATGCTCGACAATGATGGAGAAGTGAGACTTAGGTCAGAAGGATATACCTCAGAAAAAGGAAGAGACAATGGAATAGAATCTGTTATGAAAAATAGAGAAGATGATTCCAAATATTCTGTAGAAGAAAAGATGGGTTATCATTTCTCAATATTAAAAGCTGGTAACCACCAGGAAATAGGAAGATCTTGTCCGTATGGTGATGCAGCAAGTGCTGGATGGAAATGGAGCATGGTTGGAGCGGCGGCAGCAGCAGCAGCAAAGGCTAAGGCGGAAGCGGATGCGGCAGCAGCAAGAGCGAAAGCAGAAGCTGATGCAAAGGCTAAAGCGGATGCGGAAGCAGCAGCAGAGAAAGCAAGATTAGAGGCTGAGGCCAAAGCTAAGGCAGAGGCTGAGGCAAAGGCTAAAGCAGAAGCTGCAGAAAAAGCTAGATTGGAGGCTGAGGCTAAAGCAAAAGCGGAGGCAGAAGCTAAGGCTAAAGCAGATGCTGAGGCAAAGGCAGCAGCTAAAGCAAAGGCAGATAAAGAAGCAGCTACGGCAGCAGCAGCGGCTACAGCGGCGGCAGCAGCAGCAACAGCAAAGAAAGCAGGTCAAGATGAATATCTGTCCTGTAAAGAATATAGGGGTCATCCTAGATCTGTCAAGTATGATGGATTCTCAACCTTTTCTAAGGATGGAGAATTCTACTTTGCGATGCTAGATAACCATGGAGAGGTAAAACTAAGATCAGAAGGATATACTTCTGAGAAAGGAAGAGATAACGGTATCGAATCCGTGATAAAAAACAGAGATAATGATAAGAGATGGTCTACAGAAGAGAAAATGGGACATCACTTCTCTATACTTAAAGCGGGTAATCATCAGGAGATAGGAAGATCGTGTCCTTATAAAGATGCAGCAGGTGCTGGATGGAAATGGAGTACTATGGGTGCAACAGCTGCGGCTGCTGCGGTAGTAGCTCCTATTGCGGCTCAGGCAGCTCCTAAAAAGGAAGTAAAAAAAATCAAGAAGGTAGAACCAGTAAAGAAGAAAGTAGTTGCAGCAGCTCCTAAAAAAGCAGCAGCAGTTACTGCTAGTAAAGCTACGGCTGGAACAGCAGCAACAGCGGCAGCAAGTTCTGGAGGTGGAATGAAATGGTTATGGTGGTTATTGCCACTATTATTATTACTTGCTCTTCTATGGTTATTCTTAAGAGGATGCGATGGATGTGGAGCTTCGGCACCTATAGTACCACCAGTTGTAGAAGAAGTGATAGAAACTGTAGCTCCAGTAGATACTGTAGATCAGGCAGCGATAGATGCAGAAGTAGCAGCTGCTGCAGCAGCCAAAGCTGAAGCAGAGATGAAGGCAGAAGAAATGAGAGTAAAAGCAGAGCGTCAGAGAAAATTAGAAGAGCAGATGAGAAGAGGTGGAAATAAGAGCTCAGGATTCTAATAATTTAGAGTCGCTAGAATAGATAAAGCCGTTAAGTTTAAAAGCTTAACGGCTTTTTGTTTTATATTGCTTTAGATATATCAATAGACGACAAGCCTTTATGATAGAGCGAATCAGGATAGCATTTTATAGTTTACGGGTAAAGGCCATCTCTCCTAAGTATCATATGATGCTGCAAGAGTACAACGATTATTATGCTCAGCTCACTCCTAGCCTACAGAGCATATTTCTAAAACGGATTTATATCTCCTCTCATTTTATAAAGTTCATTCCTGTAGAGTTTACTGCGATCAGTGTCAAGATGAAGATTCTGATTACCAGTGCATTGATACAGATAACCTTTGGGTTGGATAATTTTATTTTGAAGCGGTTTAAGAAAATATATGTCGTTCCTAATACCTATAGTTTTGCTCAGTTTCCAGCCTTACTAGGTCATGTAGATTATGCAAATAATACCATGGCTCTCTCCTGGCCTAGTGTGAAAGAGGGGTTTATTATTCCAGATGATGCGATGAATGTAGCCTTACATGAGATGGCTCATGCCTTACATGGTGAGAATAAGGATGGCTTGATTTTTAATAGATTTTTTAGTGAACAAGATCTAGAGCAGTTTAAGATGATAGGTATAGAGGAGATTTATAAAATCAGAAACAAACGGCATCCTTATCTAAGAGATTATGCTGGACTAAACCTTAAGGAGCTCTTCTCGGTAAGTATAGAATGCTTTTTTGAACAGCCAGAATTATTTAAAGAGAAAGTGCCTGGACTCTATCAGTTACTCGTAAATATGCTCAAACAAGATCCATGTCAGAAATCAAATCCGATAAACAAGCAGATTGTTTAAAGAGTAGACTCTTAGAAGAAATTCATGCTCGCCTCGATGCTCAGATAGAAACTGCTCAGACTGCCATCGACTCTGCCATAGAATCTAAAAACAACGAAACGAAAAGCTCTGCGGGAGATAAATTTGAAACAGGTCGAGCTATGATGCAAATCGAACAAGAGAAAAATGAGATGCAACTGAGCAAAACAGTTAGGCTCAAAAAGCTATTGTATCAAATCGATGTAGATAAGACTTTTGAGTCCGTAAGTTTTGGAAGTTTGGTATTTACAAAAGACCACAACTATTTCATTTCCATAGGAATCGGGAAAGTAGAAATCGACGATAAGAAGTATTATGCCATCTCTTACGACTCTCCTATCGGGAAATTACTAATGGGTAAAGCTATCGGAGATCAAATGGAATTCCGAGGAAACAAAATGTCTATTCAAAGTATCGAATAGACAAAAAGAAAGACCCTTGATTTAATACAACCAAGGGTCTTTAGAATTTAAACTCCTAAGAGTTATATTAATTTCTATCCATACAGTTTAGGTCTTGGAAAGCTTGTGATAGTCTCTTTTTAAAGCTCTGCTCTCCTTCTCTTAACCATTTACGTGGATCGTATTTTTTCTTGTTTGGCTTATCAGTACCTTCTGGATTACCGATTTGCTCTTGCATGTAACCAGCATTTGGCTCATAGTAATCTCTTACTCCAGTCCAGAATGCCCATTGCAAGTCTGTATCGATATTCATCTTTATAGCTCCATATTCTATCGCCTCTCTGATGTCTTCTCTAGATGATCCAGATCCTCCATGGAATACAAAGTTTATCGGATTATCTTCTTTAAGATTTAGCTTCTTAATCAGGTAGTCTTGGCTATTTTTAAGAATGATAGGTCGTAGTTCTACATTACCAGGCTTATATACACCATGTACATTCCCGAATGCTGCAGCCACCGTAAATCTCTTACTTATTTTGGCTAGAGCCTCATAGGTTTCAAAAACTTCTTCTGGCTGAGTATATAGTTTAGAACTGTCTACGTCCGTATTGTCTACTCCATCTTCTTCTCCACCTGTGACACCTAGTTCTACCTCTATGGTCATGCCGAGCTTATTCATTCTCTCGAAGTACTTAGAGCATATTTCTATGTTCTCATGTAGCGGTTCTTCAGACAGGTCTAACATATGAGAGCTGTATAATGGAACACCATTCTTTTCCATGTACTTCTCTCCAGCATCCAATAATCCATCTATCCACGGCAATATCTTCTTAGCACAGTGATCAGTATGTAGTATAACTGGAACACCATAAGCTTCTGCCATTTGATGAACATGTAGAGCACCTGAAATTCCTCCTTGTATAGCAGCAAAGTGCTTATTGTCTCCTTTAAGTCCTTTCCCTGCAAAGAAGGTAGAACCTCCATTAGAAAACTGTACAATTACTGGAGAGTTGAGTTCCTTAGCAGTTTCTATAACGGCATTTACTGTATTAGTGCCTACAACATTTACTGCTGGTATTGCAAAGTTATTTTCGTTTGCATAATTGAAAACTTCAGTAACCTCATCCCCATGAAGTACACCGTTTCTAAATTTCCCCATAATTTATAATCTTAAATATTATTGAACGCTAATAATTAAATCTAAATAATTCCTTTTTCTGCTAGATATCTTTCTGCATCTAGAGCAGCCATACATCCAGTTCCAGCAGCTGTTACGGCTTGTCGATATACATGATCTTGAGCATCTCCACTTGCAAAAACTCCTTGTATATTTGTTTTTGCGGTACCTGGCTTAGTAATTAGATAACCACTGTCTTCCATGTCTATCCAGTTTTTAAAGATATCTGTATTAGGCTTATGGCCAATGGCTACAAAGAATCCTGTAACTGGAAGCTCGCTAATTTCTCCAGATTTATTATTACGTATACGCACACCCGTTACATCTGTTTCTCCCAGTACTTCTTCTGTTTCTGTGTTCCAATAGATTTGGATATTTTCAGTTTTCTTTACTCTGTCTTGCATGATTTTAGAAGCTCTCATCTCATCCCTTCTTACAAACATGTGCACCTTAGTACAGAGCTTAGCAAGATAGGTTGCTTCCTCTGCTGCAGTATCACCTGCCCCAACGATAGCTACTTCTTGATTTCTAAAGAAAAAGCCATCGCAGACTGCACAGGCAGAAACCCCTTGGTTCATCAATCGTTGCTCAGATTCTAGTCCTAACCATTTGGCTGATGCACCTGTAGCTATAATTACTGTATGTGCTTGTATCTCTTCTCCAGACTCTGTCCATATTTTATGTACAGGTCCACTGAAATCTACCTTAGTAATCATCTCAAAAATCACTTCTGTTCCGAATCTCACTGCCTGATTCTTAAAATGTTCCATCATTTCAGGTCCTTGGATTCCATCTGGATAACCTGGGTAATTTTCGACATCAGTCGTAATGGTCAACTGGCCACCTGGCTCGGGTCCTGTATATAAAACTGGATCCATACTCGCTCTAGCAGCGTATATTGCTGCTGTATATCCAGCTGGGCCAGATCCTATAATTACTGTCTTTTTAATATTGTCACTCATACGTTTATTTTCAAGCCGCTAAAATACGAATTCAATTTACTGTAATATATGTTTTAGCTTAATTAATATTCAGGTTGCAAATAATGAATTAATTCTCTTTTACCCTATTTTAATTAAATCTAAAAAGCCCCAGAGAACTTTAACTCTAGGGCTTTTTAATCAACTATAAATATGAAAAACTAACTACTATATGAAAAAAACTTAACTATCTACTTCTTGGATGCTCTATTTGTAATTTTAAAACTGGAAGTTCCGTTTGTAATTACACTACAAATATGAGACACTATTACACTTGAATAATTATCTAATTTTCCCGACTACTTATCTAAAGTTCCTCAGTTAAAAATTATTATTATCTAATTTTCCCGCCGACTTATCATTAGTTCCTTCAGTGATATTGCTTTATATATTTTGTTTCTCTTCCTTTGAAGAAAAAGATTTAATGATATCCAGAAGATCAATAATGGAAAAATTTATTTCAGAAATCTGAAATAAAAATGGGAATGTATCTATGGCAGATTAGAAGTGTTTTAGCAGTATTCTTAATGTTTTATCAGATTTACTGCTATTTCTTAATATAATATCAGCCCGCTCATAAAAGCTATTCCTTTCTTTCAATTTACTTCTAATATATTGATATAGAGCTCGTTTAGTGCTTAATGAGCTTATAAGCGGACGCTTGGATCGTTCTATTAAAAGCCTATCTGTTAGACTTTGGATACTACATTTGAGATATACACATGAGCCACTATTAAGAATAGCCCAGTTTATGTTAGAACATGGGGTTCCGCCACCAGTAGCAAGAATAAGATTCTGCTTCTTTGATAGCTGCTTTAGATACTTAGTTTCTAGTGATCTGAAAGAAGACTCTCCTATATTTTTAAAAATTTGAGAGATGGATTGATTTTCCTGGGTTTCGATATACTGATCTAGGTCTATAAATTCTCTTTTTAAGGCTGTGGCCAAAAGTTTTCCAATGGTCGTTTTGCCACTGCCCATAAATCCAATCAAATAAATGTTCTTGTCTCTATTCACTTTTTAAAGCATATTCTGAAATATCAATCAAAAATGCAGCTATATTAGCAGCCTTTAAAACTTAAGATATGTTTTTTGTACTTCAGTCCAGCAGTAACCCGATTATAGGATTTATGCCACTCATTCTAGTAATGATTGTGATATTCTTTTTCTTTATTCGCCCTCAGGCTAAAAAGCAAAAAGAGCAGGATGCTTTTATGGGTGAATTAAAGAAAGGGGATAAAATCGTAACCGGTAGTGGAATTGTAGGACAAATCTCAAAAATAGAGGAAAAGTCCATTCAAATCATGGTAGACCAAAAGACCTATATTTCTGTAGTCCCT
>CAZDWO010000091.1:0-13945 GCA_964509175.1 uncultured Saprospiraceae bacterium
TCATCACCAATAAACTCTTCTCCGATTACAAAAGCCTGTGCTAAGCCATTAGGTATTTCTTGTACTGCATATTCAAAACGGCAACCTACTTGAGAGCCATCTCCAAGAAGTCTCTGGAACTGTGCAGAATCTTCAGGAGTAGTAATAATAAGTACCTCCTTTATTCCCGATAACATAAGAACTGATAAAGGATAATATATCATCGGCTTATCATAGATAGGCATCAGCTGCTTAGAAATAGCTTTAGTAATGGGATACAAGCGAGTACCAGAGCCTCCTGCTAGGATAATTCCTTTCATTAAATACGGTTAAGCATATATAACTTCATAAATAGTACCAATATTGGATAAACTTATGAATATTGTTTCTTATAGTATTCCTGATATGCACCAGAGGTTATATTTTCCATCCAGTCTTTATTATCAAGGTACCAATCTATGGTTTTAGACAATCCTTCTTCAAATTGTAACGAAGGAAGCCATCCAAGTGCGTCTTTAATTTTAGTTGCATCTATAGCATACCTTAGGTCATGTCCAGCACGATCTGTAACATAGGTGATAAGCTTATCAGAATGGCCTTCGGAATGCCCTAATTTTTTATCAGTCAATTTAATTAAGAGCTTGATTAAATCTATGTTTTTCCACTCATTGTGTCCACCGATATTATAGGTTTCTCCATGTGTTCCTTTATGGAATATAGAGTCTATAGCTACTGCATGATCTTCTACATATAACCAGTCTCTTACGTTTATTCCCTTGCCGTAAACAGGAAGGTTCTTTCCTTTAACTATATTATTTATAAATAGCGGAATCAGTTTTTCTGGAAACTGATAGGGTCCATAATTATTAGAACAGTTAGACAAGACAACTGGTAGTTTAAAGGTATGGTGCCAGGCTCTGACTAAATGGTCTGAGGATGCTTTAGAGGCAGAATAAGGACTTTTAGGGTCGTATGGAGTGTCTTCATAAAAGAAACCCTTATCTAATTCTAGAGAACCATATACCTCATCAGTAGAGACATGATAAAAAAGCTTATTGTTATAATCTTCTTTCCAATTTTCTTTGGCTACTTGTAGCAGGGTAGAGGTGCCTATGATATTAGTGGTTATAAAAACTAATGGGTCGGATATAGATCTATCTACATGAGACTCTGCTGCTAAATGTATTACGGAATCAAAGCTATATTTTTTAAATATGCCTCTCACATATTCTAAATCTGCGATG
This sequence comes from uncultured Saprospiraceae bacterium, assembly GCA_964509175.1. Taxonomy (GTDB): domain Bacteria; phylum Bacteroidota; class Bacteroidia; order Chitinophagales; family Saprospiraceae; genus JAHDHU01. The sequence continues at coordinate 1,224 of CAZDWO010000091.1, forward strand.
TCGCCTTTTAAAAAGGTATAGTTTGACTTAGAGTCAATGTCTTTTAAATTTTCAAGATTACCTGCGTAGGTAAGTTTGTCCAAATTGTAAACCTGATAATCCGGATATTTATTTACAAAAAGTCTAACAACATGGGAACCTATAAAGCCTGCTCCCCCAGTAATTAATATTTTTTTATTTATCATTAGAAAATATTCTTTTATAGTATTCGAAAGATTTTTTCAAGCCTTGATCTACAGTTACATTAACCTGATAATCTAGGTTAGATTTTATCTTGGATATATCGGCAAGACTATGTGGAATGTCGCCAGGTCGATTAGGTCCGTATATGGCTTCTATATCACTAGAAGAGTATTCTTTTATTTTAGTCCATAAATCTTTTAAATCTGTTCGATAGCCGCAAGCAACATTATAAATCTGATTTAAAGCTTCTTGATTTTCTGTAAAAAGTGCGAGAATGTTGGCCTGCACCGTATTTTCTATATAGGTAAAATCACGACTAAAAGACCCATCTCCATTTATCGTAGGAGGCTCATTTTGAATAGCTGCTTTATAGAAAAGTGGAATAACAGCGGCATAGGCTCCATTAGGATCTTGTTTAGGTCCAAATACATTGAAATATCTAAGACCTATATAATTGAATTTGTAGGCTCTAGAAAAAATATCTGCGTAGAGCTCATTTACATATTTAGTTATGGCATACGGGGAAAGTGGTTTGCCAATAATATGTTCTACTTTAGGGAGATTAGTACTATCTCCATAAGTTGAAGAGGAAGCTGCAAATACTACTCTCTCTATTCCCGACTCTACTGCGGCATTAAATATATTAAGTGTACCTGAAATATTTACACTATTAGTTGTAATTGGATCTTTTAGAGATCTAGGCACAGAACCTAGAGCTGCTTGATGAGAAACTAGGTTTATTCCCTGCATTGCTTTTAAGCAGGTTTTATAGTCTCTGATATCTCCTTCTTGTATTTCAAAGTTTGGATTAGATTCAAATTCTATAAGATTTGATTTAAATCCTGTGACAAAATTATCTAATACTCTAACTACTCCGACTCTTGGGTCATCTAAAAGAGTCCCAACTAAATTAGATCCGATAAAACCTCCTCCTCCAGTGACTAGTATGTTTTTAGTATTTGTCATTTAGAGTCTTGCGTCTACTTGATTCTTATCAAAGAAAGCTTTAACGTCATAAAGAACTGAAACATCTTTTCTAATGCCGTTAAGGTCTAGATTTCTATACTCGTTATGAGCAACGGTAAGTACAACAACATCGTATTTTTCATCGGGTAGTTCGTTTACGATGTCTATTCCATATTCATGCTGGACCTCCTCTTTAGACGCCCAAGGGTCAAAAACTGTAGTATCCATATTGTACTGAATCAGTTCGTTATAAACATCTATAGCTTTGGTGTTTCTGATATCAGGGCAGTTTTCCTTGAAGGTAATTCCTAGTACTAGTGCTTTGGCATTTTTTACTTTGATGTCCTTTTGGACCATAATTTTGACAATCTCACTTGATATGAATTGTCCCATAGAATCGTTCATACGCCTTCCGGCCAAAATTATTTCTGGATGATAGCCAACTTCCTGAGCTTTCTGAGCTAGGTAATAAGGATCTACTCCGATGCAATGTCCTCCAACTAATCCTGGTTTAAATGGAAGGAAATTCCACTTAGTTCCAGCTGCCTCTAATACTTCATGTGTGTCTATTCCGATTCTGTTAAAAATCTTTGATAGTTCATTTACAAAGGCGATGTTTAAATCTCGCTGGCTATTTTCTATAACCTTAGCCGCTTCAGCTACTTTTAGGCTACTTGCTTTAAAGGTTCCAGCAGTGATAACTGATTTATAGAGTTGGTCTACTGTTTCAGCTATTTCTGGTGTTGACCCAGAAGTGACCTTAAGTATTTTTGTAACAGTATGTTTTTTATCTCCTGGATTTATTCTCTCCGGACTATATCCACAGAAAAAATCTTTATTGAATTTCAGTCCAGACACTTTTTCTAGTACTGGAACACATTCCTCCTCTGTTACTCCTGGATAGACAGTAGATTCATATATAACTATATCTCCTTTTTTTAATACCTTTCCTACCGTCTCACTTGCTTTATATAGCGGAGTAAGAACAGGTCGGTGATGTTTGTCAGTAGGAGTAGGAACTGTAACAACATATACATTGCAACCATCGATTTTAGAAGAATCTGTAGTTACAAGCAGGCCATTCTGGTCCAAGTTTAAACTAGGATTTAGAACTGCTTTTAAATCATCTGATTCAATCTCTAAAGTGGAATCTACGCCTGTGTTTAGCTCGTCTACTCTAGATTGATTTATATCAAAGCCAACTGTATGATATTTTTTACCAAACTCAACTGCAAGCGGCAAGCCCACATATCCTAATCCTATTATTGCTATTTTATGATCCATGTTTTTTCATTTAGATAATCATTCCGGCTGCGACGGTATTATTAGTACCCTCGTCAACTAGAATAACACTTCCCGTAATTCTATTTTCTTTGTATTTGTCAAAAAACAATGCCTTAGTGGTTCTTATTACTATTCTGGCTATATCATTAGATTTTATTTCTATATTTTCCTGATCACGATGTAAGGTGTTGATGTCTAATTTATATCTCACCTCTTTTATCATACATCTCACTTCTTGTGAAGTATGCTTTATCACATATTTTCCTCTAGGAGTCAGTGGCTTAGAATGATCAAACCAACATACCATCAATTCTATATCTTGAGAAATTGCGGGCTTATTATTAGTCCTAACAATCATGTCTCCTCGGCTGATATCTATATCATCTTCTAATAAAATAGTGATACTCTGAGGAGGGAAAGCTTGTTCCTGTTCTCCGTCAAAAGTATCTATCTTAGAAATTTTGGATGTAAATCCGCTAGGTAGCACCATTACCTCATCTCCTTTTTTAAATACACCACCTGCAATACGACCCGCATATCCTCTATAATCATGATATTCATCACTGTAAGGTCTGATTACATGTTGTACAGGTAGCCTACAATCAATAAAATTATGGTCGCTGGAGATATGTACATTTTCCAAGTAATACATAAGAGTAGACCCTTCATACCAGTCCATATTTTCACTTCTATCTACTATATTATCCCCTTTAAGAGCAGAAACAGGAATAAAACTTACATCCTTAACATTCAGCTTAGTTGCAAATGCCTCAAACTCGTCGTGAATTTTATCGTAGGCTTCTTGTTTGTAATCAACAAGGTCCATTTTATTTATACATACTACTACGTGAGGAATCTGGAGCAAAGAGGCGATTATAGCATGCCTTTTGGTCTGTTCGATAACTCCATTTCTAGCATCGATTAGAAGAAGAGCCACATTTGCTGTCGAAGCTCCAGTAACCATGTTTCTTGTATACTGAATATGGCCCGGAGTATCTGCTATTATAAATTTTCTTTTAGGTGTAGAAAAGTACCTATAAGCCACATCTATTGTTATTCCTTGTTCTCTTTCGGCTTTAAGCCCGTCGGTTAGTAAGGCTAGATTTACTCCTTCTTCTCCTCTCTTCTCACTTACGGCTTCTATCTGTTCGTACTGGTCCTGAAAGATGGATTTACTATCATATAAGAGTCTACCGATAAGAGTGGATTTACCATCATCTACAGATCCTGCAGTTGTAAATCTTAAAAGTTCAGTTGATTTATTATTTGTTGTCATTTTAAATCGTTAAAGCGATTATTTGTTAATTCGGTTATCTGTTAATGGCTGTTTTCAATGCATTCATTTTGTTGCCTAGTTTTTCAATGAGTATATCCAAATTTCTCAGTACTCGGGAATTTTTCAGACAAAAGATATATCTCTTTCACAAGTTCTTTAGATAATTGCCAAACTTCTAATTTCTCAAAACTATAGAGTCTCAAATCATCAAATTAGCGAATTGGCAAATAAACATTTCTATTAAAAATATCCTTGTTTCTTACGATCCTCCATTGCAGTTTCAGAACGCTTATCATCTGATCTACCTCCTCTTTCTGTCATTCTAGTTGTTGCGACTTCTTCGATTATACCTTCTACAGTCGTAGCATTAGACCTCCATACACCAGTACAGCTTATGTCTCCTATAGTTCTACATCTTACCATTTCCTCAAAGGATTCTTCTCCATCTTTTTTAGGGATAAACTCACTATCTGCAAGTAAGACACCATCTCTTTCTATTACTCTTCTTTTATGAGCAAAATATAAAGAAGGTAGTGGCACGTTTTCTTCTGCTAGATATTGCCAAACATCCAATTCTGTCCAGTTAGAAATAGGGAATACTCTAAAGTGTTCTCCCATATTTTTACGACCGTTGAATAGATTCCATAATTCAGGTCTTTGGTTTTTAGGATCCCACTGTCCGAACTCATCTCTATGAGAGAAAAACCTTTCCTTAGCTCTAGCTTTTTCCTCATCTCTTCTTCCACCACCCATTGCTGCATCGTATTTACCCTTTTCTAGCTCGTCAAGTAATGTATATATCTGAAGACCATTACGACTTGCGTTTACACCTTTTTCTTCCGTTACATGCCCAGCATCTATTGCCTCTTGAACATACCCTACTTTTAGTTTCAGGCCATATTTGGCTACTAGATTATCTCTAAAGTCTAATGTCTCTTGGAAATTATGTCCAGTATCCACATGCAATAGCTGGAAAGGAACCTTAGCAGGATGAAAAGCTTTTACTGCCAAGTAGGTCATTAAGATAGAGTCTTTTCCTCCAGAAAAGAGTATTACTGGATTCTCAAACTGAGCAGCGACTTCTCTAAGGATAAAGATGGACTCTGACTCGAGCTCTTTAAGATGATTTATGTGATAATTCATAAAATTTAGTTTCTAATGTGTGGATGAAGGTGTTGAAAACATATATCTACACACGTTTCTACGGGTTTATTTTCAGTTAATATTTCTATATCTGGATTTATGGGAGGCTCATATGGTGAGTCTATTCCGGTAAATCCTTTTATTTCTCCATTTCTGGCCTTTTTATATAGTCCTTTGACATCTCTAGATTCGCATACATGTAATGGAGTGTTTACAAAGACTTCTAGGAAGTTTTCCTTACCTATTATCTCTTTGGCCATGTTTCTTATTTCCCTAGTAGGGCTTACAAAGCTATTTATACAGATGATTCCAGAGTTGCAAAAAAGCTTAGAAGTCTCGGATATTCTGCGGATATTTTCTTTTCTATCTTCCAGTGTAAAGGATAGATTGTTACAGATACCTGTTCTAACATTGTCGCCATCGAGAATCTGAGTAAAGAACCCATGATTATGTAGCTTTTTTTCTAAACCTAAGGCAATAGTGCTCTTACCAGATCCAGATAATCCAGTAAACCACAAGACTTTTGAGTTCTGATTTAGGAACTGTTCTTTTTGCTTTCGCGAAAGTGTTCTGTCAAATATGGGATGGATGTTTTTAATTAGTGTAATTTTTCGAATCTAGATTTAGTAACCAAAAAGCTCTAAGTCAGTAGAATATTTTGATTCTAGTTTGTTTAATTCTGAATTTTCTTTGAAGGCCAATATCCGGAGCTTTTTAAATTTTTCAAATTTCACCTTCTTGTACTCTGTTCCGCAAAATTTTGAAATTTCAATCATATTTTCTTCGGGGTTTAAAACCAAATTTTCATAAGTTAGTTTTAATATATTTTCCGGTTTGATGTTAGAAAGTTCTTTTTCAATTTGAGAATTGTAATATTTCCATAGTTCAATACCAACGTCTAAATTTTTAACGCTAATTGAGGCATTAAATGCTCGTTGACGGGCCTTGGGCCTTAAAAATTGTCTGTATAGGCAATAGAGCCGATACAATTTATTGTTATGGTATCTTTTAATGGATTTTATCTCAAAGTTTTCGGCTCTTGTTTTAAGACTGGCAGCTACATCTATTCCATGACGTTTGACATAAATCACTTTTGCATTTGGGAAAATATGTAGCCAAAAATTTAACGTTATTGAATTCAATGGATCTTTCCAACCCCATGGTTTATTCAAATTTTTACTTAGGAGAAATGGAAAGAATTTTAGAAGTCCCGTATATTTTATAATAAGTGGAGAACCAATAATGTTCTTTATAAATCTACAATATATTTGCTGTAAAGATTTTTCTTTTTCAAGTACTTCCAATCCATAAGGATTATCCCACGCAGCTCCAGTCTGCTTTAGTATCCAACTATTTATGTTCATAAAAAATGGAGATTCATCGTGGTCACCAGTATTTACCCCCATAAACACGTTTAGTGATTTTAGCACCCTTGATACCAAGCTTGTTCCCGATCTATGCATACCCACTACGATGATCGGATTCATTTATTCAAGTGGTTTTTGGTAAAAAATGGAATGTAAATTGATAGGACACCTAATTTGGAATATGCAACCCAAGAAGATGCAAAGTTGATTATTGCAAAACTAATACAACTTGCAATCGCTGCACCTACAATGCCATAGCTGGGTATTAAAAGAAAATTTAGAATGAAATTTGCTAGCAGAGCTAAAATCATAATGTTTTGGAAGGAGACTTGCTGGTTTGTCATTTTAAGTAAATTACCTACAGAACCACAAAAGGCATTAATAAACTGTCCGATCAAAAGAATTTTGAGAGCATTTTCTGCGATTAAAAATTCTTCCCCAAAAAGTGATAGAAAAAACTTTGGAAAAGTCATAAGAATAATAAAGCCTGGAAAGGAAATCCAGAATATCATCTTGGAAGAAACAAAAGTTAAATTTTTCAATTTTTCTATTTGATTACTTGAAAAAAGTTGAGAAAATTGAGGAGAAGCAATTGCATTTATTGCCACTAAAACTAAGCTCAAAGTCAAACTAATTTTAAATGCAACATCATAAATACCGACTTCTGCAGCTGTTTTAAAATATCCAATCATATAGATATCGATACTGTTAATAATGATGGCTAGTGAGGCTACCAATAGTAATGGGAAACCTTCAAGTAATATTTGTTTTGAGGAGAGGTACTTTTTTGCTAGTGTATTTTTAAAATCTCCATAGCTGTGAACCAAAAAACTAGTAATCATTGCAGCAATCATAATAACAAAGCCGTATGTAACGAAGAGTAAAATTTTACTTTCATTAAATCTTGGTAAATATTTTGTAAAAAATGTATAATCTAAAAGGATAAAAATTAATACTGTTACTCCAATTGGGAAAAGATTTAAAAAAACCCCGTACTCTAACATTTTCTTTTTACCACATAAGAAAGAGTTGTTTAGCAATAGAATGCTATAAAATGGTACTGAAATTGCAGTTGCTTGTAGCCAAGGTCTTAGAGCTGCATTTTGAAATAACGCTGTTGAGATATTTGCAGAAGCAATGAAAAGTAAGATTCCTAATATTACAGAAAGGAATAGTATATTTTTGAAAATTTTAAAATACAGATGCTTTAAAGAATTGTGCCCGTTGTCTTTTTTATTTGATAAAAGTGCAACATGTTTAGTCATCAAAGTGTCCATTCCATGAAGAGATAGAATACTCAAAAGATTCAATGTGGCAATTCCCAATGCAAATGTTGCCCATTTTTTTGCTCCGTAATAATAAGTAATCCACCAGGTAAAGAAATATATTAGGCAAATGCCTATAATTTTAGTTACAAAGAATATCGACCCACCTTTTAAAAGATCCCGAAACACATTAATACTGGCATATGATCGTATTTTATTATAAATCATATGTACCCCAAAACTCATAGTTTATCTAAATACCTTTTGATAAATTTTTCTAAATGTACCACGTGGCACTTGTGCCCAAATTCTTTCATGTCCGTAATAGAGAGCAAATTTTATAAAAAATTCTATGGCACCCATTTTCATTGCTAGATTTATGTTTCCAGTAGTAAAATAGGCTATACCAACTAATGTAGCGGTAGCAATAATTCTCCAAGAAAGTCCTTTTAGGAAACTACGTAGTCGAGATTCTTTATTTCCCATTTACAAGAGGTCTACCTATGCTTTGATAATAGAAACCTTTGTTTTTCATCGTGTCTAAATCATAAAGATTTCGACCGTCAAAGATGATTTTATCATTCATCAATGATTCCATTCTAGTGAAATCTGGAGTTCTAAAAACGCTCCATTCTGTACAGATAATCAATGCATCGGCTTCTTCCAACGCCTCATACTGTGTCGTACAGAAATCTATAGCATTATTTTCCTTTTTTACGTTTTCCATGGCCTCAGGATCCCAGGCCTTTATATTCGCTCCTAATTTCTGCAATTCTTCAATCATGTATAGAGCTGGAGCCTCTCTTATATCATCAGTATTGGGCTTGAAAGCAAGACCCCAAATAGCAAAGGTTTTACCATTTAGACTGGAACCAAAATATTCTTTTACTCTATTTACTAAAATTACCTTCTGTTCATGGTTTACGGCCATTACAGAATTCAATATTCTAAAGTTATAGTCGTTTTCTTTTGCTGTTTTTTCTAGAGCTTGCACATCCTTAGGAAAACAAGATCCTCCATATCCTATTCCAGGAAATAGAAATCGTTTTCCTATTCTAGTATCACTGCCTATTCCTATTCTGACTTGGTCCACATTAGCACCTACTTTATCACAAAGATTAGCTACCTCATTCATAAATGTGATTTTGGTGGCTAAGAAAGAATTTGCTGCATACTTTGTCATTTCAGCTGATCGCTCGTCCATAAATATGATAGGATTACCCTGTCGCACAAAAGGTTTATATAGTCTAAGCATGACTTCTTTGGCCTTATCTGAGCTAGTTCCGATTACCACTCTATCGGGTTTAAGAAAGTCATCTACTGCTACACCCTCTCTTAAAAACTCCGGGTTAGACACTACATCAAATAGAGAGGTGTCAGCATTTTCTCCTAGTTTAGAAGCTACTTTTTCTGCGGTTCCTACTGGTACTGTACTCTTATCGACAATTACCTTATAATCTGTTATTATCTTTCCTAAATCATCAGCAACTCCTAGAATATATTTTAAGTCTGCAGACCCATCTTCTCCAGGAGGAGTAGGTAAGGCTAGAAATATTACCTCTGCATCTTTTATACCTTCAATTAATGATGTGGTAAATTTCAATCTACCTTGTTTGGTATTTCGATCAAATAGGACATTTAGGCCAGGTTCGTAAATAGGAACTTCACCGTTTTGCATTCTTTCGACCTTAGACCTATCTATATCTATACAGGTAACATCATTTCCTGTTTCTGCAAAACAAGTACCAGAAACTAGGCCTACATAACCCGTTCCTACAACAGCTATTTTCATTTATTCAATGTTTTATGGAAATAATCGTAAGTTATTTTAAAGCCTTCTGCTCTTGATACTTTTGGGCTCCAGTTTAATATTTCTTTGGCCTTTGTAATATCAGGCCTTCTTACCTTAGGATCATCCTTTGGAAGGCCATGGAAGGAAAGTTTGGAGGAGGTGTTTTCTACAATGTCTAAAACCTCTTCTGCAGCTTGTAGAATACTTATTTCATCTGGATTACCGATGTTTACTGGCTGAGTATAATCAGAATGCAACAATTTATATATACCGTCTACAAGATCACTTACAAAACAGAAGCTACGAGTCTGGCTCCCATCACCAAAAACAGTTAGATCTTTATTTTCAATAGCTTGCGAGAAGAAAGCTGGTAATGCCCTGCCGTCGTTTGCCCTCATACGTGGGCCGTAAGTGTTAAAAATTCTTACGATTCTAGTTTCTAAGCCATGATAGGTATGGTATGCCATAGTTATGGCTTCTTGAAATCTCTTTGCTTCGTCATATACACCTCTAGGACCTATTGGATTTACATTACCCCAGTATTCTTCGGGTTGCGGATTAACAAGAGGATCACCATATACTTCAGAGGTAGAGGCGATAAGCATTCTTGCTTTTTTGGCTTTCGCCAATCCTAAAAGATTATGTGTACCTAGTGATCCCACTTTAAGGGTCTGAATAGGCATTTTTAAATAATCGATAGGTGATGCAGGAGATGCAAAATGTAGAATGTAATCTAATTCTCCCGGTACATGAACAAATTTACTTACGTCATGATGATGAAAGGAAAAATTCTCTAGCTCAAAGAGGTGCTCTATGTTTTTTAAATCTCCAGTTATAAGATTATCCATTCCGATAACCTCATATTTTTCTGCAATAAATTTATCGCAGAGATGAGAACCTAAAAAACCTGCAGCTCCTGTTATTAGTACTCTTGGCATAATTTAATAAGTATTGGCATGGCTTCGCCGCTGATAAGTCGCAACGACTTAAACCCCAAATAAAAAATTTTAGCTAAAGTATTACGCTCTAACTAATTGATTTACAGGCCTTAATAACCCTGTAGGTATTGACATTTTTAGTATGATGCCCATATGATTGAGCTCAACTAAAAATTCACTTTTATTTTTTTGTGAGATTAACTGTCCCTTAAGGCCAGTTAAACTTCCTGATATAACTTCTACTTTCTGACCCGGTACAAACTCTCCTTCAAACAAACTTACCTCTTCCTCAAATTCTCCAACTATTTTTTTCAACAGTATGATTTCATTCTCAGGTATGGAAATCAAATCGTTACGTTGTTTTAAAAATTTGAACACATATTCAGTCTGGATAACTTTTATGTATTCGTCCTTTGTGATTTTCGCAAAAGCGTAACAATTAATGAGTGGAACATTATAAGTTTTAACCTTTCGAGTATATCTCTTAGTTACGCTTAATAGAGGTAAATAGGCTTCTATTCCTTTCTTTTTTAAATTATCCACCACATATTTCTCACACTTATACTTAGTATAAATGGCAAACCACTTCTTAATGTGTGGGTCTAAATCATTAATGTACTTTGATGTTTTACTCATTTTCCCACAGCAACAATGGATTGGTATCCATCTGTTTTAAATCAATATCCTCAAATTTTTCGAAAATGATAAAACGGATTTTTCTAGTAATTAGCTTTTCCGCTTTTTGCACTAGATTTATTAGGTAGGATTGATTTATTTCCCCAACAAAAATCAAATCTATTATCTGACTGTCTTTACCTGAGGCAAAATCTCCCGCTATGTATACTTGTTTTACATCCCCGAGCTTTTCGATTACATTATTTATGATTGTATCGAAACCTATGTGTTTAAGTACGATATTATGGATTTCGTTGAATAATGGGTGCTTTCTGTTTGCTTGAAAAAATTTCTTATTTCCTTTGGAGTAAGAAACGAGCATTCCTGCATTTTCAAAACGATTGAGTTCGATACGTATGGAATTTGAGGATTCTCCAAATTCTTGTTCGAGTCCACGAAGGTATCCGCTGCTGTTAGCGTTCAGGAAGAACTTAAGCAGCATTTTAACTCTGGTTTTTGACGAAATTAAGGCCTCTATCATGTTTACAGTCTCTAAAACAAAACGAGTAATAAAATTACTCAATCTATAGACTTATAAACAAATAAAGGTCACAGATTTTTAAGGGGTATAATTTATATAAAAGAAACTGAAATGTGATTAAACACTAGACATTGTATCTCTAAAAATCTTTCTTAATAAGATAAAAGCAATTGACAGCATTCCTCCCAGAATACCTCCAAATATTAAAGCCTTTAAAAAGGAGGGTTTTACAGGAAGTAAGGGTTTTAGAGGTTCATCTATTACTTGAATAAAGGGTGTCTTATTTTTAAGGGTAAAATCTGCAATTTCTAGATTCTCTAAGGCTTTAGCCAAAGCGGCATAACCCATTTTTATACGACCTTCTAATCTTAGATTTAACAATTTATCCTTGGTCAGAACGGTTGCTCTTCTGCTATCTTTTAAACTAGCAAGAGCGTATTCATCGGCTCTTAATGATTCTTTTATGGAATCAGTTTTAAACTTGACTAAATCATAGGTAACTCGCTGTTTTTCGATACTATTTTTGATGTAATAGGAATAGAGTGCATTATAGGTTTGCTGTGTAAGTTCGTACGCAATGTCAGGATGTAAAGAATTAGTAGAGATGGTCATAATACCAGACTCTTCGTTATAGGAAGTGGTAGTTAAACCTGGAAACTTCTCATTGCCTGCCACCATTAAATGAATAACCTTAAGTGCTAAGTTTTCATTTTTGTTAAATAATGGAACAGAATCTTGAGTGAATCTAAAATCCTTAATTACTGAAGTTTTACCCCAGAACTTATAGAACGGTCTTTTAAACCACCTACCTAAAGAATCTTGATAATTGATTATGTGATTTGCGAGGTAATCCTTATTTCCTTTAATATCGACTTTTTCAAAAAAAGCGATTTGAGATATTTTTCTAGCTTTTGATAGTTGGATAATTTTATCTAGATTTTGTCCATCTCCTCCTCCTCCATCTAATCCAAAGGATCCTAAAATTGCACTTATTCCATTGAGTCCACCACCACCTTCTTCATCATTTATCATGAAGGTAAGGTCTGCTTTATAGGTAGACTTGGCCGTCACAGCCTTTACTACTAACAAAACAGAAAATAAGATGGCACAACCTATTATCAAGAATTTATACTTCCAAATCTCTTTCCAATATTCCTGAATACTTAAAATGAGATCTTTTAAGCTTATTACGTCTTCGTCCTTATTTACACTTTCAGACATACTTTTTAATAGTCTATTTTAAGATTACTAATATTGGCTCTTATTCCACCTCCAAAGTAGGAGGTTTTTAGGTCAAACTCGTTTAATTCGCTGCCTTTGTTTCTTAAGAGGACTTGGAAATCTACACTGTA
>CAZDWO010000092.1:0-13374 GCA_964509175.1 uncultured Saprospiraceae bacterium
AAAAACACTCATCTCACACAATAATAAAACTATCTTATTAGTTTTATAACTAATTATTTAGTTTTAATCTATATTAGTATAGAATTTAGTAGACTATGAAGAAAGAACGTAAAAAGTTAACCAAAGCCGAAGAAGAAATCATGCAGCTATTCTGGAAACATGGACCCAGTACTGTGAGTCAACTTATCCAAAAGATGAAAGAGCCAAAACCTGCTCAGACCACCGTTTCTAGTTTTGTTAGAATACTAGAAAAAAAGGGATTTGTAGATCATAAAGCCTATGGTCGTACCTATGAGTACTTTCCTGTCATAACACAAGAAGATTACTCTAAGTTTTCTTTAAAATCCCTCGTAAGTAACTACTTCGGTGGATCGATGAAAGAGCTGGTTTCCTTTATAGCTAAGGAAGAAGATTTAAGCCTAAATGATATTTCTGAACTCATTGAAGAATCCAAAAACAATAAAAAATGAATACTTACTTATTAGAATTTAGTACTCTACTTGGCCTATTTGGATTATGCTATCTGATTTTTTTAAGAGGAATAAGCAATTATGGATTACAGAGACATTATATGTTGGGGAGCATTTTTGTCAGTATTTTATTACCACTGCTTCCTAATTTATTTCAGAATGATTTACTCGTTTACTCTGTAGTATTGCCAGAAGTAAACATTATAGGCTATGGTGCAACTGCTGCAGATAATAATGTTCTTCCAGGAGTCGGAACTGATTGGTTATTCTACGGACTGGTTCTTATGGGACTGATAAGTCTGGTTTTTGCTCTACGATTTATCTATGCTCTTTTTCAGATAGCTCAGATTATGATTGGGTCTCCGTCAGAAAAAACAGAAGGCTTCACTATTCTGAGGTCTGCGAGTGCTGAGACTCCCTTTTCATTTTTTAACTACATAATCATTCCTGATAATCTCGCCATGGATAAAGCAGCTCTACAGATAATTATAGATCATGAGCGACTGCACATAAGCTTTAATCATTCCGTAGAAAAAATTCTGATGGAATTATTTAAGGTACTTGTATGGTGGCATCCAGTAACGTGGATGTATAAAAAAGAGCTGGATCTCATCCATGAGTATCAGGTAGATGATGCTATGATACAGAATATGGAATCATCCCTCTATAAGCAAACCCTACTGGAATTAATTCTACCATCTCATAATCTGAGAATAGTAAACCCCATTTCCTCCAACATTAAAAAAAGAATACAAAAAATGAATCAGCAAAAAATTAAAAATGGACCAGTTAGGTCGATCGCTTTAATAGCTATAATAGCCATCGGGACTTTGTTTATCCATTCTTGTCAAGAAGTTAGTAATGATGAGATTAAACAAACTAATAACGTTTCTCTAGACAATCCAGAACAGAATACCTATGAAATAACAAGCGTAGATACCTTTACGACCTTCGATTATGACACCTATGAAGAGACTATACAGATTGCTGAAAGTAAACAAACTGTCTACATCACTCCTGACAAAATGCCTTTATTCCCAGGATGCGATCTCTCCATGGAGTACTCAAAACTAGAAGAATGTAGTACTCAAAAATTACTAGAGTTTATTTATAATAATGTTTATTATCCCGAAGAGTCTAGAAAAGCGGGAGTAGAAGGCATGGTGGTAGTAAAGTTTGTAGTGGGTGATAAAGGATGGATTTTTAACTTAGAATTTTTAAAGAGTCCAGACCCACTTTTAGAAGAAGCAGTACGCAAGGTTTTACAAAAGATGAACAAACATATTACCTGGATTCCCGGAGAATCTAAAGGAGAAGAAGTAAATGTCCAATATACCTTACCCGTTAAGTTTAAACTGGAAGGATAAGTAAGCTATAAAGTCAACAATTAAAAAAGCCGATACTAGAATTTAGTATTGGCTTTTTTTGTTTCTTTTTATTATAAATACGTTGGGAGTTCCACCCCTTTTCCCTGAAGGGGAACATGAATTTTTTGTCCCCTTTGAAGGGGTCAGGGGTTGGAAAAACAACTTCCCTAATACCTCAGATTATACCTAATTCCACCTATGAGCCATCTGCCTGGTAGAACAACTAGATTAGTCTCTCTATATTCCTGGTCTAGGAGATTAGTAGCATTTAGATAAAAATCAAACATCGTACTTCTATATCCTATTTTAGTATCTAGTACACCGTAGTCTTCTAGGTTCTCTCTATCAGCATATCTAAACTGTAGAGAGTGATAAAATTTACCAAAACCATATTGGGCAGAAGCCACAAACTGATGGTTTAGATGCTCTAGAGCATATCTAGAAAATCCAGCATCCACATCAGACTGCTCTACATCTAGCAAAGTGTATCCTAGACTTACTCTATCTATAATGTGATCTTTTGGAAGATACTCAGCAGTTAGTTCTATTCCTGAGGTTGCTATCTCTCCGATGTTTATCGGAGACCACTGTAAGGTATCCACATCTCTCACCCAGTCTATGAGATCGTTTCCATCTCGATGGAAGGCACTGAGATTTGCATTTACTGTAGAGGTGGAATATTTAACTCCTAGCTCGTAGGTAGTTGCTTGCTCTGGCTGTAGATTTTCGTTACCGAGGTTAGCAGGGTCTGAGTAGAAACGGTCTGTATAGGTCGGTACTCTGTAGGTAAACCCATAATTGGCGTAAGCCTTAAGCTTTTCTGATAGTCTATATCCGATGTCTAGTCCTGGAAATAGTTTATTGTCAAAGTCAGAGTAACTGGTATAAGATATTCCTGGAGTAATATCGAGATTACCCATCTGGAATCGCTGCTCTAGCGTTGCAGAATAGAGTGTACGCTCTCTCTCTCCTAGATTGTTACTTACCAGATCTAAGAAGTTATACTCTACTCCGATTCCTAAAACTCCCCATTTATTTACCTTATGAGCATTTATTTCTGCCAGAAAATTATTGGTCTGGTGTACGTTATTAAAGAAGGTAGGATCCTCTCTCAGAAAGACATAATCATCTTGATTTTTTCTATAGCTAAATCGAGGTTTTATAACCCAGTCATCGACTAGAAATTTATAATCTATACTGGCCAGTGTAGTAGTCACCTCCTCATACTGATCCATAAAATCTGGACTGGCATAGAAACCGTTAGCCCCGAACTCTCTCCAGCTATGACCTATGGTAAAACTTAGTGGCTGACCTGCGATGTCTATCTGACTCTGGATAAAAGCATTTTCTACTTTATAATCTGTATTGAATCTATAACCATCCGAGGTATTTCTATTTAAGGATATTATATGATTAGACTTCTCGGTTACGATATTATTTACAATCGATAGGCCGACTGTGTTATACTCTCCATATTCTACTCCGAGCGTCATGACATTAGACTCTGGTTTACGAGTTATGATATTTATCGCTCCTGCAAAACCATTCTGACCATAGATTCTAGCAGCTGGACCTTTTAGGATTTCTATACGCTCGATACAGTGGATGTTTATCGGGATATTCATATTGTGATGACCTGTCTGAGGGTCTATGAGTTTTATCCCATTGAGCAAGATAAGTGTCTGATCGAAGGTTCCTCCACGGATTCCTATATCAGACTGCACACCATGCACCCCTCTCTGTCTGACATCTATCCCGGCTACTGTAAGCAATAACTCCGCAATGTCTCTTGCTGGTGTAGCTTCTATCTGTTTTCTAGAAATAAGGGATATCGATCTCGAGCTTTCGCTGAATGGAAGGGAGATTCTATTTTCTTGTATAACTACCTCATCTATAGATAATTGTGCCTCATTATTTTGGCTTAAAGCCAAAGTAAATACACTAAATACTAAAGCAATACTAGGGAAAATCCTACTCATCATAATGCACTATTTGTTTTAAAAACAGCCACAAATATGATAAAACTATAGGTAGTATTAAGTGCTAAAAAGGGATTAACTCGCTTTTTGCTTAGCGGCTTCGATAGAGGCTTTTAGAGCATCCATGATGTCGACGACAGGCTTAGTTTCTGTCTCTCCTTCTGAGATGGTTACGATCTCTTTTCCTTCTACTTTCTTATTTACTAAGTCCAGTAAAGCATCTCTAAAACGATCCTCAAAATCTACCTTGTCGAAGGAGGTTTCTAGCGATTCTACTAGTGATTCTGCGAGTTTGAGCTGTTTTTCGTCGACTTCTTCTTCTTTTATATCTGGTACATCTTTTATGTCTCTGATCTCATATGGATACCTTAGTTTATACATTACGATGGCTCCATCTTTTGCGGTAAGCAGGACCACATCTTCTCTATCTCTGAGTATAATACGACCTACACCAGCCTTTTTTGACTTTTCTAGCACCTTATAAAACAGATTAAAAGTCTTAGTAGCGACCTCTCCATTAGGGCCGACATAGTAGACTGCCTCATATCTAGAAGGATGCACCTCATCCTGGTCTACAAAGGCCTCGACATCTATGGCTCTGGTACTTTTAAGCTTTAAGGCATTGAACTCAGATTGCTCAAAAACTACGTACTGATCTGGCTCATACTCATATCCTTTTACGATATCTGCAGTTTTAAGAGTGTCATCACAAGTACGACAGACCTTTTTATACTTTACACGTCCGTTGTCCTTTTTATGCAATTGGTTAAAACGGATATTATTACCAGTTTCTACTGCATTAAATATCTGAATCGGTATTGTAACTAAAGAAAACCGAATATGTCCTTTCCATATAGATCTCATACTTATAATGGATTCAATAATGATACCATTGATAGAATAAATGCGATAAAACACTGACTTAAGCCCAATAAATACGTCATATCTAGTGTAAATGAGATAAAAAGTGTCTAGCTTGTCAAAAATGGAACACTATTTGTAAATAACATATTAAATAATTTTATAATATGTGTTTTTACTCATTAAATCTTAAATCATAACAAAACCAATTATTCATGAAAGCCTTATATTCTATTCTACTTGTGGGTTTATTTTTTTGGGGTTATACCTTATGTAATAAACATCTCTGTGGAAACAAAAAAGATACAACAGCCGCAGCAGCGACAACTGGTGCAGCAGCAACTGCAGCAGCAGATTGCGACACAAGTCTTACCGTCAATGATGGTGATAACTTCCAGATAAAGTCTGACGAGAATTTCCAGTTTGCCCTATCGGAGGACGGATTCCAATCTCCATCAGATGAGTTTTTAAATTCTACTATTAATATCATAGATTACCTACAAGAGAATTCTGAGAGGGTTCTACAGATAAGAGGATACTATCTAGAAACAGAAGAGAATCTAACAGAGGAGAAGAATCTGGGTGTGGCTAGAGCCAAAAGCATTGCCAACTACTTTGTAGATAATGGTGTAGCTACTACTCAGATACAGGTAGCAAGTAAACGTGCCATAGCATCATGCGTAGAAGATGACATCCTATTGAAGGGGACTGCCCTGACTTTTACCAGTAAAAATTAATTTAAAAAACTTAAAACCATTATATCATGAGCTGTTTATGGCCATTATTTTTAATGTTAGGAACTACCTTACTCGGGTGGTTACTCGGAAGAGAAAGAAAATTTGATACATCAGCATATGATGCTCAGATTAAATCAAAAGACACTATCGTAGCATCACTATCTACAGAGAGAGACGGACTTAAGTCTCAGTACTCTGATTTAGAAACTAGCTATTCTAATCTAAGAGAAAAATACACTGCCTCTTTAAACGAAGCACAAAATGTGGAAATTAAAGAAGTGCCTGTAGAAGTAATCAAAGAGATAGAGGTAATCAAGGAAGTACCTGTAGAGGTAATCAAAGAGGTGGAGGTAATTAAAGAAGTACCTGTAGAAGTCATCAAGGAAGTAGAAGTGATTAAAGAAGTACAAATCTCTAAGCAAGTACCAGTAGAAACGATCAAAGAAGTCGTAAAAGAGGTAGAGATAATCAAAGAAGTGCCTACTGAGGTAATCAGAGAAGTAGAAGTGATTAAAGAAGTGCAGGTAGAGGTGATTAAAGAAGTACCTGTAGAGGTTATCAAAGAGGTCGAAGTAATCAAAGAGGTAGAGGTTATCAAAGAAATTATCAAAGAAGTACCTGTAGAAACGATCAAGGAGGTAATCAAAGAAGTAGAGGTAGAAAGACAAGTACCTGTAGAAAGAATCACTACTAAAGAGGTAATCAAAGAAGTACCTGTCGTAAGAGAGGTAGAAGTTATCAAAGAAGTAGAGGTAATAAAAGAGGTAGAAAAGATAGTAGAGGTGGTTAAAGAAGTAGAGGTAATCAAGGAGGTAGAAAAAGAGGTAGAAGTAATTAAAGAGGTAGAGGTTATTAAGGAAGTAGAAGTAATCAAAGAAGTGCCTGTAGAAGTTATCAAAGAAATAGAAGTAATCAGAGAGGTACCCATCGAAATCGTAAAAGAGGTAGAGGTTATCAAAGGCGTAGATCTCGGTACTCTACAGCAGATGGTTGCTAATCTAGGTCAGATAGAAATTTCTAAATCTGTAGTAAACGAGACTAGAAACAGAAAAGAAGGAGAGATTGTAGAAAGAAGAGTCGTAGTAGAACCAGATGCACTTAGAAAGATAGAAGGAATCGGTCCAAAGATCGAGGAGCTTCTACATAATGCAAACGTAAAGAGCTTCGGCCAACTGGCAGAGGCTAGTCAGGATCAACTTAAAGCAATCTTAGAAGCTGCAGGATCTAGATACAAAATGCACGACCCTACTTCATGGCCGCAGCAAGCTGCTCTTGCTGCAAAAGGGGACTGGGATGCACTAAAGACATTACAAGATTCTCTAAACGGAGGAAAGTAAGAAGAGCTATATTATATTTTTAGCTATATTAAAAAAGACCAAGCTTAGCGGCTTGGTCTTTTTTTTTGTTTCGGGTCTACCCTATGGGTAAATAGAATGCTTTAGAGTAATAGAATTATATTTGAAGAGACTGATATTTAAATTATACTTGCATGGATTATTTTAGTCACCTAATCTTAAATACGATGAAAGCAATAAGTTTAGAAGAACTGAAAGAAAAAAATTACGGCCCAATCGGCAGTAAAAAAAGAGATCAACTAGAGCAGGAGTTAAAAATGGAACTATTGAAAGAAGAGCTACTCCAACTGAAAAAATTAAAAAAAGCAGGTGATTCAATTTGACGATGCTCAAGGGATGTCTCCAAAAGATATCTCAGAAATTGAGAATTATACCAGATTCAAGTTGCCTAATGAACTGGTCAATTTCTTTTCTAAACAATCAGGAGGAAGTATTAGAAATCAAAAGCAATACTTAGCAAGATGGGATTCAGACATGGATTTAAAATTAGATACTTTTATTACTCTCGTAGTTACTAAGGAGAGCATAATAAATAATTGGGAAAATAGAACTTTCTTGAAAGACTACTTGGAGTGGTTCAAACTATCTCCGGATTATGTTGAAATCAATCATTTGTTCCCAGTCTTTGAAATTATAGATGGTACTATCTATCAAGCGATAGGAGGTAAGCACAATGATAATATTTTCTATGTCGATAATGGATCTTATGGTATAGTCAATATAGCTCCTTCCCTACCCAACTTTTGTAATAGACTAGTTTTATGGGAACTACTAAGTGGGAAAACTTTTCCAATCGAATAAACCAAAGTCTCAGTAGAACTCCAAAATGATGTATTTTAGTTATCACTAAAGCAACATATGTCTACTGCAGAACTCAGAAAGAAACTCATCGAAAAGATAAACTCAACCAATGACAATCAACTCTTGATTGATGCAACTCGATTATTAGAAATCCAACTAAGTGAAATTCAAGAACCTTATGAATTAACCCAAGAAATGAACTCAGCTATTCATGAGTCCCTTCAACAATTTAAAGAGGGTGAATTTATAGAACATTCTAAGGCCAATTCTGAAATAGACAAATGGATCGAGTAATAATTTTTGATGAAGAAAAGAAATTAAGCTTTTGAATACATAACCCATGTCCTACCTAAAATCCCTGCATATAAACTCAGAAAAGACCAATCCCTTCCCCTATAATGTATCCGCCGTTAAGTACGCAAAAAATCTAGACCTCTCCAATAAGATAAATTTCTTTATCGGAGATAATGGCTGTGGTAAATCTACCTTATTAGAATCTATAGCCTTTAGATTACAGTTGCCACATATGGATGGATCTGACTATAAGAAAAAATCATTCTCTGCAGCAATTACACTTTCCAAGGTTCTCGAACTAGAATTTAATATCAATAAGCCTACTGGCTTTTTCTTTAGAGCTGAGGATTTTGGAGATTTTCTAAATAGTACAAATAGAGCAGACTTTAAACTGCATGAGCAACTCATCTCTCTGGAAGGAGAAGTGCCTGATCATATTATTCAGGAAATGAAGGACAATGCAAATCATCAGCTACACCACGTAAGAGTAAACTACGGACAAGAGCTAGGCAGTTTTTCTCACGGAGAAGCATATCTGAAAATCATACAAGAGAAAATCAAAAAGCCAGGAATATATCTACTCGATGAGCCAGAGGCTGCACTCTCTCCAACTAAGCAACTGAGTCTTATCTATCAGATACTCGACCACCTCGAAAATAATATGTCTCAATTTATTATCGCTACTCACTCTCCTATTCTTATGGCTATTCCAGGTGCGACGATATTTGAAATCACAGATGAGCAGATGCAGATAACCGATTTAGAGGATACAGAGCATTATAGAATAACCAAGAGCTTTTTGAATGATCCTGATGTTTATCTTAGGCATTTGAAGTGAATCTACATTACTTTGATATTTCATGTTATTACTTAACTATCTAAAAAGATCATTGTACTTTAGGAGCAAATGAAAAAGCAACTAAAACTGAACAAATGACTAGCACTTCTTCATTAAATCAATTGTTAGAAATCATAAATGGCTACAGAAATAATGAAACATCCGACACTCTTAACTAGTATCATATTTACTTTGTTTCATCTTAACATTTGTTATACTCAAATTGACTTACACTCCATACAATACAAGGAAAATTATTTGGTAACACAGTCAGTCAAATTAGGCAAGTTTGGTTGCAACTACTCTATTGCAAGCAAATTGGATAATGATAAACGCATCTCAGAATCCATCATTACTATTCCTGGCAAGGGTAATCTAAAACTTATAAAATCCTATAATACGCATGGTGACCTTAGCGAGGAAAAATATTTGTTCGGAAATCGAGTATTAAAAGTGGAGTATACATATAAATACAAGATTTCCAATCCGCCACATAACAATCTTAGTTTCAATAGAATAACTGAACAATTGACGACTATAAATTCTGGAACTCCTGTCTCGATAAAGTCTTATTTAGGTGGAAATACTGAAAATATTTTAACAGATCAATTGAGAGATTTAAAAAAAGAAAAAGATCGAGCAATTTTTAAGTTATTAGGAGAGTTTCCGAAAACCGAAAAGCACCTACTACCTGCATGCAATTGCCTTAGTGATTTTCAAATGAACTTAGTCGATGAATTGTATGAATATCATCTCTTTAATATTAATGACAAAGATGCAATTTCGATAAAATCTGGAAGAAGAAAAACATGGTTGCTTTATAATACTGACCATAGCAATAATGAACGCAAACTAGAACAACTAATCTTACGTTACAATGAATCCAGTTATCTAATTGAAGAATATACCTATAACTAATACTTTAATATAAGATAGTTGAAAATTTTAATCTTGAGGAAAAATTTCGCTGATATAAAAAAGGAGACCTCATCTCTGAAATCTCCTTTCAACAAATTCTAAAACACACAAACTCTACCCTACGGCTTTATGGTATCAGCAGAACTATCTGGTACCATCAGTATTTGGATAAAGTTTTTATTGTCAAAATATTTTCCTACTGCTGCTTTTATCTGATCAGCAGTTAGATTACTAATTTGTGATTCTACCGCTTCTAAGGATATTCCACTAAAGTCTCTGCCGTTTTCATGACCACTTGATAATTGAGAAGACCAAAATCTATTTTGCTGTAGGTCCTTAACCCTACTTTGTTTTTGTGTCTCTTTTACCTTTGTCATATCTTCTTCTGATGGACCTTCCTTTGCAGCTACTGCGAGTACTTCTTTTGCAGCTCGGATAAGCTTATCAGCCATCGGAGGATCTGCATTAAAAGAGACTGTAATGCCATATTCTTCTCTAGGCTTCTTAGTTCCACCTCCACTTACTCTTACACCGTACACTCCACCGAGGTCTTCTCTTAGCTTCTCTCTTAGTTTTATTCTGAGGTAAGCAAGCGATGAATTCATGACATAGTTATTGTCTTTGTTGTAATCAAAATCGCCATGCCAGTACATATGGACATTTGTTTTAGGTGCTATACCATTTGTGACCTTATCAGTGACTCCTCCTTCTACTGCTTTTATACCTACATCCTTCCAGGTCTCTTCTCTATTGATACTAGGCAGGTTACCTAGATAGGTTTGTATTTGCTGCTTTATGGTAGTCTCATCATAATTTCCTACGATGAAGAAGGTAAAATCAGATGCATCTGCAAATCTCTCGTTGTAATACTCCATGGCCTTTACGTAATCTATCTTATCCCAGTCCTCTACACTCGGAAAGCCTACACGTGGATGATTGTTATACTTAAGTTTATTTACTCTATCAGAAAAGTAGTACTCAGGATTAGACATCAGATTTTTAAATATTCCTTTCTGCTTGTTTTTAAATGAAGTAAAAGCCTCTTCATCTACTCTAGGATTATAGAAATACTGATAGACCATCTGGAATAGAATTTCTATGTCATCTGGAGAAGCAGCACCATTAAACCCTTCTGCATATGTGCCGATATATGGACTCATTCTAACCGTTTTACTAGCCATCATTTTATCTAGCTGTGTCGTACTAAAATTTCCAAGTCCTGCCTCTCTCACAAGTGAGCTGGCATTAGAAGCATCGAAGTACTGATCATCCGTATAAAGCGATGTTCCTCCTGGACTCGAGGCACTCACAAGGATTTCATCATTTTTAAAATCTGTCTTTTTTAAATAAACCTGTATGCCATTTTCTAGTTGTAGATATTCTGCATCTATTTCTTTTATAAATTCAGACTTAGTTATGGCTACAGTTGATAATTCTTTATCAAAGAAAGGTTCTGTAGCTACCTCATCCACATATGCTTCAGGCTGTGATAAGTCACTCTGAGCTAACATCTCTCTAACTGTAGCTTCTGTAGGAAGTGGAACATCTTTTTTGAGCGGTCCGGTAATACTTACTACCCTACTGTCGTCCTTTATCCATTTAGATGGAAGCGTATTTACCTCGTCCAGCATGATGCCATCCAGATACTTGTTGTACAAATCCATAGTTTGGTTAGGGCCCGGAGTCGGAATATCCTCTAGATACTTATAGACATATCGCATAACCAGTGTTCTAGATTCTGTCTTATCCATTTCCTTGAGGTTTCTCTCAGCGTTTTTCATCATGGTACTCTTAGCTCTTTCTAATTCACCTTGAGTGAAACCATGTAACTGTATTCTTCTATTTTCTGTAAGTAAAGCTTCTAGTGCTGCCTCAGCTTTTCCTTCTGGCACAAAAGCAAAAGAACGATAGTAATCCTTCTCTCCGAATCCTCCCCCATAACTTGTGTTTCCAAAAACAAAAGGAGGATCTGCAGACTTACTCAACTCTTGCAATCTGCCTCTCATCATATTATTGTATAAATTTCTCTTCAGTGATTCTCGGTAATCAGCATTTGTCTTTGTATGGATTTTGTCATGCTTATACATGAGACTTACATTTGTAAAAGATTCCTCTTCATCAGATGCAATGGCTACCAGCGTCTCTTTATGAAAGGGAACTTCATACCTGGTTCTATCTCTAGGATTTACAGCAGCAGGAATACTTCCAAACAATTCTTTTATCTGTTGCTCTACCTCAGCAACGTCAACATCACCTACTACGACAACTGCTTGTAGGTCTGGTCTATACCAGTCTTTATAGAATCTTTTAAAGGCCTCGTAATCTGCATTACGTATAATTTCTGGATCTCCGATAGGCAATCTATCAGAATACTGCGAGCCCTTATACATAATTGGGAAAGTTATATTTTGCATTCTTTGGCTAGGACTTAATCGAGAACGCCACTCTGATTCTACAACTCCTCTTTCCTTATCTATCTCCTCATGATCAAAGGTCACTCCTCCAGCCCAATCTTTTAAAATCAGCATTCCCTTATCAAACAATTCTGAACTGTCTGTTCTTACTTGCAGCATATAAACAGTCTCATCAAATGAGGTGTAAGCATTTAGGTCAGGCCCAAAACGTGTTCCTACAGATTCTAAGTAATCTACAAGCTCACTCTTTTCAAAATTTTCTGTGCCATTAAAAGCCATGTGCTCTACGAAGTGTGCTAGGCCTTTTTGGTCATCATCTTCTAGTATAGAGCCAGCATTTACAGCAAGTCTTAGCTCTGCTCGGTTTTCTGGTTTTGTATTTTTCTGAATGTAGTACTGGATACCGTTACTCAATGTACCCTGAATCAATCGATCATCTGTCGCAATTACATCAGAGACCATTCCTTTATCAGATATACTCTTATGAGCAACATCAGGCATGGTGGTCTTAGAATCATTATTATTTAAAACGGAATTTTGCTTAGGTGAACATGCAATAGACAAGAGCAGCATGACCGCAATGAATAGTTGAGGAACTTTCATAAATGTTGGTTTGATTAGCAATAAATAAATACAACGATTTTATTGCTTTAGATATTGGGTGGATGAGTTTTTATTGAGTGTGCTCATAATAGCCATATTATTTTCCATTATTTGCTAATCGTTTAGAACGGTTAAATACGGTTATATTTGGAAGAATGAATAGATGACCATTTAGACTAAAAAATTAAATATGACTTCAAGAATAATTATACCTTTTGCCTTATTAATTATTGTAATCGTCACATCACCCTGAAATCCACCACCACTCACATTATTTTCATCTAAAAAAATCTGAGATATTGGAGTTCCTGTCTGAGCAAATATAGTGCTCGTTAATGCTAGGAAGCATATCAAACTAATAAGTTGTCGTGTCATAATAGTCACTTAAGGTCAAAATATCAACTTACTTAATTAGAGGGATTTTCTTGAAATAAAGTACTTTGCTAGAATACATATTAAATAAAATTCAAATATAACTGAAATAATTTTAGTGAGCTACTTCCAAAATAAGCTAGTTTGATCTTGAAATTCCTTTCAGGAACAGACTATGGAACTTTAATAAGTAAATCCATGAAGACTATTAAACTCGGAGAATATCAATCGGAATAATTTACCTTCTTCAAGATGTATCATATTTTTAGGAACAACACCTTTACCTCTATCTATAATAATCTCAAATCTCCGATAGCAAAAAACTGCTTCTGCACATCATAAATCCTCTTATCTAATAAAGAAGG
>CAZDWO010000093.1:0-12488 GCA_964509175.1 uncultured Saprospiraceae bacterium
CGTTAATAATATTCTCCACCTGAGTATCACCATAACCCAAATCTGCAGACTGCTTCAAAATGCTTGCAATCAGTTTGTTCTTAGCAAGACCTTCTTTCTTAAGAAGCGATAGAATCCTAGATTCTATAAGAGCAGCACCGAGACCATGTGCATTGCTGTATATCGCAGAGTTACGCATGGCGATATTGAAGTAGTGTAATTTCTGAGAAGGTCTTATGTAATCTAGTAATTGTAAATCACCATTTGATATCTTATGCCACATAGAATCTATGTAGGATATTTCTGGTTTAGTAAGAAGGATTTTATTTTTAAAGATAGAAGGGTATTCGTCAGAGTTGATTTGGCCTAAGCCGATATATTTTCCTTTCTGATATTTGTGTAAATCGAGGATATGGATTTTGGCGTCAGCTATATTATTGGCAATCCAGGAAATGGCACACATCCTATTTATCTGACAGAAAAGATCGTACTCAAACCATAGAACCACTTCTTTTATATGACTTAGATTAAGTTCCTCTATCTCATCGACCAGATGTTTTTTAATTTCTCCATCGAAGTTTTTTTGTAGAAATTGGATTCTCTCTTCCTTAAATCTGCCATCATTTAAATCATAGCGGAGAGGACCCTGACAAAGAGCTTCTCTCCATACCAGATAGTCGGCATGAGGAAAGTGCTTTGTAAAACCTGGAGCAATAGAATCGCCATTTAGTATATGTAGCGTATCGGATTTCATATTCTTAATTTCCTTTGGCTACTTTTATTTTATTGACTAGATAGATGCTGAGCAGTCCGAAGGCAATGGCAAGATATCCTACATAGTTATAATTTACATAGAGATCTGTTTCTTTATTTATATAGATGACCTGACCTCCTATGAGTGCTGCCAGAGTTACTGCAAACTGTTGCAGAGCAGATTTAAAACTCATAAAACTTCCCCTGTTGGTCGGACTAGCTGCTGCAGTGATAATGGTATTAGGAGCAATCATTCGGCCCGTGGCAAGAATAAAAAATAGAGTGGTATAGCTGATGGCAATTGTAAGTGGAACAGTATTAAGATTTGTAATCAGCAGGGTAGGAATAAAAGAAAGAATCATTGTAGTAATAAAGACTTTCATCACTCCTATTTTATCTACCAGTTTACCGATAAGCGGCGAACTAATAACTGTCGCCAGTCCACCGAATAAAAACTGATAAACAATATCCTCTTGGCTTAAGCCAACATTCTTTATTAAATATGGAGAGATAAATGGAATAATCAGAAAATGTGCAATTACGATAACGAAGCCTGCGACAAGAGCATTTACCTGATTAGAATCTGAGAAGACTGCACTCAGTGTATTTTTAAAAGAGCGATTATTATCGATGCTATCTAGATGACCAGTCATACTCGGCAGTATAAAAAATATCAGCATCCAGACGACGACAGAAGAAATGCCTAAAACTAAAAAGGGCAACTGCCAGTTACCATCGGCTGCCAGATAGAGTGCAAAAGGAACACCGAGAGCTGAGGCTGCTGAGAAGGCTGCCATAACAGAACCCATCGCCATACCTCTTTCTTTAAATGAATATAAATCACTGATAATTGATAAAATTACAGCTCCCATCATGCCACCAAAAAATCCATTTACCACTCGTAAAGAGAGTAGAAATAAATAGCTCTCCGGAAGCGAGCAGAGCAAAGTACTTAGAGCAAATCCTCCATAAATAAATAGTAAGACCTTCTTACGATCAAAAACATCCAAGTAAAAAATCCCTATCAAAGCAGCAATAGTTGCTGCTCCAGAATAAGCAGACACCAAAAAAGAAAACTGTTCTGCTCCTATGTCAAACTCAGTGATAAAAATATCGCCGAGAGGCATAATGACCATTACGTTTATTATGATAAAAAAATTAGAAAGGGCCAGAATAAATAATACGAATCCTCTATTCTGCTTCAAAGGCTTGGAATCTGAGCGTCAGTCTGTTTTCTATATTTCCAGGAGGGAAGTTTCTCAACTTCATACGGACCTCTAGATTTACTAAGTCGTTAATGATAAACTCTTTGGCATCTCGTAGATTACCGAAAAGAACGAGTTCACCACTGTTGCCTAGAGGTATATCTTCTCTAAAGAAGATTTCGCTTTTTACTGTAGGATTAGTAGGGTCGGCAGCAGTGATAAATATATCTTGTATGAAATCATAATCGATAGATGTAAATCTGCCATCTATGCTACATGAGCTCGGAAGTATAGAAGCGACCATATCGTCAGGTATCTCTCCAGCAAAACTGCTGTAAAAAGTCTGTACCTGATTAATAGGAAAAAAATGCGTTTCTATTGTATTTAGTCCGGTCGGAATGTCTAGATCTACGGTAAATTCTATGTCAAACAGTGGTGTTTGCTGATCGCCACAGGAGGCAAAAAGAAAAAAGCAGCTAAAAATGAAAATAAATTTTCTATGCATAGGTCAAAAATACAATAACAAAACGCATGAGAAGATATGAATGTTTTCCAATCAGTCATTATCTTAAACCCATAAAACAATATTCCCATGGGAGAACAGAGAGTATCTATACTATCCGATAAGAAACAAATGAATGCTTTTATCCAGAAGCTCCTAAATGATATGGAGGCGATGGAGTATATGCTGGATAATAACTG
Source organism: uncultured Saprospiraceae bacterium (assembly GCA_964509175.1). GTDB lineage: Bacteria > Bacteroidota > Bacteroidia > Chitinophagales > Saprospiraceae > JAHDHU01. Next base: position 2,640 of record CAZDWO010000093.1, read on the forward strand.
GTTTGAGAATGACATCACTCGTATCGGTGCTGAGCAAGAAATGGTGCTAGTTGATAAGAATACTAAAAGAGCAGCGAGTAAAGCTATGGAGGCCTTGGATCTATTGCAGAAACATCCATGGGCAGAAACTGAGATTGCTCAGTTTAATCTAGAGACGACCATGACTCCATTGCATCTTAACAAGTCATGCTTTACGGAGATGGAAAAGGAAAGCGTCTATAAACTCAAAACTATCCAGGAAAAACTCGATGAGCTAGATGTAGAATATGTACTTACAGGAATCCTACCAACCTTAAAAAAGTATGATCTCGACATCTCTAATCTGACTCCTAAAAAAAGATATGCTGCACTTATCGATTCTATAAATAATCAGCTCATAGGTGATGATTATCAGCTCAAGCTATTCGGAATAGATGAGCTCTGCGTAAAACATGATAGCCCGCTGATGGAGGCTTGTAATACTAGTTTTCAGGTACATCTACAAGTAGCTCAGGATGACTTTGTACGTAAGTATAATATCGCTCAGGCAATCACTGCTCCGATAATGGCTATATCTGCTAACTCTCCTTTGGTATTCGGCAGAAGGTTATGGCATGAGTCTAGGATAGCGATGTTCCAGCAGTCGATAGATACTCGTACGACTCATGATCATATGAGAGTGCGTAGTCCTAGAGTAAATTTTGGAAATGACTGGATACACGATTCCGTGATGGATATCTATAAAGAGGACATCGCTAGATTCAGAGTGCTGATCAGTGCGGATATGAATGAGAATTCTCTAAAGAAAATAGCCAAAAACAAGGTCCCTAAACTTCGAGCCTTGCAGGTACATAATTCTACCGTTTATAGATGGAATCGACCGTGTTACGGAATCAGTGATAATGGCAAGCCACATCTCAGAATCGAATGTAGAGTAATTCCATCAGGTCCATCTGTAGTAGATGAAATCGCCAATGCCTGCTTTTGGGTAGGAATGGTAGAAGGGATGGCTGATCATGTAAAGGATATCCGTAAGCGATTATCATTTGCTGATGTAAAGGACAACTTCGAGAAGGCATCTCGCTATGGAATCGATTCTAGTTTTAACTGGTTCGATTCTAAGAAAATATCTGCTTGTGATTTGATTCTGACTGAGCTGCTTCCATTGGCAAAAAAGGGTCTGACTAAGCATGGAGTAAGTAAAAAAGACATCAATAAATATCTAGGCATCATAGAACAACGAGCCAAAAAACATATGAACGGTGCTAGATGGCAACTCAGATCTTTTACAGACTTAAAGTCAAAGGTGTCAGTAGATGAGGCTCTAACCATTCTTACTGCATCGATTCAGAAAAATCAGGCCCGTAATATTCCTGTCCATAAATGGAAGGAGGCTAAGCGGTCCGACTTTGATGGATATGATCCTAAACAACTTAAGGTGTCTGATTTTATGGAGACTGATTTATTTACTGTACAAAAGGATGATATTATCTCGCTCGTGGCGAAATTGATGGATTGGAAAAATATAAGATTTACTCCGGTAGAAAATACTAAGGGTAGACTTATCGGTCTAGTAACGGAAAAGGATATTGTACGACTATTGACCAAATCAGAAAAATCTAAAAAGACCTATACTGTAAGTGACATCATGATCGATAATCCTGTGACGATTTCAGAATCTCAGACCATAACTGATGCTATGAAGCTTATGAAAAAATCCAAGATAGGCTGTCTTCCTGTTGTGAAGGAAGGTGAACTAATAGGGATTGTTACAGAGGAGGATTTTGTAGGTTTTGCAGATCGATTGCTAGGGTAGAGGTGGTTCAAATTCAAATGCAAGAATCAAATTCAAGTGTAAGTGCAAGTGCAAACTCAAACTTAAACTTAATTCATGTAAGGCTTTACAGTAACACTATTCTTTTTACTATCGATTTATTTTGGCCATTTATTTCTGAGAAGAGTTTTAAGGCATAGACTCCTTTTCTGTCTGTATAAATGGTATTGTTATGGAGCTTTCCCTTTTGTACGATTCTTCCATGATTATCTATGAGCTGATATTCATTGTCAAGGTTTAGAGTAGAGGAGATGTTTATTATTCCTTGAGAAGGATTAGGGAATACATTTATTTCTGACTCGAGATTAACGTTTTCACTTAGGCTAGAAGTATTGTCAAGTCGCATATTATCTATCCATGAAATGGTGTGGTCATGACAACCATCCGTAGGTCCGTTCCATGCACCTCCAACTATTTCTATACGGATGGAATCAAAGTCCTCATCGTGAATTATAGGTATTTGTTGAAAAGTATAGTCTTCAATTATATCATATGATTCCCAATAAAATGAGCCCTTGAAATCGTTAGATTCAAAAAGGTAGAATTTCATTAACAAGAATACAAAATCGGAAGTACTAGTAGAATCAGGAATGGATTTTAAGTAAAAATTGAGATTAAGGTTTTCTATGTTTTCAGGGTCCACGGTTACAGAGGTTCTTGCAATGCTATTGCAATCTGTCCATGAGGTAAAAGAGCTAGACACTATTTTTAAAGAATAATCTCCTTCTGTTACAAAGTCGCTTTTTTCAAATCTTACAAAATTTGAATCTTGGTTTGTTTCCCATCCTACAGGTGCATCGTAGTAAGGTAGAGATTGCCAGATTTCAAATCCACCATTTTCTATTTGAGAAAAAAGAATGCCATTAATAAATAGTAGCAGAAAAGTAAGAAATGTGTTGATTCGTAAATTCATAGAAATCAATATTAAAAATTAAATCCGAGTTTTACACTCAGCTGATTTTGCTCATTGTTAAAACTATAGTGTGGTTGTAAAACTACTCTTCCTAACAGTTGGAACCAAATACCAGCAGTAATACTGCTAAAAGATTCACCATCGGTACTGCCATCTTCTTTTACATTGCCGTAATCATATCCACCTAAGATACCTATGTCCATCGGTATAACGTTGCTGTCCCACTTTAATAATTTTAATCGTAGGTCAGTGTTTATGTAGAATATTTCTCTTCCTCTAAATCGCTCGTTACGGAAACCTCTCAATCCATGATTATTCCCTAAGGCCTGAAACTGATAAAATTGTAGATTTCCGTAAGATCTTCCATAGCCTATCTGATTAGCTAGAACTAGTTTGGGTCTGTTTAGTAATTTTAGGTAGAAGCTTAGATTACCTCCTAGTTCTGTAACCTTGTCCTCTCGAGACACTTCATATACTCGACTAATAGATGTATTAAAACGTATGCCGTTACTGGGAAAATATTCATCATCTACAAGGTTTATATTGTAATTAAATTTGGCTCCTAAAAAATGACGACTATCTAGCTCATCAGCTGTAAATCCGAGTTCTGGATCCTCACTTACTCTTCCCTCCGTAAGTAATACTTTTCTATACTGATAGACTGGCCCAAAAGACAGCTCTGTATGAGTTCCATTATGAAAATCTAGCATGGGTTCTGCATCTATGTTTTGCATTCTTACCCAGTTAAAGCGAGTTGGAAGAGACGTATCATAAAAAGACTCACTACCTATCCCGAAAAAATTTTCATAAAAGGGATATGAGAATTCTACTCTCGGGACAAAATCAAATTTTCCTACGGCTTCCGTAAAGTGACCATCATACTCGACCATAAATGCCCTTCTGCTTCCAGGAGCTACACTAAAGCTGAGATGATGTTGAGCTTTATAAGGATCTTTTCTCCATCCTTCTATGGTCCAGGTTAGATTAGCACCAATCCATATTCCATCATCTACGGTATATCCAAAATTTACAAATTGCGAGTTGGTGTTGTATTGAAATGCAGCTCTGTCATATTCGTTTACTTCGAGATCTGTGCTTGTTTGATTCTTTGCTTTTCCGTTTATTTTAATTCCATTAAAGTCATCATAGACATAGATATCTGAGCTAGAAGTGAGATTTTTTATGTCGTCATTTCCTTCTCCACCGATTACACGTATGCGTATATCATCATTACTAGATCCTGTTACATCGAACATGTCATTACCACGTAAGCCGTAGATTCTTATTTCATCTGTTTCGGAGGGGTAGAAGGTGCGATTGTATTTTGTTAGGATTTGTTGATCATTTTTAATTTCCATTTTTAGATGTACCGATCCATCAGAGTTTTTGGTAATGTAAAAACGATCATCGTGATCCGTTCCTGTAATTTCCACTTCTGAGGACAGAAAGTCATACAACCTACGTCCCATTTTAAGGAGATTATTTCTTCTACTTTTTAGAATGCTTCCGAGTTCTTCGTCATCATTTAGATTCAAAACTTCTGGCGGAAAGTGACTCATGGCCTCATCGATACTAGTCTCAGTAATGTCGTTTTGCATTTTGAGTATGATAGATTCCCAGTCTTTCCATTCCAGTTCATTTAAAAAATATCTGTCAAAATGTTTTGCGTTAAACGAGAGATGTTTTACATCCTTGGAATCTTCTTTTATGGTTTTAAACTGTTTTAATATAAAAACAGAAATATACCAGGGTACTACACCTTTGAATTTATAAAAGGCCTGATCTCTATCTCGCGGAATAGGTCTATAGATGTTTTTTCCATCTTCTTTAAATTTCATCCATCTCCACTGGTCGTCATGTCTATCCCAGTCATGTATAAATAGGTCAAACATTCTAGACTTAAGTACCCATTTCTGATCTACAAAGTGATTTGTTTTTTCATGTAGTTTTTCTAGTAGGTCTAGATAGCCTATAATATCAGTGGAGTTTCCAAACTGCTTATACTCACTCCAGTTTCCATCAGGACGCTCTTCTAGCAGATATAATTCTTCTGGAAACTGTGTGTTATAATTGCCTAGTCCGCTCTGATGCTTCAGGTAGGTAAGTTTAGGGTCAGTGTAATAGACTCCAGCTGCTTTAGAAAGGTGAGGTATAGCAAGAGCACCATATGGATGAGAAGCACTATTTTGGTCAGCAAGGAAGTTTATTATTTTTAAATTTTTAAAGCCAGAAGGTACGAGCTTACGATAGTCTTTTTTTATAGATCTCAATATATACTGATGCCCATTTTCGTGCTCCATACGTAAAGAATTTGAAGCTTGGCCACCTCCTTTTTTTATGGGAGTGAGTCCGCCATATTTTGTATCTAAATTTATGACATCAACTTCTACCGGAGTAGTCCATATATCTCTATACTGCTCTCCTAAGAATAATTCCTTAATAGATCCAGCTTTAAACTTTGCACTCGCAGCCATTGTTTTTTTCAAATCATCCTTTATCGGAGGAAAATGATTTGCTTTTGACTCTACAGTTCCAGCTCTAGCGGCTCTTAATTGTGTTCTGAATTCTAGTGATGCCTTATTAGTTTCGGGATCTAGGGTATAGAACTCTGCCCAGGTTTCGAAGTCGTCATGGAAATTTACTTTTACATATCCACGACCTGCTCGGGCATAATCTGCGTCTCCACCACTTTTTACATGCTCTACTTTTCCACCTGCACCGCTTATTATGTGCTTAGTCTTACCATCATTAAAATATTGTAATCCGTGATCGTGGCCTGTTGCAAAGATGATGTTAAGGTCTAAAGACTTTGCAAGTTTGTCTAATCCTTGCATGAGCTCTTGGTTATGAAGATTAGTAACATCCTGATTAGAGCCGGTGAGTTTTCTATATAATGGATAGATAGATCCGATAACAGGAAGAGGAATCCATATTTTTTTATTGACTTCCGTCAGAGGGAAAACATGCTGTTTAAAGCTAAAGTAACCTCCATGTTTTCCATCACTCTTAATAGGGTGATGCATAAGTACTACTATCTCATCATTTTTATACTTGGTAAAAATATCCTGCATGATGTGTAGGAGATCATGTCTTGACTTGAGATCGCAACCAAAGTTTATTTTTTTCTCTTTTTGCCAGTTTTGCAACCACCATTGAGTATCTAAGAAAACATAGACTAGGTCCTTATCGATTTTTACAACTTTCGGATCACCGCAGGCATTACTAGGATAGAAATGTACGCTGTCTTCATAAGGTCCATAATGAGATTTGATATATTCTTCTTGTCTTATTATTGCTTCACGACCACCAGGTTTGTGCTTATTCCAGTCATGATTTCCTGGGATAAAATAGGTGTTTCCAGAATGCTCCCTAGAACAGGCCAGTTGAGCATTGATAATTTTCTCTGATATTTCTCTGTCTGGTGCATCTTCCAATGGCAGGCCATGAGGGTAGATGTTATCTCCTAAGAAGACAAGACTGGTTTCGTTTGTTTCTGTGGCTAGGTCTTTTTTTACAACTTCTAATACCGTGTTTTTCCCTGATACGGGATCGTCTAGTTCTCCAGTATCGCCGACTAGATAAAGTACATGTTTTATTTTTTTACCGTCATGAGGTTGTTCTTGTTTCCATCCTAAGGCATTTTGACTATAATATGGTTTTTTGAAAGTGCCGCATCCAGTAAGAACGACTGTAAGACTAAGCAGTAAAAAATTAAGTACATTTTTCATCCACAATGCTATTCAAATAAAAATTTAAAAACTTTGCTGCTCTTTCCATGTCCCTCTGTAGCAATATATAAGTTAGCGTATTTATCAAAAGTAATTCCTTCTGGTTGTGGAATGAGCGTAGAATCCAAGAAAATTATATTATTTAATGTTTTGTCTTTGTTTACAATCAGTAAGGTAGATCCTCTAGCAGAAAGAATATAGAATCTGCCATCTACTGGATTTACGGCTATTCCGGATGGAGCAAATTCTTTAATTTTCGAAATTAGTTTATTGGATACTTTAGCATTTTTCGTTTTGTAATGCTTTTCGGCAACAGCCTGTAATTGTTTCTGCCCGATTGTTATAAAGGGTTGAGGGTTTAGTTTTTTAGACTTTAAGTCAAAGGAGTATATGCACTTATCTTTTTTCTTTAGCTCTTCATTTTTTAATGGAACTCCTTTACAAGCTAGCAAGAGTAGGTCTTGTGCTGGAATATGACATAATCCTTCTACATTATTTATTGCCTTGAGTGAGGTGTTTTCTGTTGTAGTTTCTTGAGTATCTATATTATAGAAAAACAGGGTGCCAGTATTCTTGCTCACGATGATGTCTCTACCTGCTTTAGCAATCGCTTCATAGTCTCCTTTCTTTCCAAATTTTATACTCTCCGAAATAGAAAAATCGTCTTTGTTTAAAACATAGAGCTGGCCATTTTCGTCATCGTTAGTTAAAAAGGACGAATTGTGAGAATCATATTCTAGACTAGAAATCTCTGAAAGTTTACTAGAAAGAATATGAATCTGTGATGCTCTGTCAAACTTGTAATGAAGCTCAAAGTCTTTAGTAAGCTGGGTGGTATACTCTTCTATGTATGGAGCTGTTGTCTGTTGTTTTTTCTCTTTACAAGCTGAAAGAAAAAGTAGAACATAAATTAGAATATAGGTTTTCATTTATGAGGGTAAAAAGCAACCGCAAGTAACAAAGAATATTCCTACTACTAATATGGAAAGTAGGAAAAAGGAGTAAGCGATGTCTAATATTTTAGCCTTGATTCCATTGTTAGTAGCTATAACATAGTTTGCCCTGACTTGATTTCCGATTTGTAGATCCTGACTGTGCACCACCTTTTGCATAGCAGCTTCATATTCTTCCAGGGAATAATTATGAGTTAGGAAAAATATGTTCTCTTCAGTTTTGGGATGATTAAGCTTTACTGAACTTTTAAAAAAACGACGTATTAGTCTACCACTAGGCTTAGTAGATAGTATGGCTAGTGTGAGACTTATCATCATGCCTCCGAGTAGGATCTGCGATAGGAGCGAGCCGTATTCTACATTATCTGCCACATAGTTATTAAATACTATTAACCCAGTAATGAGAGAAACAGATATTCTAATCAGTATAGCCGCTTTGCGGTCGAGGATCGATATAATGCTTATTTCCGCCTTATTTTGATTACGAAGATAAGTAGACAGTGATTTTCTAGGCTCCGCTACGGTTCCAAATAAACCAGTGGAATTGCTGTCGTCAAGCTTGGTTTTTTGCTTACTTTTCTTTTGCTTTTTGGCTTGCTTGCTTGCCTTTGCTTCTTTTTTATTTTGTTGCTTTTCTGTCTCTGCACTCATGCTCATCTGTGGTTTGTTGATATCAGTTTCCATTATTAAAACAATCAGTAGTGTAAAAATGGGTAATTTATACTATTTAAGGTAATAATCCTGTAATCCAAAAACAAGGCAATGTCCATATGGTTGTGGCGTAAAAGAAAAGTTGTATTCTATCATCAATTTTACTATCCCAAGTTTGGAACAGCAAAAGCACTGAAACTAATGCTCAAGAATAGAGTGAGGGTCAAGTATTTCATAAAGTGTCACTTTTTTATTTTTATTACCAAACTCTTGGCAATAATATCATGTAGGGTCTGTTCTTTTTCTGTCCAGAAGCACATGAGAAAACCGATATACAAAGTCCAAAAAGACAATAGTTTAGAAAAGTTTCTAGCAAGAGCTCTGCCCAGAGAAAGTCCTGCTCCACTATAATTTGTAACTTTTATTCCTACTAGCATTTTGCCTAAAGAACCTTGATACTTTGTACTTTCCATAATTGCATGATAGAAAATAGCGGTAAAATGCAAACCAAATACTCCAAAGAATATCCCAAATATTCCCATTCCTGAATCAAAAATATCAACTGTAGCATTCCGGAAAAAACGAAAAATAGTAGATGACAATGACATGTAAAGAATCATAATCACAATAAAATCAATCCAGAAACAAAAGAACCTAATAAGAAAACCAGCCATTTTTACAGGTTGGTCAGGGGGTTTTAAAATTTGATCATCGAGTCTATCGGAGTACATAGGACTGAAGATAAAAGATTAAGAATAAGTAGTGCTAGGCTTTCTTCCTATCATTTAGGTCCATAAATAGAGATTATTCCTTCAATGTCGCCAGGCTGTAATCCATCATAATCATAAAATGATGAATTATAGGACATGATATTAAGAGAATTAGAATGACACAGACCTAATGCATGACCTGTCTCATGTAGTGCCAGAGAATAAAAGGAACTTTCACTGATTACATCATTCTTTAAAAAAACGAAACCTTCTACATCAGTACAGTCATCATCAGTGCACCTCGACCATGCTATACCTGCTTTGTCTTCTATGTCAGCACATATATATTTTAAATCACTATTCTCTTCATCCATTGTTTCTATAAAAGTTATATCGATATGAGAAGCCCATTCTTCCAAAGCTTCTCTAATTTTATCTTTTGCAAATGGTCCAATCTCATCAAACGGCCTACTCTCAAAGTCACCAAAACCGGAGGAGGGGTACGTTCCCGATGTCTGAAAGCTATATGAAACTGTTCTTCCAGTTGTACCAGGTCCTTCAACGTCTACTCCTAAATTTTCAAATATAACGTCGTCGCCAAATTTAATACCAAAGCTACAGAATCGACCTTCATGGTCGCCTTTGCATTGTGCATAAGATATACAGTCGTATTCCATGACTTCCATATCTTCCATGACTACTACTGGTTCACATGCCATTAAGAGCAGAATTATTGGTAATATATAATATTTCATATTATGTTTTTTATTGAAAATTTGATTCGGATCCTGAATATTGTTCATTGAATTTTCTATAATTCATAAGTTGCCAAAGTATAAAAATCTTTTTTAAAGATTGATACTTCTCTGACCTTTAACTAAGCTACAAAATATTCAAAGATCACGAGCTAATAATTGATAACGAATAATGATATGTGGCTGTACGAAGTATGCCATTACATCTGGTGTGAGCCTGGATTTTTTTCTACCCACTGTTTTAGATATTTATTGAACGATAGGTCCATTTTGTCTTGTACTGAAAAAACTTTACACTTTTAAAAGTGATAAAATATTAATTCCAA
>CAZDWO010000094.1:0-12371 GCA_964509175.1 uncultured Saprospiraceae bacterium
TGGTCTCTTCTTTTCATTTCGTCGAGGAGTTGGATGGTGAGCTTAGCACCGGTACATCCTAGCGGGTGACCTAGAGCGATGGCTCCACCATTTACATTTACCTTATCGATGTCTAGTCCAGTTTCATTAATCACAGCAAGAGCTTGTACAGCGAACGCTTCATTTAGCTCGATTTGTTCTATCTGGTCCAGTTTCATTCCAGCTTGTTTAAGAGCTTTAGGAATGGCTACACAAGGGCCGATTCCCATATAAAGTGGATCAACTCCACCTACAGCACAGGCCAGTAATTTTGCCTGAGGTTTAAGTCCTAGTTTTTCTACCATCTCTCCACTTGCCACTAGTGTAAAGGCAGCTCCATCAGAGGTTTGAGAAGAGTTCCCAGCGGTAACGACTCCACCTTTTGCTTTAAAAACAGTTCGTAATTTTGCAAGACCTTCGTTAGAGGTTCCTCTACGGATTCCTTCGTCAGTGTCTACTACGTGAGAAGACTCTACACGTTTTCCATCTACCACATTTACATTTTCTACCGTAATCGGTACGATCTGATCTTTAAATTTACCACCGTCTATAGCAGCTATCGCTCTATCGTGAGAGCGTACTGCAAATGCATCTGCCTGCTCTCTAGTGATGTTGTATTTTTCGGCAACAGCCTCGGCAGTAGCGAGCATACTTACATGATAGTTTATGTTATGCATGTTTGCCTTATAGCTCGGTGCCAGTTTATATCCAGTCATCGGAATCAGACTCATGCTTTCTGCTCCACCTGCGATATATAGATGACCAAATCCTGCTTTAATCTTACCGACTGCCATAGAGATGGCTTCTAGTCCAGAGGCACAGTATCTATTGATGACTATACCTGGCACTTCTTTTCCGAGAGCTCTTGCAGAGATCAATCTTCCTACCTGCAGCCCTTGTTCTCCTTCTGGATTTGCACAGCCGACGATTACATCATCGATGGTCAGTGGATCTACTTCGGGAACTTGAGAGAGTAAGTGTTTTATTACATCGACTGCTAAATCATCAGATCTATAATTTTTAAAACCACCTTTTTTGGCCTTTCCTACTGCTGATCTATATCCTTTTATTATATATGCTTCCATTTTATTTTACGCTTGATGGTTTATTAATTTCTTAATGGTTTATTAGTAGTAAGAGTGTGTTGTATTCTATCTAATGTTTTCTGATTTCCTAGAAGTGATAAGAATGCTTCTCGCTCTATATCTAAGAGATACTGTTCTCCTACTTCTTGAGCACTGGTCAGATCTCCACCACACATTACATAGGCAACTTTACGAGCGATTTCTACATCATAGTCAGACATAAATTCTCCGAGTTTGAACTCGTTTATCGCAGTGTATAGAGCAGCCATTCCAGTTCTTCCGAGTACTCGTATGTCATTACGTATAGTAGGAGCTACATAGGTCGGAGCCATTTGTAAAACTTTCTCCTTAGCTAGACCAATGTTGTTTGCTGTTTTTACTGCTACAAAATCTTTAGTGTCTTGCAGTAAATTATATCCATAGGCTTCATAAGCAGAAGTCGCTACAGAGGCAGTTGCTACTGGTTTAAAATGATCTATAAGGGTAGGGATTTCAACATCTCCAACGAAGTAACTGTCAGATACTCGGACTGCCATTTCTTTAGTTCCACCACCTCCAGGCAGTAATCCTACACCTACTTCTACGAGTCCGATATAAGACTCCGCTGCATAGATTCCAGCATTACAATGCATTGCTATTTCACATCCTCCACCGAACACATATCCCTGAGTAGCAACGACTACAGGAACCTTAGAAGTACGACAGAGCATGGTAAGTTGCTGGAAGTCGTTGACCATTTTGTCTAGCTCGGTAAACTGTTTCTGCATGGCCATCATTCCGACCATCATTAGATTAGCACCGACTGTAAAGTTTTCTGCATTGTTACCGATAACGACTCCATTCCATCCTTCTTCTTCAGCCTTTTTGATGGCATCACGGATAGCTGTACCTATTCCATCTCCTATGGCATTACTCTTAGATCTAAATTCTACACACATCACACCATCTCCGATATCATGTACAGTAGCTTCGCTATTCTTTATTATAGGCTCGTTTCCTCTGATTGCATCCAGGATTATAAATGACTCTGTGCCAGGAACAGTTAGATGAGTTTTTGACTCGAGGTCAAAGTATTTTTTCTTTCCATCTTTTATGTGATAGAAAGAAGTTTCTCCTGCAGCCTTCATCTCACTGACCCAAGGTGCTAGCTTCTCTCCATGTTTCTCGATGAGTTCTATTCCTTTATCGAACCCGATTAGATCCCATAACTCAAAAGGTCCATGCTGCCATCTATATCCAGTCTTCATCGCATCATCTATGCTGTAGTACTGTTCTGTGATTTCAGGAATTCGATTTGCACTATAGGCGAGAAGAGCGGCAAAGTACTCTTGTAGAAACTGACCTTCTTTATCCTCGTTAGAGCAGATGACCTGAAAACGCTTAGACATATTTTCTATGTTCCTTACGTCTCCTACTAATGCACTTCTTGGCTTTGTTGCTTTTTTATATTCTAGTGTTTTTATGTCTAGGGCTAGATAGACAGTCTTTCCTTTTTCGTCCTTTTCCTTGGTTCGTTGATAGAAGCCTTTTTTTGTTTTGTTTCCTAGAAATTTATTTTCGACTAGGAAGTCAATGAATTTAAACTTATAGTCCTTATGAGTATCTACAAACTCATCGTTCTTTACATTGTTGAGGACAAAGTTGCTGACCTTTACTCCTGTATCTATTCCTACTAGATCTTGTAATTTATAAGTTGCTGTTTTCGGTCTTCCGATGAGTGGTCCTGTGAGAGCATCTACCTCTTCTATGCTCATCTCATATTTGTCCGTAAGGGCATAGGTTTTAGCACCTGACATTACTCCGATACGATTTGCGATGAAGGCAGGTGTGTCTTTACAGAGCACTGTAGTTTTTCCTAGGTAACGATCGCCATAGTCCATGAAGAAATCTATAATTTCTGGAGAGCTATCTGTATGAGGTATTATCTCTAATAAGGACATATACCTCGGCGGATTAAAAAAGTGAGTCCCGCAGAAGTTCTTTTTAAAATTATCAGACCTATCCTCACACAGTAGATGTATCGGAATACTAGAGGTATTAGAAGATACTAGAGCAGTAGGCTTGCAAGTATTTTCTACTTTTTCAAAAATCTTCTTCTTTATATCTAGCTGCTCTATCACTACTTCTATAATCCAGTCCGCATCAGCAATTTTATCGAAGTCATCATCAAAGTTTCCGGTGCGTATTCTTTTGGCGAAAGCCTTATCATACAAGGGTGCTGGCTTAGACTTAATCGCAGCCTTCAGTGCTCCATTTACGATGCTATTTCTTTTTATAGGATTCTTCTTGTCTTTTTCTTCTAGATTAAAAGGTACAATATCTAGTAGTAGGACATCCAAACCGATATTGGCGAGTTGGCAAGCTATTCCAGATCCCATTACTCCAGATCCTAGAACTGCTACTTTTTTTATTCGATGCTTCATATATATTACAACAGAGTTTTTATTTTGAGAAGTGATATCAATCATGCTAAAAATGACTTATAATTCATTCCTAAACGTGATATTAAAACACTTCAGAGTTTCTTTGTCTAAATATCTCCTTTTTTTTTCTCTTAGCTTGTACTAATAAAAACTAAAATTTAACTTTGAGTTAAATTAATTGAAATTATGGCCCAGTATATCAGTTTAGATCATGTAAATTTTAATCTATTTGAAGTTCATAATGTGGAGCAACTTTTTGCTTTTGCTCGTTATCAGGATTTTGACAGAGCAGGAATAGACATATCCATGAAATCTTTAAAAGATTATGCAGATAAGAATCTATATCCAGCTTTTAAGGAAATGGATGAACAAGGTGCTTATTATAAAGATGGAAAGATTATCGTCCATCCTTTAATCGGAAAATGGATGAAAGATGCAGGGGAGAACGGCTGGGTAGCTCCATACTTCGATTATGAGCATGGGGGTTTTCAGTTGCCATTTACATTACAAAATGCCTTTGCTCACATTCTAGAATGTGCCAATAATCATGTTTCTGGATATACAGGGCTTACTGCAGGAGCGGCAAATTTGATAATTTCATTTGGGTCAAAAGAGCTTACTGACAGATATGTTCCTAAGATGGTAGAAGGTAAGTGGGGAGGTACGATGTGCCTTACGGAACCACAGGCTGGTAGTTCCTTGTCGGATATCACGACTAGTGCTAGTCCTAATGGCGATGGCAGTTATTCTATAAAAGGGCAGAAGATATTTATCTCAGGAGGAGATCATGAGTACTGTGATAATTTTGTACATCTAGTTCTAGCTAGAATAGATGGAGCACCTGCTGGGACTAAGGGAATCTCTTTATTTGTAGTTCCTAAAAAGAGAATTACAGAAGATGGAGGCTTAGAATATAACGATGTACTAACTGCTGGAGATTTTCAGAAAATGGGTCAGAAAGGATACTGTACCACACACTTAGTATTCGGAGAAAACAATGATTCTCAAGGGTGGCTGGTCGGAGCCGAAAATAAAGGCCTTAAGTACATGTTCCAGATGATGAATGGAGCAAGAATAGATGTGGGAATGACAGCTGCCTCTGTTGCAACTGCTGCCTATTATGCCTCTTTACAATATGCCAAAGAAAGACCTCAGGGTAGACGTATAAAATCAGGTGGAGTAAAAAATAAAGACGAGGAGCAGACTACGATTATAAATCATCCTGATGTAAGAAGAATGTTACTATTGCAGCGAGCAATAACAGAAGGTGCGGTTTCTCTATTATTACAATGTTCTCTTTATCATGATCTATCTTTAGAAGGACCAGAAGAGGATAGAGAGCGTAACCATGACCTACTAGAACTGCTAACTCCGATAGCCAAGACCTATCCGTCAGAAGCAGGACGTATCTCTATAAATAATGGTTTGCAGATTCTCGGAGGATATGGATTCTGTACTGATTTTCCACTAGAGCAATACTATCGTGATGTACGTATTATGTCACTCTATGAGGGTACTACGGGTATACAATCATTAGATCTTCTAGGTAGAAAAATCGTTATGAAAAACGGTGCATCTATGAAGCATCTTACTAGTGAAATAATAACTACGATAAAGGCAGCGAGCAATTATGACGATTTAAAACCCTATGCAGATAAGCTAAAAGCTGCTTCCAAAACTCTAGAAGAGGTACTTATGCATCTTCTGCAATATGCGATGAGCGGAGAGCATGAGAGATACATAGCAGATGCAACTATATTTATGGATATGATGAGTAATGTGGTCATCTCATGGCAATGGCTAAAAATGGCAACAGTTGCTAAAACTGCTCTAGTCACTGGTAATCTCATAAACACCGAAGAATTCTACATTAATAAAATACATACCATGAAGTTTTTCTTCAAGTATGAGCTGCCAAAAAATAATGGGTATAAAGAAACTTTAATGCACTCAGATTCATTAACTATATTAGAAGAAAATAAAGCCGTATTGGCTTAAAATTAAAAGACAATATATACTATGAATGTTGAAGATGCTATAGAGCAATTTAATAAGGCCGCAAAAAATGCAGCTCCTGTAGGAGGATCTATTAAGTTTCTAATAGACGAGACTGCTATCTATATAGATGGAACCGGAGAAGAAAATGTAGTAAGTGCTGATGATAAAGATGCGGACACTACGATCACAACTAGTTTAGAAAATTTACTTAAGCTTAGATCAGGAGATTTAAACCCGATGATGGCTGTAATGAGTGGAAAGGTAAAAATATCTGGTGATATGGGCCTCGCTATGAAGTTACAATCGTTATTAGGATAGAACTTTGGTTGTTCTGTTTAAATAAAAAAGAGCTACTCGATATGATTTCGAGTAGCTCTTTTATTTTTGGAATACTTGATTCCTAAAGCTTGATAACTTTTTTGATTCGATTATTACCGAGTGACTCGTCCATAAACTGGAAGTAGTAAGTTCCTGCTGGATGGTTATTAAGGCTTATCATCGCCTCATATCTATTATTCATTCTAGCTAAGAACTCATGGGCAATAACTTTTCCGCTAGCGTCTAAGACCTTCATTTTCATATCTCCTGCTGGGGCTGTAGTTATTCCTTCGATCTTTACCAGGAAGGCACCATTAGTAGAAGGATTAGGTGATACGCTTATCTTTCTGTCCAGCTCTGTTTCATTATTACTTACAGTAGCATCTACAGTAACATCTATCTCAAAAACACAGTTGTTTGCATCGGTTACTACTACCTGATACTCTCCATCATCTAGATTAGGAAACATACTATTTGGGCTAAAATCTAAGCCATTATTTATACTATACATAAAAGGACTCATTCCTGATAGTATCGTAACATTTATAGCTCCATCATTACTATTAGATGTACTTGCATCCTGTACAACTACATCGGCCGTTAGATTACAGGGAACATTTAAGCAGAAAGTATTTGTTTCCTGAGTTCCGAAGTTAGGTTCCATTAATGAGGCCAGTGAGTTACCCTCAGATACAATCTGATAGTCTCCAGTTACTCCTCCGAAGGTTATACCATCACCGTAGCTATCGAAGATGTTAAATGTATAGCACTGCTCATCATCTAGACACCATGAAATTTCAAACAAGGTCTGCTGTCCATTAAAGTCATCTCCTTCAAAAAGGATATTTCCATCAGAGTCCATTAAGTTATAACTAGTTTCTCCAGGGAAATTATCAGTAAGTAGAAAAAGAGTTACTTCCACTCCATCTAGGAAAGTAGTAAAAGGCAAAGAAAGCGTATCATTTAGTGGTACTTCATCTGCTTGATTATTAGGCAAGTCAGTAAAGAATCTTATGTCATTATCCCCATCTACAACTCCTTCAAGGCTTATTACTTCTGTGGTGCTTTCCTTAGGCTGTAGATTGTTTATGATTATCGGAGTAGTTATCCTAGGACCACCATTCAATTCATAATTTAAATTGAAATTAGTCAAAGGATCTGCTCCTAAATTAATCAGGTCTACTTCGATATCTACTGCATCGCTACATATAAGACTTTCTAGTCCTCTTATGTTCCTTGCAGCGAGATCTAGTCCTGGGACTTTGGTTACTTCTATGTTTATAGAATCGTTTGAGACATGCTCGTCTGCATTTAGTGAGGTGAAAATTCTAAAATTATGACTCCCTGGTACTGATAAATCTGCTTGTGTTGTAAAGGTATGGACGTAGGTACTATCTGTAAACAGGGTATCTATCGTTGCCATTTCTGTTACTTCCGTTCCGTTATCTAGAATATAACCTACAGTTATGTCAGTAGCAGGGTCTATACCATCATTTAAGATTTCTATTACTACTGTTTCGCTATCGGTTAAACCTGAACTTGTTTCTGGAGCCAGTAATCTAGTCGGTAGAATATCCATTGAATCTCTGCTCAGTCTGAATTGTACAATTCTAGAGGCATACTGTGCATTTGCACCGATATACTCAGCCGTAAACCAGAATGAATCATCGATAGGATCTACTGTCATTTTTGAATAATCTCCGTATCTATTAGATGTAGTAAACGAGCTTAGTCCATCTGCAAATTGTCTTTCTTCAAATGTCATCTCACCCAGTGGATCTTCAGCAAGCCTACCAGTATATCTTAACGAAGGGGCCAATGTATCTCCAGATACAGAATATGCCAGTGCTATTTCTTCTCGGCTATTTATACTGATAGATCCCATCCATCTATGGAGACTATCTTGTGTAGGAACTCCACCTTCCTGATATAGCTCCCAGTCTCCTCCAGGTGCTCTTCTCAGCTCACCCCATCTGACAGTGAGCATATCATCTCCAGCATTTACACTCATGTTGTAAACTGCAGACTCGTGAGTACCGTAATTATAATACACAACGTTATTCATAAGAATAGTCATAATACCATCTAAGGTTCTTCCTACACCTGGCTGGCTCACACAAGCAGTACCAGGTAGTCCAGGATTTCCATCACAGGCTCCCGAGTCATAGGGTGCAGTAGGAATTACAGTAGAGCTAAAAGTAGTGTTTGTAGGATCTATCCAGTCTATCACTATGGACCAGACCTCAACTACGTCATCAGCTGCACCACTCCAGGCATCGTCGTTTATTCTTGCAACGTGTACCTCATCAGTTGCAGGCATCATGGGACTTATCCAGTCCATAGGAGTTAGTGTAGGAAACCCACCTTGCAGGTCTTCTATATCTACTCTTTGTATATCTATACTTTCTTCACAGTTTAATATCTGCTCTCTATTAATACAATATACAGGGTGTCTTCCACCACCAGTTCCTGCTTCGTTAGCAGTAAAAATATATGCCGTAGGCCAGATTCCATATTTAGGATAATCCACAAATGCTGGAGCATTAAAGGTATATAAGAACCATGAACCTAGAGGATCAGAAGTTTCAGAAACAGCATAGAGTATCTGATCGATACCCGCTAAATCTGTAAGTAACCATCTATCTGCACTTTCATCATAATTGATAATTGGGTCTCCTATAGAGGATTCACCGATTTCTGCCCATAGTGTATTTGTGGAAGTTGGATTAGTAAGTGGCGTCCCATCTTTATCAAAAACTCTAAACCATGAGGCGTTAATAATCTGTATGTAGTGGTCCTTACTTACATCGCCATTTGGATCTGGAGGCCAAATATTTGCAGTTGCTTGTCCTATTCCTTCTAAAACTAGGGTAGGCTCCACACTACTACGTGGCATTCTTGTTGGAAGCTTTTTGGAAAATGGATCTATTCCATCCAGAGGCAAGGTTTTTTCTTTTACATGTTCGGGATATGAAATACTAGTAAAATTATCAACCACCTTAGAATCTTTATGGTCTTTAACTTTGATTTGAGAGGTAGTTTCTTTTTCTGCCAAGGTTCTTAGCGGTGCGGATATACCCTTAAGATGGGCTTGCATATTGTCTACTTTGATAGAGTATCCTTGGGCTACAGCCAAAGTACTAGAGAGTAAAAACATGCAAAAACATAAAAATTTAAAAGTGCTTTTTAATAGGTTAGTCATATCTTTCTATTTAGTGGTCTATTTTATACTTTAATATAATGACTATGTCTGATTATCTCTAAATTCTATGTGTATATGTTTAGAGTAAAACCGTTTCAATACTTAGTACTGACTAAAAGCTAAAAATTACACTCAGATTACATCAGACTTTTTAAACCTATTTAATTGTCATATTACACGGAGTTTAATGAGACAAAAGTCACAACATGTGCTTGTTTTAATTCTTAATTTGCGATAGATTTAGAAAAGATAGAAATCATATTTTATGAGAAATTATTTAGATGTTTTCCTAGAAGGCTATGCAAGCTATGCAGGGTATCTGTGGTACGAGATTACTCATCCAGGATTTAAAAATTACTTCTATTGGTTGATCGCAGTTTCTCTATTTTTCTTTCTTATGGAGGTAATTATTCCATGGCGTAAAAAACAAGAGATACTTAGAAAAGACTTCTGGTTAGATGCTTTTTATATGTTCTTTAATTTCTTTCTATTTTCTCTGATAATTTATAATGCAGCCTCCGACGTTATAGTCAATCTGTTTAATGATGGAATAAAGTTTATTACAGGTGGTTTTGACTTAGGTCAAAATAATCCGCTTAGATTATGGCCTATGTGGGCAATCCTTTTATTTGGTTTTGTATTGAGAGATTTTGTACAGTGGTGGGTGCATAGATTGCTCCATAAATTTGAGTGGCTATGGCAGTTCCATAAGGTACATCACTCTGTAGAGGAGATGGGTTTTGCAGCTCACCTGCGTTATCATTGGATGGAAAATGTGGTGTATCGTACACTCGAGTATATACCTCTTGCTTTACTAGGAATAGGCTTGCATGACTTTTTTATCATCCACATATTTACTCTTGCATGGGGACATTATAATCATTCTAATATCTCTGTTGATTATAGAGTTACTGGTCTTGTCTTTTCAGCACTGGTCGGTGTTTTAATAAGTCAGAATCTACTCGATATAAATCTTATTTCTACTCCTACCGTTATGACTACTTCTCTTGTGATGCTGGGCTCGATGCTTTTTGGCTATTTTGGACTGGGTCAGATTATGAAGTATATTTTTAATAGTCCGGAGATGCATATCTGGCATCACTCCTATGAGCTTCCTGAGGATAGGAGATCTGGGATAAATTTTGGGTTAACCCTATCGACCTGGGATTATATTTTTGGAACAGCCTATATCCCTCATGATGGGAGAGAGATTAGATTGGGTTTTCCAGGAATAGAAGAGTTTCCTGAGGGCTTTGGGAAGCAGGTGACCATCGGAGTAACCTCTGGTAATAAGAAGGCCTGAAAATAAAAAACATTTCTTCAGTAAACTACTGATAATTCATGAGTTACGTATAATGATTTTTCCTATATGATTTCCTTCTTTTAGTGCTTCTATTGCATCAAGTGCATTATTTAGAGAATAGCTGGCATGTACGGTCGGTTTTATTTTATGCTCATCCATAAATTCTAGCAACTGAGAAAATTCTCTAGGGCTGCCCATCGCTGTTCCTATAAACTGAATGTGTCTCAAGAAAAACTTACTGATACTGATGCTGGTTTTGGGTGAACCGGTAGAACCATAGGTTACAATTCTTCCTCCATAGTTCATAAATTTAAAATAGTCATCGAGGATAGGAGAAGGCGAACTATCAAGTACAATGTCTATTTTTCCTGCCAGTTCCTTAAGCTGTATATTCCAATCTGGGTCCCTATAATTTACGCCACCAGATGCACCTAATTCTATAGCATTCTCAATTTTTTTCTTACTAGAACTCGTTACATATACTTGAGCACCTTTGGCTTTGGCTATGGCCAATCCTGCCTGTGCCACACCACCGCCTATACCTGTAATGAGTACTTTTTTATTGGCCTTTATTTGTCCATGTCTGACCAATGCTCTCCATGCTGTAAGTCCAGCAACTGGAACTGCAGCTGCTTCTTCAAAACTCAAATAACTAGGCTTCACAAATAAGCTCTCTACTGGCACTTTTATATATTCAGCAATGGTCCCTGGGTCTGGCATTCCTAATACTCTAAAATTCCGAGTAGGGTATTCCTCCTCAGAACCCCAGTCATATGCGGGATATATAATTACTTCTTTGTTTAACCATTTAGCGTCTACATCTTCTCCTATTTCTTTAACTACTCCCGCTCCATCAGCTCCTAAAATGCAGGGTAAGGTCATCCCTGGATATAATCCTTTCTGGATCCATAACTCACGATGATTTAGTGCCGATGCTTTTATAGCTACTAGCACTTCTTTAGTACCGATTTTGGGTTTATCGAGATTTGCTAAAACTAGGCTTTTATCTTCTTTTAGGAGTAATGCTTTCATAATATTTTTAGCGTTTAAGCTGATGCTAAATTACAGGAAGTAAGATATAAACATACTTGCTCTGATTTACTCTTTTTTTATCAATATGAACAATTGAGTTTTACACATTGTCTTTACTCTATGAGATACCTTATGATTCTTTCCCTACTACTTGTAGCTAGTGTGCTGATAAGCCAGGATGATCCAACTATAAATCTATTAGATACTGAAGACGGCTGGCGTAAAGAAGCCTTTACCTTTCCTAAGCCCTTTGCTCCACAAGTAGATTTTAGAGGAATAGCAGACGTAAGATTTACCAAGGGCTGGTCAGATAAGAGTAGTGATTACCTATGGTCTTATGCCTTTGCATGGAAAATAGACTTGGAAGAAAAGCTAAGTGATGAGCAGTTAGAAAATTATTTACAGCTCTATTTTGATGGATTGATGCGGGTAGTTAATCGTGATACTAGTTTAAAAGTGCCAGCTACTATAGCCGTATTTTCATCATCTAGCACTATTAAAAATAACCTCGATTATAAAGGAAAAATTAGACTCTACGATGCTTTCTTTACAAAAGAGATTTTACTGCTCAATGTAAATGGAGAATACAATTACTGTGCTGTAGAAAATAAACATAATTACGTTTTCAGATTATCCCCGCAGTCTTTCTCAAATACCGAGGTATGGGAGCATTTAAATAAAGCCTCATTAAGAGCTGACATCTGCCGAAATTAATGGAATATTTTTCCTATTTATTTTCTGACCGAGGAAGCTATAAGTTTTCATTTTATATTATTTACTTTGTGGGCTATAAGAGATTGTAGCCTGCCTGACGGCAGATAGGCTCAGTTTTTTTAGATGACTGATTGGTTTTGGCTTAAGCCAAAATTAAAGAGACTAAATTTCTCTTTAAAAAGAAGGAACCGATTTATCGAAATCGGCTGGGATGAGTATAGTTGCCTATTGGCGAATTGGATTGACTAAATGTCAATCAAAAGAGAGATAACCGATTT
>CAZDWO010000095.1:0-12273 GCA_964509175.1 uncultured Saprospiraceae bacterium
TAGCTCCGCAGATGGGTGGAAAGATAGAGAAGGCTTTTGTGAAGATGGGGTTTTAAATTTTTTCTTATTGTTATTTATCTTTAAAGATGTACAATCAAGCAATTTTAAGATTTGTTTTTTTTAGTTCATTGTTTTTTCTCGGCTCTTGTGAAGATTCCCAAACTTTGCCACCCAGAGAAGATTGCCCTTCCTTTTTCATCCCTATAGACGAAAGAGTCAAAGAGGTACACCCTTATCCAGACAACTTGAAAGGCATAGTATTTACCTCCGTAGTAATGGATAGTTTTTATTTTGAATTACTAAGTGATACCATTTTTACAAATGAAAAATCCACCTCTAGAGTAGAATGGACAGAAGAAGTTAGACTAGTTGAATTTTATAATGAAGACAGGGACGTATACTTTAGTTTACGTTATTCGAGTGATTTGGACTCTTTCACTCATTGTCCTGAAGAATCAGACAAAATTAATGTCTTAGAAATTATTGCTCCTTTAAGTTTTGAAAATGAAATCGATCAAATAAACCAAAGAGCCCTCAAAATTAATTTTATGTATGACGAATTTGGTGAAATTATAATGCCCATGCATACCGCTGAAAATGGAAGTGCTATTCAAGAATTACCAAATGGTGATGAAGTCATAAATGTATACGGTTATAGAACTTCAAATTTTGAATTGTATTTTGATTTTGATTCAGGCCTTTTAGGAATACAGGAAACACCAGGTTATGCTTGGACATTTGCAGAAATGAGGTTTTAATTATTCGCTTAGAATCTAACAATTATGCGTTGGGTTAAAAAACAAAGGGGCTGCCCATTGCAGCCCCAGCCTCTAAAAGAATTGATTGATTACGCTTTTGTATTTACGAGCAACTCGTTGAGCTGATCGATTACTCTATCCTTACCGTTTACACTGATCTCCCCTACTTTATCTGCGATCTTTTCCATGTATTCCATTTCTTTTAATTTCATAAGCATGGTGTTCTGTTCCATCAGTTTTGCGGTATTGAGCAAGCTACGAGTACTTGCAGTTTCTTCTCGTCTCATGATTATGTTTGCCTGAGCTTTTTTCTCTGCGATCAGAACTTGGTTCATAATTGCTTTGACGTCACCTGGCAAGATGATATCCTTGATACCACCAGAAACGAGATCTACACCGATTGCTTCCATGCCCGCTTTACAAGCCTTGAGGATATATGGACCTACAGATTCTTTGCTCTCTAGCAATTCATCTAAGCTCATCGTACCCACATACTCTCGTAGTGCAAGTTGGATGATGGTGTACAGCTGGTTTTCATAATCCTTAGTATCGATAACTGCTTTTTCTATATCAGCCACCTGATACTGAGCACTGAAGTTTATACGGATACCCGCCTTATCACTGGTCAAGATTTCCTGACCTGAGATATCTACATACTGCACTCGTGTATCGATAGTCTTTACAGCTGCAATTTTATCTGACTTCCAGTATCGATAGACACCAGGTTCTAGATACTTTACAAACTTACCATCGATATAGAGTAGTCCCTTCTGATACGACTCAACTGGATACGTTCTTACATAACCCATGAGAGAAGTATGCATGAGCAGATAAGAAGACATTTCCTCAGACACCTCAGGATTCTTTAGGTCGATAATCTCTACCTTATAATCTATCGGCTCTTTCCAGTAGGCTACCTTACCAGCTGTCAGAACCTTAGAAAATTTTCCATCGATCATCTCTACA
This sequence comes from uncultured Saprospiraceae bacterium, assembly GCA_964509175.1. Lineage (GTDB taxonomy): Bacteria > Bacteroidota > Bacteroidia > Chitinophagales > Saprospiraceae > JAHDHU01. Next base: position 1,725 of record CAZDWO010000095.1, read on the forward strand.
CCGATCTCTCCATCCTTAATCGATACTACATCTAGGTATGGCTCTAGCAATGGGCTTTCTGCCATCAGAGTCAACTCCGTAGTTAACAGAGGAAAGGATTTAGTAAGATCATAGATATATGACCTCTTCCCGAAACCTATCCAGTGATTACCCTCGGTCAACACCTGGACGAGTTTTCCTCGTTTCATGATTAATGCGATCTCATACGCATACACTGTAATACATTTCATTTTTAAAATATTTAATAGTTAATAATAATTCGTTTTGTTTTAAAAGAGTATATCTCTACCTGCTCCACTGATTGTATACGGAGTAGCTTTGAGCAAATCTTTTCAATACTCTGATTCTATTTCTAATCGCATCAGAGATTTTTAAAAAACCTCGATACTTCATAAAAACTTCCTCGTCGTATTTTCTAGACTTACGGTATCCAGCATACTGCAAAGTCACTTTCAGCTTGTCTCGATTTTTGCCTTGCGGCGAAAATCTAAACTGAATCATGAAGAGATACACTCCATTTGTTTGGTGACATTTTAAGGAGTGTCGCCCCATCGTAATAGAGTGGAAATCTATTGCTCTAACCAACTGAGCTATCCCGACAATACGTCGGGAGCAGGAATCGAACCTACGCATACATAGTCAGATGCTCTAACCAACTGAGCTATCTCAAACTTAATCAAGAGTGGGAATTGAACCCACGACCCTCTGAATACACAATGAATGGAGTATTAACCCATCTCATTGCCGTAACAATGTAATCGTTCTAGTATATCGTTACCTATCGGCTGATACTGTGGTGCTATACAGAAACACCTACACGAGAACTGGAACATCATTCTTCTTTTGCACTCTAGTGCTATCTCTTTTTTAATCTTTCAATTTTTTTCTAACGTCTTACTGCTTTCAGTAAATGACAATGCAAACATATTTCTCTACTACGCATCATTTTTGCGTAGTTATAATTTAATTCAAAATTGTGTGCCCTATTGGAGTCGAACCAATATCTTCTTCTTTATGAGAGAAGTGCTTTAACCGGTTAAGCTAAAGGCTCAATTTTTATACCCAACCCTAGCCCTTCCCTTGGCCAAGCTAGCGAAGAAAGGGATGGGTATAGTAGGAATAGCAAGATTCGAACTCTCATCTTCTGGGTAGAAACCGCTTCCCATCACTTCGTGTTCCTTCTCTTGAATGTCTACTAGACATTCATACCTGCGGTAATCGTTCAGTCATGTTGAACTATATTCCTAATTAAAAACAGGGTGACCTCGAGACTCGAACTCTGTTCTTCCCCGTCACAAGGAGATGTTTTACACACATAAACTAAAGTCACCATAATGGTCAGCAGTCTTATACTGCCAACCTAACTATCCTATTCTTAGATTTTGATTTAAAAGCCTTTGACTTAGTTTTAATTCTTTTTAGATCCGCTTCTATTTTATGGATCATGTAAGGATTAATACTTAGTGTTTTGACTTTTTTCAAAATCGTCTTTGCTTGTTTAAATTCACCTTTATACTCATGTATGTATGCCTGATGACTTAGAAGGATGGTTGCATCCATTCCTCTTACTCGTAAACCATACTGGATAAGCTTCTGAGCTTGCTCATAATTACCTAACCAGATATTTAAAAGACTTGCATGTTTATAGGTATCGATATAATTAAGATCACCTTGTAGAGCTACTGTAAAACTCGCTAGAGCCTTTTGGTAATCTTTTAAGTGATACATATATATGAGTCCTTGCAAACAATTTGCAGGAGCATGCTCATCATCGTAACTTAAAGCATAATTCAAATTTTCAACAACAAATTCTAAGTTGTACGGATAGTAATCTTTTGCTTTCAGATAATACTGATCGCCGATAGATAAGTCCATTTTTAAAAATTTATAATTAATCAATAAATATTGAGATGAGTCTTTACCCATCTCAGAAATCAGGTTTTAGGATTTCTCCAAAATTTAATTTCATAGGCGTTCTTTTTGTTAAAAATATTTTCGTTGTTGTTAAAATAATGGGCTATTTCTTAAATCAGAATTCTTCGTTTTCATACCCATCCTTTTCTTCAAGTAGTAAGTCTTGTTCCGATATTGATATATCGGTTCAATCATTTTCCATTGACATTTAGTCAATAGAATTTGTGATAAAATCACAAAACACTCATTCATCCCTTGGCCAAGGGAAGGATTAAAGGATGGGTATGACTTCCCAAAATCTAGTACGGAAAGAGAGACTCGAACTCTACTTTTCTATAAAAGATGAATCCTAGCTGGAGGACGGAGCATCCAGTTCCTTCACTTTACATGGTGCATTTAGCACCTTGTAATTCGCCAAGAGGCGAATCGCTCAGTCTTATCATTTCCGTATTAATCTCTATTCGTTGTGTTGTCCAGATAGGGTTCGAACCTATACTATCAGAATCAAAACCTGATGTGCTGCCATTACACTACCGGACAAGTTTTTAAAGTACTCCGTATGGGACTCGAACCCATTTTTCCTGATAGAAAGTCAGGTGTACTAGCCGCATATACGAACGGAGCAAATAGTAAAATATCCTAGCTGGATGACGGAGCATCCAGTTCCTTCATTTTAGCAAGTGCATTTAGCACTTACTAATTCGCCTTTCGGCGAACCATTCAGTCATCCGAAGGCGAGCAAACAACCACCGTTATTTCCCTAGATGTAAAACTGACTTTTCAGTTTCAATTGCAGTACTGACGAGGCTCGAACTCGCAACCACCCGAGAGACAGTCGGGCACTCTTCCAATATTGAGTTACAGTACTATCTATGTTATTTACTTTTGGCTATGAGCCAAAAAAAAAGCACCACTCTGATTACGGAGCAGTGCTTTTTACTAGAGAGATGATTTAAAAAAATCATTCTATCTGTATATAACTTCTCTGTGTATCTACATAACTCGGCTCTTGCAGTCGATCTATTCTATGATCCTGCTCCTGATTTATCCCCCAGAATGTCGGTAATACGTATGTGTAATTATTTTTCATTTCTATTTTACTTTATGTTGCTTCTCTACAACAGATTCCATTTGTTTTGGAGACGCAAATGTAAACACAAAGTTTTCCAAAAACCAAATTTATTATTTATTTAATTTACTGATTATCAATTAGTTATGATCGTTTTAGACATAGAGTGGCCTGTCCACTTTTAGTAGATATCTTGCATTTTTTCCAATAGTCTGTCTCCCAATGGTTTATCTATCAATGCTTATTTTTTACTTCTTCTTATTTACTATTCATATTTCTAAAAATTATTTCTAAAAAAAAAGCGTCCAAAAATAAATCTGGACGCTTATGCTTTATACTTATATGTTTTCTATTCTAATTACTACATATACATCTATGGCAATAGCATCCCTGATCGCTCAGTTGCTCTATAAAATCAGATACTCGATCTGACCTTTTGGGTAAATTAATATGTATTGACAATTTCATAATCAGTACAAAGGTAATACAGTAATCAATATCTAATCAAGTTTTTATTACAAATCTAGTCTTGCCGAAACTGATGTTTCGGTTCACAAACTTTTGATTGACATTTAGTCAATCAAATCCCGACTATCGTCTGGACCGTTTGTTCTTTCGCCAAGGAGCATCTATCTGCCAGTCTCCTGCCATGATACATCCGTATGGTAAGATCTTATCTACTACCTCTCCTAGTCCGAACTCTTCCATCTGGTCTTGTACGTTCTGAGCATTTTTATAGGCTGATGGCAATTCAGAAATATCGATATGGCCTGAGAAAAAACGGGCATCTATACCTGCTGTCTCTTCCATAAATATTTCTGTAATGGTTTTGCCTACTTTCTTTCTGATATGAGCAGTACGACTGATGTCTCGACCAGCACCGTGAGGTGCAAAACCTAAATTGTTTTCTGTCGTCTCTCCTTTTACCACTAGGATCGGCTCACTCATATTTAATGGAACTAAACGTAAGCCATCTTTAGAATCTGGAACGAAACGATCATCGAGTGGTGTAGCACCCTTGGCATGATAGAACTCATCTCCATCTTTAAAGACAAAGTTGTGCTCGTTCCAGAAACGATCGTGTACGTCAGACTGCAATTGCATCGCAGTAGCATTATGCAAGACCTCATGGTTTAGTTTAGTCCAGGCTCTTACAATCTGTAAGGCTTCCCAATACTCTTGTCCTTGAGGATGTGAGTATGGCAACCATGCATTGTTTTTCATCGTTTTTGGAGAATGCTCTTTTCTGAATTTCTCAGCAGCTTGCATTCCTTGACGATATAGATTGGCTCCGAAGCCTCGACTTCCGTGATGCGTTACCATTATGGTTTCTCCAGTATCTTCTGATCGACCTACATATAAAAAGTGGTTTCCATCGCCTTGAGTTCCGAGATGAGTTTTGGCCAAGGTTTGACTACGTTTACTTTTTAAATAATAGTTGCCTTTTATTTTATCTAATAGTTCTTCTGGTAAATCAAAGTGATCATCTCGACCTCCTCCTCCGAAGTGAGTAATGCTCTGAGCCTTATCCAGTACTTCTTTAGGATCCACCTGACCAAATGAAGTCATCATTACAGAGCAACAAACATCTGCACTGTGCATGGCTGGGTGGATTGCATCTTTGGTGACAACCACACCTCCCACCGGAATCTGACCAGGAGCACCTGTCGGACAGGCATCTGGCATCACTGCTCCTCCTATAATGGTCGGAGTTTTCATCAGTGGAATCATCGTGTTTTTTACCGATTCTACATTAGACTCTTCTTCAGAATTTTCTGCTCTGATGTTTAGATGATACGGAACAGGCTCTGTATGCGGATCTATAATCTGCGGAGCTCGCTCGTCTAAAAACGTTTTTAGTTGATCTCCTACTAGTCTTTGAGCATTGGCAGTTATGAGGGCTTCTTTAAACCATTTGCCCTGACGATAACCCATTTCGATTAAATCTTTTCCTGTGATTTTCATTTCTTTTTTATTAAGTACACTACAAAGATGAGTTAGTAGTACGCAGTTATTTTGCGTAGTTTTGGGTTTAACCCAAAATCAAATATGGCAACTAATAAAAACGCTCTTATAAGATACAGAACTATAGATAAGTGTCTGCAGAATCGATCTAGAAAATGGAGTTTAGATGATCTGATTACTTCATGTTCAGATGCCTTATATGAATATGAAGGCAAGGATACTCATGTGAGCAAAAGGACAGTACAGTTAGATATCCAAATGATGCGTAGTAATAAACTAGGCTATAACGCACCTATCATTGTATACCAAAGAAAATATTACACCTACGATGATGAGAACTATAGTATTACTCAGATCCCCATTACAGGTATCGACATGGATATCCTTAAAGAGTCCGTAGAAATGCTAAGTCAGTTTAAAGATTTCTCGCTCTTCTCCGAACTCAATGGTGTGATCCAAAAACTAGAAGACAAAATCCATAGAGAATCGAATAGTCTAGCTCCAATCATACACATGGAAAAAAATGATCAGCTCAAGGGGCTGCATCATCTGGACACTATTTATCAGGCCATTCTTAAAAAGATAGCTCTCAAAATTCACTATCAGTCCTTCAAATCTAGAAAGCAAAACATCATTACACTGCAAGGTTACATTCTTAAGGAATATAATAATCGTTGGTTCGTGGTAGGACGAGTTCCAGGTGAAGAACGTATAATGACATTAGCCCTAGATAGGATTGAGAAGATAGAATTTGATTTAACCATTAGTTATTCTATTGAGGATTTTGATGCTGACAATTATTACAAAGACACATTCGGTGTGACCGTGCTTAATGAGAAGAGCCTGATAGATATTATCTTAAAAATAGATCGAGCTAATGCTCCTTATGTTTTAACCAAGCCTTTTCATCATTCTCAGAAACTAATAGAACGCCTAGAGAATGGAGCTATACTCATATCTCTAAGCGTTCATCATAATTATGAGATCGAACGTTTGATTTTGGGATTCGGGAATGGTATAGAGGTTATCAAGCCTCGTAGACTTAGATCTCGGATGAAAACCATTGTAAAGAAGATGGCGACCAATTATACAATAGAGTTATAACCGACACTATTCGATCATTTTTAAGACTTCTTCCATTACTCGATCTATGTCGTTTTCGATTTCTGATTGTGTGTTTATGACCTCAATGTCTGGCACTACTCCACTCTCTATAGTCTGTCCTTCTTTATCTAGATAATCACTTACAGAGACTGTTAATACCCATCCATTAGAAAGTTCAAAACTAGAAGCTCCTCCTCCTCCACCACCAGTAATCTGACCAACAAGAGTGAATCTATCGAGGCCTTTACACATTGCTGCTAGGTAAGAAGTTGCACTGTAACAATCTCTATTAGTGAGTACATAGGTATCTACGTCCATATGGAAATTTGATGAAGGATCTATACTTAGGGGAATAATGACTTTATCCTCATGGGCAGGACCACTTTTCTCTACGTAGGATCCTAGATAACTATTTTGAGTAATAAAGTCTTTTAATAAATCTGGCACCTGGTTAGAATCTCCTCCTGAATTGCCACGTACATCTAAAATCAGAGTGGTAATATCCTCAGTAACTAATCTTCTAAGTAGATTCTTTAAATTGTAAATGTGACTCATCTTAGATATATGCAGATATAGAGTTGTGTCATCAATTAAGGCATAAGAAAAAAAATCTTCTTTGGTCAGTGGTGAGTCGAGGTATTTTCTTTCGACTAGATCGAGAGAGAAGTGAATATCGTAGCCTTCTCGGAAATTATAAAACTCTGTATATCCAGTATGCGTTTTTAGGGTATTATGGTTGTCTTTTAGTGCAAGCAAGGAACTGCCCATGGCCTCTTTTAAATCTTGCTCCGTAGAATGCTCATCGAGCTCAGAAGCGTATAGACTTTTTACCTCATCCCAGTCCACTCCTTTCTCTTCGAAATAGACATAGTTGCGATCGACATGATTCCAAAATTCGTCATAGGATTCTATGGCATTTATTTCTGAAGTAATAGTAGAACTACATGATGTGAAAAGAATTCCTAAAGTAAGTATGGCAAGTAAATATTTCATGATAATTTTTTTTTACAAGGTTTGGTTTAATAAATGTAGCTGAGAGCAAATGATAGATCGTGGGAAGAATTTTTTACAGATTGGTTACTAAGAGTAGCACTGTAATTGTATCGATAGTTTAATCCCATCTTAAGAGCATCTCTGTAAGTCAGGTTTAAACCTAGAACCAGGTTGAGGTGCAATTTTTTATTTATGGTTTGGAGCTTTCCACTTTTGGCAATAGCCTTACCCATCCCTCGTCGAGTAGGTGTAAATACTCCTTCTTGCAAATACTCCTCTGGATATGGATGTCCATAAGCTGGTCTTATATTATAACTCAATAGTGAGGACTGGATGGTTCTATTTATGTCGAAACTCCAATCATCAGTGCTTTTAAGATTATAGGTTCTATCTATCGTAAAGCCCAGATTCTGAGCAATGGTATAAGTGATCGGATTATTACCAAATTTATCTGTATTGCTAGGCCATATCAGTAAGGTCTCACTACTATAAGATGGACCAATCCATTCATTTTTTATTTTCCATAAATAGGAATAATGAACATTGGCCTGTAGATTTTTAAAAGAAATAAACTGATCAGAACGATTAGATACTCCTTGTGAGAATTCCATTCTGAATAGCTGTCTTCTATTATCAGTTTGTTTATTGTTAAAAACAGCATAAACCGGTTGATATGACCTTTTCCAATTGTTAGAAAGTCTTTGTTCGTAGAGATTGTTTTGCCTGATGCCAATTTCAATTCCGATTTCTCTGAGTTTAGATTTATTATCCTGAGTAATGGCGGTTGTAGCTAGTACTGCTAGGAGGCAAAATGTGACAAGTCTGTAATAGAGTTTCATATTCTGAAGTGTTGTATATCACAAATATGAATCGCTTTTATCTTAAAATTTTTGAATAGTGGTAGAACTCCTCCTTTAGTGGTTAAATGCAAGGAACGGTCTATCCCTATTTGTTGCAATTCACCCCTAAGGCATTGTTTTACAGCGTTTTATAGAGAGATTATAAAGATTTTACTTGGTCAAAGATATTTCTGGAAACGGGAATTTTTGTCTTTAAATCATGAAGTAAAACGTGGGATTTACTCTTATTGCCAACGAGTTTTTCAACTTTAGTCTTATTAATAATATATGACCTGTGGACTTTTAGGAAGTCTGCATTTAGTTGGCTACTGATTTCTTTTAAAGTACTTCTCAGAATATGTCTCTTATCCTTGTCCCTGATGTATAGCATTACATAATTATCCTGAGCCTTAACTAGTAATAAATCACTCTGATCTAGCTCTAGTTTATCCGATTTGTTATTTCCTAATAAGACGATTACATTATTATCGCTACTGGTCTCAGGACCGATGGAGGATCTTACAACATTGTTCCACTGAGCATATAATAGACCCATAACTCCCATTATGGGCAAAGCGGCAAGAGACATGGAAATTCCTAAAAAATATATGAAATGATTAAAGCGATAAGAACTATTTAAAACCTGTATAAAATAGACGTAGACACAAAGAATTACAAAGGCAACACAGATCACTAAATCAAGAATTTCTTTTACGACCGTCCACCTACTCTCTCGAGAAGGGTTTAAGACTTTTAAACTGAATAAGTAATATGTACTAATGGCAAGAAAAATTACTATTCCATACCCACCCAATATCCAATACTTATAATCACTCTGAAAACTATCTGTTCCAAAAGGCTGAAATACGATGAGCATAAAGGCCACCATGAAGCCAGAGATGCCTGCTATTTTTAAATAGTAGCTAAGGGAAGGTCTAGGATAAGGAGTTTTTAGAAGTTTATTCAATATCATGTCAATAATCAAAAATACTTTTTACATCGCTATATCTTAAGATAGAGTATGGTTAAATTTTAATTAAACTCTATGATAAGTATTAGGAATACCAGCATCTTTGCGTCTCTAAAACAAAATAGAATTTTATGAAGAAATATATGATTATCGCATTGAGTTGTTTGTTTATGATCTCCTGCGATCCTGCTGATTTACAGAGAGTGTTAAATACTGTGGATACGAGTAACGTACTGAGTAATGCAGATATCTCTAAGGGTCTAAAAGAAGCACTAAATCTAGGTGTCGGAGAAAGTGTAGATTTCCTATCTGCAAAAGACGGATACTATAAATCAGCCTATAAAATCTTACTGCCAGAAGAAGCAAATATAGTAATCGATAGACTTAAGGTAATTCCTGGTTTTTCTAATCTAGAAGAAGAGGTAATAAAAAAACTAAACCAGGGTGCAGAAGATGCAGCGAGTAAAGCAGCTCCTATTTTCTTAGATGCGATAAAAGGAATGTCGTTTAATGACGTAATGGGAATTCTGCAAGGTCCTAAAAATGCAGCTACGACTTATCTAAATAATCAGACTTATAATCCGCTTTATGCAGAGTTTAAACCTGTGCTGGTTTCTTCTCTTAATAATTTCGGAGCTCTGGATTTATGGAGTGATGCCGTAAACAAGTACAATGCGATTCCATTTATAGATGATGTAAATCCTGATCTGGCAGACCATGTAACGGGTAAAGCTTTAGTAGGACTTTTTGATCTCGTGGAGAAAAAAGAGGAAGGGATTAGAAGTGATATTTCGCAGAGGACTTCTGATTTGTTGAAGAGGGTTTTTGCTAAGCAAGACTAGGATATAAAACTCAAATGCAAGAGGCAAACTCAAATGCAAAAAAGTGAAAGAGTCAAGTGCAAGTGCAAACTCAAGTTCAAATCTTGACACAAACTGAAACTTAGATGAATAAAAAATGCTGCAGGTCTATTTGGTTTGCAGCATTTTTTGTTTTAAAAGAACCCCGTAGATTAACAATATGAAAGAAGAGCTTTTACTTAGGGTTGTTTATGTGGCTAATGTTATCGTGGCTGGGTGGATAGGAATTAGTAGTTTATTTTTTCCTCGGGCTTCTCTGGTATCTGTATTTCAAAATTCTATAGATTACTCTGAGAGTATCAGACTGGTCGGAGCTTTATGGATGGCGATATGTGTACTTTCTATACTTGGACTCTTTTTTCCTTATAAGATGAGTGCGGTTTTACTAATACAGCTGTTTTATAAGTCTTCTTGGTTGCTGGTATGTGCTCTTCCTGCGATTAATAATAATGTAAATTATCCAAAGGCTATGGCTGTGTTTTTTATTGTTTGGGTAATTGTATTGCCTTTTGTTATTCCTTGGAGGTATTTGTTTTCTTAGGCTAGTTCTTCCTAAGTGTTTCTTGTTCGACCCATCCCAGCCTTCCTTTGAAATATAAGGAGTAAGAGGTTTGAAATCGTCTTGTAAGAAGAAATAGATTCTTAGAAATAGAAAACAAGATATTTCCACTCGCTTTGCTCGGTCAATATGAAAAGAGAAGGTAAAAAGCGAGTCTTAAAAGTAAATTTTTATAAAAAAAAGGAGAATGCTTTTTAGTATTCTCCCTTTATTGATGTTTTGTCAATAGCGTCCTAAATAAAAAATATGAAGAAGGAAAGTATCCCTAGTTTAGGG
>CAZDWO010000096.1:0-12207 GCA_964509175.1 uncultured Saprospiraceae bacterium
CCTAAAATAAATACCTATGGATAATTCAAAAATAGTAAACCTCAGTATCGACATAGCTGCTATTCCATCTCAGATATGGCAGATTATCACTGATAAAGCTTACGCCAAAGAACTAGGAAATGTCTTTGATAAAAATGCCTTTGTAGAATCAGAGTGGAAACTCGGATCGCCTGTCCATTTTAAATATGAGCCAGATAAAATAGTAAGTACAGGTATAGTCGGTAAGCTCATAGAAAACGAACTCTTACAAGTGGATTATGATTTCCATGGCATGGACTACGTGGAAAAATATTCCATAGAAAAAATAGAATCCCAGGGCAGACTCTCAATCTATGCCGGAGAATACGGAGAGGACTATGAAGCACAAAAAGTAGTGTGGAATAACTGGTTGCAGAAGGTAAAGGAAATCGTAGAAAAGTAATCCAAAATGCAAACTCAAGTGTCAAACTCAATCAAGACCCTTTTTCATTTCGATACGCAGTGAGAAATCTTCAGTCTTGCAAAGCGTTTCTTGTTCAACCCATCCCAGCCTTCCCTCAAAATGGAAGGAGCAAAAGTCTTCTTTTCAAGTTTATTTAGTGTTCTTAAAAAGCTCCACTCGAAATATTATAAAGCTACTTTCATTGTTCTTTTAGCGAAAGCATGGTAATATCTATTATCGCTTAAGAATCTTTTTTTATTGTTTATCAATAATTTAGTATATATTTGTTATTGTTAAACAATAATTAAACTATTATGAATACTTCTAAAGTTTTATTCAATCTCCTAAGCATTCTGATTTTCCTTGTAATTCTAGCAATAGTAGTCGGTATAGTTATTACAGTCTTATCGATAATGGGAATCGGTTCGGAAAACTTAAGTTTTAATGGTAACCACTCAATAGAAGACCTTACTAGTACTCACTTCATTTTTATGGGACTCAACGTAATATTCTATATCGTCTTTATTTACGGACTTTTTAAACTGCGTACTGTAGCACAGCTATTTTTAAACAATACCTTCTATGATTCTGAGTTAGGAAAAAACTGTGACCTAGCTGGAAAGAGTTTTATACTAGCTGCGGTTTTCTGGTGGTTTTTTGATGGATTGAGTAACATGTTTATTGACCATGAAGTATCCATTGGCGTAAGCGATAAAACCTTTATCTATCTTTTTATAATTGCCATCGGTCTATTCCTTATGCTTACTAGCAAATTATTTGATAAGGCTCTAGAACTTAAGAGCGAAAACGATCTAACCATATGAGTATAATCGTAAATCTAGATGTCATGCTCGCTAAACGTAAAATGAAAAGCAAGGACCTCGCAGAAGCCATAGGAATCACTAGAGCAAATCTCTCTATTCTTAAATCTGGGAAGGCAAGAGCGATTCGGTTTTCTACCCTTGCTGCTATTTGTAAAGAACTGGACTGTCAGCCTGGAGATATTTTGGAGTATCTGAACTAGTTGAGCCTAGAGACCCAAATAAGATACTCGGAGTTTTTCTCTGACTATTCATGCTATGCTATAAGAAAAAGGTAAAACATCTATTGCAAGAGCCTTTGCTCCTCATGGATTTGGGTTATAAAAACACAAGAAAGAGAGTAGTAAGCATTACTCATAATATAGTTAGTTTAAGTTATTTTTATCTTAGACTTATATATTTATGTGCCAGTTTTAATTGCTTGCATATAAGTAATTAATCACAATTTTGTTCTCTTATGTTTATATTATCAAAATTATCTATCCCTGCTGGGCTTTTCTTAAAAGACCCTTTACAGAGTAAACTCGGGAAAAAAATTATTAGCCACAGTATTTTACTGATGGATGAGATCGGATTTGAAGCCTTTACCTTTAAAAAACTGGCAAAAGCAATGGGATCTAATGAGACCTCTTTGTACAGATATTTTGAAAACAAACACTTACTTCTCCTTTTTCTAGTCGTCTGGTACTGGAACTGGGTTTCTTATCTTATCGATTACAACACTATGAACATAGAAGATCCTAATAGAAAACTGGATCTAATAATCGACAACATAGTAGATGCCACTAAAGAAAACCCATCGGTAGAATTTGTAAATGAGAGAGTTCTACATAAGATAATGATTACTGAATCCTCTAAGGCTTACCATACAAAGAAAATAGACGATGAGAATAAGCATGGCTACTATCTTAGCTATAATAAACTAATTCAGAAAATAGCAGATGTAATTCTGGAAATCGATAAGAAATTCCCCTATCCACATTCTTTTGCAAGCAACCTATTTGAGATGGCAAACAACGAAATCTACTTTGCAGAACATCTCCCTAGACTTACAGATATAAAAGTCAAAAATGAGAATTATGACGAGGTCGCTAAACTCTTAAAGTTCTATAAGGAGAAAATGATTTGTCAGGGCAAAAGATAAAATTATAGAATTAAACCATTCAGTATGTACGCCAAAATATTCCTAAGAAGCCTCACTTTAGCAATTCTAACCTTACTCCTAATAAACACCATAATCTTTGCATTTGCATTTATTAAAGCAAAAAGTGGTACAGACTGGAGCATGGCTTTTAAACATCTGACCTATTATGTAAATGGTAATCAAGTGGATTTGGTTTTGGATCAGTGGGTGCTTATGCGATTCTAGCAGTAAGCTTTTTTGCTCAGTATTTTAGATTGAAGAGGAAAATGGTCAGCATTAGTTAGGCTTGTCATTAGTACAGTGATGTCTTGCTTTAGCTACGGGTATCATGAAAAAAAGTTAAAGAAACAATATCGTTAGAGCCAAATCTAATACATATGTTTACTGAGGTATAAACCACAGAAACTTACAAATGAAAATCTTACTTACAGGTGCAACTGGCTATATAGGAAAACGCCTATTACCTGTATTGGTAGAAAAAGGACATGAAGTAATCTGTTGTGTACGTGATCCTAAAAGATTTAACCCACCCTTATCCATTCGAGGAAAGATTAAAATTATTCAAGTTGATTTTCTTGAAGAGGAAACTCTACACAATATACCATACGATATAGATGGAGCGTACTATCTGATACATAGCATGTCTTCTACTAAAGACTATAAAAGTCAAGAAAAAAACTCTGCAGTAAACTTTAGAACTGCCTTAGATAAAAGAAATGTAGAACATGTAATTTTTCTAAGTGGTATTATTAACGAATCTGTATTATCCGAGCACCTAGAGTCTAGAAAAAATGTCGAACTAGAACTGGCAAAAGGTCGATATAATTTTACGACACTAAGAGCCGCAATTATTATAGGATCAGGTAGTGCATCATTTGAAATAATAAGAGACCTCGTAGAAAAACTTCCTCTGATGATTGCTCCTAAATGGTTAAATACTAAGTCTCAGCCCATAGGTATCTCTGATGTCATTTCCTTCCTATCCGACTCACTATTCCATAAGGAGACTTATAATCAAAACTTTGATATCGGTGGTCAGGATGTCTTAACTTATATACAGATGCTTCTAGGTTATGCTAAGGTTAGAAATCTAAATAGACGGATTTTTACTGTTCCTGTTATGACACCTCGTTTATCCTCTTACTGGCTGTACTTCGTTACATCTACCTCATATAAGTTAGCGGTAAATCTTGTAGACAGTATGAAGGTAGAAGTAGTCTGTAGAGATCATAAAATAAACTCTATTCTCAACAAAGAACCTATTCCATATCAACTAGCCCTAGAAAAAGCATTTAAAAAAATAGAAAACAACGAAATCCTATCGAGCTGGAAAGATGCAAACGTCAGCAGTAATTTTAATCCCATCATTTCAGATTATATAAGAGTCCCGACTTTCGGATGCTTTCTAGATAAACGAGAAAGAAAGGTGGAAAATAGAGAGCTATGTATCGAAAAGATTTGGCGAATCGGAGGTAAAAATGGCTGGTACTATGGAAATTACTTATGGCAGTTAAGAGGTTATCTCGATAAACTAGCTGGAGGAGTAGGTCTACGCCGTGGTAGAACTAATATTAATGATATAAACGTAGGTGATGCATTAGACTTCTGGAGAGTACTCTATGCCAATAAAGAAGAAGGAAGACTACTGCTATATGCAGAAATGAAATTACCTGGAGAAGCTTGGTTAGAATTTAAAATTAAAGATAATAAGCTGGTTCAAACGGCAACCTTCCGACCCTTAGGAATTCTAGGTAGAGTTTACTGGTATAGCGTACTACCCTTCCATGGTTTTATATTTAAAGGTATGCTTAAAAGATTAGTGGAGAATAAGAGTTAATCTATAGTGTAAACAGAATTCTTAGAATCCCATTTACACATTTCCCTATTAAATATTTACACATTTATGCCCTAGGCAATCAGCTCTCCATACCCAGCAGCATCCATCAGACTATCTAGCTCAGCCATGTCTTGGATTTCTACTTTTACGATCCAGTTTGCGTAAGCATCCTCGTTAATGACACCAGGATTGTCTCCTTCTGACTCGTCTAGTTCTGGGTTGAACTCTAGGACTTTTGCCGTTACAGGCATAAAAAGTTCTGAAGTAGTCTTTACAGCCTCCGCCGTACCGAACACTCCATCTTTATCTACGACCTCTCCGATGGTGTCTACCTCGATGTATACCAGCTCTCCGAGCTCAGACTGAGCATGGTCAGAGATACCGACGTAGGCGATGTTGCCTTCCTCTATTCTGATCCACTCGTGCTCTTTAGAATATTTTAAATTATCAGGAATATTCATTCTCTAGTATGGTTTTAAGTTTTAAAATTTTGGCTTAAGCCGGATTTATAAGTTCTTTAAGAGAATCCCAGGTCATAGACTTAGGTCTTTCTAGTGGCATACCCAGTGCTCTAGACCAGCATAACGAAGCACAAACTCCGAGTGCTCTACTCACACCGAATAGTACTGTGTAGAAACTATACTCCTTCATTCCATAATGCATAAGTATCGCTCCAGAGTGAGCATCTACATTTGGCCATGGATTTTTTACCTTTCCGAGTGCCTCTAGAATCGGTGGTACTACCTCAAATAGTTGCCACACGATGTTAGTATAAGTACTGTCTTTTATATACTCCTCTGCAAACACCTTTTGAGCTGTAAATCTCGGGTCTGGTTCTCTCAGTACAGCATGACCGTAACCAGGGATTACTTTCTTAGCATCTAGTGTAGCTTGTACATATCCAGCGATCTGCTTATTAGTAGGAGTCTTAGTTCCTAGCTCTTCTGTCATCGCTACGATCCACTTTATCACCTCTTGGTTTGCAAGTCCATGTAAAGGACCAGCAAGTGAGGTCATCGACCCTGCATAAGATAGATAAACATCAGCGAGTGTAGAATTTACAAGATGACCAGTATGAGCAGAAGCATTTCCACCCTCGTGATCTGCATGTATCGTCAGATAGAGTCTCATCAGAGATTTAAAATCTGCATCCTCTCCATATCCGAGTAGGTGAGCAAAGTTTCCAGCCCAGTCAAGAGACTGATCTGCTCTATAGTGTACGTTATCTTTCCAGTTTTTACGATAGATGTATGCTGCGAGAACAGGTAATTTTGCAAGAAGATTCATCGTATCCTCATAGGTTGCATCCCAGTAATCATTCTTACCCATGCCTTCTGCATATCTCTTAGCAAAAACACTATCAGTCTGCATAGCCGTAATCCCCAAAATAAACTGAGTCATCGGATGGGTCCCTTCTGGAAGACTAGCGATTAGATTATATACATGGTCTGGAACTGTATTTCTTTTTTCCCACTCATCAGAAACCCACTGCACTTGCTCATCTGTAGGCACCTCTCCTACGAGCATCAGCCAAAATAATCCTTCTGGCAATGGTTCTTTACAATCTGGTCTGGAGGGTAATATTTTTTTTAGCTCAGGAATAGAGTATCCTCTGAATCGGATTCCTTCTTCGGGATCTAGTTTTGAGGTTTCCCATAACATACTTTTTACACCTCTCATCCCACCTAGGGTCTGTCTCAGGTTTACTTCGTCTATTTTACTGCCTCCTTGTTCTTTTAGTGTAGCTCTGATTTCTGCTTTAAGCTTTACAGCTTTTTCGTGGAATAGTTTCTTTAGTGGATCCATTTAAGGTATGAATGTTTAAATATGTTAGTGGATTATACGCTTCAAAAATACTATAGTTAGGACAATTATTTTGGACAAAGTATCGGAATTATCAATAGCATTGGCAAAGTAATTATCACATAGAGCATCTTATAATTTTTAAACAGTAAAATGACGGTTCTCGTTCATAAGAGTGATTAAAAAATATCAAAGATTCTAGTTGGACATCGTTCCAGCTTCTGGGATAAATACCATTCGTCCATCATTTTCTACGATTCGTCAGATCGCATTTAATATCACCTCCGGATTGATTCACTTTTGGGTTACAATATTCAAACTATGAAAAACTTAATCCACCTATTCATTTTTTTTCTAAGCATTCAAAATCTCAATGCCCAATCTTCTATCATATCTGGAATCGTAACAGATAAAAACAGCACTCCCATCATAGGTGCCAATGTTTTTATAGAAGGATCCTACGACGGAAGCGTAACTGAGATAGACGGAAGTTTTCAGTTCAATTCTGATCTAGAAGGAATACAAAATCTACATGTCTCTTACTTAGGCTATGAGACTAAAAATATCAGTGCTGATATCTCCACACTTAGCAATCTCACTATTGAACTTCGAGAATCTGCGGCTGCTTTAGATGCTGTGGAGATTAGTGCCAGTACTTTTAAGGCTGGAGATAATTCTAAACTAGCCGTTCTGAAACCGATAGACATGGTAACCACAGCAGGAGCCATGGGTGATGTGATTGCTGCTATCCAGACTTTACCAGGAACTCAGTCTAATCCAGACGATGGTCGCTTATTTGTAAGAGGTGGAGATGCTAATGAGACTAAGATATATATAGATGGACTGAGAGTTTTCTCACCTTACACTCGAGCTGTACAGGGAACTCCGAGTAGAGGTCGTTACTCACCTTTTCTATTCCAGGGGACCAGTTTTAGTACGGGTGGTTACGACACAGAATTCGGGCAGGCATTATCTGGGGTACTAGATATGAAAACCATAGATAATCTTAATCAGACAGAATCCAATATTTCACTAATGACAGTAGGAATGGCATTGGGTCATACCCAAAAAGGAGAAAAGCAATCTATAAGTTTTAGCTCTTCATATACAGATCTGACACCTTACTACCTACTAGCTCCTACTCGATTGGATTTTATAACTCCTTTTAAAGTGTTTTCTGGAGAGGTGGTGCATCGCTATAATTTAGAAGATGGAATCATTAAAACCTACCTAGCTGGAGATTTATCTAAGGTGAGACTCAATCAGCAAAATCTATCTACTAGTCAGAACGAAGAACTCGGTCTCAATAATAATAATGTATACGCCAATTCTAGCCTATCTAAAATACTGACTGATAAGACCTCTCTGAAAGCAGGTTTAAGTTTTGGTTATAACCAAGATCACCTCCAGATAGACAGATTTAATCTAGATCAGAATCTACTGGGCCTACATGTTAAATCAGCCTTTAAAACCGTAGTAAGTGATTTCCATATCCTCAATTACGGTGTAGAATTTATAAGACAAGAAGATAGAACTACTCTAAGTATGAGCAATGAGCCTGGAGTCTTCTCAGACAAGCTAGATAGAAACCAGTATGCAGCCTTTGCTACTACAGATTACTTTCTTAATAAAAACTTGGCCTTTAAATTAGGAGCTCGAGCTGAGTATAATTCCTTGCTATCTACATTCCAGATAGATCCTCGATTTACAGTAGCCTATAAACTAGGAAAGAATAGTCAGCTAAGTGCAGCCTATGGACAATATCATCAGGAAATAGGAACTCCTTTTCTCATGTCTAATACCAGCGTAGAAAATGAAAAGTCTACTCACTATTTACTCAACTACAATTTTAAAAATGAGAAAACCATTTTACGATTAGAATCTTACTACAAGCAGTATGACGACCTGGTTACCTATGATTTTATCAATAACCAGTATGAGCAGGTAAGCAATGATGGCTACGGAAGAGCTTATGGCTTAGACCTATTTTTTCGAACGGATAATCATATCAAAAATGTAGATATGTGGGTCAGCTATAGCTGGTTAAATAATCAGAGAAAATATCAAGACTACCTCGCTACTGCAACACCCTCTTACTCTACCGACCATAATTTTTCTCTAGTTACAAAGACGTGGTTACCCAAATTAAAATCACAACTAGGAATCACCTATTCGCTGACAAGCGGCAGACCCTTTGATGATAAAAATAGCAGCGACTTTATGACTGGCAGATCCAAAATGTATAACAACATAAGCCTCAGCTGGGCATATCTGATATCACAACAAAAAATCTTTTTTGTCTCAGTCTCCAATGCCACTAGATTTAAAAACAACTATGGCTATCGCTTTGCAGATACTCCTAATGACCAAGGAGTCTATAATTCTGAACTAATCAGACCTAACGATGATCAGTTCTTCTTTGCAGGATTTTTTATAACCATGAGCAAGGACAAAATGAAAAACCAATTAGACAACTTATAAACTATAGTCAAATACGATTCATCCAAAGGATACGACGGTTCGTCTCTATAGAATTTTATTAGCTATTGTTTGCTCAGATATTTGAATTATCAAAAACATTAATCACCAATTAAATTAAAAACATGAAAAATTTATTAACTCTTTTAATCGCTTCGTTAATCACCATTAACCTCTCATTAGCTCAGACCTCAGTAGATGCTCCATCTGAGATAAACATTCCAGAAGCATGTGACCTCTCAGTAAAATTAATCAACCTTTCTTCGGACGATGGCCAGCTAATGGTCTCACTTTATGACTCTAGTGATACCTGGTTAAAGAACGGAATACAATCAGAAATAACAACTATTGAAAACGGAACTGCCACTATCGTTTTTAAAAATGTTCCTTATGGAACCTATGCCATTTCTTCTATCCATGATGTGGACATGGATGGCAAACTGAAGACTGGAGCCTTTGGGATTCCATCAGAACCATACGCTAGTTCTCGAGGTGCCAAAGGAAGATTCGGACCTCCTAAATGGAGCGATGCAAAGTTTACACTATCTACTCCTTTATCTATGGAAACAATCAAATATTAAAAACCAATAAAAACTTTATAAAATGAAAAATCTAATCACAATTATCGCCCTACTTATTACTCTATCTATAAATGCACAAGACCAGTATTCTCAGGGAATGCAAAAAGCTTTTGGACTATGGAAAGAAAATAAAACTACCGAAGCAGTAGCACTTTTTGAAAGAATAGCACAAGCAGAAAAAGACAACTGGATACCTTCTTACTATGCAGCAAATGTCCTCATCACTTCTGCGTTTCAAACAAAAGATCAGACAGCTATCAATGGAATGCTAGAAAAAGCAAATGGGCACATCGCAAAAGCTCATAAGCTTTCTCCTAACAATTCTGAAATTACTACTCTAGAAGGTCTAATGTATACCGGTTATGTAGCAATGGATCCTGGTACCTATGGAATGAAATACTCAGGTAAAATCATGGCACTACATGAAGAAGCAGTTGCCCTCGATAAAAATAATCCTAGAGCTATGACAAATTTAATCGGCTATGAGATCGGTAGTGCCCGATTTTTTGGGACAGAATTAAGCACCTTCTGTGATAGATTACAAAAAGTGATTCCTATGTTTGAGAACCAAAGACAAGACACTCCTTTTGCTCCGAGTTCTGGAATAGGCCAGTTACAAGGATCTATCAAGGAATGTGGGTGTTAAAAGAATTGGAATTAGATAAAAGCAAAATGAATTTTCTAAAAGAACTTAAGAACGCCACGATAGTATTTTTAGCCATAACCGTGGTGTTCATTGTAATTCATTTTTTATTAGGATATAGCATCGGCTGGGAAATGATAAAAGAGACGCTGATAACCAATTCTCTTTTTACCTATGCTTTCTATTTTTCTAATCTTTTACTCAATTATTCTTTGAATAAATGGATGCCATGGAACCCTCATCCTAAAAGAAGAGCGATAGCTGGAACCATAATTACTATCCTAGTTAATCTTATAGTCATCTGTATAGTAATTACGGTTCTCATGGCTTTCGTATATGGAGGAGATGCCGATTATATCTTTACAGAAAGAGGAAAAGGAAATGTCCTTATCACCTTTGTAGTAGTTACAGTCATTACTCTGATATTTTATACGGTAGGATTTTTTCAACAGTATCAGGAAGAAAGACTAGTCAGTGAAAAATTAAGAAAAGAGAAAATAGGTGCAGAGTTAAACGCTCTAAAATCACAGGTAGATCCACATTTTCTATTCAACAGTTTTAATGTTTTATCGGGACTGATAGATGAAAATCCTCCACAGGCCCAGAAATTTCTCGGCGGACTATCTAAAATTTATAGATATGTTTTAGAAAATCGCAATGAGAGTCTGGTAACTCTAGAAGAGGAATTAAAGTTTGCTGAGCAATATTTAAAACTTCAAAAAATCAGATTTGAAAATGGAATAAATGTCGACCTTCAAATCAGTCCAGAAAGCCTGGCTAAAAAACTGCCTGCACTAAGTCTACAACTACTGTTAGAAAATGCCATAACTCATAACGGTTTTGACGCAAAGTCTCCACTTACTATTTCTATCAGCTCTGATGCAAATAGCCTTGTAGTAAAAAATAATAAACGAAATCGAATCAAACTGAATCCAGGAAGCGGAATGGGTTTAAAAAACATAGAAGAAAGGTATAATCTGCAGAGCGTCGAAGGATTTAAAATTGAGGATACAGAGGACTATTTTATTGTTCACCTTCCATTAATCACATCATGACCCGAGCCATTATAGTAGAAGATGAGGGTGTCGCCGCTAGACGCATGCAGCGACTTTTAGAAGCCCGAGATTTTCAGATTATAGAGACCATAGTTTCTATTCAGGAATTAGAAGACTTTCTTAAAGGGAGTACGCAAGCCGATATATTTTTTATGGATATTCACCTTAGTGACGGAGTAGTCTTCGATTTATTATCTAAAGCCAATATCGAAACTCCGATAATCTTTACCACTGCCTATGACCAATATGCAATAAAGGCCTTCAAGCAAAATAGCATCGACTATTTAATGAAACCCATCGATGAAGAAGAATTAGATGCTGCGATTAACAAGTACAAAAAGTCTTCTAAAAAGATGGACCTATCCCTGCTGAGTTCTTTATTAAGCAATCAGCAATCCCAGCAGTCCTACAAAGAAAGAATCTCTGTAAAAGTCGGTGATAAAATAAGGAGTATAAAAATGGCTGAGGTACAGTTCTTTTATAGTGCAGATAAAAGCAATTACCTCTTTCAGAATGAGGGAAGGTCGTATCTCATAGATTATTCCATTGAAGAAATTTATAAGCAGCTGGACCCCAAAGAATTTTTTAGAGTAAGTAGAGGCTATATCGTTTCTATATCTTCGATTACAGATGTAATTGCATATTCTAATTCTAGATTAAAAATCAAAATAGAAAAGGCAGAGAAACATGAAATTATAGTTGCTCGAGATCGAGTAAAAGACTTTAAAGAGTGGCTCGGATAATCGGAAGGAAATATGATAGTAATAGATGATATCCTCATAAGTGATGAGGTCATAGAAAGAAAATTTATTTGTGATTTGAGCAAATGTAAAGGAGCCTGCTGCAAGTCCGGAGATTTTGGAGCTCCAGTTTCTGAGTCAGAAATAGATATATTAAAAGAGCTTCTACCTAAAATCGAGCACCTATTGACCGATGAGGCTATTGCCAAAATCAAAGCACAAGGTGTACATCAGAGCTATACACATGAGGACAAATCATTTGAGGGAACAACTCTGCTAGAAGATGGCTCCTGCGTATTCTTAAAAGAAAATGAGATAGGCATGCTAGAGTGTATGATAGAAAAAGCCCACTATGCAGGCATCTCTGATTTTAAAAAACCCATCTCTTGTCATCTCTACCCTCTCCGAGTCATAGAAAACGAGGAAGTAAATCTTACCGCGGTAAACTATAGCGAATGGGACATCTGTTCTGCCGCCTGTGAGCTAGGAGCTAAAGAAGATGTACCTGTTTATCAGTTTTTAAAGGAAGCATTGATCCGTAAGTTCGGTGAGGATTTCTATGAGCAACTGGATGGAGCATTTCATCACAAATTTGGAAATTTGGAAATTTGATAATTTGAAAATGAAGATTACTCGGCTCAGTAGCTGGCCCTCTTAATGTGTAAATGTGGTAATGTGTAAATG
>CAZDWO010000097.1:0-11251 GCA_964509175.1 uncultured Saprospiraceae bacterium
TATACTACCAGTTAGAAAGTGGAGACTTTACAGCTACTAAGAAAATGATTGTGATAGAGTAATTAGGTTTTTAAAACCTAGTAGTAAAAAGCCAGATGATTAATTTCATCTGGCTTTTTTAGTTTGGATAGGATATCCTCTTTAAATTAAATGCATACTTTTGTGTCAACGTAAAATTCTAAATTTGGCCAAGTAGTTCAACTGGATAGAATATCAGATTTCGGCTCTGAGGGTTGAGGGTTCGAATCCTTCCTTGGTCACGAGAAATAGCCCCTCTTTTTTAAGCTTGCTTATAAGAGGGCTATTTTATTTATAGGTCTTAGTTTTTTAGAGGAGAAGAACTAAACAGCGATATCTCGAACGGACTTATAAGTCCTTCAGTCAATCCCATAAAATAAGCTGTTTCTCAATAGGAATCCCTAATTTGGTATACCTAAGACAAAATTAGATTATGCATTTTTTAGTACACTTACTGTCCATTCTTTTTAGTTGTATCATAATATGGAGAGCTAGTGATGGTTTTGAAGTAGCCTCTGAGTATATAGGGAGAAATCTTAAGGATGGAGTGAGAGGAGCGACCATTAATGCAATAGGCAGTTCTATGCCCGAGCTATTTACGACCTTTTGGTTTTTATTTGTACTGAAGGATGGAGATGGATTTGCAGGAGGAATAGGAACTACAGCTGGATCAGCAATATTTAATGGAATGATAATTCCTGCTGTAGTTATATTGGCAGTACTAGGATATGGACTAGCAAAAAGGGTTACTGTATCCAAAAAGGTAATCTGGAGAGATGGACTCTCATTGATACTTGCGGAGTTGGTTTTAATCTTTTTAATACGAGGGACAACACTTACCTGGTGGCATGGCTTGATTCTCATGTGTGTGTATGCCATCTATGTGGTCTATATGCTTACTACTATGTCAGCAGCAGATAGTGATGATGAGGTAGAAGAGGAAGAAAATGATGAAGAGGAAGAAGAATATGATAAGTCTATGTTCTGGTCTTTATTGACCCTAGATTTAGAAAATGTATTTATCAGAAATCAGATAAATGGTAAGAATGCTTGGGCACTCTTACTGACCTCTATGTTTATTATTGGAGCCTCTTGTGCCCTTCTGGTACATGCCTGTGAGGGTTGCTCTAATGCTATGGGAATACATACTTATTTTATCGCAGTAATTTTGGCCTCAGCCGCAACTAGTGTTCCAGATACTATTTTATCCTATAGAGATGCAATGGATGGACACTACGATGACGCTGTAGCAAATGCACTAGGGAGTAATATTTTTGATGTATGTTTTGCACTCGGATTTCCTCTGTTTATATATGCACTTATTTATGGACCGATTACTATGAGTCCTGAAACGATAGAGAACGTTACTGAACTTAGGGTAATTCTTTTAATATCTACCGTGCTGGCATTTCTTATCTACATCTATGGAGAAGGAATGGGAAGAGTAAAGGCATTTTTATTGCTTTCAATCTATATAGCATTTACAGGATACATCGCAAGTAAAGCATATGGTCAACAATGGGCTTTGGACTTTGGAGAGATGATAAGATCATGGGTGATGTAAATTTCTAGCTTTAACATTCTGGGGTAGAAATAAAATAATACTATCTCGTATCTTTTATTTCAATAACACTCTATTTTATGAAACCAACATTTAAAGAAAAACTTCGCTATCGTTTTGAGCAATTTCTGAGCAAAGGAGGAAGTTCGATATTTTTAAGCTTACTTATCGTTTTTTTAGTTGCCTTTACGGTAATAGCTGGGTTAAGAGTATTGCTAATAAATATTTTCCCAGCTCTTAATTATACGGATAATGTCTTTACAGATATCTGGTATACCTTTTTAGAAATGACCTCTACGGGTAGCATGCAAAAGGATACTGACTCTCCGGCATTCCTAAAAATCATGACCATACTTGCTGGTCTAGTAGGAGTGGTTTTACTATCCATGCTCATCGCATTTATAACTACTTCACTTAATAAATTGCTTTACGAATTTAGAAAAGGAAGAGGTAGAGTTATAGAGTCTGGTCATACTTTGATTTTCGGATGGAATGAACGAATCGTAGATGTAATCCGAGAACTTATAATTGCCAACGAAAGTGAAAGTGATGCAGCAGTCGTTATTCTGTCCAATGAAGAAAAAGAAGCAATGGATGATCTTATCACTAAGAGATTGCCGAATACAGAAACTACAAGAATAATAACAACTCAAGGAGATTTTGCAAATCTCTCAGAGCACACAAGAGTAAATATACAAGAAGCTAAGTCCATAATAATTCTAGCAGGGTGTTCTGAGAGTGCGACACAAAGCGACAAGATAGACTCAGATGTACAAGCTCTTAAATCCATCCTTGCTATCATATCAGGACGAGAGGGAGAAGAAGAAATACCGATTATAGCCGAAGTCTTTACTGACGAAAAACGAAATCTGATTTCCTTTTTTAATTATGATAATATCATTACGCTGGATAGCTGGGAGATAATGGGTAAACTGCTAATTCAGACCTCTCTTACCAGTGGCCTAGACGCAGTATATAATGAGATGCTCTCTTTTGATGGAGGTGAAGTATATTTTACTGAGGGAGATTGGGCTGGACTTAGTTTTTACGATTTGGTCTATAGATTTAAGGATGGAATACCGATGGGAGTTTATAATGAAGCAGATGGTTTAATTCTTAGGCCAGATGAAGATCGTAAAATGAAAGCAGAAGATCAGGTAGTCATATTTGCGGAAGATGATAGTACTATAAATTTTGAGCCTGCTTCTTTTATCAGTTCTAATGATTTGCCGTATACGGAAGTACGTATGGAGCAGACTCAGCGTAGAGTTTTGATAATGGGATGGCATAGGGTGGCCAATATTTATATAGATGAAGCTGCAGATTACTTGAAAGAAGATTCTGTAATAGATATTATGTTTAAAGAACCTAGTCAAGATTTAATAGATCGTGTCCAGGAGATGAAAGAAGAATATGATGATTTTAATATCAATCTAAAGAATACAGATACATTAAGCATAGAGGCGATAAGGGAAATGAATCCTTTTAGCTACGATAATATTATTATCCTTTCTCAGTATGGTGAAGAAATGTCAGCAGATAAGATAGATTCTGATACACTAGTCATTTTATTGATATTGAGAAAGCTCAAAGAGGAGGCAGAGAATGCAAATTCTAAAATTATTACGCAAGTCCTCAATTCAGAGAACCAAGACATTATCCTTCAGACTAATGTAGACGACTTTATAATAAGTAATAAACTGATTACAATGATACTTGCTCAGTTGAGCGAAGAGCCACTGATAAAAGTTCTGTACGATGATTTATTCTCAGAAGAGGGTAGTGAGATTTATGTAAAACCAGCCCACTTGTATTTCGATGACTTTCCTCAAAACATCAGATTTATAGATATCATAAATCAGGCAGTAAAGAGAGAAGAAATCTGTCTTGGTTTCAGGTTAGGAAGTCTGAGTGGAGATGCAGATGCAAACTTTGGAGTAAAGCTCAATCCTGCTAAAGATGAAATGATTACATTAACTCAAGCCGACTTTTTAGTGGTATTAAGTGAGGATGAGTTGTAGAAAATGATAAGGATTAAATTTTCATTGATTTTTTTAGATACGCCTATACTGCCATCTAAAATTAAAATCATGAGTAGAATCAACAGTTTACTTTTTGTCATTTTACTTTTTTCTTATTCTTCACTATTATCTCAGAATTGTTCTGTTGACCCTACATCTGTTTTGCCTTGCGATGATGGGAATCCTTGCACGATTAATGATTCAGAAGTGATTCTGGATTCTAACGGGATGGTATGTGTCCCATGTGTAGGAGAACAACTGGACTGTAGCAATGGTAGTACAACCAGTCTACCCTGTGATGATATGGATCCTAATACCATAAATGACATAGAAACCATATTGGATTGTGATGGGAGTATTTGTATTCCTTGCCAAGGTGGACCGATGTTTCTTAATCCATTTGATTGGATAATAAATGCCGCAAATACAAATGGCTTAATTTCAAATAATGGCAATACTATTTACATTCAGAGCGATACAGATGGGATGGGAACTGGTTTGGATGAAATTGATTGTGTCGCGACCGATGGTACCGTTAGATACTGTAGGACCATACAAAGTTCAGGTGCTATTAGTTTCGATTGGAAGACTGATTTAGAACCTGATTTTGATCCAATAAATGAACGATTTGGATATTGTCTAAATGGAGAAGTGACTGAATTGACTTCTGTGGACCCATTGCCTCATGGAACTAGTAGTGGAATATCGACGATAGATATAATGGAAGGTGATGAGTTATGCTTTATATCTTGCTCTAAATTTTCGGATGTAATGAGTCCAGTATTTTATACTTTAAACAATTTTATTTTTGACGAACTCAGTAGTGTATCAATATTTTCTGAAATAGAATACAGTAATATTTATCCAAATCCCACTGATGGGAAGGTAAATGTTGAACTAGATTTTGACCAGCCCCTAAATGTGTCAGTAGGACTATTAAATGGTATGGGGCAGGCTATAAAAACTTTAGAGATGTCAAATGTAAATTCAGTACGTCAAGTTTTTGATGTGAAAAATCTGCCTCATGGATTGTATTGGCTACGGATTAGATCTGGAGAAAAAAGCTTGGTAGAAAAAATTATCGTAGAATAGGTGTGCTCTTTTTCTATCTAATTAGTGTAAAGTGATCACTAAAGGGTAATTCCATGCCATCGATAAAAAGTATTTCTGCTTGCCAGGAATAAACTCCTGGTAGTATATCTTCATTATTGAAAACTCCATTCCATCCAGAGTTTTCATCATTAGGTAATATATTTTCTACCTCATACACTAAACTTCCCCATCTATCATAAATTCCGAGCCTCGTTACCATACTTGCTTCGCAGCCTGCATTAATAAGGAAGATATCATTGTTTCCATCTCCATTGGGCGAAAATATATTTGCTACATATACACGTCTACGTTTTTCTACAAAAACTGAAATAGAATCAGTAGTTGTACATCCATCTACAGAAGTAAGGGATAAAATATATTCGGCATTATTGGTAGGAGAGGCAAAAGGATTGAGACAGTCAGTACAGCTAAGGCTAGAGACATCGTCCCCAGACCAGCTTATTATATCCAGTGCAGCATCATTTATACTAGGTTCTAATCTGACACTGTCACATAATTTTATTTCTGGGTTATCACTAAAGGTTATAACAGGAATATCAGGAGCAACAATCTCTTCGTTAAATAATGAAATGCATTCTAAACTGTCTCTTATAAAAAGCTCATAGTTTCCTTCAAAAAGATCTGTATAAAGAATTCCTTCTTGGAAAGAATTGGGATTATTTAAGGAGTACTCATAGTTAGGAGTACCACCTGATGTATTTAGTACTTCTATAACTCCTGTGTTGAACCCGTCACAGGTAGGATCTCTAAAGTCGATGTCTGCCTGTAATACTGGTGGAGCGTCTAGTGTAAATGAGGATTCTATGGAGCAGCCTACATCATCAGTAACTGTTACCATATATGTTATGGCTTCTAAGTTCTCTGCTGTTTGTGAGTCTTGTCCATCACTCCATAGATAGGTGTAAGGTTCTACTCCTCCTATTACATTTGCCGAAAGGCTACCATCATTACCAGGAACCATCATTTCTGACCCTAGCTCATAGAATGAATTGCAGCTCAGATTAAAGTCTCCAAACTCAGATGGGACAAGTTCTATCTCTAATACATCCGGCTCGGTAACCTCTTGCAGAACCACTACATCATTGCCAAAATCATCTTGGATGTAAATCTGATATATCCCAGCTGGAATATTAGGAATAGGATTGTCTATTAAAAGATTAGTCATTCCGGTTCCAGTGATACTAGTGTCTTCTATGTTTGTATAAGTCCATGTAAGAGGTGGTTCCCCTTGATCCACAGAAAAGATAAGAGTACCTGTAGCAGTACCATTACAGATTACAGGAATCTCTTCGGGTATACCGACTATCTCACATTCGATAACGAGTAGTTCTAGATTTACGATACTGTCACAGTCATTTTCAGTAAGAACGATACCAGAGTAAGAGCCAGTTTCATTATAAGATTCTGTACCTATAAAAAAGAAATCATCATTACAGATCCATACGTCTACGTCATTTATAGGTTGAGGGAGAACTTCTAAATCAATAAATATCAGACTATCACAGCCGCTAGGTAGAATAACGGTCTCTTCAAAAAATCCAGTTTGACAAAATTGTACATTGTTATATTCTACACATTCTCCATCACAGATTATTTCTGCCACTTCTAGGTTTTCTACCGTACGTACAACTATGGAGTCACATATTTGAGGACCCTCATCACAAGGATTAGCGGCAGTACAGCAGACCTCGTACGTTCCTTCTTCAGTAAAGTTAAAAGTGAAAGCTTGTTCAGTTGTAGGTGTGAAGTTGCCATTTACAGTCCAGTTATATATAGAAGCTCCTTCTTGTCCTGCATTACTTATCAGAGTTGCAAAATTAGGACAGGTCACATCAGCCATTATAATTTCTCCGGATTCTTCTAATGCAGTGACTTGAGTGGAACCTTCCTCTACAGTAAAGGTCCAGTCACAAATAGATCCACAGGATCCATCCATAATGAGGTAGTAATGCTGCCCTACAACTAGCGGAGTCGTAGTATCGAAAATAAAGGAGTCGTTATTACGTAAGTCCATTCGGCATGGAGTAATCCGAGTAAAGTTTTGACAATCTAGGCTTTCATAAAAGCCGAGGTCTAGACTTATCTCATTACACCAGCCTTGGTTACAGTTATCGACGTCTATACGGATACTCAGATTAGGTGTGCCGGCTATAAAGGCTATAAAATGCATGTCATCAGCTCCTGAGCAGAAAATACCTCCTATATCTTGACCTCCAGCACTTAAATCATTACGACTAGTAAATCCATTGATATCACAGATTACACAAGCATCTGCACAGTTGTTTGTCATCACTGCTGTAGACCCACATGGCAGTGGCTGTGAAAAAGCGGTGTATGAACTAAGCCAAAACAATAAAATAATAGCTGAAATGTACCTTATCATGTTCTCTGTAATTAGTCGGCAATGGTAAAGATAATCTACTGGTAACAATGAATGGTCCAAATTATAGGGTAATAAGCACTTTATCATTTTTTACGACATAGTTCAATAAGATGGTATTGTCTACAAGATTGTCGCTTTGTTCTGAGTACCTTTGCAGCGATGACATTTAAAGAATTAGGGCTCAATGAGGGTCTTCAAGAGGCTCTAGGATACATGGGTTTCGAAAATGCTACTCCGATTCAGGAGCAAGCTATACCAGAGATTTTAAAAGGAAGAGATTTACTGGCCTGTGCCCAGACAGGTACAGGTAAAACTGCAGCATTTATTCTACCAGTACTAGACTTGATTTCCAGAAATATGTCAGGAAGTATAGATTGTCTAGTAGTAGCTCCGACCAGAGAACTGGCATTACAAATCGAGCAGCAGATACAGGCTTTTGCCTACTTTGTAGATGTTACCTCTAAGGCAGTATATGGAGGTGGAGATGGTCACGAATTTGACGAGCAGAAAAAAGCCCTTACTAAGGGAGCAAATATTATCGTGGCCACTCCTGGAAAGCTCATCTCTCACCTAAACATGGGATATGTAAAATTTGATAAGGTAGGTTACTTTATCCTAGATGAGGCAGATAGAATGCTGGATATGGGATTTATAGAGGACATAGAAAAGATCGCTTCTTTCCTTCCTAAGAAAAAGCAAACTCTACTCTTCAGTGCGACCTTTCCTCCTAAGATTAAGAAGTTTGCAGCTACACTGCTCAATGATCCTGCGGAGATAAGTATTGCAGTATCTAAACCAGCAGCGGGTGTTTTACAAGTAGCCTATTGCATACATGATCATCAGAAAAATGCACAAATCATTAAGCTCATTGCTAACAAGCCCAACTATACAAGCATAATAATCTTTACATCGACTAAGAAAAAGGTAAACGACATCGTTAAAGCTCTCAGAAAAACAGAAAAGGCGGTAATGGCGGTTTCTTCTGATTTAGATCAAAAAGAAAGAGAGTCTGCCGTACAGAAATTTAGGTCTAAAGAAATAAGAATCATAGTAGCCACAGATGTACTTTCCAGAGGAATAGATATAAAAGACATCAATCTAGTTATAAACTATGATGTACCAGGAGATGCGGAAGACTATGTGCATCGTATCGGTCGTACTGCAAGAGCAGCTACTACAGGTGTCGCCATAACCCTCATAAACGAGGACGATATGTATAAGTTTAATAAGATAGAAAGACTAATAGAGGCTGAGGTAACTAAGGCTCCTATAGACCCTTCACTAGGACCTGCTCCGGCATGGAATCCTAAACCTGTAATAAGAAAAAAAGGAGGAGGTCATGGTCGTGGAAGAGGAGGCCGTAATTCTGGAGGAAGAGGAAATAATAGGAAAAAGGGCTCGGGTAGGAGGTAAAGTGGATAAGTCTTTCAATAGCTATTCAACTTTTCACTCGTTCTTACTATAAATCCTATATCCAAAAATCATCATAGCTATAGGAATTGCAAAGTTCAACATATCAAAAATAGAAGGCCCGAAACAACCTCTTATAACCAATAAAGGATCTAGAAAGGTGAAATACAAAATCCCTATGAGACCGAAAATCATCATGTATTTTCCTATTTCCTTTTTTGTCCTCTTAGATTTTATTTGATTATTGCTCACTTTTTAGATTAATTATGGGTCTTCAGCTAACGGAAAACGTATATGTTCCGAACAAGTCTCTTCCTAAAGTTAAGAACAATATCTGAAGCTTGGAATACGCGTTTTGAGTTGACCGAAGGGAGACGCAAGACGTGTATGGAATCATCATACATTGTTATCACCTGGCTATCCTATTTTTAAGTTAATTAATCTACTTGTATTCAAATCAAAAGCTATTTCAATTTCCATTGTATTTCCACTTCTTTCTATTCTCCTAATAGAGTCAGTCTTGAATTCATATTCTACATCTTCACCTTCTAGCATAGCAATTGCTCCACTTGTTCTGATTCCAAAGTTTTTTAGCTTGGTTTTAATTCGATTAGTTCTTGTAAAATGTCTATCGTAATTTCCTTTAATAGTTGAAATTCTGTCTGTTATCATGATGATTTCACCTACTTGAGATGCAAGCCATTGCATATTCTGAACAACTTCGCTTCTAAGTTCTTCAGTGAAATATGAATTTTCGAAGTAAACCGACTTGCAAATTTCATCAAGCATTGTGGGATCACCGTTATACATCCAGTTGATTGAACCTGATTTATCTCTTTTCGCTTCCCAATGATAATTTAAATGTTCATTTTTATAACAACCTGTATATGGTGGCAAGAAGACGCTTACATTTGCTTCAAATACATCTGGAATTCTTTTAAAGAAATTTTCAAACTTTAAAATCCATTCGTGCAAATCTTCATCCATTTGTTTTACTGACATAGAGAAGTGAATCATAGCTGAACTATATGATATTTGAACTGAATTGGCCTCATCAGAAATTGGCTTTGATAACGCAAATATATCTCTTGGTAAAAAAGGCCATTTATCATCTTCAAGTTTGGGTAAAGTATCAATTACAGACTCTATTTCCCTAATTGCATCTTCATTCCACAGCATTTTATGGCTTGCTATATATCCTGATATTCTACTTTCAAATCCCAATGTTTGTTATATTTTTTGCTTGGTGATAACGGATTGGCGATACCCAGCGTGCTCCTTAGAGCATGATGTGGTCATCGCTTGTTATGTCCTGGCTTTTATTCATCTTTTAATTATTTGAGTTAACCATGTAAAAGCACCTTTCCAATTGCTATCAACATTCTGTTTAATCGGAAAATTATCGGACCTTTCTTCTGTTATTCTTTTGATAATTTCTTCTTTCTCTTCTTTTGTAATATTTATTTCTCTAATTATTTGTTCTACAATTATCAAAGTATCTTTGGAGTAGATATTCGTGTCAAATTGTTGCATTTCGATTAATTGCTCAATCGACTTATTATTAATCCAATTTCGAAATTCAGGTTTGTGATTTTGTTCTAAGTATTTCGCAAATTCTCTTTTAATCTTTTCGTCTTTATTTGATTCGTTTAAGTCTTTAATATAATGAGTTGAAAAGCCATCACTCATTAAGTTAATATCTTCATTTATGTTATAAAAGTCTGCGAAGCTATTTTCGTATTTTGACTCGCCGCAGATGAATAACATTTTTATTAGTCCGCTAATGGAACTCAATTGGTTATCTAATACGGATTTGGAAACATGTTTTGCCAGATCTTCTAAAATTTCAAATTTATCTTCTTTAAGTTCAATGTTTAATTCTTTAAGCGAACTCCTAAAATACTCTTTCCTTTCTTCAGTATCAGAAACATCTAATCCAGCTAATATTAACAAACTCTCAGTTTCATATCCATTTGAGATTGAATTTACCGCCCAGTTTACAAACTGCTTTGAGTCCAATTCATCAAAGACCATCATTCCTAATAGTTTTTGAGCTTCATCTCTAATATTAAATTTTACTGTTTTCATTTTTGCTTGGACATAACATGTTTATATCAGCACCTCAGTGCCTGATATATCTTTAAGTGTTTACCTAGGTAACTTGTTACTAAAATAAACTTTACAGCAGACTTGATTAGTTTAAAAAGTAATCAGATATCAGAATTTACTTTCATTACTGAGATTCTAGATGAATTTTGGGCTGTGCCAGAACTTCTAAAGTGGTTAATATGAAAGGGTAGAATGGACTTGCTGAGGCATAGACATAAAAAAAGCCCGAGTGACGAAACTCGGGCATTACTCAATTTAATAACCAAAACTCATATACACCCATCATATGGCAAATGCTGTGCCAAAACATAGTTATATTAAATAATACGAAAATGAGTAAATCTTTATAATAGGGTAGATATGGAATATATAGCTATATATATTCCTATGCAATGAGGGTAGGAAATGGAGATATAAGCTTGTTATGGATGAGGTAGGCACAAAAAAAATGCTCGAGAAACTTTATCCTCGAGCAAAAACGAATTTTACAATTTAATAACCAAAACTTACACAACACAAATATATAACATATTAAATAAAATCATAATATGTATTAAGTTTATTTTCAACAATATATATGTTATCAATGCTGTCCTAAATAAAAATAATGAAAGGAGAGATATTAATGATATGGTG
>CAZDWO010000098.1:0-10886 GCA_964509175.1 uncultured Saprospiraceae bacterium
AATATTACAAATATTTATAATATGTGTGTACACGGTAGCTTGGCCAAGGGAAGGGCTAGGGATGGGTAAAAAAAAGTGCTTTTTAAGTAAGTAATTTAGTCGTTGGATATCAGCTTATTTTTTGGCAGAAGTTCATTTTCATAGCCTATCCATACTCCCTCAAACTCTCCTCAGTCCCAAACAACTCATCCACCCTCTTATCCACCTCAGGATCAGTAACCAGCCCAGGAGCATGATGCGGTTTAGTCCGAGCATCGATAATTAGCGAGCCTTTGCAGCCCCAGTGTTTATGTTCTGTAAATTCTTCGATGCCATATAAATCATGACTCGGGTTTGCTCGGGTAAAGGTTACCCATAGAAAATTATTCAGCGTTGCAGCTGTAAATTCTGGGTCGTCACATACGACTATCAGTGGAAAGTTATTTGCTGATATTTTATTCTTTAATTCTTCACTGAGTATTGCCATTTCTTCCTTGGCAGAAGGGTAGTCTTTAAACTCATTTATAGAGATTCCTAAGATTCCTTTTCTCAGAACAGAAGCAGATTTTACCTCACTTCCTAGGTCCACAGTTGCATCTAGTTTAGTGCTTAGTTCTCGTTTCTTATCTCCTCTACAAGCCATAACCACCTTGCTTCCAGCATTCCACCCACTGCCACTATAATCAAGGGTATCGATGGTGGTTTTGGTCTGAAAATGGAGGTCTCTAGTCCAGTCGATTCGTTCCAGCACATGGTCGAAGTATGCTCCTATATCATGAGTATCTGAGATATCATCATCGTCTGATGCAATGATTAGAAACTTAGCCAGAGAGGTCTGTCCAGAGCCTAGTATTCTATTGGCTATAGTTAGTATTTCTTCTGGTACTCTTTCT
This sequence comes from uncultured Saprospiraceae bacterium, assembly GCA_964509175.1. Taxonomy (GTDB): domain Bacteria; phylum Bacteroidota; class Bacteroidia; order Chitinophagales; family Saprospiraceae; genus JAHDHU01. Next base: position 873 of record CAZDWO010000098.1, read on the forward strand.
CTAAACGGCATATAACGTTCCTTGCCGATTGCAATCAGCAGAGGATGCACACCAGCGGCATCTACCGCATTTATATCTACCAGTCCAGGGAACTCTTGACTAGCCAGTTCTCCGACCAGTTTATGGATTAAATACCCAAAACTACTGTCTTCCATAGGTGGTCGACCAACTACAGAAAAATGCCATAACGGATCTTTTCTATGATATACCTTATCGACCTTCATCACTGGAAAATCATGAGTAAGACTATAGTATCCCAGATGATCTCCGAAGGGTCCTTCTGGCTTCTTTAAATCTTTTACTATCGTTCCTGTAATTACAAAATCTGCATCTCCAGATAGAATATTTCCATTAGAATCTTTACGATATAAAAACCGTTTCCCACCCAGCATTCCTCCAAAGGTCAGCTCACTTAATCCCTCTGGCATCGGCATAATAGCAGAGAAAGCATGAGAAGGCAGACCACCGATAAATACCGAACATTTAAAAGGCTCATCACTCTGATTATAAAGCTGATGATGGACTCCGATTCCTCTGTGCAACTGATAGTGTAGACCTATTTCCTCATTGAGTTTGTAGTCGTTGCCGGATAGTTGTATGCGATACATTCCGAGATTGGATTGCATCATATTATTGTCCCCAGGTGCCATCGTAAATACCTGAGGCATCGTTACAAAGGCTCCTCCATCCATCGGCCATGATACGACCTGAGGCAGTTTGTCTATGGTAGTCTCTGCATACTCCACTGGAGTTTTAAATAGGGCTTTTCTAGGCAGTGCTTTTAAAGCTGTAAATGGAGCCGAGGCATAACCAAGTGGAGATTTTAAAAGTCTAGTAGGATCGGCTTTTAAAGCAATTACCTTTTTAATTTTAGGCAGCGTTTTTCTAAAAATAAAATCTGTTCGCTCGAAGGTTCCGTAGATATTAGAGATTGCTTGAAACGGACTTCCTTTCACTTTTTCAAACAATATCGCCGGACCCTGCTTATCAAAAATCCTCCGATGTATCTCCGCCATTTCCAGATACGGATCCACCTCCGTTTTTATACGGATGAGCTGACCGTTCTTTTCTAAATCTTGGGCACACTTTCTTAGACTGCTATACATAGAAAGAAAACTGAGCGGATGGTAATAAGTTTAATCGAATGCGATTTAAGTTACTTGGCTTTTTTGTTTCATTAAAGTTTTTCATTCAAATAGTTGAATTGCTCGATACAGATATTCATTGACAAACTGAAAACTCTAAATTATGAAGAAATATCTCCAAGTTTTTCTAATAGGTATATATATATAGAAATAAAATATTTTGAAATTGTGGCAAACAAGATGCAGTGGTTCTCAATATTTTTATATTTTTAATTCTCATTTTAGAGCTCACTAACTTTCAACCATTCTTTTAGAATGATATATGTAGAATCATTAAAGTCGCTTCCAGACAGAATTACATTGGACTCCAACGATGAGTTGCAATTGAATTCTGGGAACTACCTAGTCTCATCGAAGTTAGGAGAGGGTGGCCATGGTTCTGTATTTAGAATTAAAACCATTGACGAGTCCTCAGAAAAAGTTTATGCCCTCAAGCTTACTAATCTATGGAAACTTCATCCGGAAGAGTATAAAAATTTAACACATCGAGCCAAAACTGAATTCAAAGTTGGCCAAGTAGATTCTGAAAATGTTGTTCGGTCTTTTTCCTTTGGCTTTATTCAGGGCAATCCATATCTAATAATGGAATACTGCTCAAATGGGAATTTGGTCAGTAATTTAGATAAGTTTAGAAATAGTCACGACTATAACAACTTTGCTCATTCTCTTCTAAGTGGTCTTCATGCCCTTCATCTTAATGGTATAATTCATAGGGATATAAAACCAGAGAATATATTATTTGATGACAAATATTATTTAAAACTTACTGATTTTGGTATTTCTGCAATTCTCAATAATAGATTGACAGAGGTTAATTTTTTCGGTAAGGCCAAGGAGCAATACGGTACTATTTTGTTTGCTCCACCTGAGCAATTAAACGAATCCAAATATTACAAATACACTTTGCCATCCATGGATATTTATGCCTTTGGGTTGACCATGTATTATCTCATTTCAGGTGGAAAAAATCCTTTTGGTGACTTTGAAAGTGTAGAAGAATCAAAGATTTATAAGGATAAGAAGAAAAAAGGCATAGCTACACCATTAACGCATTATAACTTCTCCGTTGAAAAAAGATGGATAGATTTGATTGAAAAGTGTACCAAAAAAGATCCTGGAGACCGATTTCAATCATGCCAGGAAATAATGTCCTTTTTGGAAATGGATGCCTTCGCGATGCCTAAGCCTGTAACTACACAATACTTTTCATCAAATGCATTGAAAGTGGTTTACGGTGAAGAACATGGTAAAGTATACAAGCTCGATGATATTCTCGATGAAAAAAATAATAAACTAATAACCGTAGGAAGAATTAATGACGGTTCTGAGATAAATGATATAGAGTTGAATGAATCGCATACTAGATACATTTCTCGTAAACATGCAACTTTGGAAAGGCATCTAGATAAGTGGTTTCTGCGAGATGGTCAATATGACCAAAAAAAAAAAATTTGGAAAAGTTCCTTGAACGGGACCTTGTTGAATTCTGAATTATTAAAGGACAGTAAAAAACCAATGGAGCTAAGGCAAGGAGACACCTTAGGAATTGGAGAATATAAATTAAAATTTTACGCAAAAATTAATCAGTGAAATTTCAAGAAGGACAGATTGTAGAAGGTTTTGAACTAAAGGCATTCAAAGGAAAAGGAGCTACTGCTGAGGTATGGGAGGCTTCTAGGGATAATGAAAGTTGTGCTCTTAAAATTTTTGCTCCAGAATTCCATCTTGATGAACTCAGTAAGTCTTTAATCAATAAGGAATACAGAAAAACTGAACATTTAAAACATAATAATATAGTAGTTCCTCTTGATTATTTTGAACAGGCCGGTGTACCAATACTAAGAATGGAATTGGCCAATCAATCTGTTTGGGATATGTATTTAGATAGAAGCGGTTCTGATGGGAAGGCTTTGCTTAATGTCAAACACCAAAACGACCTTTTTTCTGAAGATGAACTTTTAACAATAATCAAAGATGTGGCTTTGGCCCTTCAGTATTTAGAATCTAATGGAATAGTTCATGATGATATAAAACCTGCAAATATCATGGAGAAAATTGGCGACGGAGACTCAAGGGTATTTGCACTTGCTGATTTTGGTATTTCTAGAGATTTAAGAGAAACGATTATGCGGCAAACTACAGGAATGAATACTGCCTTTTCATTTGCCTACGCCTCTCCTGAAAAACATGCCAAACATCATTTTAGCACAGAAGGGGATATATTCTCCTTAGGGGCGAGTATCATTGATTTGACTAATAGAATAGTAAAATCCCCTGGTATTCTGATAAATAGTGGTGTAAAGATTCCAGAGGTTAATGGAAATTATAGTGCTGAATTTAAATCACTCATCTCATCAATGATGGGTAAGGAACCAAACGATAGAATTGGATTAACGGAAATCATTGATTTTTGCGAGGAAAAATTAAAACATGTTGAGCCTAAAAATGAAATTCATTCTAAGGAAAATTTAAAAAATAACGTTCCAGTAGGTCACGAATCTACTCAATCAGACACTGAATTAGAGAGTGAACTCATAGTTGAAAGTAACGATGGAAATATTGAAAGTAATGATGAGAATTGGCAAAAGCCAAATGAGGAGATTGTAGATTCCAGGATTTCTGATTCTTTTGGAAACATATCTAATCAAGTAGATACAGCTAAGATTAATTCAAGCAATAGTTTTAAATGGGTTTATCGAATTATAGGCCTTGCAGCTTTAGCGATCTTAGCTTACTGGAAATTTGGAATGAATCCAACTCAAGCCAATGAGGGAATAAAAACAGAATTTGTCTCCGACTGTGCCTGCTCTAAAATTGATGGAAATTGGGCTGTAATCGATTCAAAGAATAACCTATTGACAGAAGCAAAATATAAAAGTTGTGCTTTAGGTCTAGGCGACAATGCAAATATCTATCTGGAGGATAGAAATAATAAAGAATATATTTTTTCAACTGAAAACAAAACACTAAACAATAAATAGAAACTTCTATGTCAGCAAAAACTCAACGATTTCAATCTTCTGGGAGTAATTTGGGAGATACCATCAAGCAAAGTATGAATATGATTATGGGTAGAGATGTATCCAATTATACCTTACTTTTTATAGATGGAACGGATAAAAAACCACCTGGGTCACATGAAAATATCTACATGCCTCATATTACGCTAGGTAGAGATAAATCTTGTCACATTAAGTTTGCTGAGAAGTATTCCACTGTGAGTAGACAACATGCCTCTATATCTACACAAGGGAGTGTCCAGATATTAAATCATAATCCTCAGGCAACTAATCCGACCTTTGTAAATGGCCAACCTATCCAAGGTCCATATCAACTGAAAAATGGAGACGAGATTCAATTATCCAATGGTGGACCTAAAATGAGATACAATGGTTCTCAAGTAAAAACATCGACCATCGGATTGACCTCTAGAATAGGAGGAGCGGTCGGTCAAGCCGTAAAACCATACAGAAGAGCCTTGACTATCCTGAGCGTACTTTTAATTGCCTCTGTAGCCTTTGGAGCTTATAATATGTTTCAAAATAAAGCATTGGGAGACGAATTGGCTAGAAGCCAAAATGTCATACAAGAAATGCAATATAGCTCAAACGAAATTGCAGATGAGATGAAAAAATTGGAGCAAAGTGGAAGAAGGACAAATAGTAGGTATAAAGAACTGGCTTCTGAGAAAACCAGACTTCAACAAGAAATCGAACAGCTAAAAAATAAACCGGCCACTGTTACTCAATACGTTCAAAGCCCAAGTGCTGTGGGAAGTGGAAATACTTATGTTAGAGATCAAAGCATACCTGCATATGTACCTAGCTCAAATTCTAATTCCTCTAGGAATACTAGTAATGCAGATAGCAGACAAGCGAACAACTCTAGTAGTGAAAGAACAGGAGATCGGTATGATGTTGATAAAAGAGAAACTGATGTGTACAGCCAAGATTCAAAACAGGATGTAGATATGGGACAATTTAGAGCTAAAGATGATGCTGAAGATGTTCCTGCTATTCAAAATGAAATCGTAGATCCAAGTGTATTACCTAAACCAGATGTACTCTTTCTTGTAGGTAAAAGAATAGAGGTTAGTTTTCAAGGAAAAACTAGATCTATAGGTGTAGATGATTTCTATGCTTTTAATACAGATTCGCCTACGAGCGAAGATAGAGACGGTATAATCTACGGCACAGGATTTATGACTAGTGATGGAGATTTAATTACGGCCAGACACGTAATCCAACCATGGAGATATGAATCCTTCTTTTCTCAATACCAGATGTATAAAGAATTAAATATGCTAGAGGCAAATGGTGCAGATATAGAAGTAGTATTTGATGCCTTCTCATTAAATGGTAAAGAGCATGCCTTTAATACCAAGAATATGCGATTTGATGATAGCAAGGATAGGATTATAGAAGGAGGAGGTAAAGAGAAACTTTCTTTTTTCAAAGATTTTACAAAGCGAAGAAAAGATCGTATTGAGGTAAAAATGAAGGTTGCCAAAGAGGCCTTTTCTGATTGGGCAAAAATTAATTTCAGTAATGTTTCTGCGGAAATTAAAACTAGTCCTCCAAAATCTAAAAAACTTAAAACTGGTACAGTTCTGCATATTTTGGGTTTTTCAGGTGGTCAAAAAATGCAAACTACAAGAAGAAGAGTGGAGCCATTATATAGTGATACTAAAGTTGCACAGGACTACACCTTCGACGGAATTATTCAGACTTCTGGATTGAATGCTGGCCCTGGTGTTTCTGGTGGTCCTGCTATGATTTATGAAAATGGAGAATTTATAGCCATTGGATTAATTACCGGAGCTATAGGATCTACTAATGCGGTAATAGTACCAATGCAAAACATCAGATAAGCCAAGAATGAGGGCCGAACTAGTAGGAAAAACTGATATAGGATTAAATAGAACGGGTAATGAAGATGCATTCCTTGTAACAAAGGATGCATCTTCAAAATCCTGGAAGATTCCTAAGTCTGAATATAAAGTGTCAGACATAGGATCAGTATTTATTGTGGCTGATGGAATGGGAGGAGAGGCAGCAGGAGAAGTTGCTTCTGCTATTGCAATAGAAACAATAAGTTCTTTTTTATCCCAAAGTCTGGCTAAAGAAATGTCGGAAAATCAAATTACTGACCTTCTGGGTGAGACTTTACTAAAGGCTCATGAAAACATAAAACTCCATGTCCAGAATAATCCGGAGTCTTTTGGAATGGGTACTACTGCTACTATATGTCTGGTAAGGAATGATAAATTGTTTGTGGCCTGGGTAGGAGATTCTAGAGTTTATAGATACAGTAAATTCGGAAGAGTAACTAATCATGATTATCACTTTGGGAATGTGGAAATTCTTTCTAACGATCATTCTGTGGTCTGGCAAGAAGTATTAAGAGGTAATCTCACTCCTGAGCAGGCTAGAGTAGCACATAACAGTAATGTAATCACTCAGTCACTAGGAGATATATATAAAACTCCTGTTCCTGAGATAGCCATCTACGATTTATATCAAGGTGATCTAATATTAAATTGTAGCGATGGATTGAATGGGATGATTACCGATTTAGAAATCAATGATGTGCTAGAGAGTACATCTAATATTACCATCTTGGCAGATTTATTAATTGATGCTGCAAATAAAGGTGGAGGTAAAGACAATATCACTATTTCTTTGTTTAAGGTTATAGAAGGACCGGTGTGGTTGGATGCAGTAGCTGGTAAGACCTTGGATTTATCCAAAGAAGATCCGCAGCCAGTTGAAGAAACTGTTTCTGTTCCGCAAATTACTGATGAGCAATCTTCTAATCCAGAAGAGCGTACACCTGAGGTAGAACCAGTGAGTAAAGCTGAGCCAATAGTTGAAACCAAACCTCAGAAGCAGATAGAAAATCCTGTAGTAGAGCCGAATGTGGTGGAGCCAAATGTGGTAGAGCCAGATGCTGTAGAGCATAGATCTTCTAAATTACCTTATCTCATTCCCCTTTTATTTTTTCTCGCCATAGGTTCTGGAATGTACTGGTTCTATTTTATAAATGGTTCTGATGATCCAAATGATTTAAAAGGATATACCAAGGTTCAAACTGAAAAGGTTCAAGAGGTTGCAGTAGAGATCCCTGAGGAAACAAGTGCAGAGCCAAGGCCATCAGCTACTGCCAAGGCCAATTCTACGGACACAAGTGTGCCTGCTAAAATAGACTCATTAGAATCTTCAACAAAGTCCAAAGGCGATACGATGAACTCCAATGGAGAAAATGTTGCGAGGGCTGATTCTTTAAAAGCGGAACAATCTATTGTTGGAAATGGTCAAAAGGATGTATCTGCGGATAAAACAATTGGAACTAAAACCAAGAAGAGAAAAAGAAAGCCACAAAGTAAGTACTATAACGATTCGGATGTTGAAGAGGCTTTCAAAAAACTGAATAGTTCTATCAGCACAGCCAAAGGATATCTAGAGAACTCTTACGTTAAAAATTATTATCAAAAGTGGATAAGCGGAAAAAAAACTATTATCCATGAATTAAAAACAAATGAAGAAGAGTGGAGTAAGGTTAAAATCCTATCGGAGATAAACCAAATTCAAGAGTCAATAAATGCCGCATTAGAAAAAGTAGAAATAGAAAAATAATTATGTTTAGAAAACTTCCAGTAGTAATAGTGATTTTGATAGCCTTTCTATATTCATGTGGAAATGATGTAGAGCATATTAGAGATTATGATTTTTCTATTGATAATCAAAATGTGGGATTAGAGGGACTCCATTTTAGGGATTTAGAACTTTCTGAAATTCCTGATATTCATCTATTTAAAGTAGTCAAAGGAGAAGAAGTAGAGATTCTATTAAGAAATAATAGTAATCAACAACTTACTTTTCGATCTCCAGAAGGAGAAAAAGCCGTCTACAATAATAGCTTGAGACATATATTTAAAAAAGCTGGAAAATTCAATGTAAGTATCTGTGATGACAAAAATAATTGTACCTCTAAATATATAAGAGTAAGTCCACCTAGCTACGTCGCAAAAGATGATTCAAGTAAGTCTAGGACTGAAAGAATTAATGATGCTATTGAAGATGTGAAAAACCAGGCAGAAGATATTGGTTCAGAATCTTCCATTGAATCCAGCTCATCTGTGCCTGAGATTGATAACGATACTAGAGCGACTAGTGCAGAAGAATATAATATAGATCCTAATTACAAAGCTCCAGAAGGATTTACAATCGTCCGATGGGATAGAGGTTCTCCGATTTTGAAAAAAATAGAAGATTATAATTCTACGAGTACACAGACGACTATTTCGACTCCTCGTAATGTTGGACAGAAAACGCCAGTAATTCTTGATTCTGATAAAGACGGAATACCTGATAATGCAGATCGATGTAAATATCAGAAAGGATTACAAAAATTTATGGGTTGTCCAGATTCTGATAATGATGGAATACCAGATGATAGAGACAATTGTCCTAGAGTAAAAGGAGAAGAATCTAATAATGGTTGTCCAAAGAAACCACAGGCTCCTATCGTAAATACAAGAAAAGAACCTACTCCAACTCAGACAACTAGAAATATAGATTCTAAGCCTCCTTCTGTATCACCTCCTGTAATAGAAACGAAGCCTGAAGTAAAGCCACCTCCTAAGAAAAAACCAGCAGCACCTTCTATTATGTCACAGGACAAAGCGGAGGGTCTATTTAAAAATAAAAGGAGTGCACTGAGTCTAGTATCACCATCAAGTTGTTCTAGTCCGCAGTACATATCAGAAAAGTACAGCATGGGCTTCAGTGTAACATCACCTATAGAACTCAGTTCCATAGAAGTATCTTCTAATACCTTATGGACAGCAGATATAGAAATAAAAGATAATAAAAATAGAGTCATACAGTCCTCTAGAAATGTTCAGATAATAGATTCTCCCAAGACCTCTATCGGTTTTAGAGGATCCTCAGAGCTTCTAGTGCCGGGAGTAGACTATACACTTATAATAAATCCAAAATCTAAGGCCCAGCTACAAAATTTCTCAAACTGCGGCAGCCCTAGTTTAACTAATAATCAACTTAAAATAAAAAAGAACAATCCACTATGTATAAGCAAAATAAATTATCAGTATTAAAATTTTTTATGTCATTGCCACTAGGGCTAATTTTGGTTTTTTCAGTCAGTGTTTCCCAAAATAGCATTGCACAAGATTTATTTGACAATTGTGTTGATGCTCAAAATGCTACCCCGATTTTCACTTTGCCACTGGTGCCAACGTCGACGGTAAGTTTCCCAGTTATGCCGACAGACGACACTGGATTTGACCCTGACCCTGTAAGCTGTACAATAAGCAATGATTCCGATATCTATTTTGCATTTAATGTTGCGGCTTCTGGAGCATACAATTTGGAAATAGTTGGAACTATGACCGATGGGGCTACTGGTGAATATTGCTTGGAGTTAGGAACAATGTGCTCAAATCTATTAGATACGCTTACCACTGTGTCATTAGATTTTGGGTTAGTTTCAACTTTGAATTGCTTAGAACTTGATGATTCTCAAACTTATATACTGGGCTTTCATATGCAAGCAGCAAATGTTGGGGATATCCAATTTACTTTAAATTCCAATTCTGTTACGGCAGCAACCTTTGCGGCAATTCCCAGTCAGTGTGAAGGAGGAACTGATCCATTGCCTTTAACAAGTATAGAGGGATTTACTGGTAGTTGGAGTCCTGCCTTTGATCCAGACAATACTACAACTTATACTTTTACTCCTGATGCAGGTCAATGTGCCTCTGAGGGAACGGCTACTGTGACAATTGATTTAATAACGGCAGCAACCTTTGCGGCAATTCCCAGTCAGTGTGAAGGAGGAACTGATCCAT
>CAZDWO010000099.1:0-10767 GCA_964509175.1 uncultured Saprospiraceae bacterium
AAAAGGTAGATTATTAATAATTTTGAGTTAGGCATCGAGAGCAAACATTAGAAAGACTATTTAGAGCAAAATGAGCGTAGCAAAATTGATTTGTCAACACTGAAAAAAGAAAGTGAATTTAAATACAATTACACTTTTATTTTGTGTTACACATTTGCTCTAGTTCCGACTTAGTTCAAAAGGATTAATGGTTTGGAATTCTTTCTTTGCTGTTGTCCTAAACTTCTTTAGATCATTTTTAGCTTGGATGTACAGCCACATTTCAGGATTGATTTTAAATATTTCTCCTACCACAGATGCAATTTTACTATTAAATTTTCTTCTACCCTTAAGCAAGGCATGTAGATTGGCATTTTCTATTCCTAATATATCTGCAAACTTTGTTTTTTTGATATTATAAATAGTTAGTAGCTTAGAAAGAAATTCACCTGCAACCATTGTTGAACTGTCATCATTTTCTAGATACGATTTCATTTCCAATTTAACTCCGATTCTTTGATTCTCTGCAAGCTCCTCCTTAGGCAATTCTTTAAGATATGCATCAAGTATGTTCTTAGTTAATTTACGGTCTTGACTTGAGGTATCATCCTTTTGTTTCCCAAGCAGGTGGTCAAAATATTTATTTTTCATCGTCTAATCTAATTTCTAAGTTTGTTAAAATGAGCTGCTTACCTATTTCAGGCTTGATTATCATCCTTTCTCTAAAGATGGCTTCATTTTCTTCTTCCAGTTTAATAATTCCTTGAACGCTATTCTCATATATCACCTTATAAAATAGAGAAAAATAAACCCTGCCCAAGCCCAGTTTTGAGACCATTAGTTAAGTCTTCTCCTTTTCAACCCTAAATTGAAAAATTTACCCTTGATATCTTAGATATGTACAAAGTAAAAAGAAGCCGAGCCCGTCATTCACAAGTGGGCGGCGGGAGCGGCATTAGCAGCTAAGCCATTTGAATGACTTGATTTTTTGTTTCGTTTTTCATCTAAGGAAAAATGAAAAAAGTCATACTTAGAATTAATAATAAGCTATCTAGAACTGGAGTAAAAAAAGAATTTAACGTACTACGCCGAAAAACTAGTCCCACACCCACAAGTATCTGTAGCATTAGGATTAGTAAAAGTAAATCCACGATTCTCTAGACCATCTAACCAGTCAATCTCCATCCCTAGAAGATACATAGAGTGAGATTTTTCCATAAAGACAGACATGCCATCTATGGAAAACTCTTGGTCCTTCTCTTTCTTTACATCGAATCCTAGCAAATAAGAAAATCCAGAGCATCCTCCTCCTTTAACACCTACTCTTAAACCATGTCCATCTGGAACATTCTGTTCAGACATGATTCTTTTAAGCTGGACTATTGCAGTTTCAGTAATCTTTATAGGTTGTGTTAGCGTTTCTGACATATCGTTTTCTTATCTGTTGTAAAAATACTTAAACTTAAAGTTCAAATCAGGTTTAAAATGAATAAATAACCGACTTAAAAACATATATTGCCCCACTTAGTTTATGACAAGTTGTAATAATGATAATCGAACTTTTAAAAATTACCATACCTGCCCTAATCGTTTTTGGGACAGTATATTATATGTTGAGACAATACTTTGGAAATCAAGTAGTTAATAAACAGCTAGAGATCCAACAATCTCAGTCAGGCCAGATTTTACCCATAAAATTACAAGCCTACGAGAGACTCATTCTATTCTGCGATCGTATCTCTCCACAAGCATTGATATATAGATTGAATCAGAAAGACATGACAGTAGGAGGTTTGAAGACAGCCCTACTTATAGCGATTCAGCAAGAATATGAGCACAATATGGCTCAGCAGATTTATGTATCTGATAAACTATGGGAAATCATCTCTCTCGCAAAGAGTGAGGTCCAAAATCTAGTCTATAAATCAGCCGAAGGACTAGAGGACGATGCTCCGAGCCACTTATTGTCTAAGGCAATGGCAAACATCCAAGGAGCTGTCCATTTTGCACCCAACGAAAAAGCAAAACAAGCCATTAAAGAAGAGGTCAAACTAATGTTATGAGAAAAATCCTATTTCTAAGTTTTCTATTTCTAATCTCATGTAAGACCAATAAGGTAAACCACCTTGCGGACGTAGATGGTTCCTATCTCTACTTTAATAAAGAGGATAAGGAAATCGATGCTGACATAGAAGCACTCATCGCTCCTTACAGAACAGAACTTGCCAAGGAAATGGACATAGTCCTTATCCAAAATGAGCAAGCCCTCAAAAAAACCAGACCCAATTCTAACATGGGACAATGGATAGCGGATCTCCTAAAAACCCAAGCTAATGAAATAGGACCCAAGGTAGATTTTGCAGTACAGAATTACGGAGGACTTAGAGTACCTCAGGTCGGAGTAGGACCGCTTACGGTAGGGAAGATTTTTGAGGTGATGCCTTTTGAGAATATGATGGTCGTGATGGAAACTGATGGAGCATTGCTGCAGGAGTTCTGTGATCATATGGCAGTTAGTGGAGGATGGCCCATCAGTGATGGACTAGAATTTACCATAGAGGCTGGAGCCAAAGCAAAAGACATAAAAATAAATGGAGAGTTGATACAAAACGATAAAACCTATCGCTATGCAGTCCCAGACTATATAGCCAATGGTGGGAGCGATTGTTCTTTTTTCAAGGATTTGCCACAGCAGAACTCTGGAATGCTGATAAGAGACATCTTATTAAAATATACTAAGGAGATGGGAGAGCAAGGAAAATCATTAAATGTACCTACTGTAAAACGTATAAAATGAGAAGAAGAAAATTTATACTCAATTCGGGTTTAGGAACGATAGCCATGATGGTAGGGAAGTTTCCCTTGCATGCCTTTAATACAGATCCTGACATTACTAAGCTGACCATTCTACATACTAATGATGTACATAGTCGCATAGATCCCTTCCCGATGGATGGCAGCCGTAATGAAGGAATGGGAGGAGCCGCTAGAAGAATGGCAATGCTCAATGATCTCCGGATGAAAGAAAAAAATACCATCCTATTAGATGCTGGAGACATCCTACAGGGAACTCCATATTTTAATTATTTCGGTGGAGAGCTAGAATTTAAACTGATGAACGAGATGCAGTATGATGCTGCTACGATAGGGAACCATGATTTTGATGGAGGGATGGAGACACTGGCTGGTTTAGTATCGAGTGCAAATTTTTCTATGCTTACTGCCAACTATGATTTTAGTGACACCTTATTATCAGGAAAAACAAAACCTTACAAGATTTTAATACGAGATGGTATAAAAGTTGGAGTATTCGGAATGGGTATCGAGCTGGATGGATTAGTGCCAGAAAAGCTGATAGGGAAGACCAGATATTTAGATCCAGTAAAGACTGCAAATAAATATGCCAGTATTTTAAAACATGAAGAAAAATGTGATTTAGTCATATGTCTATCTCACATGGGTTACAAGTATAAAAAAGAACCGTCTAAAATAAGCGATGTAAAAATTGCTGCCATGACCAGAGATGTAGACATTATAATCGGTGGTCATACACACACTTTTATGAGAAAACCAGACGCAATAAAAAATCTGGATGACAGAGAAGTCTTAGTTACTCAAGCAGGATTTGCAGGAATTATGCTAGGTAGGCTAGAGGTGTATTTTGAAAAGAACAAGAAAGGACATTGTACCACATGTAAGAACACTTTTGTAGGATAGAGGCAACCTTTCTTATTAGGTCTTATTATCAAGTGTAAAGAGCTGACTGACAAGGATAAAAGTGATTATAAACGCTTGTATCATGTTCATTATCAGTGCTTTACAAAAAAGAAAGCACAAAAAAAAATTTCTTTTAGTCGTTTACATGGATGATTTTTTTGCAATTTTATCTTCCCTTATTTACCGATCCAGAGTTAGTATTTTTTTTGAATTTTTGTAAAACATGAGATGTTAGAGGATCACGTACAAGTCTGGAATAATTGCATAGAACTCATCGAGCGGTCTATTCCTGCTCAGCAGTTTCAGACATGGTTTAATCCTATAAAACCTGTAAAATTAGAAGATCAGGTACTCACTATTCAAGTGGCCAACAAGTTTATCTACGAGTGGCTAGAAGAACATTATATAGACATTCTTAGAAAAGCAATATTTAAGGTCCTCGGAGAAAAAGGAAGATTAGAGTATCAGATCATCGTAGAGAACCATCGCAAGATTGGACAGGTTCCTAAGAAGAAAGATAATAATGCCAGTTCTTATGATGTCTCTAAAATCAAAAACCCTTTTGTAATTCCAGGTATTAGAAAGTTGAAGGTAGACTCTCAGCTAAATCCTAAATACTTATTCAGCAACTTTATAGAAGGCGATTGTAATAAACTCGCTCGCAGTGCTGGACATGCAGTAGCTAATGCCAAAGAATCCTCAGGGTTCAATCCATTAGTAATGTATGGTGATGTAGGATTAGGAAAAACACATTTGGCACAAGCCATCGGAAATGAGATTGTCGCTAAAGATTCTGGAAAATCTGTGCTCTATGTAACCACAGAGAAGTTTACTAACCAGGTAATCGATTCTATCAGAAAAGGTGCGTTAAATGATTTTACTAATTTCTATCAAAACATCGATGTACTCATAGTAGATGACATCCAGTTTTTATCTGGACGTACTAAGACAGCAGAGATTTTCTTCAATATATTCAATGCACTCCACCAGCAAGGAAAACAGATAATCCTAACCTCTGATCGTGCTCCTAAAGATTTACAAGACGTAGAGCAGAGACTCATCTCTAGATTTAAGTGGGGACTGACTGCAGATCTCAAGTCTCCAGCTTACGAGACTCGTCAGGCAATACTCGAAGAAAAAATCAGTAGAGAAAATCTAGTCATTCCAGCTGACGTTATAGAGTACATCTGTTTTAATGTAAAGAAAAACATCAGAGAACTAGAAGGAGTAATCATCTCCATCATGGCACAAGCCACTCTGACCAAAAGAGAAATCACCATAGACCTCGCTAAAGAAGTCCTTAATCAGTTTGTCAGTCAGCTTAATAAAGAGCTCACTGTTGCAAACATCTCAGCTCTGGTATCAGAACACTTTTCTGTGTCTCTAGAAAAAATACAAGGTAAGACTAGAAAAAGAGAAGTCGTCATGGCGAGACAACTGTCCATGTACCTTGCAAAGAATTATACCACTCAGCCACTCAAAGAAATCGGTAAAAACTTTGGAGGTAGAGATCACAGTACAGTAATCTATTCTATAAAAGCAGTCCAAGATCTAATGGACACGGACCACCTCTTCAAGGATACTGTTGCGGAACTAGAAAAGAAAGTTCAGCTTAGCCTCCAAGCCTAATCTAATTTTTCGGATTTTTATAGGACTAAATTCCTCTTCATGAATAAACTAGCGTTTATAACTCTATGTGTATTGATATTGGCCACAGCCTGTAAAAATGATAAAAGCACAGCAACAGATTCCTTACCGACACTAGATCTGGACAAAAACCAAATCATCACTCACCTCACAGAATTATCCTCAGATGCCTACGAGGGTAGACGACCCTTTACCGCTGGCGAGACCAAAACCATAAATTACATCGCTGACGAGTTCAAAAAAATAGGACTCCTTCCGGCAAATGATGGAAGCTACTTCCAAGATGTTCCTCTTGTTGAAATTACCGGAACTCCGTCAGATGAGATGATTCTCGCTACTCCAGGTGGACTATCTGTTTTAGAAAACCAAAAGGATTTTGTGCTACACACCCAGAGAGCCTCTGATAAACTGTCACTTTCTGATTCGCCATTGGTATTTTGTGGATACGGAACTGTAGATGAGGCTAGAAATTGGAATGACTATGCCGGCATGGATATGAAGGGAAAAACAGCAGTCGTACTCGTAAACGATCCAGGTTTCGGAGGAGAGGATGCAACTTTTTTTAATGGAGATATCATGACCTACAGTGGTCGATGGACCTATAAATATGAAGAGGCTGATCGCCAAGGTGCAGATGGACTTATTATGATTCACGAGACCAATATGGCAGGCTATCCATGGTTTGTAATACAGAGCTCATGGGCAGGGACGATGTTAGAAATAGAACGAAAAGCAGATGCTGACGACTGTGGCTTGAAAGGATGGATTTCCTTAGATCAGGCGAGGGCTTTATTTGCTTCTTGTAATCTCGATTTTACGGAGCAATTAAAACGAGCTCGTAAACCTGGATTTACTCCAGTGGAATTAAAAGCAACTGTAACAGCCTCACTCGGAAACGAAGTAAAAAAAGACATCACTAAAAACGTAATCGGATATATAGAAGGAGCTAAGTATCCCGACGAGTACATAATATATACCGCTCACTGGGATCATCTAGGAATAGGAAAGGCAATAGAAGGAGACTCGATATATAATGGAGCACTCGATAATGCTACGGGGACGGCCACTATTTTGGCTATAGCCAAAGCCTTTGCAAACGCAGAAACCAAACCTGATAGATCGATCGTATTTGCAATGGTAACTGCAGAAGAGCAGGGTCTCCTGGGATCACAATATTACTGTGAGCATCCTCTGTTTCCAATAGATAAAACAGTTGCAAACATAAACATGGACGGTGTTAATCCTATGGGCATTATGAAGGATGTAACCGCCATCGGCCATGGTCAGTCGGACATCGATAAGGTGCTAGAAGAAGAAGCAAAGAAACAAGGAAGATATGTCCTACCAGATCAGAATCCCGAGAAAGGATACTACTTCAGATCGGATCACTTTAATTTTGCAAAGGTCGGTGTCCCGGCCATTTATGCAGGAGGAAGGGTAGACCATAAGGAAAAAGGAAAGGCATACGCCAAAGAATTTATGGATACCTATACTGCCACATATTACCATCAGCCCTCTGATGAGTACGATCCAGATACATGGAATTTTGACGGTATGTTGCAGGATGGACAACTCTACTTAAATCTAGGTATTAATTTAGCCTATAGTCGCTTTTGGCCCAGTTGGAATGCCGATAGTGAGTTTAAAAGGGCTGAGTAGTGGTTCTCGGTTTTAAAAACGTATTACCTTAAATACATCATTTTAGAAAGCTTGTCTAAAGAAATAATCAAGTAAATGAAAAATTTCAGTGCAGTACTCTTATTGTTTGTATCCATCTGTTTTGTCCATAATCTAGATGCTCAGAAATCTACTGAGGTTCAGGAATCTAATGCTCTCATGGCATACGATGGACAGACTCTAGTTACTAAGGCAAAGTTTCTAGGTAAGTCCAGTCCTATGACCGAATTAGAGGAAGTAAAAAACTGGAGTACAGATAAGATTGCAGAAAGAAAAAAAGCACTACCTAAGAAGTTCTTTCCCAATTTCAGAAACAGAAAAGCAGTAGAATCTCCTAATCCCAAGGCACTGCCACAAGGAGCTGATCCAGTCTGGCAGGCAGAAGGACGTAATACCGATTTTGTGGTAGATCCCATCGTAGACATGGATGGCATGAGCTCTGCAAATTCTAATGCAAATCCACCAGACCCTTCTGGGACGATAGGCAGAGATCATTTTATACAAATGGTAAATGCAACACTTTTTCAGATTTTTGATAAAGATGGAACTGCCATAACTGGTCCTACAAATATGTCTGCCTTTTGGGCTCAGTTCGGTCTAAACTCAGGAGGTGATCCTATCGTATTGTATGATGAGGCAGCAGACAGATGGGTATTTACCGAGTTTCCCAGTGGTCAGAACTTCTTATTAATAGCAGTTTCTGATACCAGTGATCCGCTAGGAGAGTGGAATGCCTATCAGTTTAGCACACCCTCATTTCCCGATTATCCTAAGTATGGAATCTTCGATAAAGCCATAGTCGTTACGACTAATGAGGGCGGTGGTCTGCCGGTTTATTGCATAGATAGACAGGCGATGCTAGATGGTTCTGATGATGTGGATATAGCACGTCTTACGATTCCTAGTATAGCTGGTGGTCCTGGATTTCAGGTGACCACTCCAGTAAACCAGACTGGTCAGCTAGCGACAGATGATGGCAATCCGATGATTGTACGTATGGTAGATGATGCCTGGGGAGAGAGCGATGAGGATCTTATAGAGTTGTGGACGGTAGAGGTAGATTTTGAGAATATTGAAGATTGTACAATTGAACTTAGTAGTCAGATAGCAACTACACCCTTTGATTCTAATCCATGCCTCTTAGAGCTTCCGGGAAATTTATTTTCATGTATACCTCAACCAAACGGGCAAGGTATAGATGGATTAAGAGAAGTTATTATGAATCATAGTCAGTATCGAAACTTCGGTGGACATGAATCTATAGTTTTAAATTTTATTTCTGACGCAAGCGGAGATAATCTGTCTGGTATCAGATGGATGGAACTGAGACGTTTAAATAATTGTGAAGACTGGTTAGTACATCAGGAAGGAACTTATGCACCGGATGCTGACCATCGATTTATGGGAGGGATTGCTATAGACGCTTTCGGAAATATAGGTCTGGCTTATAATATATCTAATATCGATAGGTTCCCATCTATTGCATTTACAGGTCGTAAAAAGAGTGATCCATTAGGCAACATGACCATCTGCGAACATGTAGTTGCAGAAGGAGAAGGAAATTCTAGCGTACGTTTCGGAGACTATGCTCAGATGACCGTAGATCCTGTGGATGGAAGGACTTTCTGGTATACTGGAGAATATATGGGTCCGGGAAATGGAAACTGGCGTACTCGGATTTTCTCATTTCAGATTCCCTTAGATTCTATTGATTTGGCCTCAGCCGATGTGACTACACCTTTGACCTCTTCATTTTTAAATGACCAAGAAGAAGTAACCATTATCGTTCAGAATCTAGGAGAGGATGTTATAGATGGTTTCCAAGTATCCTACTCATTCCAGGGTAACACAATAGGTCCTGTAGATATAGACTCTACTTTACTACAGGGAGAATCTTTTGAGTACACCTTTGTAGAAACGATAGATGCGTCTGTTCCAGGCAATTATGAAATCCTCTCGATTGTAAACACAGGAGATGACGCTTTCGCGAAAAATGATACACTACGATATTGCTTTACCAAGTTAGGGACAAACGATGCTGGAATTGTAGATCTAGATTCTGACCTACTACAAGTTTGTTCAGACTCTACTAGCATTACAGCGACCATTGAAAATTTCTCAGATGCTCCATTGACGTCCGCAGATTTAATTGTTTCCGTAAATGGGACTGTTCAGAATACCATTCCATGGACTGGTAATTTAGGTTTAGGGGATACGGAGACATTATTACTACCAGTTACGGGACTAATAGATGGAAATAATGATGTCCTAGTAACTACCGCATTACCTAACGGCAACCCCGACGAGATCCAAGATAACGACGAGCTAACCTTTACCTTAAATGCTTTGACCAATGCTCTAGAATTTACATTAGAATTACAACTAGACTTTTTTGCAAATGAAACCTCATGGACCATCGTTAGCGAAAATGGAATGACAGTAGCCCAAGGAGGAGGATATGGTACTAGAGAATTAATTATCGAGACTTTCTGTGTAGATCCAGATTTGTGTTACACATTTACCATCAATGATTCCTATGGAGATGGACTTGTAGGACTTAATGGTACACAGCAAGGAGACTATCGGATAATTAATGATGAAAATCAGGTAGTTGCTTCCCTTATGGAACTCAATTTTGGTTTTCAAGAGACCAATGAATTCTGCGGATTTTTTGTCTGTAATCTTATGGGAAGCATAGATATCTCACCAGAAACTGCAGTAGGAGCAATGGATGGAGTCATTAATATTACTCCTCAGAATGGTGTTGCTCCTTTTGAGTACTCTATAGATGGAGGTACGACTACTTCTGCAAATGCTATGTTTACAGATTTACCAGCAGGCACCTACGATATCTGGATTATAGATGGAAATGAATGTAACTATACCTCGCAGGTAGTATTAACAGCTTGCGACCTGGACTTTACTACAGAACTAGTAAATGCTTCTAATTCTAATTCCTTAGATGGTTCTATTACTATAAATGTCTCAGGAGGTACTGCACCATTTCAATATTCTATAGATGGAGGGTTCTCATTTCAAGGCAGCAATCTCTTTGAAGGATTACCTACAGATGCATACGATGTAATAGTAAGAGATGCAGCAGAATGTACACTAGAAAGAGAGATAGAATTAAATTCTACAGTAAGTACAAATAATACCTTTTTAGGTACTGACATTAAGATTTACCCTAATCCTACCTTAGGTCTCTTTACCGTAGAAATAAAATCTTCAAACCTAAATCAGAACTATCTAGAATATGAACTTCTAGATGCAACAGGAAAGCTAGTATTAAATGATGAGCTCCCGAGATATAATGACTTCTACATAGGTCAGATATCCATTCTTACTAGTCCTAATGGTATTTACTACCTCAGAATCGTAGATGACCGAGTTCAGAAAATGACTAAAATAGTAAAGGAATAAAAAGAAAAGCCCCGTTGTGTCCAACGGGGCTAAATTTTTAGTTACGTCAATCTCAGGTTGAGGTTTCAGACAACTAAAAAAAAGGATCTCATCCTTAAATTAATGCCTAATATCTAATTAGCGAAATATTTAAGAATATATTTTTTCTCCCTTGTAAAATGAGGAATGAAAATGTATTTTTGCGTTCCTTTTTAAGAGAAGGATATTTTATACAAGAATAATGATTCTTGTTTTAGTGATAAAACACTGGAGACGTGGGTGAGTGGCTGAAACCAACGGTTTGCTAAATCGTCGTACTTGGAAACAGGTACCGGGGGTTCGAAT
>CAZDWO010000100.1:0-10273 GCA_964509175.1 uncultured Saprospiraceae bacterium
ATACTTGAAAATAGCCTTTTAAGGCTTGTAACTAAAGAAACATTCGCTTTTGATATGATTGTACTTTAAATTACGCCGACCATTTTAAATTTTCAAAAAAGAAGCATAAACTCACTTTTTCCTAAAATTCAAAGTTCTTTATAAACTCATTCATCTCTCGGAAATCCAGTTTGCCTTTTACAAGTTTTAGATATTCCATAATGGCTACGGCTTTTTTTAGTCTGGTTTCTGAGCCTTTGGGCTTACCGATGGTGTATAGCAGGCTTCTTTGTTTTCCTGGAGTGAGTGTGTGGAAATAATGATTTCCTATCTCATCCTGTAACAAGAGCTCTTCCATTTCTGGAGGCAAGGGAATCCCATACTTACTGGTATCTGGTCGCAGGACTACATCTATTTTATCTCCTGCTTCGATTTTAAACTTTTTGCGTATCTCCTTATTTATCATCAGCCAGTATCCCTTCTCCGTTGCTGGCATAAAAGCACAGGGAGCATCATGGGTTTTATTATAGGTGGCAATCATTCTTTTATGTTCTGCCTTCTTAAAGGCATCACCGATTTTATTAGGAACCTTTATGGCCACATACCACACTTGAGAATCTAATCGTATTAATTTAGAACTAAAAGAAAATTCCATAGCTTACTATCTATCTACGATGAGTTTAATTGAGGAGTGCTTCGTTTTTACCTTAATCCAGTTTTCTAGTTTTTGCCGTTCCTCCTTACTGACCTTTTTATCAAATTTGGCATACGCCAAAACCATGGTATCGAGCTTCCCTTCTTCCATAGATTTTAAAACATTATCCGATACCGTAAATTCTGTAAGACCTGTAAAAATTGCCTTGGCCTCATCTGCATATTCGTTTATGTCGAAGGTGTTATCCTTTAAACGATTGAGCTGTGAACGCAGCTGTATGATCACACTGTCCTTTCCATCGAGTTGTCGATTGGTCGAACTACGATAATCGTCTACATATTTTTTAAGAGAAGCAATGTCATCCTCTCCTACAAAATCCTCTCCTTGGTCAATCATCAGTTTTGTTTCCGCTCCAAATTTTTTGGTGAAGCGAGACTGTATTCTATCCAGGTCTCGATCCTCTATCCGATTTCCATAAAGGGTGAGTTCTAGAGCAGCACCTTCTCTATTCCACTTCATGTTTTTACTGATGACCTTACTCTTAGTCGGCAGGATCTCCTCTCTTATAAAGGCTTCACAGTTTTCTGTAAATACTGTTTTACGGACTACGTTAAAAGCAGTGTAGATACTCGGAATCACGGTAGCGATAACAATAAGAGCGATGTATCTTTTTACCTTGGTTTCTCGCTCTGGTTTTTCAAACACCTTTTTACGATATCTCAACAAACGGACTATCATATAGGTAGATAAACTGATAAATACACAGTTTATAAAAAATAAATACAGAGCTCCGAAAAAGAAATCCCAGTTTGCCTGAGCCAGTCCATACCCTGCTGTACACAACGGAGGCATCAGAGCCGTGGCGATGGCTACTCCTGGAACGGCATTGGTCTTTTCTTTACGTGATCCAGCAACGATTCCCGCAGTACCTCCAAAGAAGGCAATCAGTACGTCCCAAAAATTAGGAGAGGTCCGAGCCAGTAATTCTGACTGCACCTCATCTAGCGGTGATATCCAGAAATAAAGTGCTGAGGCGACCACACTCATAAGTAGAGCAATCCCCAGATTCTTAGAAGAAGTAACGATAAGTTTAAAATCGTTTATTCCCATTCCGAGACCGATTCCCATAATCGGACCCATAATCGGAGAGATAAGCATGGCTCCGATAATCACGGCTGTAGAGTTTACATTAAGCCCTACGGAACATACCAGAATCGCAAAAATCAGAATCCACAGATTGGCTCCTCTAAAAATGATTCCTTTTCTGATCTCCTCTTTAGTATCTCTCTCCGTCGCCTTATCCTTATCACTTAGATTAAAAAGCTCCTTTAGCCAGTTTCTTAGGGTTATAGAAAACGGTTCGTTGGGAGTTTTTTTCGTACTTGCCTTCGCCTTAGTCATATACCAAATAAATAAATATGATGCAAAGTAAAGGTATCTAGGTCAAATGTGCATTATATGGGAGGATGGAATATTACGGGTATTGTCAATATACAAGCCAGTCACACAAATTCCTATTGACTTACACATCGTTTCTATCATCATCTGACAGTAGTGATAGTTCTTATCGACGTTCTATAGTATCAATCTTGTAAATATATTTCTGATCACTTGCCAATTGCGAAGTAGTAACTACATATGAATTTAACTCTGAATTGAATTCACTTTTTATTTCCTTAACAATTTGCTGTTCATTGTAATTAACAATCTTAGACCATTGTCTATTTGATATTTTTCCAGCATGTCCTCCATTCCAAGAATTATAAATCAATTGTTTACTTGTATCAAGTCTTACATTTGCCAAATCAATTCCTTCTTCAAATTCTTCTTTTATTGGATTGAACATAAAGTATCTTCTGAGCAAATTAGTTGTACCGCTTACATCATTTAGTGCCAAATCAAAATCCATTATTCCATCAAAATTCAGGTCCAGCAATTTGCTGTCCGGAATAAACAAATTGTTAAGGTTTGTGCTGCTTTCAAATTTAGGTATTGTTATTTTTTGGATTTGTGTTGGCTGTATCTCAACATGCAAGCTGTCGATTGTGCAGTAATTAATCGGCTCGATACAATTACCTTCTGATTTGGCCGAGAAATAATAGGTGATCGCATTCAAATTACTTTTATTGAATTCCATTCTTTTTGACAATACCCATTCATTTCCCTGCACAGTATTTAATTGATTATAACTAATCCCTTGCTCATTCAGTATAATCTTATTTACACAAGGTGTTTCGAATTTCTTGAGTCCATTCTTTGCCATTGAATTCGCCTTATTATGAACTTGTTCCAAATTGTTTTCTTGCTGATAATTAGAACCACAATTCATTAATAATAAGAGCAATATATATGTAAAAGGCTTTTTCATTTTAGTGAGAACAAAATAGAAAATCAATAAACCAGAAATTTCATTTATAATTTATTTCAAAGTATTTTATCTGTTGTATCGTTCCTTCTACACCATCATAATCTTTGAATTTCTTAAGAATAGCAGTGGTATTTCCGCATCCATCTTTTATGTGTTCGTAGTTATAGTCATTGTCTTCATAATAATTCTGAACGGAAAACAATTCGTTAAAATATATTTCTGATGCATGAGGAAATGTAAGATTAGAGTATTGGGTATCAAATAATATAATTTGAACCGATTCTTGATTCGATTCTTCATTCCAATTTTTCATTATTAGTGAATCTGTTTTTTGTTCAAATGTTTTTTCGGTATTTCCTAGAATTGAGTATTCTTTTGATTTGGTAAGATTTCCCTTTGGGTCATATTCATAAGTTATTTGAGAAGTAAAGCCACCATCAAACACCACTTCTTTAAGTTTCCCGTCATCATAAACTAATTTGGCTTTTTTATGATTTCCTAATGTCGCATCAAAAACTATCTCATTTACATGGCCATTTTTAAAATTATACTCCCAATAATTTTCCGGCCTTCTATTCTTAAAAATATCCGGATTGAATTTTATTAATTCGAGATCAGCGACAAAGGCCATTTTGTACTTAATTGAAGTTATTTCACAACTATTTGTAGTTTCCTGGCTGCACAACTGAGTAACATACAGACAAACCACTAGAATTAATAAGGTTTGCTTCATTCTTATATTATTAATTATCACTAAAACTTTAAAATACTACAAAGCCTCAAACTCCGCTTTCTTACTATCCATCCATTTTTGCATATCCTCAGGGTTATGCATCAGCTCCATCATTTTATTCATCGCATCCAGGTGAGCGGGATCTCCTTTTTTAAACATTTCTGTACCATGCTTCTTACTGAGGGCTGCCATTTCTTCAAAGGTCTCTGCAGAGAATACTAGGTCACAGGCTCCTCCGAGTTGCTTACAGGTCATTTTTTTCATAGCCTTATTACTTTGCTACTAAAATAAGGAATTTCTATAGTTCTGTGATTTCATGTTTTAATTACATCGTACATTTGACAAGGCTTAATTGGCGTCCTTATGTATGTTTAATATTTCTATGAAAACTTCTATTTACCTGCTCTCGATTTTTTTTCTGTTGCTGTTGTCTCATTCGCTAGATGCACAGCATGAGCATGATATGGAATCCATATATCTTATCGGCAATGCAGCAGAGACCTCTTCTGGATGGGTAGATAAATTGATAGAAAATATTAACGATTCTTCTACAGAATCTACGGTCTACTTTTTGGGTGATCTCACAGATAAGAATGGCATCAGAAAAAAACCAAAATCTAAAAACAGAGAAAGATTAAAAAGCTACAAGAAAATAAAAAAAGAAACTGATGCCAAAGTATACTTTATCAGTGGCGACCGAGACTGGGACAACTCTGGACCAGACGGAATGACTAAGGTCAAGCATCTAGAAGATTATATAGAGGAAGACCTCAAACTAAAAAAGCGATTTGTTCCATCTCATGCCTGTCCAGGTCCTCACGTCGTACAAGAGAATGACCATTTTGTAACCATAGTTATAAACTCACAGTGGTTTATCCATCCTCATGCAAGACCAGAAGCACCAGCAACGGATTGTCATATTGTTTTTGAGACAGATTTCTGGGACGAGCTAGAAGACATCCTCGATGATGCTAAGGAAAAACATGTGCTACTGCTTGCCCATCATCCCATTTATTCGTTCGGTCAGCACAATGGAAGGAAGCTAGGAAAAAAACATCTCATCCCGATTTATGGAACGCTCTATTCCTCATTTATAGATAATGTAGGCAGACCGAGTGATTTGGCCTTTCCTAGATATCAGGCTTATGTAGAAAAACTGAGAGATATAATGCATGACCACAATTCACTAATCTATGCCAGTGGTCATGACTTCTACAACTCTGTCCTAGCTCATGAGAATAATATTTACCTGAATACCAGCATCAGCAATAAAAATAAATCTTGGGCCAACGATGACGGACTGTTTTATGCTTCTAAGAATCCTTCTTTTTTAAAACTGGACTATGATGAAGAAGGAAATGTAAGGTGTAGATTTTTGTCAGCAGACAAATTACACTCTGACTCTGAAGAGATTCATTTATTTTCTGAATCAGAAAATAACGAAAGTATATATAGATGTCATTTTGCCGAAGAGCAAGAAGAATTAGATCCTATATCTGAAGAAGCCGCTTCTTTAGACATAAAAGATTTACAGTCAACGATTACTACTGCCGGAATAGAATATAAGGCTGGCAGAACCACAGAGAAATGGCTAGGAAAAAATTATCGAGATGAGTGGACTCAGAAAGTAAGCGTTCCTTATCTGGACATTGAGAATCTTCATGGTGGTCTCAGACCCTATGCGAGAGGTGGTGGACTCCAGACCAATTCTCTAAAACTAAAAGCAGGCGATGGACAGAACTATGTTTTCCGAGCTGTAAATAAAAATCCTGAGCGATCCCTCGATGAGCTGGTCAGTCAGACCATCTATAGACAGATCACTAAGCAGCTCATTACTACTCAGCATCCATATGGAGGACTGGTCGCTTCCAGCCTACTAGATGCCACTGATATATTACATGCTCGACCGACACTCTATATTATGCCTGACGATCCCGAGCTCGGAATCTACAGAGCGTCCTTTGGAAATGTTCTAGGCTTTTTAGAGATAAAACCCAAAACACTCAAAAAGAAAAAAGGGAAAACATTCGGAGAGGCAAAGAGTATCGTATCTACTCATCAGATGCTCCGAGCCATGTATAAAAATCATAAACATCGTATGGATCCATTGGCTTTCGCCAAAGCGAGAATATTCGACATGTGGATTGGAGACTGGGACAAGCATGAAGATCAGTGGAAATGGGCCGTTTACGAGGAAGGAGAATTTAGTATATACAGACCTATCCCTAGAGATAGAGATCATGTTTTTTCTAAGTGGGAAGGAATCATTCCCAGTGTTGCAGACATGGTAATATCTAATGCAGAAGACTTTGACTATACCTTTGGGAATCTGACTCATCTAAATTTTAAGGCTAGATTTCTAGATCGTCGTTTTGCTGGAGAGATTTCTCATGAGCTCTGGTTAGAAGCTGTGAGATATGTACAAGAAAAAATGACCGATGAGCACATCGATAATTCGATGCTCGCTTTCCCTTCTGAACTTAATAATGATCGTATAGAAGAGATCAGAGAAAAACTAAAAAGTCGTAGAGAAGAGCTGCCAGAAATGATTCTAAACTATCTAAATAATTTAGAAGAAGACTTATCTATACTGGGGTCCAATAAAAAAGAAATATTTAAAGCAACCAGACTAGACAACGGAAATGTAAGAGTGACTGTAGAGCACCTGACCTCTAAGGGAAATGTAAAAGAGACCTTTTATAATCGAGAAATTGCTATGGATACTACTCAGACTATCTATCTATATGGCCTAGGAGGCGATGATAAATTTATAGTGGCAGGTGAGGTAGAAAAAAGTATAAAATTAAGAATCATCCCAGGCAAAGGAAAGGATGAGATCAATGACCGCTCTCAAATAGCCAATAGCAAAAACTTAACTCAAATCTATCAGGGGTCAGAAGAAGATGATGAAATCACAAAAGGAAATGAAACGATAATCAAGAGACCTTATCGAACCGCTCACTATGAGTATTCCGCCTATCAGCTAGATGGACTACTACCCTTTCTAAGTTTTGAAGCTGGAGGATTTAATGGATTTGGAATCATCGCAGATGTCAGGCAGACTAAACAAGGATTCAATAAACCTCAGTTTGCCAAAAAACATCAGTATAATATAAAGTACTTTCCTAAGATTCAAGCCTACAGAGCTCAGTACGAGTATACCTTTAGGCACTTTTTAAAAGATTGGGATTTTAATACAAAGCATATTATTTCTAATCAGTTCGATAAGTATCCTCAGTTTTTAGGACTAGGAACTGCAACGGTTATCGATAGTGAGTTAAGAGAACAAGGTTTCTACCGCATAGATTTTAAAACCTATCGTGCTAGAGTAGGACTAGAAAAACCTATTCTATTTAAAAGTAATCTAGCCTTCTACCTCAATTATGAAGTCAATGACGTAGGCCAAATAAATGATGAGCCCAATGTTCTCCAACTGCCAGAATTCCAGGACCTCGTCGGACTAGGAGTAAATCATTCCATAGATTTTCAGACCAGTTTAAAACTAGACTTCAGAGATCATAAGGCTTCTAGCCATAAAGGATCTCTGCTCAATTTTGGTCACAGACTTTACCGTTCACTGACTCTTGGTAGCTGGGGCGGAAATGTCGATTTAAATCTCAGTCACTATGAGACCATTAATATCGGCACACCACTTACTTTAGTAGGAAGAGCAGGAACTATAAACTCTTATGGAGAACTTCCCTTCTACCAGCAAAGTATTCTAGCCTCTAACACCTATCAGAGAGGTTATGATCGCAATCGTTTTGTAGGAGAGCACGCTGCATTTTATAATTTAGAAGCCAGACTAGAAATCGGAACCTGGTATAATTTAATTGTGCCGGTAACTTTCGGAGTATTGGGATTTTTCGATCAGGGTGCTGTATGGGATGATTTTGCTGAAATCAATGATACTGATTTTCAATGGAGAGAAACCATAGGTATAGGAGCCTTTGCTGCTCCACTATCTAGAGATTTTACCTTTAGTATGAGTTATGCATTCAGTGATGAGGATCGAAATTTCTTTGACCTGAGATTCGGTTTTAATCTTAATAAGATTTAGAAACTTATATCCTTATCGACACTTTAATGTTCAAAAGCTTCTTGCTCAACACATCACAGCCTTACCTTAAAATGGAAGGAGCAAAACCAGTTTGTATAGTCTATTAAGAATAGGCAACTAGCAATAACTCAGAAGTAAATAATAATACTCTAGAATATCTATTGGTTCTTCCGGACGCTGATTTGTAAAAATCAGCTACACGTAATTTATTAATATCTTGACTTTTTTAAAATTGAGTGATTTTCCTTATTCAAAATAAACTGAGTGTAGACAATAGCACCATTACTTCCACTACATATTCCACAATTTATTTCAAAGTCATTTTGACCGTCGTTGTTAAAGTCATCTATTTTTAATACCTCGTCAAAGGAGTATGCTTCTGATCTATATAAGTATCCGCTGCGAGCATCTGGATCTTTAAATTTCAATGTTGTATCTATTGGCTCTATAAGTTTTAATGAGTCAATGTAGGTATAGAGATGATCTTTTCTGACATTTGGATTGTGGATATTTCCATAAATAACAAGGCTAATATCTTTTTCTGCTATGATATCAGAAACATATGATATACCGTTGTCTCGGAATGAGACCTTTAATAGTGCTCCGATATAATGTAAAGAATCAATGGTCAAATTTAGATCAATGATATCATTGATTAATTGATGTTCATTCCTAGTGCCTAGCTCTACTAAGCCTAATTCCGTTCTGTTGTTGGATAAATTCTTACAAGAACTTAGTAGAAGTAAAATCAAGGCACTATATAGATGAACTCTATTCATCGTAGATAAAATAGGTTTAAAAAAAGCGATGGTTTATTAATCCCCTACTTAAACGCATTCAGTCCCGTAACATCCATACCTGTAATCAGTAAGTGGATATCATGTGTACCCTCGTAGGTAAGCACTGTTTCTAGATTCATCATGTGTCGCATAATCGGATACTCATTAGTAATACCCATACCACCGTGTATCTGTCGTGCTTCTCTAGCAATCTCCAGAGCCATGTTTACATTGTTACGTTTGGCCATAGATATCTGAGCTGGATTTGCCTTTCCTTCATTGGCTAGGGTTCCTAGTCTCCATGCAAGTAACTGAGCCTTGGTAATCTCAGTAATCATTTCTGCGAGTTTCTTTTGCGTAAGCTGGAATCCTCCGATCGGTCTTCCAAACTGCTCTCGCTCCATAGAATATCTAAGTGCAGAATCGTAACAGTCTAGTGCTGCTCCTATCGCACCCCAAGCGATTCCATACCTTGCCTTGGACAAACAAGAAAGCGGACCCTTCAGTCCTCTTACTTCAGGAAACACATTTTCTTTAGGCACTCTTACATCTTCAAAAACGAGCTCACCAGTTATGGATGCACGTAGTGATAATTTTCCTTTTATTTCTGGAGCAGAAAATCCCTTTGAGCCTGACTCGACTACCATCCCTCTGATTTTTCCTTCTTCGTCTTTTGCCCATACGACTGCTAGGTCACATACTGGACTATTGGTAATCCACATCTTGGCACCATTAAGAATATAGGCATCGCCATCGTCTTTTATATTGGTCACCATGCCTGCTGGATTAGAACCATGATCAGGTTCCGTAAGACCGAAGCAACCTATAAACTCTCCACTTCCTAGCTTAGGAAGATACTTTTTCTTTTGTGCCTCAGAGGCAAAACGATATATCGGATACATCACCAGCGACCCCTGTACAGAAGCCATAGACCTAATTCCAGAGTCGCCTCTCTCCAGCTCTTGCATGATAATTCCATAAGCGATCTCATCCATTCCTCCTCCACCATACTCGACCGGTAGACTCGGACCAAACGCTCCTATCTCTGCCAATCCCTTAAACAGATGCTGAGGACACTCGGCCTTCTCACTATACTCTTCTATAATCGGCGTCACCTCTTGATTTACCCAGTCTCTCACCGCTTGTCGTGCCAGTCTATGATCATCTTGCAATAAATCTTCTACTAGGTAATAATCGTGATGCTGATACTTATCTGTCTTTGCTGAACTCATTTGTCTTTAGTAATTATACCTACAAAGGTAGCCATATCTAAGTAGTAAAATGGTCGCAAAAACTGAAATAATTGCCTACACATGTTATCTTAAGGCTTTAAGCCAAAATCAAATTAAATGACCACCAAAATAGGACTTAGAGGAGCAGAATTTTATGCCTTCCATGGCTACTATCCAGAAGAACAAAAAGCAGGAAACACCTTTATTATAGACATAGAAGTAGAGATAAAAACCTTCGACAGTCTAGATGATAATATAAAGGATACCATAAACTACGAGGAGCTTTACTCCATCTGTAAATCAGAAATGGCCAAGACCCAAAAACTCTTAGAAACCGTAGTCCTCAATATCATAACCCAGATAAAAGAAAAATACTCCAATGTCATAAAGGGAGAAGTACGGCTAGAAAAAGTAGCTCCGCAGATGGGTGGAAAGATAGAGAAGGCTTTTGTGAAGATGGGGTTTTA
>CAZDWO010000101.1:0-10173 GCA_964509175.1 uncultured Saprospiraceae bacterium
GATGACCTCGCCCTTGCGAACAAAAGGCCGAATCCATCGCCCGAGCCCAGAAGCATTTTGAACTTGAACTTGAACTTGAACTTGATAAAGCTTAAACGAGACACAAAACACACAAGTATTACACATATGAGTCCCAAGTAAGGTATTTTTGCGTCCTAAAATTTTTACGACTACATATATATGACCTTAGAAAAAGCAGTAAAAGACCGAATTCTCTTGCTAGATGGAGCAATGGGAACGATGATACAGAGGTATAAACTTAAAGAGGCAGATTATCGAGGAGATCGGTTTGCTGATTTTCATAAGGATATAAAAGGGAATAATGATATTCTTTCTTTGACTCAGCCTGATATTATTAAGGCCATCCATAAAGAATATCTTAAAGCTGGGTCTGATATTATCGAGACCAATACGTTTAATGCGACCTCCATTTCTCAGGATGATTACGACATGTCTGACTTGGCATATGAGATAAATTTGGCCTCAGCCAAAATCGCCAAAGAAGCTGCTGCAGAATATACTGCTATGAATCCAGATAAGCCTCGATTTGTAGCTGGTGCTCTCGGACCGACCAATAAAACTGCCTCTCTCTCTCCAGATGTAAATAATCCAGGTTATCGAGCCATCGACTTTGATGAGCTGGTAGCTGCATATAAAGAACAGACGCTCGGACTGATAGAAGGAGGAGTGGATATTTTACTGGTAGAAACGATATTCGATACGCTTAATGCTAAGGCTGCATTGTTTGCAATAGATGAGGCAATGAATGAGAGAGGAGTAAAACTCCCGATTATGGTTTCTGGAACGATAACAGATGCCAGTGGACGTACGCTTAGTGGACAGACTGTGGAGGCATTTTGGATATCTGTAAAACATATGAATCTATGGTCTGTAGGTCTTAACTGTGCTCTCGGAGCTAAGGAAATGAGACCTCACTTACAATCTCTCTCTAAAATAGCAGACTGTAATGTAAGTGCCTATCCTAATGCAGGACTGCCAAACGAACTGGGAGAATACGACCAAGGTGCTCAAGAAATGAAGCAGTACATCAGAGATTTTGTCTCTAGTGGACTGGTAAATATAATCGGTGGATGCTGTGGAACCACTCCAGACCACATCGCTGCAATGAATGATGCCATCCAAGACATCAATCCTAGACCTATCTCAGAAGGAATTAAGTTTTCTACTTATTCGGGACTAGAGCCTCTTATCGTAAGAGATGATTTAAACTTTATAAACATCGGTGAGCGAACAAACGTAACTGGTTCTAGGAAGTTTGCTAGACTGATAAAAGAAGGGAAATATACAGAAGCTCTTACAGTAGCTGAGCAGCAGGTAGAAGGTGGAGCACAGATTATAGATGTAAACATGGACGAGGGTCTACTAGACTCTAAGGAGGAAATGGTCAAGTTTCTGCACATGGTCATGGCTGAACCAGACATCGCCAAGCTACCGATTATGATAGACTCATCTAAATGGGACATCATCGAAGCAGGGCTGAAATGTGTACAAGGAAAATGCATCGTAAACTCCATCTCTCTCAAAGAAGGAGAAGAAAAATTTATCGAGCAGGCCACTCTGGTCAAAAGATATGGAGCTGCTGCCATCGTTATGGCCTTTGATGAAGAAGGACAGGCAGATACGACTGAACGTAAGGTGGAGATATGTAAGAGAGCATATGATATACTCGTAGACAAATTGGATTACAATCCTACCGACATCATCTTCGACCCAAATATTTTTGCAGTAGCTACTGGAATAGAAGAGCACAATGAGTATGCGATAAACTTTATAGAAGCCTGTAAAGGAATTAAAAAACTTTGTCCAGGTGCTAAGATTAGTGGTGGAGTGAGTAATATCTCCTTCTCCTTTAGAGGAAATAATGCGGTGAGAGAAGCGATGCATTCTGCCTTTCTATACCATGCCGTAAAAGCAGGTATGGATATGGGAATCGTAAATGCCGGGATGATGGAAGTCTATGAAGACATCCCTAAAGATTTGCTAGTACTCGTAGAAGATGTACTTTTTAATAGAAACCCCAATGCCACAGAAGCTCTCACTGATTATGCAGAAAGAGTAAAGGGAGGAGGTAAAAAACTGGTCAAAGATTTAAGCTGGAGAGAGAAACCAATTAGAGATAGAATCAACCACTCGCTGGTAAAAGGAATCACAGAATACATAGAAGAAGATGTAGAAGAAATCCGAAAAGAGCTGCCGTTTTCATTAAATGTGATAGAAGGTCCGCTGATGGACGGTATGGGAATCGTGGGTGATTTGTTCGGAGAAGGGAAGATGTTTTTACCTCAGGTAGTTAAGTCTGCAAGGGTGATGAAGCAGGCTGTCGCATATCTTACACCGTTTATCGAGGAAGAGAAAAAAGCTTCTGGAGATACCTCAGAAAGAGGTAAAATATTACTCGCTACCGTAAAAGGTGACGTACATGACATCGGCAAAAACATCGTCGGCGTCGTTCTAGCTTGTAATAACTATAACATAATCGATATGGGTGTGATGGTACCCACAGATAAAATACTTAAAAAGGCTCAAGAGGAAAATGTAGACGTAATCGGTCTCAGTGGATTGATTACTCCATCGCTCGATGAGATGGTTTATGTCGCAGAAGAGATGCAACGACTAGGTATGAAGATTCCATTACTTATCGGTGGAGCGACTACCAGTAAGACTCATACTGCTCTAAAAATAGACCCGGCGTATAAGGGTCCCGTTGTACACGTACTGGATGCTTCCAAAAGTGTCCCTGTGGTAAGTGCTTTACTAAGTGAAGAAAGCAGCAATACGGTCATCGATTATAAAACTCAGTATGCTGACCTCAGAGAAAGAAGAGCAGCCAATGCTGGAAAGAAAAAATTTGTGCCATTGGCCACAGCCAGAGAAAATAAGGTAAAGCTAGACTGGGACAATTATACTCCTCCACAACCTGCTTTTAGAGGAGTAAAGGTGCTAAGAGATTATTCTATAGAGACGATTAGTGAGTTTATAGACTGGACGCCGTTTTTTAGCAGTTGGCAACTGGCTGGTAAGTATCCTAAGATTCTAAAGGATGAGGTCGTCGGTAAAGAAGCGACTAAGTTATTTAACGATGCACAGAGCATGCTCAGAAGAATTATAGATGAAAATTGGCTTCAAGCCAATGCTGTATTCGGACTATTTCCTGCTAACTCTGCCAATGATGATGACATCCACATCTATACAAACGAAAATAGAGATGAGGTCCACATGACCCTAAATCACCTCAGACAACAGACCAAAAAAGCAGATGGTCTAGCTTATAATTGTCTGAGTGATTTTATAGCTCCAGAAGGTTCGGGAATGAGAGATTATATCGGAGGATTTGCAGTAACAACAGGAATCGGAATCGAGAAATGGGTAAAGATGTATGAGGAGGCAAACGATGATTATAATGCCATCATGGTAAAAGCACTGGCAGATAGACTAGCAGAGGCATTTGCTGAGCATCTACATAAACTTATCCGTACAGAATACTGGGCTTACGCCAAAGAGGACCTCAGTAACGACGAACTCATCAAAGAAAAATATCAAGGCATCCGTCCTGCTCCAGGATATCCTGCCTGCCCAGAACATAGTGAAAAAGCTAAGCTCTTCAAGCTACTCGATGCAGAGAAGTTTACAGATATAAAACTGACAGAGAGTTTTGCGATGTATCCAGCAGCAGCAGTTTCTGGATGGTACTTTAGTCATCCAGAGAGTAAGTACTTCGGAATAAGAAGTATAGATGCTGACCAGATAGAAGACTATGTAACTCGTAAGGGAGCAGATTTTGAAACCCGATTATTAAATCCACTTAAAGTAAGTTAGACGATACGCAAGGCAGTCATATTACTCTTTCTATTCACAAGTATATGTTCGTTTGGGCAGAATAGCCAACCGAATAACCTAACTGATAATAAGAGAGATATTGCACTTTTTGAAAGACCAGACTCACTCAATAAGAAGAGGTTTAACTGGGCTCTAGGAGTAGGTTCAGCTACATACACTGGATTCTCAATCGGTTTATACAATACCTGGTACCGTAAATTTCCACAGCAGTCCTTTCATTTTTTCAATGACTGGAACGAATGGTCCAATATGGATAAGTATGGTCATCTATATACCAGCTACTTCCAAGGTGTATTATGCTACAAAGGAGCCAAGTGGACTGGACTATCTGAAGACAAAGCCATCCTGACAGGTCTGGCTTGTGGAGCCTTGTTCCAGACGACGATAGAGGTATTTGATGGATTTTCTACACAATGGGGATTTTCTTGGTCAGATTTTGCAATGAATACAGCTGGACTCGGAACCTTCTATTTCCAACAAAAATACTGGGGAGAGCAACGGATAAGTTTGAAGGTCTCTTCTTTTCCACAATCCTACTCTGATGACCCGATTACTTCACTAAGTGGGATGAGTACTACTACCTTTAATCAACGAGCTACGGATTTATACGGAACAGGCTTTGCGGAGCGATTTCTCAAAGACTATAATGCTCAGATAATCTGGGCTTCTGTAAATCTAGCCTCGTTTATGGGTGAGGATACTCGAATACCACAATGGTTTAATCTAGCAGTCGGATATGGAGCCAATAATATGTTCGGAGGATTTGAAAACCGATGGAATGTGGGTAATGAGCAGTTTGACCTCGGCCCTGGGGAAGAACGTTATCAGCAGTTTTATCTCGGGCTAGATGTGGACCTTACGCGTATAGAAGTAAAAAATCACTTTCTAAGAACAGTCCTCAATACGGTCAATATCTTCAAAATTCCTTTTCCCGCTCTAGAAATCAATACTAGAGGCGAGGTAATCTTCCATTTTATCGCCAAATAACACCTTGTTTTGGACAAATCGGGTTTAAAATGGGCCTAGAAATGAACTATTTATGTCTTTCGCTAAATATTTTGCAAATAATTAGGGTATTTCTTAAACCTTGGGCAACCTTTATGCTTTACATGGCATATAAATAATACAACGTATGCAGCCGACTTCTAATCTTATCAGCGATATAAAAAAAGGAAATAGACAAGCCTATACCTTGATGTATAATCGTTATAAGACAGATTGGTTTCGTATTTGCTTACGTTATAATCAGAATAGAGCAGATGCATCAGATGCATTACAGAACGGATTGATTAAAATTTTTCAGAAAATAAATCAATTTGATGATAGTAGAGGAAGCTTTACATCATGGTCCAATAGGATTATTGTAAATGAGAGTTTGATGTTAATCAGAAAAAAGACCAATGTTTTTATTACTGATAGTGTAAGAGAAGAAGTGGATGTATGGGATCAGAGTGAAACACCGATAGAAAAATTATCAGCCGAGGAACTCACCGATCTTATTCAGAAACTTCCAGGTGGATATCGAGCTGTTTTTAATCTATATGTGATAGATGGTTATACACATGCAGAGATAGCTGATAAATTAACTATATCAGTTGGGACCTCAAAGTCTCAATTATTTAAAGCGAGGAAGATGATACAGGAGAGGTTGGAAGAGCTTTTATCAATGGAGAACGTATATGGAAGATAAGAACTACAAGGATTTAGATGAATTTTTTAAATCACGATTAGCTCAGAAAGATTCTGAGTCTAATGGCTGGGATGTTCCCTCTGATTCTATTCTAGATAATGCAATGGAGCAGATAGCCATTCCTAAGCCTTCTTATAAGTTTCCTTTACGTATACTCGGTGCTATTCTTCTTGTTTCCCTTCTCATAGGTGGTCTTCTAAAGCTTAGGTCTGATGATTTATCACAGATAGAAGAGCTTAATAAACAACTTATCGCTTTACAAGTAGAAGTAAAGAATCAATCTTCTATTCAGGTACAATCAGACCAGTCAGAAACTCCATTATATCAGAATACAACGGAAGAAATTACTGAAGAAGAATCCTCTAATGACAAGAGAGCTGCTGTTCAAACTAATAGTCGAAAGGCAGTGGAGAAACAAACATTCTCTTCTTTAGCTAAGACAAAATCAACAATAGAAACTTCTACAACACCAGTACAATCTAATGTTCCAGTTACTGGTTTCTACCAAAATCAAACAGTAAATAATAACTATATACCTAGCACTTCTAATAATTCAGCTAGGAATTTCATTGGCTTTAAAGCCAATGAAACTGCACTAGAAAAAAATACCCTGAGTGGTACACTTGCAAGTAAAAAAGATGTTCCTCAGTTAGAAGTACTCGGTTTGTTAGAAAAAAATCTAGCTATTATTTCTTATGAATCCACTCCAGCAATTTTAATGGCTAAGGTTTCTGCTCCTGCTAAAATAAATACTGCAGATGCAGGCTCTAGATTTAGTCAATATATTAAAGCTGGTCATCTACTATCCACAATAAATGTGAGTGAGACACCTTCAGGTACTGCCAGTCTTTCTGCTTATGATAACTATTATAGCGGATGGAAAACTGCAATAGGAGTAGGATATAAGCTGTCAGATAGATTTGAATTAAAAACAGACCTTGGCTATAGCCAAATAAATAATAACAGTCAGTTGCTAAGTGCAGCAATCTATGATTCTTCTAACGAATTACTGGCTACTGATGGAACTCTTCTATACAGTGCTGCAATGGATATAAAATCACCAACAGGTGAGCACAGGGAAGCATTGCTAATGGATGTTACTAATGCAAATATGGCCGATGGAGATAGCATGTTTAACACTACAGATATTCATCAATCATTTAACGTACTTTCATTGAATTCTGTTCTGAGTCATAAAATCATAGAGAAAAATGACTTTACACTTGAAGTATATGGAGGCCTAGGAGTGAATTATATCGCAAGAGCCGAGCAAGAAATGGATATCACGGTGTCTAGTCTCGGAAACGAAATGATAAAAATGAATGTCACTAGAGATCCGATGTTTAATCTAAATAGGGCTTATCTAGATGGCCAGCTAGGCTTATCTCTAAACAAGAATATTTCTGATAATCTTTATATCGGATTTAATGCTGGTACTACGAGATCCCTTACTTCTATAAGTAAATCAGATTCTGCAACAGACGCTAAGAGCTTTATAAATGGCTTTGATTCTGCTGTGAGTGTAGGATATCGATTTTAGTAAAATTCCCTTTCATTAAAAAATACCTGTTCTAAGCTATATCCCTTCGATAACCTTAGTAATCGTATCCGCATCGCCCATGGTATAGTAATGTAGGCATGGAACGCCTCTCTCCTTTAGCTCTCTAGACTGAGCAGTACACCACTCTATTCCGACCTGCTTAATTGCTTTGCGATCATCTCCGCACTTCATTATACCCTGCACTAAGTCATCTGGCATGTTTATAAAGAACATACGAGGAATAGAATTGAGTTGATATTTTTTTGTTAGTGGCTTCAGACCTGGAATAATCGGAACAGTAATTCCTGCAGCTCTACAAGCATCTACATAATCGAAGAATTTCTGATTATCAAAGAACATCTGAGTTACGATATAATCCGCACCTGCTTCAACTTTTTTCTTAGTCCATTCTAAGTCTAACTCAAAATTAGGAGACTCGAAGTGTTTTTCGGGGTAACCCGCTATACCTATACAGAACTCAGAGTTAGCTCCAGAGTCTATGGTAGAATCTAGGTATGCACCGGTATTCATGTTCTGAACCTGTTCTACGAGATCGATGGCATATTTATGACCACCTGGTTCTGGCACAAATTTTCCATCAAACTTACGAGGATCACCTCTTAGAGCGAGGACATTATTTATACCTAAAAAATTGAGGTCTATGAGAGCGTTTTCTGTATCATCTTTAGTAAATCCACCGCAGATAAGATGAGGAACAGCGTCTACTCCATATCTATGCATAATGGATGCACAGATACCGATGGTCCCGGGTCTCTTACGTACAGATACTTTCTCAAAAAAACCACTGTCTCGCTGGGCATAGACAAAATCTTGACGATGGTAGGTCACATCCACAAAGGGAGGCTTAAACTCCATCAATGGATCTAGAGTCTGGAAAATATCCTCCATACGTCCACCCTTCAGCGGAGGCAATACCTCAAAAGAAATCAATGTTCGCCCTTCTGCCGCTTTTATGTAATCTGTAACCTTCATATATGTCGCATTTGTCCAAAAATACAGCCAAAGTAGAGGCTATATCCGCCATTTTTAAAATGGAAGTGTAAATTTACACTAGTCCGTAACTTAATACCACTTTTCTTGTATGGGATTACTCAGCAAATGGGTTTCTAAATATTCTGGAAAGCTCAGATCACTAAAACTAGTGTATGTGCTCAATAATCTGCTCAAAAAAGAGCAGCTACAGCATAATGTCTCTATTTATGAGAAATATGGCCTGCAGAAAAGCATTTTTTCTTCGCTTGGAAAGCAAGACTTTAAAACGAGCTCAGATGATATTCCATGGTTAGATCAGGATGAGCCATTGGTTAGGCTTAAAGCCAAAAAATTCTATAAGGAAGCAGATGAGCAACTCCAAACTCAGCTTGTAAATTTTGTAGAACATGGATTTATGGTTCTACCAGAATTTTTCAATTCAGAAGAAGTCGCTCGTTTAAATACAGAAGTAGATAAACTACTAGAAACGGACGAAGTAGATTTTAACTATACAGGTAAAAAAATCATGGAGTCCTTTAAACATTCTGAGATGATCAATAAAGATTATTTCCGAAATCCTCGATTATTAGAGCTGCTAGACTTTGTAATGGGTAAGAAAATAGTACCCTTTCATACCATAAATTTTATTCAAGGTTCAGAACAAAAAGCACACTCCGACTCTATACATATGACTACAGAGCCTGAAGGTTATCTCGTCGCTACATGGACTGCCCTAGAAGCCACACATGAAAATAATGGTCCTCTATTCTACTACCCAGATAGCCATCGTCTACCTTATATTACCTGCCAAGATTATGACAGTGGAAATAATCGCTGGCTAATCGGAAATAACTCTTACAAAAAATATGAGGATAAGATTGCAGAGATGATTGCAGAGAAAAATTTAAAAAAAGAATATTTCTATGCTGAGCCAGGTGATCTGTTTATCTGGCATGCAAATCTACTCCATGGTGGAGATCCTATAAAACAAGAAGGCCTGACTCGTAAGAGTATGGTTGCTCATTATTTCTGTGAGGAGGTTATCTGCTATCATGAGATCTCACAACGTCCTGCCCTAATCCCCAATGTCGAATAAATGATAAAATCACTCTATCGTTTTCTAAGTCCTAAGTTCCAGAATATCTTTCTCGATTATCCAGTAGATATGCAACCTCGTTATGGACATGGTAAAAAAGCTCATAAAGGACTTTACGAAATTATAGATGAGCACAGGGCCGATTATAAAAAAATAATAGCGTTGGCTGTGGCCAATAAAGAACGCTTCTGGGACATAAAAAAAGCTGAGCAAGAAACAGACTCTAGCAAACCTGGATGGAACAATGGCTTCTTACCCGGACTAGACATCATCGCAATCTATACTCTACTAAGTAAGTATAAACCAAAAAAATATATAGAAGTGGGTTCCGGCAATTCTACCAAGGTTGCTTACAAGGCAAAACAAGAACAGAATCTCTCTACTGAGATAATATCCATCGACCCACAACCCCGAGCAGAAATTGATAACCTGGCAGATACTGTAATACGTATGCCTTATGAAAATATAGATTTCGACGTAGTAGATCGCCTTGAGGCAAATGATATTTTATTTATAGACAACTCACATCGCATCTTACCCAACTCTGATGCCATGGTGTTCTTTATGGAAACATTACCTAGACTAAAAAAAGGAGTAATCGTACATATTCATGACATCTATCTACCTTACGACTATCCACAGTTTATGTGTGACCGTGCCTATTCAGAACAGTATGGCCTGGCCTTCTATCTACTGGCAAATCCCGATAAGTATAAAACTATATTTCCTAATTACTTTGTTTCAAAAGATGCGGAACTTGCCAAGATGCTAGAGCCTATATGGGGACATGAGAATCTTATGGGTGTGGAGAGGCATGGTGGGTCGTTTTGGGTGCAGCTGGGGTGATGAATAAAATATATCGATAGAACAGTCGTGAAATTAATTACACAAAAAGAAAAAGCATATTTAAAGAATCAATTAATATCACTTGGAAATTCAGTGGACTTATGTATTTGCTAGTTTCTGTATTGTTCTTCTTCAATTGGGCTTTTTTTT
>CAZDWO010000102.1:0-2678 GCA_964509175.1 uncultured Saprospiraceae bacterium
GTTTTAGTGGTAAACTTTAAACCGGTTTAGGTGGCAACTTTGACCGGAATATCCACATAGTCTTTTAAATCTGTTGACGGGGGAAGATATCATACATCCAATTCCTGAATTTATTCAAAATGAAGTTGCTGAAGGAAGAATAAGCCAAAAAGAAGATCACATTAAAATATACCCAAATCCTACACAAGACAAACTTAACATTACAACTAATGGAGATGATTTTCTTTTAGGGAAGTCGATTGTAATAATGAATTATTTAGGGAAAAGAGTTTTAGAAACAACCATTCATGAATTACATGAAATTGTTGACATTTCTAGATTTTCAAATGGCGTTTATGTTGTTCTTATTAAAGACGACAAAAAGATTATCGAAAAGAATGTAATTTTAAAAGTATATTAATTAATTGAGGGAAGCCATGCACTAAAGCATGGCTTCTTATTAAACTAACT
This sequence comes from uncultured Saprospiraceae bacterium, assembly GCA_964509175.1. Classification (GTDB taxonomy): domain Bacteria; phylum Bacteroidota; class Bacteroidia; order Chitinophagales; family Saprospiraceae; genus JAHDHU01. Next base: position 451 of record CAZDWO010000102.1, read on the forward strand.
CAATGCTAAGGCTAATTTGTTATGTTTGTTTGTTTTTATCCTCCATTACCGCTACCTCTCAAGAATACTTCTCCAAAACATATTTATTAGCAGATAGTATAAACACTAGAGGAAGAAGTATTCTAAATTGTGAAAATAATTTAATTGTTTTAGCTGGAAGACGGTGTCAAAATTTTTCTGTTGATTGTGGTGATATTAATTTCCTTGATGAAGATGGAAATCTTAATTGGAGAAGAAATTATGAATGGACTGATTATAACTTTAGGCCTATTCTTTTAAATGAGGACACCATTATTACCGTTGGCTGCAAAAATGTAGGAACGTTTGATGAGTGGTATTTTACCAAAACCAATTTTGATGGTGATAGTATATCAAATGATACCTTTAATTTTTCACAAACTCATCTTTGGAATGTAAACATAGGGGTTGGCAAAATTCCTTCAGGATATTTAATGTATGGATTCGGTAGAGAGCTTGATTCTACCGAAATTTTAAGCTTTGTTCTATTAGATGAATCAGGAAAATTGGATACTCTATATAATAAGCAGTTCCATCCAGAGTATAATTGGATGTTGGATGTCCGAGAAGATTTTTCAGGGGATATGGTATTCGTAGAAAATAATTTTTTGGGAGAGACCCTTTTGGATGAACGTCGTATTATCCGCATGAACCGTGAAGGAGAAGTTTCTTGGAATTGGACAACTGGCTCACAGCTGACTCAGAGACAACCAAATGCATTCGAAATACATTTTAATGGTTCATATCTCTTTACTCAGCACGATGATCAATCAGATCCATTCCAAATAAGAGATAATCCTTATATCTACCATGTCGATACTGCAGGAGTTCTAAAATGGATACATCAGATTTATCCTTCAGATTTATTTAGAAATAGAATTACAGTAGAAGAAATGACTATTGCAAAGAATGGAGATATTCTCCTTGTAGGAGATGCTTTAATTTGGAATGACCAGTGGAACAACTTTTATCCCTCGAGAGGATACATTGCTCGTATAAATTATGAAGGTGAGATGCTCTGGGAAAAATATATTTTTGATAGATATGAAAATGGTAGCCCGCGAGAGTCGTTCCTTTTTGATATCGTAGAGATGGAAGATGGTAGCATTGCCGCTACAGGAATACAAGACCGTATTCAAGGAGAACCATGGGCAGATATGTGGCTGGTAAAACTCAGTCCAGATGGATGTCTAAACACACCTAACTGTTCTGACACTTTAGATATTTCTGTTCCTGTTGAAGAAATTGAGAATCAACTTATAGATTTCAATATATCTCCAAATCCAAGTAACGGATTTTTTATTTTTGAATTTAGAAATCCATTTGCTATCACAAATGATTTAGAGTTATTAATTTATAACGAACAGGGACACATTCTGACTAAGCAAAATTTTAGCACTTCAGTAGAAATAGATTTATCTCCTCAGCCTAGTGGAATGTATTTCTATTCTATATTGAACAACACTCAGATACTGGATAGCGGAAAATTACTGAAGCATGATTAAAAAGGAGAGATAAAATCCTTTCTCTTTTTTGAATAAAGGTTTAGAAGTTTATACGCACAAGATTTGTTTTCAATTAAACTTACTTTCTATGTACCTTTTTCTCATTTTCATATTTGAAATTTTCAGTTTTTCAAAAAGAAAAGAACTTTGAAAACTCAGTCCGAGTTTGCGGACTTATTACGATTATAGAGTAATAAGTCAAATGTATTTACTCCAATAACCAACTCATATTCAACAGATAAGAAATTAACAGGTGTTAACTTCATAGTTAGTGCTTAGTTAACTTCTTTAAACCCAAAATACTTCTATCTTTGATTTGAATGTTTACCACTGTTTACCATAATTGTTTACCATCTTAGGTTAATACAACAAGGCAAAACCCTCTGAAACGTTGGTGGAGCCTAGGGGAGTAACTTCGTTGTTCCCTGAGTCTCCCGAGGTCAAAATCAATGACTACTTCGCTATCGCTCAGATAGCTGAAATCATTAAATATTTTGAATAAATTCAAATATTTAAAACGATTCCATCTATTCAAAGCCATTGATTCTCTAGTGGAGCCTAGGGGAGTCGAACCCCTGACCTTTTGACTGCCAGTCAAACGCTCTAGCCAACTGAGCTAAACGCCCGCGAGAGTTTTGAGTTGTGATGCATTGCGCATCGTGTATATGAAACATGGGACTTCTTGTGTCCCGAAGAAAGAGAGTT
>CAZDWO010000102.1:2688-9309 GCA_964509175.1 uncultured Saprospiraceae bacterium
AGCCAACTGAGCTAAGGCCCCAAGTGCTGATTATCAGCTATTTATATTAACATTTCAAATTGTGATAATTCTCTTTTGCACAAAATTCGCACAAAAATAAAGTCTCTTCACTCTCCTAACCCAACAAATCTTCAATCCCGTCATTAAATGGTTGATTGTAAAATCGTTTGTTGGTAGCCTTATAAAGAGCATTTGCTAGAGCACCCATTATAGGCGGTAAGCCTGGTTCACCGAGACCTGTAGGATCTATTCCATTATCTACAAAGAAGGTTTCTATTTCTACTGGAGCATCATTATGACGGATCATTTGATACGAATTGAAATTAGACTGTTGTGCCACTCCATTTTCAAAAGTCAGGCCTCCATACATAGCCGTTCCGATTCCATCTATTACTCCACCTTCTATCTGATTTTTAGCTCCTGTAGGATTTACCACGACTCCACAATCTACTGCACACCACACCTTTTGAATTTTGGGATAACCATCTACCATAGAGATGTCCATAACCTGAGCTACATATGAGTTATGGCAATAGTAAGCTGCTACTCCTCGATGCACTCCACTCATCTCAGAACCCCAGCCAGATTTTTCTTTTACCAGTTTAAGTACTCCTGCATATCGCTCAGGGTCATAATCATTATCCTTTCCTGCTGGATTATTCTTTGCTTTATCAAATAGTTCTAATCTAAAATCTATTGGGTCTTTACCGGCTGCTTCTGCTACCTCATCTAAGAAGGACTGCTCTGCACCTGCTATAAAATTTGATTTAGGAGCTCTCCATGCACCAGTGGATATATTAGAATCCATAGAGCTATCAGCAGCTAAATAATTGTCGACCGAGCCTGCTGGAAATCTATCAGCCCATACGGGTCCACCGTGTATTCCTGCTCCTTGGATAGCAAGAGCAGTAAGTGTATTATCTGCATCTAAGGCTGCTCGATATTTTACCTTGTAAGCAGGTCTATACGTACCATTAGTCATGTCATCCTCTCTTGAGTAAATGAGCTTTACCGGCTTCCCTCCGATTTGTTTAGAAATCAATCCAGCCTCTACTGCAAAGTTCCCATATAATCTACGACCAAAACCTCCACCCATACGTGTCATCATTATATCGATGTTTTCTTTGGGCATATCTAGTGCTTCTGATAGAAAACTTACCGTCCACTCTGGTGTCTGTATAGGACCTACAAATCTTGCCTTGTCTGTACTCACATGAGCAAAGAAATTCATCGGAGCCATGGTGTTATGAGGTAGAAACGGAGCCGAGTATGTTTTTTCTATCACCTGAGCTGCTTCTGCAAATGCCTTTTCAGGGTTTCCATCTTTACGACTGACTTTAGGACTTTTATTTAGAAGGTCGGTTAATCCTCGTTCGTGGTCACTAGAATTCTCGCCTCCAGATACTGTAGACCAGTCTGCTTTCAGAGCCTTCTTGGCTTTCATAACCTGCCAGGTAGACTCTCCTACTATTGCTATCATCGATCTCTTGGCAAAGGTATTTGCCATTCTTCCTGAGGCTAGAAAATCTGTATTTAGTTCTACCACATCTGTAATTCCAGGCATGGATTTTATTTCATCTTTATTGAAACCATTGAGCTTTGACCCGAAGGCAGGAGCATTCTCGACCATGGCGATGAGCATTCCCTCTTCCTCATAATCCATTCCGAATAGAGGTTTACCCGTTACGATGCCTCGACCATCTACATTGGCAATAGGAGTCCCGATAATTTTAAAATCTTTTGGGTCTTTTAATTTGACTTCTTTAGGGATTTCTATTTCGGCAGCAGCCGAAGCGATTTCTCCATATGACATCGTTTTACCAGATGCCTCATGATGTATATTTCCCATCGATGTAGTAAGCTCACCAGCGGACACTTCCCATTTTTTGGCAGCAGCCTCGAGAAGCACCTGTCTTACTGTAGCTCCAGCTGTTCGTAAACTTTCCCATCCTTTGCGTATCGACTGACTTCCTCCAGCTACCTGTCTAGTATATTTCTTATTATCAAAACCTGCCTGTTCTACCACTACCTTTTCCCAATCCACATCTAGCTCCTCTGCCACTAGCATCGGCATCGAGGTCTTTATATTTTGTCCGATTTCTGGATTAGGAGACATAATCGTCACTACTCCATTATCTCCTATTTTTATAAAACCACTCATCTCAAACCATTTTTCTGGCAGTACCAGATTCACGATTTCTTCTTCCAGTACTTCTCGCTTACAGCCTGCCAATGCACTAAATCCCAATAGTAAACCACCTCCAGCAGCTGAAGATATTTTGAGGAACGACCTTCTATTATGTGATGTTTTTATTAAAGTCATAAGTATATTTTTTATAGCTCTTATCTAGAGCATTGAAATTTTAAATCATAAATCAGATTAAATAACTAGCCCATTTTACTGGCAGTTTTGACGGCAGCCTTTATACGGGTGTAGGTTCCGCATCTACATATGTTTCCATTCATCATGGTAGTTATCTGCTGGTCACTAGGGGATGGATTATCCTTTAGTAAGGCAGCTGCTGACATGATTTGACCAGATTGGCAATAGCCACACTGAGCTACATCATGTTCTATCCATGCTTTCTGTACGGGATGTGTTCCGTTTTCTGAGAGCCCTTCTATAGTTGTGATTTTTTGATCTGCTAGATTAGATACTGGAAGAGAACAGGACCTCATAGCAGTATCATCTATATGTACCGTACAGGCTCCACACATGGCGATTCCACAGCCAAATTTTGTACCCTTCATTTTTAACTCATCTCGGAGCACCCATAATAATGGTGTATCAGGAGCGACGTCTACTTCTCTTTGTTGACCATTTATATTCAATGTATACTTTGCCATATGCCTTGATTGTTTCTTTAAAACTGAAAATATGGTAAAAATCGGACTTTATCGATTGCCCATGCCCATTGATTGTCTTCATATCGAGAAAAAACTTATATATAGCTTCTTAAGACTTAATTAAGAAACCAAATCACAGTATCTTCGTCACTATATAAATAGATAGAATGAAAATCAACATATATATATTACTCCTCCTTTTTAGTTTAAACCTAAATGCCCAGAATCTAGAGGAAGAAATCGGCTTCTTATACACTAAGGCTCAGTATCTTATGAGTACGGATAGAAGTGAGGATGCCATAAAAGTTTTAAATCAGATTATCGCTGAGGATCATTCCTATGAGGATGCTGCATTGATGCGGGCTGAGGCCAAATTTGCTCTAGGTGCATATGCAGGAGTAAGAAAAGACCTGAATCTATTTATTTCTAACAATGGTATAACTCCCAGAGCAGCAAGGCTTTACGGACTAGCTGATTTCCAAGGAGGAAAAAAAGAGGCTGCTCTAAACAGTCTAACCATGGCTGCCTATGAAATAAAAGATGATAAACTCCTATATGAGACTAAGGCCGGTTTACTAGAAAACAAAGGAATGCTACTACAGGCTTGTAAGGATTACAGACGTGCTGCAGAGTTGGGTTCGGCTAAGGCCAAAAGAAAGGCTAACGAATTATGTGGAGAAATGGTAAGCTCAGAAGAAAGAAAGAAAAAACGGTCAGAAAGAAATAAGAAAAAGTATGAGGATAAAATCTTAAAAAAGGAGAAAGCTGATGACATGAAGGAAGAAATGGAAGAAGAGGAAGTCATCGTAATGGATGATAAAAAAGAAGAAGAGGAAAAAGACGTCATTTCTATAGATTTTGAACAAGAGGAAATGGAAGAGAAACCAGATAAGCCAGAGCCAAAAGCATATGAGATAGAAGAAGACGATGAAGATGAAGAGGACACAACTGTAAATGAAATCGTTGTAGATGAAGAGCTTACTCTACTTATATCAGGGGAAGGATTAGGTTCTCGAGAAGTAATGAATCAGCCCAATATTCTAATATTATCTGATAAGTCAGGAACGGTAGCAATCGATATATGTGTGTCACGAGGAGGAAGAGTCAGTTCTGCAACATTCGATAACATAAATTCGACGATCAAAAAACAAAGTTTAGTATCTTTGGCCGTCAGAAAAGCCAAAGAATTCTGGTTTGACGCCGGAATAGGAAATGATAAATGCGGTAAACTCGTTTTTCAAATTACCTCAGGAACTTAATTCTTAACATCAATCCCGTTGTTATAGCAATAGCTTTAAAAAAAAGCTGTGAGTTAAAATTATTTAATGAAGAGATTAGTGCGTTACGTTTTAATAGGTTTAGTTTTTCTTACATCTGCAAATGTGCAAGCCCAAGAAGATTATGAGGTTATCGGTTATACTTATAACATCTATGCTCTTCAGGCCAAAAGACTAAACTCAGATGCTCCATGTGGAGAATGTGTCATAAAAGGAGGTACTCTACTCGACCCTAGAAAATCTTATACAGCAGGGTATGATAAAGGAGAGTTCTATTTAGATGATAAAAAGGTCTTGAAGGAAAATGAGGTATTTAAAATCCCAGGCTATTTCAAATCCACAGAATTCAAAAATGCCGATATCCAACAATACTTCATGGCATTTAAACTGGGAAATCAGTGGAATAATCATGACTATAACGAAATAATTGCTTCTACTTATGTAAATGCTGGAGCTGAAGTCGGTTGTAATAACTGCAATTATAAGAGTGCCTACTTTGATGATGCTAATAACTGTATCATAATTGCTTATTATGAAATAAGACCCATGTTTAAAGGCGGAGTTACTCCTCCTAAAGCAGCTCTTACAGGCATACCTGATGAGGAAATCGACCTATCTCATGTAGACACTAAGGGTGTAAAACTTAGAAACCAAATAGATAAAGAAAATGAAGCCCTCATAAAGGCATACGATAAATTTCAAGACGCTAATGAACTAAGAACGGCCAAAACGAATAAGCTACTAGATTCTCACAATCATTTTAAAACAAATCAAGATATAATAGAGGCAGCTTTTGAAAATTATCAGGAAAAGGTTGCCGTTATAGCTCAGGACAATACTCAGTTTATCGAATCGATAAAGTTTATTTCTAACTCCTATGACATGTTTCTAGGAGAAGTGGAAAGAATTACCTCTAAGAAATACAATAAGTACGATTCCAAAAGGAAAATCAGAAATGCTGCAAATAATTACTTTGAACTGGCCAATAAAATACCTTTTCAAAATAAAACCGAGGTTGCTTCTAGTTCAAAATCCATAGAACAGATTAAAAGAGAAATGAGTGGTGAAGCATTCCGAATAGAACCTGTACCGAGTAGAGAAGAAATTTCCTATCATGTTTTATTTAAAGTAATTGCTAATCCTGATATGAAATATGAAAGTCTAAAAAACATAGGACCACTATATAGAGAAACCTATACAGATATAGGAACCACTAGATATCTCATGGGTTCTTCTGATTCGCCAAGAGATGTAGAGCAATATCTCAAACTATTGAGACAGAATGGCTTTACAGCAAATTATATAGTAGAATATAAAAATGGACAACTCTACAGATACTACGAAAAGGAAGTAGAGAAAAAAGTGGAAACTATAGCTGCTAAACCTACATCTCCTGCAATTCAAGATACTCCAACCGCAGTTTCTAAGCCACAGGTAAATTATAGAATAGATCAGATTTTTGATGATGAGGAAGTTTCCTATCACATTTTGTTTAGAGTCCTAGGTAAAGCCACAGAAGATTTTCCTGAACTAAGACATATCGGACCATTATATAGAGAAACCTTCGACGATAATGGAACCACCAGATATCTTATCGGTAATTCATTAGACATAGAAGGTGCTCGGAAACTTATAAACCTGGTCAAAGATGCTGGATACAAATCATCTTATATCGCAGAATATCAGCATGGTAAGTTGTCTAGGTATATAGATTAGTTGGTACATCTATTGTATTTTTTTTAATATTGCTTACTTTGCATTTGATGTTTTTCAATTCTCAAATAAGTCGCACATTTAAATTAGTATGGGAATGCAGTCGTAAGTGGACGATACTTTTATTTGTCTCTCAATTACTCAATTCCATCTTACCCGTTGCTCAACTTTATTTGATAAAGCTTATTGTCGATTCACTTACTGAAAACAAAGAAATTAATTTTCAAAGCATTCTTTTTTATATAATACTATTTGGAGTTATCCAAATAGTAAGTGCCCTCATTGAAAACTATCAATTACTTTTTAGTGAGTCCCAACAACAAAAAGTTACGGATGTAATTTCAACAAAAGTTGCTAAAAAAGGAAGTGAAATAGATCTAAGCTATTATGAAAATTCATCGTTTTATAATAACTTCCATCAAGCACAAACTCAATCTTTACATAAACCGGTTCAAGTTCTTAGAAGTTTATCTGACCTCGTAAGTAGTGGTTTTTTATTGATCTCATTGGGAGCTTTATTATTCTATCTGCATTGGGGAATTTCCTTAATATTAATTGGATTTGCTATCCCTATTGCTTTAGTAAAATGGTACTTTACAAAAGTTCTCTATAAATGGGAGGTTGATAAAATGACTACTCAACGTGAATCGAACTATTTCTATCAACTTTTAACTACAGATTTTTATGCCAAAGAAGTTAGAATCTTCAACCTCGGGCAATACTTTACCGATAAATTTAAAAGTCTCAGAAAGAGACTCTTCGATGACAAATACAAAATTAACAC
>CAZDWO010000103.1:0-9267 GCA_964509175.1 uncultured Saprospiraceae bacterium
AAAAACAAAAGGTACAAGAACTAACCGACCACTATAATTCTATAGGGAAAGGATAATAGATCTTGCATAATAATAGATTCTAAAGGTCGACATCAAAAATGTCGGCCTTTTTTCATTTGTAAATGCATCGTGTAAAAATTAACCTGTAATTCAAGGCTCTTTTTTCTAAAATTCTCTTTTCCACAAACTCATCTTTTTTTTATCACCGTGGAAAAGAGTTATCTCTCTGATTCTCAACAATTCTTAGGAAGACTAATTGGGTTGTCCACAATCCTATGTACTTATCCACATCGACAACATGGCTTTCCACATAAGCGTTTTCTAAATAAGATTTCATTGTTTCAGGAACTTTTAGTTTTGCATTATAATTTTTAATAATACCTATTAAATCGTAATATGTATTCAACTTAATAGGTTTTGAAAATTTTTAACCAGTATTTCTTTAACCCAGTATTTTCAGCGTATTCATGGCAGAGCAGGATCCATTAAAACCCGTCGGAGGGAAACTAAGCAGTTATCGACAAGACGCAGATGCAAACAAGCTGGTTTATGGACGTGTACCGCCACAAGCCATTCCACTAGAGGAGGCAGTGCTGGGAGCGATCATGCTAGATAAGGATGCTCTTCCCTCTGTGATGCATGTGCTCAAGCCGGAGAGTTTTTATCTAGAAGGTCATCAGGAGATTTATGATGTCATGCTAGAGCTGTTTCAGTCTTCACGACCAGTAGATCTACTGACTGTCCATGAGCAATTAAAAAAACGTAAAAAGCTAGATGAGATAGGTGGGACGACCTACCTCATGGAATTGGCTGATAAGGTTGCCTCTTCTGCAAACATAGAGTACCATTCTAAGATCGTTTCTCAGAAATACATTCAGCGAGAGCTGATAAAAGTTTCGACGGAAGTCATAAAAGACTCTTACGAGGATACTAAGGATGTACTCGACCTATTAGATTCTGCAGAACGTAGCCTTTATGAGATATCTGATACAAACCTCTCTTCTGAGTACAAGCAGATCTCAGCAATACTCAACGATGTAAAACTAGAAATAGAAAAATCTAGCCAGCAAGGAGATGAGTTGACTGGAGTCAATACCGGTTTTGAGGAACTAGATAAAATGACCAACGGCTGGCAGAAGTCAGATCTCATCATTATCGCAGCCCGTCCTGGTATGGGAAAAACTGCCTTTACCTTGTCACTGGCAAAGAATGCAGCAGAGTTTGGAAAATCTATAGCTGTGTTTTCTCTAGAGATGAGTAAGAATCAGCTGGTATCCAGGCTTATCGCCATGGAGGCAGAGATAAATAGTAGACTCCTCCGTAACGGTCAGCTAAACGAGCTAGAGTGGGATAGACTCCATAAGGCCACTGATAAGCTCTCCGAACTAAAACTCTTTATCGACGATACACCTGCCTTAAACATATACGAGCTAAGAGCCAAGGGTCGTCGACTCAGTCAGCAGCATGACCTAGATATGATCGTCATCGATTATCTACAGCTGATGCAAGCTGCTCCAGGAAATAACAGAGGAAACAGAGAGCAGGAAATATCTAGTATATCGAGAGCTCTTAAGGCTCTTGCCAAAGAATTAAATATCCCTGTAATCGCACTGTCCCAGCTGAGTAGAGCCGTAGAAACCAGAGGGTCTAAGCGACCAGTACTATCGGATCTAAGAGAATCTGGAGCGATCGAGCAGGATGCAGATATCGTAACCTTTATCTATCGTCCAGACTACTACGAGATGGAAGCAGATTTTGAATCTCCTCCTGGTCTTACAGAAATTATTATTTCTAAGCATAGAAATGGATCACTAGGAACTGTCGAGCTTAAGTTTATTCCTGAGTACGTTAAGTTTACGGAATCACAGTCCATATCTCCTGATGATCTCGGAGGTGGTAGTGTGTTCGGAGATGGAGAAGGTGTAGCAAGAGACATTATCACTAAGTCATCTAGAATGAATGATGACAACGATGTACCCTTCTAGCCATGATGCGACTCAATAAATATGTAGCTCATGCTGGCATCTGCTCCCGTAGAAAAGCCGCTGACCTAGTAAAAGCTGGAGAAGTAAGTGTAAATGGTGAGGTAGAAAAAAATCCAGCCTACGAGGTACAAGACAAGGATGTCATCAGCTACCAAGGCAAGGAAATAAAACTAGAACAAAACAAGGTCTACCTCCTCCTCAACAAACCCAAAAACTACGTAACAACCCTATCGGACGAACGAGATCGCAAGACCGTAATGGACCTAGTCCGTAATAAGGTAAAAGAAAGAATCTACCCAGTCGGACGTCTAGACAGAATGACCACTGGCCTTCTCCTCCTAACAAACGACGGTGACCTCGCCAAAAAACTAACCCATCCCAGCCATGGTGTAAAGAAAATATATCAGGTACTACTAGATAGAGATGTAGACCAGATCGATATAGAAAAAATCAGAGATGGCTTCGAACTAGAAGATGGAGAGGTAGAGGTCGATAACATCAGTTATGTAAAAGGAGAGGGTAAGAATACTATCGGTGTAGAAATACACATGGGCAAAAACCGCATCGTCCGTAGAATCTTTGAGCACTTCGATTATCGAGTTATAAAACTAGATCGAGTGTACTTTGGTGGATTGACTAAGAAGGATTTGCCTAGAGGATTTACTAGACCTCTTTCTGAGCAGGAGATAGTTATGTTGAAGCATTTTTCTTAGGGAGGTTTATTCGTATTTTTCTAGTACTTATTAATTGTCATAGTTTTAAAAATGATGAATAAGAGTTTAGAGAAAAAATATAATCTTGTAATGTCATTGCTGCAGGTGTGTAAACTTTTGCAATCTGAATTCGGTAAGCCCAAAGAACAAAGCCACTTCGAAGTAGGCACCTTAGAAGGAATGACATCAATTCCGATCCCAGAACACCAAATCATTTTCCAAAGTGCAGAAAAGCAAATGATTGGACTAGAGGAGAAGTATAAAAACGGGACAGTCATTAAAGGAGAATTGGATATGATCCTATTCAACATTAAAATCCAATTCAACGAAGGCATAGGAGAAAAAACGGAACTCTTTTGGCATTTGGTTAAAAAAGTAAATATCAATTTTAATAGGAAAAGTAATCGGCTTTTAAATATTGTAAAGAAAAATTATGTCTCTAGAATGGAAGATGTCGATCATTTCTTTCCTACAATTCGACAGTTAAAACAATCCAACATCTATTCCATAGCATTTTCAAAAGAGGAAAGAAAGAGTATTGATCAGTTAGAAGTAAAGGTATTTGAAGACTACATATTGTTTTTAAGAAATCTTGCCACTTACTCTTCATTGCCAAAGGGTATTAGAAAGAAAGGAATTCATAAACTAGTTATAGTAATTAGATACAATTCCTATTTCCAGCTGACTAAAGAGGAGATTGAGTATTTCAAAATGCTCCTGAAGTATAAAGAATACATGGAATCGCTCAAATTATAAAATGATAGACTTAGGAAAAGGCAATATGAGATTAAAAAAAATCGAAGAACATCATGACTAAACTCAAAAATATATATCCTGGTGAAGTGCTATTGGAAGAATTTCTAAAACCTATGGGAATAAGTGCTTACCGACTTTCTAAAGATCTAGGAATTCCGCAAACTAGAACGAGCCAAATCATAAAGGGTAAAAGAAGGATAACAGCCGATACGGCACTGAGATTGTCTAAATATTTTGCCAATTCTACTAGTTTTTGGCTAGGGTTACAAAATGATTTTGATGTCGAGGAGGAATTAAAAACAATTAAGGAAGAACTGCAGTTAATCCCGACGCTAAATAATTAAGGATATACAATACTTTGTTTTGACTTAAATATCACTAAGACCTCTTTTACCCCTTTAGATTTCCAATACTTCCCTTAGCTTTGCCGACAGATAAAACCTTACTATGAGTGATGCTGTCCGCAAACTAGAACCGAGTTCCCTCTGGAATCATTTTTCTGATTTAAACGCAGTGCCTAGACCTTCTAAAAAAGAAGAACGGGTCATCCAGTTTATGGTAGACTTTGCTAAGTCTCATAATCTAGACCATCTGGTAGATGACATCGGAAACGTGATTATTAAAAAGCCTGCCACTGCTGGTATGGAATCTCGCCAGACCATCGTACTACAATCTCATCTAGACATGGTCCATCAGAAAAATGGAGATACAATTTTTGATTTTGATAAGGAAGGAATAAAGATGCTTCATGAAGAAGATTGGGTAAGAGCAGATGGTACTACACTCGGTGCTGATAACGGAATAGGAGTGGCGACGATTATGGCAGTTCTGTCCAGCGACTCGATAAAACATCCTGAAGTAGAAGCTCTATTTACCATAGATGAGGAAACAGGAATGACCGGTGCTCTCGGCCTAAAAGGTGGATTGCTCAAAGGAACCATCTTACTTAATCTAGATACAGAGGATGATGACGAGCTGACCATCGGTTGTGCAGGAGGGATAGATGTGACGGCTAGAGGAAACTATCCCATGATAGATACACCAGCAAATTCTACTGCTTTTAAAATCTCGATAACTGGTCTAAATGGTGGTCACTCAGGAATGGATATCCATAAGGGTCTAGGAAATGCAAATAAACTGATGAATCGAGTCTTACTCGACTGTTCTAAAACGCTGCAACTATTTGTGTCTAGCATCGATGGAGGAGGATTGCGTAATGCCATACCTCGAGAATCTATGGCTACTGTAGTTGTATATAACGACCATCAGACTTTGTTCCAAGAAAAAATAAAAGGATTAAAAAAGACTCTGACAGAAGAGTATAGTTATACGGACAGTGATTTCTCACTAGATGTGGAGAAGGTGGATAAACCAGCCAGCGTCATTAGCCCTGATTTTCTGCATAAATTTTTACGCTCTATCTATGCCTGTCCTAATGGCATCTATCGGATGACTCCAGAAATAAAAGATCTCGTACAGACTTCTAATAATGTGGCTAGAGTTCTGATAGGAGATGGGAAATATGAGATATTATGTTTGACTAGAAGTTCAGTAGATTCAGAAAAAGCGGATTTGGCACAAGCCATAAGTTCTACCTTTGAGCTTATCGGAGCGGAGATGTCTTCGTCTGGATCTTATCCTGGCTGGACCCCTAAACCAGGTGCACCGATTATAAAAATGATGACAGACTTGTACTCAGAATTGTTTAATGAACAGCCACATGTAAATGCCTGTCATGCAGGACTAGAGTGTGGAATCCTAGGAACTAATTATCCAGGAATGGATATGATCTCTTTTGGTCCTAATATAAGAGGTGCTCACTCTCCTGACGAACGGGTACAGGTAAGTAGTGTACAGAAATACTGGAAATATTTTTTGAGTGTATTAGAAAGAATCCCAGAAAAGAACTAATGAGATTTAAATTATTTATAGTACTGTTTTTCTTTTTTGACTTAAGCCAATCCTATGCACAGGGAATCTGTGATGATTATCAGCCGGGTTTTGTAACTGCTGAGATAGTCATTCCTGATACTGCTGTCATGAGTTTTAATGGACAGGTATTACCTATCGGTTCTATCATCATCGCTGTAGATCAGGATGGAAACTGCTGTGCAGAACCAGTAGTATGGATGGAGCAAGAGATAAGTATAGAAATAAACGGACAAGCTGGCGGAATCATCGGTTACCAAAATGGAGAAGTCCTAGGCTTCCTAGTAAGTGAAGGAGATTCTTGTTTTACGATGGCGACCAATGTACTTTTTGACAATGATGAGCCTGCTTTTTTTGAAAGTGATGAGGTATTTACGCTGAGTAGTTTCGAGGCATTTCAATCTTTTGAACTGGGACAGATAGAAATACAAAATACAAAATGTGATTCTGTAATCGGAAGTATACTACTGGATGTTACAGGAGGTTCTGAGCCTTTTACCTACGAGTGGTCCCATGATTCTCTACTGATGGATGATCTGGCTTCTGAACTTATGGAGGGAACTTACGAGTATACCATTACGGATGAGAATGGTTGTACGATATCAGATTCTTCTGTAGTTATAAATGCTTTTGATTTTCCAGAATTTGATTTCCAGATAGACAGTATGGCATCTGAGTGTGATACGATAGTAGTGACCGATGTAGCAGATTGTAATAACTGTAGTTATTTATGGTTCGATAGTCTGATGGTAGAGACGAGGAACTTTACGGAGGCAGGAATTTTTACAGTTAGTATTTCTAACGGAGAGTGTATGGGTTTAGATACTGTAGAGATAGGATTGCTAGATAGATTAGAGATTTCTGCCATGGTTTCAGAAAGTGAGGTCTGTATGGGAGACACCGTTATGATGCTGGGCAGTGGAGCTCTCAGTTACATCTGGAATTCTGATGCAGATATTATAAATGCCATGGATTCAGTAGCAGAGGCAGTTATATTAGATAGCACTATTATAGAGGTGATCGGAATGGATGCCTGTTTTTCAGATACTCTACTCTTAGAGGTAGTTCTTTTTCCTATGCCTAGTGCAGGGGATTCTCTATGTGGAGCTCTAGGAAATAACTCTGTGCAGCTTCTTGCGATGGGAGCGGAAGATTACATGTGGGAAGACAATCCACTAGGACCTGTAAGTGATGCTGCGATTCCAGACCCGACAGTTTCTCCATCAGAGTCGACCTACTATTTTGTAAATATGATAGACGAAAATGGCTGCGAAAGCCGAGACTCTGTTTTTGTAGAAATTATAGATGATATAGAAAATGCCATTCCACTTTATAATCTTATCACCCCTAATGGAGATGGAAGAAACGACTTATTGATATTTGATAAATTGGAAACCGTTTTAGATAATTCGCTATTGGTTTATGATCGATGGGGTAAGATTGTTTTTGAGACCGAAAATTATCAGAATGACTGGGGTGGAACTAGAGATGGTGATCCTCTTCCTGGCGGAACCTATTATTATATACTGACCCTTAATGGTCAAATTTTTAAAAGCAACCTGACCATACTTTATGAGTAGATATATCGCAATAATTATCGGCCTGCTGTTTACGGTAGAACTTTCTGCTCAGTTGCAAAACGAGTTGCTCACCATCACTCAGCGAGATTATAATATATGGAATCCTGCTGCTATAGCTACTGATGGCCGACCGGTCGTAGGGATTCTTTATAAGGATGTAAATCTGGGACTCGAGCAGTCACCACTGCAGTATCTAGCTAACTATCAGTTGCCAGTTCGTTTTCAGAATACTGCTTTCTCTGCTACACTGACTAAGGATTTTCTAGCCGACATCCGTCAAAATAAGCTGAGTCTAGGATATAGATATAGCATCTTTAATCATAGGTTAGATGATCAGCGATTCTACCTCGGATTGTCAGTAGACTTTAGACAGGATAAGCTATTGGCTGGCAATCATTTTGCAAGAGATGTTGATGATCCACTGGCACTATCAGAAACGGAGAATGCTTATGGCATAGATTTTAATGTAGGACTTTATTATCAGCTATATCTGCCAAGTTCTACTGCTACAGGAGACCAAAAATTTAAAGCAGGGATATCTGTAAGTCGACTCAGGGCTAAGGATGTAGTTTACTTTGATGATAATATAGTTTCTAATCGTCCTCGACATGTATTCGGTATGTTTAATTATATCAGAGAACTCGGACTGCTAAATTTAGATGTAAAATATTATTTATCTGTAGGAGCAGGAAATACAAATCATGCCTTTCTAGTAAGTCTTACTGAGGTATATTTTATGAGATTTAGTCTCGGGTATAGTACTACTCAGGACCTTATACTTTCTTGGGGATTTGATCTTACGGATTTTGATGATAGTGAGGTGGAGGTAGACCTTAGTTTGTATTATGGTCTCGATGATATACTAGATAGGAATAGGAATGGGGTACAAGTTACAGTCAGATATCTCTTTGCTCCTAAGCCTTGGACGACTTCTGACTTTAGGTAGATTTTCTAAGTCAGGATTATTTTATTGGAATTTTTAGGATAAAGTCACTGCCCTTATTTACTTCCGATTCTACTTTAATAGTTGCGTTTATAATTTTTACAATATCCTTTACGATTGCTAGGCCTAGACCTGTTCCCTTATACTGAGCTGTAGAATGTAAACGTTTATAGGGTTTAAAAATACCCGCAATATCCTTTTCTTTTATACCTATTCCATTGTCTGTAAAAGTAAATCTATGATAGGCATCTTCTATTTTGTAACTAATGGAGACTTTTGGTACTTCCGATGTATTATATTTTAATCCATTTTGTATAAGGTTTTGGAACAACTTAACGATGAGATCATAGTTGCAATTTATAGTCGGAAGATTATTAGATTCTATAATCGCTGAAGGATAGGAAAGCTTTAAACTTTCTGATAAGTTATATACTATATTAGAAATGTCCATGCTAGTCAGACTGATGGAATCTTTAAAGGATAGTTTACCAAATTCTAGCGTATCATCTATCATGGTGGTCATCTGACTGGTGCTGTTTTTTATGGCTTCTATAATCTCGTGAATATTATCAAGTTTGTTACTTTGAATTTTTTCTTCTATAATTTTTACCAGAGAACCTATTCCTGCTATCGGCACCTTAAGATCGTGAGAAGCTATCTGACTAAATTTTTCAAGCTTTCTGTTGGACTTTTTCAGGTCAAGATTTTTTTCTTTTAACTCTCTTAAAAGGTCATCGATGTATTTCTCGTTTTTACTAGAATTAAGAGTGATAAGATAGATGAGTAAAAAAACTGCAGATCTAAATGCAATAATAAATCCATAATTACTGGTTGAGCTGAATTCAAATGGGCTGATATATCCATTGTTCTGCACATACATATTAGAACCTATACCAAGTGCTAGGGTGTAGATGACAATAAGGATTTTTCTGATAGGAGAAAAACTAAACAACAATGCAAAGGCTAGAAAAAAGGCAAAATAGAAAGTAACATGTTTTATACCATTATAATGAATAATCAGATTGGCCACCATTGCTGGAATTACTAGATTAAACATTGCAGTGCTTATAGGTGCCTTACCTATACGACTGAGAAGGTGGACAAATACTAGAAAAGAGAATCCTGCAAATGCAAAAAGAGCTCCTTTAGGATTTCCTGCAATTAACTCATTTACAAGTAATAGAAAGACTGCCGCTAATATGTAAAGAGTGAGTACATTATAAGATTGAATTAATAATTTCTGACGCCGAGAAGCAAGCTTTTCAGTGCCTATTTTGGCAATCTCAAAAGGATGGAGTTTGTTCATTAACAATTGGACTAGAAATAATTATCTAAGTCATTAAGGATATCTTCTTCTAAAA
>CAZDWO010000104.1:0-7765 GCA_964509175.1 uncultured Saprospiraceae bacterium
ATAGAAAAGTTATTTCTGATATTGAAGAATGGATTTAAATCCCATAATCTAGGTCTGTATATACGTTTACTATAACCTGCTTGCAGAGATATTCCATCACTGAGTTTATAAGATACATGAGCAGATGGAAACCAATTTAAAAACTGTTGATTATTATCCTCATTGGTATTGGTCAATAGGGTAGAGAGGTCTGTATGTTCTGCCCGCAGACCTAATTTCAGACCATATACAGCACCCTCATAAGCACCTGTCACATAAGTTCCGAAGACCTTCTGATCATACTCAAACAGATTGGTCAGTCCTTCATCGATTACATATTCTCCATCTACGAGATCCTCAACAGCATAATCATTGCTCACTCTATTGTCTACATACTGTGCACCTACTTCTATCGTATAATCTTCTAAAAGAGGCTTAGTATAATCTAGATTAAAGGTAAACTTGCCTTCATCAAATTTTGTATTTGTAAGCTGATCTGTAAGGTCTCTTTGTCCATTGAGCAGCGTTTCTGTAAAGACTGAGGATTGATCCTTACCGAAATAATTACCGATTGCACTAAAACCTAATGTATGCTCCTTATCATCTTCAAATTCTCTTTTGTATTGCAGCTCGTACTGCAACTTAGGATTAGTAGCACTGGTAGTTTCTGACCTAGTCCATCCTGTAGTGGATAATCCATTTTCAAATAACTCAAACTCCGTAAACGACGGCTGATCTTCTATCTCATAGGTAAAGCTTCCCGAGAGGGTAATGACGTTGAGTGGGTTTATGTAATAATCTGTTCCCAGTACGAGATTATAGTACCCTTCATTACGAGCCTCATCTCCTATGGAATTTAAATTTATGCCTGTGTTGAAATCGTTATTTCTATTTTCTGTATCACTTACTCTCTCTTTAAATCCTACTCCGAACTGAGTAAATAGATTAAAATTTTCTGTACGCTTATTAAGGCTTACGCCAACGCTGTGATTATCAGGAAAACCAGTATTTAACGATATCGATCCATTAAGAGCCTTCTTATTATTCTTCTTGAGGATAATGTTTATTATTCCTGCGGTTCCTTCTGCCTCATATTTAGCAGATGGATTAGTGATAACTTCTATCTTCTCTATCATATCGGCAGTGATGTTTCCGAGAGCTCCGGACTCTTCATCTGCGATTACAGAGGGTTTACCATTTAAGAGTATCTGCACTCCACTACTTCCTCTTAGAGAAACACTTCCTTCGATGTCCACATTTACTGAGGGTACATTATTAAGTACTTCTAGAGCACTGGCTCCAGAACTGGTAAGGTCAGTTCCTACATTGAAGACCCTTCGGTCTGTCTTAAACTCCGTGGTAGATTTTTCTGCAGTCACGACTACCTCTTCTAGAAAGGCAGTTTCTTCTTCCAGGCTTATAGTACCGAAATTGGCTACAGCTCCATTTACATCATAACTGCTCACAGTTTTAGTAGCGTAACCTACGTAGCTTACTTCTAGATAGACATTAGATTGAGAAGAGTTTATTTTAAAAACTCCTCCATTTTCTGTGATGGCACCTGAGATGAGATTTTTAGTTTCTATATCACGTAAGGATACTGTTACAAAATCTATAGCCTCTTGAGTAGACTTGTCTATTACTTGGCCTTCGTAACTGATGCTAGTCGACTGACTATACAGTGTCGAGGATAAGGATATAAGTAATAGAAATAAAAGACTTCTCATAGGGTACAAAACTAGGATAAAAAAAAGGCTGTCCGATAACCGAACAGCCTTTTTAAATCTTTGTTGTTAGATCACAGACTATTTAACAAGTGGCGTACTTCCTATAGTTCTGTTTTCTGCATCTAATAGTTGTAGAATATACACTCCATTTGTAAGACTTCCCGTGTCTAAGTTCAGCCCATTGCTACTCATATTAGTTGTAATAACCTGTTGACCTAAGTTGTTATAGAGAACCATCTTAGAAACTATACCGTGTGTATCTTTAATTAAAATCCTATCCGTAAACGGATTAGGATATACATTTATACCTTCTGCGATTAGATCATCTAGGCTAGAAACTAAGTCTACAGTAAATGTTTCTGACATCGTACAGAGGTTTGCATCTATGATTTCTACTGTATAATCTCCAGCTTCTAAGCCAGTTATTTCAGAAACATTTACAGCTTCATTACTCCATGATATAGTTACGGGCTCAGTTGCACCTGTAATATCGATGCTTATAGATCCATTTCCACTACCGTCATCATCAGTAACAGTTTCTGCTACTAATATCTCATCAAACCAGTTTACATCCACTCTTACGATAGAGTCACAACTAGCAGCTGTAGTATATTCAAAAACATAGGAACCAGGAGCATCTATCGTTTCTTCTCCAAAAATTATAGTCGTACCGAAACATGTGTTTACAGGGTTAGCCTGAATATCAAAAGATGGATCTACAATCAGAGTAGTAACTAATATAGAATCAGCATTTATCTCATCCGTATAAGTTCCTGAAGTAGTCTGACAATCTCCACCTGCCTGATGACACTCACCTTCACAGATATTTACGGTCGCAAATCCTGTTGCCTGAGTAGATTCTTCGATGGTTAGGCAGGTATTAATTTGAGGATTAAATGTAGTCGTTACTAAGCCTGATGGCCATCTTACCACTATACTCGTTATTTCCGTTGCATTTCCGATTCCTACATTTACTTTCATAGAATTCATGATCCCATATCCCTGTCCTGCTTTTACCTCTCTTATCTGAGTTCCCCATGCTCCGTTTATTTCTAATCTAGCACCTATCCCATTTCTATTACTCTCAGTACCTATTAATTCTATACAGGTCCAGTTATTTTGATTCCCGTCGTTGTAATAAACACGATCCGGCTGACCAGCATTAGGAATATTTATTCCATTTGCAAAACCTACTATCATATCTACAAAACCATCATTGTTTAGGTCACCCATCGCAGCACTCTGGATATTAGAATTAGTAGTAGTGTTAATATCTGTTCCCCATGGATTTACTATAGGGGTAAAAGTCTTATCTCTATTATTATGAAACAGAATCGGAAAGGCATTATAACTCGTAACAAATAGATCCAAAAACCCATCATTGTCAAAGTCCTGCATATAAGTCTGCATTCCTGTAGGGAAGTTTCCTGAATTTAGGTCGATACCTGCTGATGCTGAGATGTCCGTAAAGTTTCCAGCTCCATCGTTTTCAAAAACCATAGAGTTTATATCATGATTTAACATTACAGCATCGAGATCACCGTCATTATCTATATCTCCAAATTCAGTAGCCCATGACTGTCCTTGAGGTTGTAATCCTATAAGTGGAGCTACCTCTGTCCAGGTACCATCTGCTTCTTTTCTAAACATCATATTTAATCGCTCTCCGTGCATTGGGTCTGTTACTCCTAATCGACATTTAGAAAGGTATAAATCATTGTCTCCATCATTATCGTAATCAGTAAAAATACAGGCATAGTTTCCTCCATTATTAGAAGGTACCGTAGACCTAGCATCTATAAGAGTATCATCAAATAAAAGAGTCCCAGCACCGTCACCTCTGTATGGAGAAGATACCGCATCATCATGACAGGCAAATAGGTCTAAGAAACCATCATCATCCATGTCAGAAAAAGCCATTCCTTGTAGGAAGATAAGTGGACCATCTAAGAGAACTGATTCATGCACCTTATCACCCATGGTACGTACATGAGCGAGAGACTCATAAAAGCCACCAGTCATAAGATCATTAAAACCATTATTATCTATATCTGCGACCGCTACACTCCATACATTTCCATTGATAAGAGCTCCTAGATCAGTTGTAGAATAGGTACCATCTGCATTTTGATACTCGATTTGTGCAACAGATGCTCCTTCAAATCGGATAATATCTTCGAGCCCATCATTGTTCATATCACTGATACCCATAGAAAAACCACCTGATAACGTATTGTTTTCCAGTAGATCAGACATATTAGTAAAGGATATTTGGCTGTAGCCAATGCTAAAGCAAAGAACGCTTAAAGTAAAGAATAAGGCTTTAAGTCTCATTTTTTCAGTAATTTATGTATTAAAAAAATCTCTAATATATTGAATTTCTTGTGATTATACCTTATGTCGAAGTATAATTAAGACATATTTGAAACCATTTTCACTATTAAAAGTTGGAATTTTATGCTCGACAAATGACTGATTCTTCTAAATATATATCAAAAAATGACGCTTATCTAAAGTTACGGACATTTTGTGCGTACCAGGACAGATGTCACAGCGAGGTCCGATCTAAGCTTATCAGCTACAAAGTTTACGGAGATGACTTAGAAGAAATCATCACAGAACTTATAGACGAGAACTTCCTAGATGAGGAACGTTTTGCTAGATCTTATGCTCGTGGAAAGTTTAGAATAAAAAAATGGGGAAAAAGTAAAATCACTCAAGAGCTAAAAAGAAGAAAAGTAAGTGCCTACTGTATCAAAAAAGGACTGTCAGAAATAGACCAGGAAGAATATTTGGCTACAGCCAAAACACTTCTTACAAAGTATTACAATAAACTAACTGGGATTGATCCAATAAAAAGGAAAAAAACCTTTGAGCATGGAGTCAGAAAAGGCTACGAGTTTTTTGTGATAAATGACATTCTTAACGAGCTCAGAAAGAGATAAATGGCAAACCTTCTCCTAGTCGAACCCTTCTATACAGGTAGTCATAAGTATTGGGCAGATGAGCTTGTCCTTCGATCTACACATACTATCGAGCTGCTGACCCTTCCGGGCAAATTTTGGAAATGGAGAATGCATGGTGCTGCGATTACCTTGGCTGATAGGATAGATGGAGTTTACGATCTGATCGTAGTCACAGATATGCTTGATCTCGCCCTGTTTAAGTCATTGCTTCCCGACCATCTCAGAGACGTTCCCATTCTACTTTATTTCCATGAAAACCAGTTGGCTTATCCATTATCGACACATGCCAGAGACTGGGATAGACGCTATGCTTGGATAAATTATACTTCAGCATTGATAGCAGACCACATCTGTTTTAACTCAGAATACAATAAGAATAGTTTTCTAAACGGATTGCCAGAATTCCTAAAAGTCTTACCCGATTTTCGAAATCTACAGCAGCTAGATACGCTAAAAAAGAAAGCCACGGTACTTCCTCTGGGTATGGACTTGAGTTGGAAATTAGAAAGAAAAAAGAGCCAGAGTCATGTACCTGTTTGCCTATGGAATCATAGATGGGAACATGATAAAAATCCAGAGTTGTTTTTCAAGACCTTTATCAGATTGCATAAAGAAGGTGTGGCCTTTAAATTGATCATCCTAGGAAAGTCTTACAAAGACGAACCAGAAATATTTGCAGAAGCGAGGAGCATACTTGCGGATAGCATTATTCATGAGGGTTTTTCAGAGGATCGAGCGGAGTATTTTCAACTATTACATCAGGCAGATATTTTGCCAGTAACCAGCAATCATGACTTTTTTGGACTAGCTGTACTTGAAGCCATATATGCAGGCTGTGTTCCTTTGTTGCCTTATGATCAGGCCTATATAGAGCATTTTGTAGACTTCGATATATTCTATCACAGCGAGGAAGAGTACTATATCCGTTTATATAAGCTCCTGACTGCACCTATAAGTTATGATAATCAGCTCAGGACTTCCATAGAAAAATATGAGTGGAAAAATCTGATCTTACATTACGATGATCTGTTTTCCACCTTGGTTAAGTAGAAAAAACTAATTTCGCAGTTATGTCTGAAACTAGAGCATATCATCCAGAAGAGTATTGGTCCGATGTGGCCAAAAAAATCGATAAACGACAGGGTCATAATGTCCTTGCTGGTGATGATAGTCCCTTCTATAGATACAAGCGAGAGCAGTTTTTAAAGATGCTCGGAGAGGTAGATTTACAGGGCAAAAACATTATGGAACTAGGTTCTGGTCCTGGAGGAAATATCAAGTTTCTACTAGGTAAAAATCCAGCCTCACTTACAGGAGCTGACATCTCTCAGAACATGATCGATGTTGCAACTCAGTTTATAAATGATAACAAGGCTCAGTTTGTAAAAATTAATGGAGAGAAGCTTCCTTTTAAGGATGAGCATTTTGACATGGTTTTTTCGGCGACCGTGTTGCAACACAATACTGATGACGATATGATGCAATCCATTCTTAAGGAGATGTGTAGAGTATCAGGAGATCGAGTATTCCTATTCGAAAGGGTAGAGAGTAATTTTAAAGGAGATGATCTCTGCATGGGCCGACCATACGAGTATTATCAGACGATAGTCGAGTCTCAAGGCTTCCAATTAAAAAACATAGACTTCATAAATATTCAAGTAAGCTATGTAGTCTCAGGAATCATCCGAAAAGTTTTCAATGCAGGTTCTAGAAAAGAAGGACAGGCCGAATCATGGCTCGCCACAACTCTGCAGAAAATCACACTGCCCGTTACTAAGATTCTCGATAAGGTATTTACTGCCAAAAGAGACCTAGCCAGAATAGAGTTTACCCGTAAAAAGTAAGATGAGAATAGGCGTAAATACTCGAGTACTACTCAGTAGTCGTATGGAAGGAGTATGTCGCTATATACATCAGATTTTAAAAAACATGGTACTGGCTCACCCAGAAGATGAGTTTTATTTCTTTTTTGATAGACCCTATGATGAGCAGTTTATCTATGCCGATAATGTAACTCCTGTGGTGATCGGTCCTCCTGCTAGACATCCTATTCTACATTATATCTGGTTTGAGATGTCGATTCCTAGAGCACTCAAGAAGTATAAGATAGAAGTGTTTTATTCGCCAGATACGTATATGAGTTTATCTACGGCTGTTCCTACAGTTCTGGTCTGTCATGACATCGCTTATGCTCACTATCCAGAGCATCTCCCATATCTTACTCGTAAGTACTACCAGTATTTTTTTCCACGTTTCCATAAAAAAGCAGCCAAGGTCCTAACCGTTTCCGAAGCCACTAAAGCTGACATTGTAGAAAAATATAATCTCTCAGCAGCAGACATAAGTGTAGCTCATAACTCAGTTAAAGATGGAATAAAACCGCTTCCTCCATCAGAACAGAAAGCAGTAAAAGAAAAATACACAGATGGCAAAGACTACTTTATTTACGTCGGTGCCGTCCATCCACGTAAAAACGTAGTATCGATAATAAAAGCCTTCGATGAGTTCAAGGAAAGAACGGGTAGTGATATGAAACTGGTCCTAGTTGCTAGACTAGCCTGGAATGCCGAGGAATTTTTAGAGGCATTGGCTACAGCCAAATTTAAATCAGACATCATACACTTAAAAGAAATTTACAACGAGGAAGTAAATGCTTTAACTGCCTCAGCCTTTGCCATGATTTACGTTTCCTTTTTTGAAGGATTCGGCTTACCCATTTTAGAAGCCATGCATGCAGATGTTCCAGTAATAACATCTAAAGTCAGCTCTATGCCCGAAGTAGCAGGGGACGCAGCACTCTTAATAAATCCAAATAATGTGGAAGAAATAGTAAAAGCGATGGAAAGCTTACACAATAATCCATCTCTAAGATCAGACCTAGTTACAAAAGCAAAAACCCAAAGAAATAAATTCGACTGGAATAAATCCGCAGAACTAACCCATCAAGAAATTAAAAAACTAGCGTAATTAAATTCAAGTATCAAACTCAAACTCAAACTCAAACTCAAATTCAAATCACTGCCCGAGCCCAGTATTGAGACCTTGAGACCTTGAGACCTTGAGACCTTGAGACCTTGAGACCTTGAGACCTTG
>CAZDWO010000104.1:7865-9183 GCA_964509175.1 uncultured Saprospiraceae bacterium
GACCTTGAGACCTTGAGACCTTGAGACCTTGAGACCTTGAGACCTTGAGACCTTGAGACCTTGTTCCTTAAACCCTGTTCCCTGAACCCTTCCTCATCCAAAGAAAAACCATCCCTCCGATCCCAATAAACCAAAACAAAATAGAAATATACTGAGCCTGAGAAAAGTGGAAACCCAGCATCTCATACTGATCATTTACTCTGATAAACTCTATCAAGAATCTCATAATTCCGTAGAGCAAGAAGTACATAAAAAATAAGAATCCAGGAATATTTATACGAGTTCGGAAGAACCATAGAATGGCAAATATCACCGTAAGCATAAGTATCTCATATATCGGAGTAGGCCATACACCAGGAACCAGTTCATAGCAGTAGGTAAAGTCACAGTCCGGCATTTTTACCCCTTGTCGATTTACATTATGTGGATAAGAATAAGCCCAAGCCCAATCTGGAAAAATAAACCAATCCGGTTTTGCCAGTTCGTTTACCTTACCCCAGTCTCCATCGCCAGAAAACTGACAACCCATTCTTCCGACTGCATAACCTGTAATAATAGCTGGTGAGGCAGCATCAGCAACTTCCCATACAGAAAACCCCAATCGATGCACGTATATCATAATTGCAGCAGCGGCCATAATAAATCCACCTAACACGGTAAGTCCACTACCTGAGAAAAACGTACCTACAGGGTCTGCCCAGAAGGCATCCAGGTTTTCTAATACCGCAAAAATCTTAGCTCCCAAAATTCCAAAAATAGCAGCCATCGCAACGATATCACCCAGCTTCTGATGAGGCTGTACCTGATAAGGCTCAGTAATCGGTTTTATTTTCTTTCCCTGAGTGTATAAAATGGCTCCAAAAATAGCACCTGCCAATAATCCCGTAACCCAGTTTCCACCACTACTAAAAATTACTGAAGCTGGATCCTGTTTAAAAGCAGCAAAATTTGCCTTAATAAAGGGAAGTTTGAACCCCATAAAAAACGCCAAAACAGTATTTATAATAGTATCCCTATTAGTCTGACTGATTGCAGACTTCTTAGGAGTAACGGTAATCGGCTTAAGTCGACCCTGACGTTCCTTACGTTTAAATTCTAAGCTAAGTACATATCCCGAGGCAATAAATGCCAGAAACAGAAAAAATCCAAAGGTCTTCAATATAGCCCAACCATTATCAGGATTAGAACCAAAGAGATCATGAAAGAGATAAGAGAAGTCAGGATACATGTATAGATGCTTGATTAACGAATGTAAATATACATAGTACCGTAAAGCTTCGTAATTTTAAGAAGATTGATTAACCATTATTTAAATCAA
>CAZDWO010000105.1:0-9110 GCA_964509175.1 uncultured Saprospiraceae bacterium
TGTTCCACGTGGAACATTATTTCTTGAATATCTTTTGACTACTGAGTTTATTTCCAGATTTTAGTTGGACTATATATATACCACTAGGGAAATCTGTAAGCTCTATGTCTACTCTACTGTAGAAAAGGCCTGATTGCAGAATTGAACCTACTGCATTTACCAATTGATATTGGATTTGATTATTCTCAGTTTGAGGCATTTCTATACTTAGTAGCTCAGATGCTGGATTAGGATAGATATTTATTTTGCCTACAAAAGGCTCAGTTGTACTGACGGTTAGTTCTACATCTAATACAATACTGTTTCTTTGAAGATCAAGTTCGGGAAAATCAGGATTAGTCATACGACAATAATATGTACCTGTACTCGTATTGTCTTGTATATCTATAATTAAGGTTTCGTTGGTCTCGGATTCTATTTCTTGATTATTCTTATACCACTGGTAAATCGTAGAAGGGTGAGCGTCTCCGGATTCCATGGTATATAAACCAGCCTGCTCTATTCTTATCGTATCTGTATTTAAGGTGTTTTTTTGATTAGAATAATCCAAAGGAACATTCTCAAAGTTTGTTACATATTCTTGAACAGGAATCAGACCCTCGTAGGTAAAGTTGTTTGATTTAAAATTACAGACAGCGAGTTCTAAGCCAGCTGGAAAGTCTGTCGTCGATGTGTAATCATTACTTTGGATAACAATTCTACTAAAAGCGACAACCTTATCTGCTGGAAATGTACCAGAGAAATTATTACCGCTTACGCTCAAATATAAATCAGAATTGGATTCTGGCGAATTGAACAGTAAGGATATATCACCTGATAACTCATTATTGTTTAAAAACATTCCATCATAGAAGTCATGCTGAGTAAAGTCTAGCTCAGTAGGTATCTCACCAAATAGATTACAATCATTACAAGAGAACCTATCTAAGTTTACATTATCATCTATCCATGTAGGTAAAGTGCCAGGAGTCCAGTCATTACCATCTAGATCTATTTTTATGAGATTAGGCCATGAGGATAGTAAATCAAAACTTCCTGATAACTGATTAAATGAGATGTTTAAATTAGGACATGGGTTATTTTCCCAGCTTGCAGGAATGGGACCAGTCAGTTGATTTCCCTGAAAGCTAAGTAGGTTTATATCATCACCTATGTCAGGAAGAGAACCAGTGAGATTGTTTTGGGATAGGGATAGTGTTTGTAAATTATCGAAGGATGTCCAGATGTTAGGAATCTCTCCACCGATACCTGTTGAGTTTAATATAAATCTATTGAGTCTAGTAAGAGCTGTTAAGCCACTAGGAATCTCCCCACTTATTTCGCCAGAGCGTATTTCGAATGTACTCAACTGATCTAAGCCTATTATTTCGTCTGGAAAACTTCCTCGAGCACCCTGACTTATTATATCTAAGGTAATGACCCTATCATTAAACATACGGATACCTTGCCAGTCCTCTAGTGGAGCTGAGGTCAGCCAGTTTTCAGGATTGTTCCAGTTAGGCCCATCTAGGTTATTATATATCTGTACGAGAATTAGGGAATCTGCTTCTCTGTTTTGAGCGGTAGCGGTAGTAAAACAAAAAAGGAGGAATAGGTAGAAGATTGTTTTCATGATAATTTTTAATGATTTGCACTGCAAATCTCGCCATTGGTGAAATGAGCTCATACACCTGTTTGGGTGAAAAAATGGGGTTGATTTACTATATTTAAAGAAAAATATCTATGAACAATTATCAATTTATAAAGCTCCTTACATGTTTCCTCATCATCTTTATTTCTTGTGAAGAAAATCCATGCGAAGAAATCACTTGTATAAACAATGGAGTTTGTATCGATGGAGTCTGTGATTGTCCAGAGGGATTTGGAGGTGAGAATTGTGAGGTAAACCTTTTTGATGTTAAATTATTACGTAGCTCTGAAGAATTTATATCTGATAATACTTATTTCAGAAAGGAATATCAGTACTATCCTAATGGAAAAATAAGATCAGAAGCATTTATTGATGAAAACGGAATCAAAACAGATAGCTTACATTATTACTTTAATGGAGATACTTTGGTTCTTGATCATTGGACAATAAATTCTATATATTCTGCAGTACTGAGAGAAAAGGTATACCCGTTAGAGGAAGGAAAGTATATTCATGAATATTTTAATTGTCCCCCTAATGGCTTCGATTTTACTCATTCTAATATAACATCACTTAACCCTGAATGTGGAATAGATAGTATAACAGCAACTACGGTAAAAACATTTTTTGAGTTCAATGATGATAATTGTGGTCACTTACAAACAAGTTTTAAAAACGGAGAGCTTACTTTTCATAATCGAGTTACAAGAGATGATAAAAATTCTCCCTGTCTAAATTTATGGTGCCACTTTTATGACTATGAGATAGGTAATATTACTAGTTCTGAAATTGCTGATTTACAAACTGATGCTACTGGTAATATTCCATTAGTTAAGTATAATTCTATATATACGTATAATGAAAATAACTACCCGATTAGTGAAACAAGAGAATACGATGATGGAAGGGTATTTCAATTGAATTATACCTACTATGAATAAAAAAGTAGAAGAACCTCTACTTTTCTATAACTTCTCCCTGCCTCTAGTTTTTAATAACAGTTAAAACAGAGATAATGTTACATACCAGCGGCTTCTGCATACATTCCTAAAGCAATTAATACCCACAGAATAGCACCGATAATTACAATGGCTAGTTGTCGTCCATTAAAACCACTTTTATAGAAACCGGAGTACACTTCTTCTTTCTCTACGGCATAGTTAAAGGCAAGCAAAGGTGGAAATAGAAAAATAAAAAAGAAGACACTAATCATCCCGATATTTCCCTCAATACGACTGGTTAAGTTGAACACAAACACTCCTATAATAAGTAATGCACTAGGGTAGGATTTAGTGTAACCATTTGCTTGAGCATGATTTAGAATTTTTTGAAACATAGAGTATCCGAAAATGACAAGAAATAATGCTCTAGCAGCAGGCATTATATCTAGTGTATCCTTTCTCTCATAGTATTTCCAGACTTTATAAGACCACCATATACAGTAGAGCCCTAGACTCAAAAAGGATAGAATTGCAAACTTTTGGGTACTGATAAGTTCTATATTAATCGAATTATCTTTTTCTTGATGTAAATCAAAGTCTAAGACATCCTTTTCCATTGCTCTATATTTTGTTTATAAAAAGATACAAAAAAAGGAGAAGCACAAAAGCACCTCTCCTTTATAAATCTTACAGAATTAATAATTCCTAACTCCTTCCAGCCTCTATCTCCTTAGCACGATTACTTCTCTGCATAGGATTCTCTCTAGTTCTCTTTTTGTTTTTCTGGAACATATCGAATCTGTCTAGCTCTTCCTTAGGTGGGTAAGCATTATTAGATCTATCTACATCTGCAGTTTCTAGGTATGGATCTAAAAGTACCTCTACTACCTTTTTATCAGTAGAGAAAACCTTAGTAAAGTTTACCTCATTCGTCTTCCATACTTCTGCAGGTAGTCTGAAGGTTTCTCTAGTACCATCCTCATATACAAAGTCAAAGATTACTGGCATTACCAGTCCACCTTCGTTTTTAATTTCTAGCTCATAGAAGTTCTTTCCTGATTCTAAAATCTTACGTTCTTGCTCACTGAGGCTTTCTAGGTAATCTTCATATTCCTTATCATCTGCTGCATTACTTTCTAGTGGATCATAGTCTGTATAGAAATCATTGATACTAGGATCTGCTTCGTTGAGTGTTTCTGTTATTTGTTCTCTATTTCTAAGTGTACCGATATGTACAGGACCGGCATCTCTTTTCATTTTGGCCTCAGCCATAGAAATACGAGGATCTATACTCTTTACCTCAAATGGTTTAAAGGACACCAGTGACTGATCACAATGATCGTTAGTATAGAACCATCCTCTCCAGAACCAGTCTAGATCGACACCACTGGCATCTTCTAGTGTTCTAAAAAGATCGGCTGGAGAGGGAGATTTAAATTTCCATCTATTAGAGTAAGTCTTAAAGGCATGATCGAATAGCTCTCGACCCATAACAGTTTCTCTAAGAATATTCAGAGCCGTTGCCGGTTTCCCGTATGCGTTGTTACCGAACTGATGGATGCTTTCACTATTGGTCATAATAGGAGAGATTCTCGATTTGTCTCCTCCCATATAGTTTGTAATCTTATGTGCTGGTCCTCTACGAGAAGGGTAGTCTCGCTCCCAGTGTTGCTCAGTCAGATATTGTACAAAGGTACATAGACCCTCATCCATCCAGGTCCACTGACGCTCGTCAGAGTTTACGATCATCGGAAACCAGTTATGACCTACCTCATGGATAATCACTCCGATGTGTCCATACTTCATACGTTGTGTGTAGGTGTTATCATCCTCACATCTACCGAAGTTAAAACAGATCATCGGGTACTCCATTCCCATATTACCATCGATAGACCATGCTACTGGGTAAGGATAATCAAAAGTGTAGTGAGAGAACCATTTTACGGTATGTGCTACTGCCTTTGTAGAATATTTTCTCCATAGACAGTCTCCTTCTTTTACCCACATCGACTGAGCGATTACCGTACGTCCATCAGACATCGGCACACCCATAGCGTCCCACATAAATCTACGAGAGGTTGCAAACCCGAAGTCTCTCACGTTCTCTGCCTTAAAGTTCCATGTTTTAGTACGGTCAGATTTTCCTTTCATTCTATCCTCTGCCTCATCCATCGTTGCAATCATTACAGGTTGCTCGTGTGATCTTTTGGCTTGAGCCAATCTACTTTTCTGATTTGCAGTAAGTACTTTATTAGCATTTTGTAGTTCTCCAGTAGAAGCAACTAAGTGATCAGCAGGTACCTCGATCTCTACATCATAATCTCCAAAGACCAATGCAAATTCTCCTCTTCCGAGAAACTGCTTATTCTGCCATCCTTCTACATCATTATAGGCACACATACGTGGAAAAAACTGAGCGATCACGTAGACATTATTTCCATCTTCTTCAAAGGGCTCATATCCTGATCTACCTCTCACTTCTTTAGTGTTATTTATATTATACCACCATTTTATGTTGAACTTAAATTTTTCTCCTTTCTTAAGTGGCTTAGGGAGATCGATACGCATCATGGTTTTATTGATGGTATACTTGAGAGCAGAACCATTGCTTGCTTTTACGGCATCTATATTAAAACCTCCCTCAAAAGAAGGATCTAATCGAGCCAGAGAGGAGAGGCTAGTGTTATCATCTATTTTGCTTCCTCTAAGTTTATGAGAATCAGAATCCTTAGCACGTACGTTTTGGTCTAGCTGTAGCCAAAGGTATTCTAGTACATCGGGACTATTATTATGATAGGTAATCATCTCATCGCCATGCAACTGTTGTTTATCGTCATCGATACGCAGTTTCATTTTATAATCAGCACGCTGCTGGTAGTACTCGTGTCCTGGAGCTCCAGAGGCATTACGATAAGAGTTAGGAGTAGGTAATTCTTGCTTTAGCTGTTTGAACTTAGAGTTATTTCTATTTTCTTGTCCGAAAGAAAAAAGGACACAAAAGCAAAAAATGATGGATAAAATCTTTTTCATTTTAGTCTTTTAAAATTTGAATACAAGTTTACAATATAAGTAACCAAAAAGCTAGCCAAAGCGGAAACAAAAGCTCCTACTATAAATTATGTGATATTAATGTCCTACTGTATATAAATAATTGATAATCAATACATTAACAAAAATATTAATATTAAAAAATACAAATCTCTTTCTTATTTTCGTGTAAAATAATAGAGTCTATACAGATGAATTTGAGGTATTTATATCTTTTATGTTTTTTAGTGATTTCTTGTAGTCCAGAAGATGCTAATGATGAGCAGACGAGAAATACAAAAGACATTCGTTTTTTTGAGAGGCAGGATAATACGGGAATAGATTTTAATAATACCATTATTGAAACCACAGAGGACAATGTTATTTTAAATGAGGGCTTATTACAGGGAGCAGGAGTAGGGATAATAGACGTAAATAATGATGGCTTACAGGACATTTATTTTGCAGGAAACCAGGTAGCTGATCGATTATATCTTAATAAAGGAGACTTGGTTTTTGAAGACATAAGTAGCCGTTCTGATTTTTCTAATAATAAAGACTGGTCTACGGGAATAAGCATAGCAGATGTAAATGCTGATGGCTATGAAGATATCTATGTCTGTAAATATCTCTACGATGATAAAAACCGAAGAGCAAACTGCCTGTACATAAACAATGGCGATATGTCATTTACCGAAAGGGCCAAAGAATACGGACTAGATGATTATGGCCGCTCTATTACCAGTAATTTTTTTGATTTTGATAACGATGGTGACTTAGATCTTTATGTCTGTAACCAACCACCGACTTCATTCTTTGAAAAAAAGGAATTAAAAGGAGTAGTAGATTATCAGTATACCGATCGCTTATATCGTAATGATGGTGGAAAATTTAAAGATGTTACCAAAGAAATGGGCATGTTGAGTTTTGGCTACAGCCTCAGTGCAACAGCAGCAGATATAAATAATGATGGATGGATGGATCTATATGTGGCAGTAGATTACGAAGAACCAGATATGCTCTATATAAATAATGGAGATGGAACATTTAAAAACACCATAAATGAATCCATGAAGCATATCGGCAACTTTTCCATGGGTGCTGACATAGCGGATATAAATAATGATGGACATCTAGACCTCTATATTGTAGACATGGTAGCCGAAGACAATTATAGACAGAAGACAAATATGAGCGGAATGAATCCTGAAAGATTTAATAGTCTAGTGGCAGCAGGATATCATCATCAGTATATGTTTAATTCGCTACAGCTCAATAATGGAAATACTGCCTTCAGTGAGATAGCACAGCTGTCAGGAATTTCTAATACCGATTGGTCATGGTCACCCTTATTTATAGATGTAGATAACGATGGGTATAAGGACCTCTTAGTTACTAATGGATTACTCAAGGATATAAGAAATAAGGATTTTGACAAAAAGAGGCAGTCTTATATAAAGAAGAAACAGAATTCCGTATCGCCGGCAGAACTACTCAGCCTAGCAGAAAAGACACCATCGTTTAAAATTGCTAACTATTCTTATCGCAACCTAGGTAACCTAAAATTTGAAAAAGTAAATAACTCATGGGGAATCTCCGATGAGGGCTGGTCCCAGGGAATGGTACAGGCTGATCTAGACAACGATGGCGATTTAGATATAGTTATGAATAATACTAACGATACCGCATGGCTCTATAAAAATTTAGCCGCAGATAAAAAGGTAAATAACTTTCTTAATATTTCTCTTAAGGGACAGGCACCTAATCATCATGCAATAGGTTCCAGAATCTCCATAAAGACTGAAGACTTAAATCTTATAGCAGATCATATACAGTCTCGTGGTTACATGTCTAGCTCTCAGGCTATTTCTCATTTTGGCTTAGGCCAAAATAAAAAGGCAGATGTAAAAATTACTTTCCCTAATGGAAATGTATGGCAAAAGAAATCGGTATCTGTAAATCAGACACTCCAAGTTTCTATAACTGATGCTCTAGATCAAAAGATAAATACTTCTAAGCCTAAAAAATTATTTACTGCTATCCAAGGAACAAATCATAAACACATAGAAAACCCATACGACGATTATAAAAAGGAAATACTTATTCCCTATAAGCTCTCCAGTCTAGGACCGATACTAGAAAAAACAGATCTCAATAAAGATGGAAACGACGATTTCTATATCGGAGGTTCTATAGGTAGTCCCGGAGTAATGTATCTGTCAGATGGAAATGGAGGATTTAAGGCTCAGGCCAATAAGAGTTTTGCAAGTCACAATGCCTATGAGGATGGTGCAGCTTCCTTTGTAGATATAAACAAGGATGGAAACATGGATCTCTATGTAGCTAGTGGTGGAAACGAGTATCCAGACAAACACGAGGGCTATAATGACCGCTTATATATAAATGGTGGTGATGGAAATATAGAAAACGGTGTAATGGTACCCGATGTAGAACTGAGTACAGGTTCTATAAGTTTTATAGATTTTAATAAGGATGGAAATGTAGATCTCTTTATGGGAGGTAGACAGGTGCCAGGCCAGTATGGTAGATCTGCTCAGAGTAAAATCATAATGAACGATGGTACTCAGTTTGATAATGTAACAGACAGTATCGCACCGAGTTTTAAGGAACTAGGTATGGTCACAGATTCTGAAGTAGTAGATATAGATGGAGATGGAACGGAGGAACTCATCGTAGTAGGAGAGTGGATGCCTATTTCTATCTATCATTATGATGGAAATCAGATGGTCGCTAAAAATGTTCCTGGCCTAGACAAGACCAACGGTATGTGGAATACGCTGAGAGTAGAAGACATCGACGGAGACGGAAATCTAGACATCATCGCAGGAAATCTAGGTCTGAACAATAAGTATAGTGCAACTACTACAGAACCCTTTAAACTTTTTGTAAACGACTTTGATAATAATGGGACTAACGATGTCTACCTCGGATTCAACCAAGATGGAAAAACTTTTCCGGTAAGAGGAAGACAGTGCTCTTCTGAGCAGATGCCTTTTGTGGCAGAGAAATTTGAAACCTATGATGTATTCGGAAAGTCTACTGTGGAAGATGTCTTAGAAGGAAAAGAAGAAGGAATGGATGTAAAGGAGGCATACACCTTTGCACATACAGTATTCTATGGAAACGGCTCTGGAGGATTTCAGGCTCAGACCTTACCGATACAAAGTCAGGTAGCTCCTGCAAACGGGATAGCCATCTATGACTTCGATGGAGATGGAGACTTGGATATATTTACTGCTGGTAATTTTTATGATAGAGAGGTAGAGACGACACGTAGTGATGCAGGTGTAGGCTGTGTAATGCTCAATCAAGGAAATCGTAAATGGAAAGCCATGCATCCCACAGAGTCTGGAATCATGGCAAACGGTGACGTACGTGCCGTAGAAATCCTAGAACAGAAAAACGGAAAACCGATTCTGGCTATTGCCAATAATAATAGCCCGATGCAGTTTTATCAGCTGAATTAATCGGCAACAAATTCAAGTATCAAG
>CAZDWO010000106.1:0-8841 GCA_964509175.1 uncultured Saprospiraceae bacterium
CTACTTCCACTTAGGTGGCTTAAATTTTAAGACCCACTAAATATGTCGAAGAACCATTTATTAATTTATTACAAGGTTTTTAACCTCAATTTGCACTTAACGTAGCGGTTATATCGGAAGTGCTGACGTAGGGAGCATTACCTGATCACAGCATGCTAGATGGTCTATCTATTTGAGTTTATCAGGATTCTTGCTAATATTCTTACTCTCCTTAGTAACTCTTCGTTCAAGTTTTTTAATGTCTTCTTCAGGCGGTAAATTCTCTGGTCTAATTCCACGTTCAAGTAGAATCTTTCTTATAGAACGATTATTGGTTATGTGTTCAGCTGAAATTTTTCGTTCATTTCGCAAGTCTTTTTCCTTTGTATTGAATACAGTAATTTCTGTTGCGAAATCTTTGGCTTTGATTGTAATTGTTGGTAAAAAATCTGCTAAAGCTCTTCCTTTGGGAATCCCAAGTTTACTTTTCATTTCCTGAGTACTTTTTCCAAATAATGCTTGGTCTCCTTTACTTCTAATTAGTCCAAAATTTTTATCAATTCCTGTTCTTTCGTAGATAAGTTCTGATAGCTCTTTTTCGGATGTTGTGAGTTTTTGACGAGCTTGAAGTCTTTCAGCGTCTTTTATCCGTTGCTCTATTAATTCAAACTTTCTTGTTTGAATAGCAAAATAGTTCTGAGCAAAAGATATTTGCTCCTTTCTCGGGTCTCCATTTTGAGCTAACAGATAGCACGAGTATCTAGTTAACATTACATCTTCTATTTCCCTTTCACTTCCCGAACCAATTTTGACCATTTTGTTGACGTCAACAAAATGGTCATCTATATGATTATCTGAAGCTTCACATGAAGTTTTAGCTTTTAGGATTACTTTTTGAAAGTTTCTCCATTCCTTATAGCCTAAAAGATGCTGTAAGTCTCTACCAAACCAAAATTCTATACCATTTTCAGTAGTTTGGGAGTGATCTTCAAAAGTCTCAGTTAAAGACTTAATAATCTCTGATTTCATATAGTTGGATTAATTTGGAGTTGCTCTCTAGTATTCTTTTAACTTAATTTTTTTGCCAATTACTATCTTAGTGTGAGCTAAGACATGCACCTTCTTGTTCCATTTTTAGTCTTGGACATAATTCCAATATTATCTAACTATTACGTAGAAACATATTAAGAAGTTCCTTTATTTGTCATGTCATGTAACAAGCTTACATCCCTAATATAAAACATTACTATAAAAAAACCTTCCCTACTTCAACAAACTCCAATACAAAAAAAAGAGGCTACCTCATCTCTGAAGCAGCCTCTTCTCTTGGAACATATATTTTAAATATTGCTTAGCTAGTTGCCATGGCCTTACGGTTACGCTTACGTGTATTATGATCTAGATGTATCTTTCTGAGTCTGATACTTTCTGGAGTTACTTCTATACACTCATCGAAATCGATGTACTCCATGTACTCCTCTAGCGTAAACTCTATCTTAGGGACTACCTTTACCCCATCGTCAGAACCAGAGGCTCTTACGTTGGTCAGTTTTTTACCCTCTGTAACGTTTACGATCATATCATCTCCTCTAGAGTTTTCTCCCAGGATCATTCCTCCGTATACATCTACTCCTGGATCGATAAAGAACTTACCTCTCGCTTGTAGCTTATCTATAGAGTATGGAGTTGCAGTTCCTTTGTCCATGGCGATCATCACACCGTTAGAACGTCCAGGAATCTCTCCTTTAAATGGTTTGTATTCTGAGAAACGGTGATTCATAATGGCATTGCCACCTGTAGAAGTAAGCATAATAGATCTCAGACCGATCAGACCTCTAGATGGAATATCAAACTCTAGGTGCTGAATCGTACCCTTACTTTCCATCACTAGCATATCTCCTTTACGTTGTGTTACTAGGTTTATCACAGTTCCACTAAACTCCTCTGGCACATCTACTACTAGTGTCTCAAACGGCTCATGCTTTCTACCATCTATTTCCTTAAGGATTACCTGTGGCTGACCCACGGTAAGCTCATACCCTTCTCTACGCATAGTCTCGACGAGTACACCTAAGTGCATGATTCCTCTTCCATATACTAGGAAGGAATCTCCACTCGGAGAAGGCTCTACTCTCATCGCTAGATTTTTTTCTAGCTCAGAATCGAGTCTATCTTTTATGTGACGGCTAGTTACAAACTTCCCTTCCTTTCCGTAAAACGGAGAGTTGTTTATACTGAAGGTCATGTTCATCGTAGGTTCATCTATAGAAATCAATGGCAAAGCTTCTGGATTTTCTAAATCAGCAAGAGTCTCACCGATGTTAAAATCATTTATTCCTACAATCGCACAGATATCACCAGCGTGTACCTCGGTTACTTTCTTCTTACCCATTCCCTCAAAGATGTAAATCTCTTTTATCTGATGCTTCTCTACAGAACCATCTCTCTTACAGAGACTCAGTCTTTGCTTTTCTTTAAGTGATCCTCTACGTACTTTTCCTACAGCGATACGACCTAGGAAGCTCGAGTAATCCAGAGAGGTAATCTGCATCTGCACTGTTCCTTCTTCTGTCTGAGGTAGAGGCACATGTTCTATGATACCATCCATAAGTGGAGTGATGTCTTCTGTTCTATCTAGACTGGTATTAAACCATCCTTGTTTTCCAGAACCATAGAAGGTCGGAAAATCTAGTTGCTCTTCTGTAGCATCTAGCTGGAAGAATAGCTCAAATACTTCCTCGTGCACTTCTTCTGGTCTACAGTTTTCTTTGTCTACCTTGTTTACAACGACCATCGGTCTCAGACCCAGCTCTAGAGCTTTCTTAAGTACAAATCTCGTCTGAGGCATCGGTCCTTCAAAAGCATCCACGAGTAGAATTACTCCATCTGCCATCTTGAGCACTCGTTCTACCTCTCCTCCAAAATCAGCGTGACCAGGAGTATCGATAACATTTATTTTTACGCCGTTATAAACAACCGCTGCGTTTTTAGAAAAGATGGTAATTCCCCTTTCCTTTTCTAGGTCATTGCTATCCATGATAAGCTCACCTGTATCCTCATGATCTCCGAATACTGAAGTAGCATGCAGTATATTATCTACGAGTGTAGTTTTACCGTGATCTACGTGAGCAATGATTGCTATATTTCTTATTTCCATAATATGTTATACCCTTTAGGCTAGCTTAATAAACATGTATAATCCCGATATACTCATCAGGGTTATCTAAAAAAAACGCAAAGGTCGACTATTTTCTTCGGATTCATATGGTTAATAATTGTACAGAATGATATTTAGCAAAAGCTGGATAATCACATATAATTCACTTTGGCTTAAGCCAAATGAAAAACAAAACATAAGAATATTAATATGAAAAAATGAACTAATTATAAATAACTGAAATCTTCATGCTACTTCTATAGACCCTCCGGCAGGCTCAGGGTCAATTCGAATAATGATTTTGAAGTCAAAATCAAATTCTCATTGATTTCTGTATTCCCTCTTCAAGCGAAATAAAGGTCTCCGTACGAGCGATTCCAGTTATGTTCTGTACCTGAGTACTCAGAATTTCCATGAGGTGATCATTGTCCTTTGCATAAACCTTTGCAAATATGGAATAGTTTCCTGTGGTAAAATGAGCCTCGGTAATGTTCTCAGCTTTTCTCAGCTCAGCGATGACCTTTTTATAATTTTTTGCTTTTTCTAAAAAGATCCCTAGGAAGGCAATGGTTCCATAACCCAGCATCTTATAGTTTATCCTACTACTATACTGCGTAATGATGCCTTTCTGTTCTAGTTTAGAAATCCTAGACTGGATGGCTACATTGGAGAGGTCGATTTCTTTGGCCAGTTCTGTAATCGATTTACGGCTATTTTCTATCAGACTATTAATAATCTGAACATCTATGTCGTCTAGCATTAATATTTATTATTTACTTGTACAAAATACTTTAATTATTTAAGTTTGTTAAGGTGTTTACTTTAAAATATTAAAAATATACGGATTATGTGTGGAATATTTGCAGCAGTCGATTCAAAATTATCAATAGAAACCCTAGAAGATTGGTCATCCAAGGTCGCTCATCGAGGTCCTGATAATGAGCAGTTTAAGGTAATAAACGATAGAATATCTTTTGGTTTCCATAGATTGAGGATAAATGGAGTAAACTCTCAAAGTGATCAACCCATGCATCTAGATGGCATCTACCTCATCGCTAATGCCGAAGTCTTCAATCACAAGGAGCTAGAAGAAAAATATGATTTTGACGTGAAGACAAAGAGTGACTGTGAGGTCATCTTACATATGTATAAGCGGTTAGGCTTCGAGCAGACTATAAAAGAATTAGATGCAGAGTTTGCCATAGTACTATATGATTCTCATAAGGATATCGTATACGCAGCCCGTGACCATATCGGAATCCGTGGTATGTACATAGGTAAGCAAGGTGAGGAGAAATATATCGCCAGTGAGGCAAAGGCTCTAACTTTCTGTGATACCGTAAAACACTTCCCTCCTAGGAGTTACTACCGCAGTGATACGGATCAGTTCTATACTTATTATGAGCTAGATTTTAAAATCCATACTGAGCAAGAAGAGGAACTGCATCTAGAGAACATAAATAAACTACTAGTCTCTTCTGTAAAGAAAAGAATGATGTCTGACCGTAATATCGGCTGTCTCTTAAGTGGTGGTTTAGACTCTAGTCTAATCTCTGCCATTGTCGCTCGAGAGGCAGATAAACCTACCGATGTACAAACCTTTTCTATCGGCATGGAAGGTTCTCCAGATTTGGCTGCAGCCAAAAAAGTAGCAGATCACATCGGAACCACACATCACTCTATCCTAGCTTCTGAAGAAACTTTTATAGAAGCCCTAGAGCAAACGGTACACATATGTGGCTCGTATGACGTTACGACCATTCGTGCTTCTGTAGGTCATCAGCTGGTAAGTAACTGGGTAAAGGAAAACTCAGATGTAAAAGTCCTATTCTCAGGAGAGACTGCTGACGAGTTTGGCAGTTATCTCTATTTTCAAAATGCTCCGAGCCCTGAGGCTTTTCAGAAAGAGGCAGTACGTTTACTGAGTGACATCCATTATTTTGATAATCTCAGAGGGGATCGCAGTATCTCTAGTGCTGGACTGGAAGCGAGAGTACCTTTTGCCGATAAGGCATTTATGGCTTACTACATGGGCATACATCCTGCCCAGCGTATGTTTAATGACCAGAAAATGGAAAAGTATCTGATCAGAAAGGCTTTTGAAAAAGAGAATCTGCTTCCTGATGAGGTTTTATGGAGACGTAAAAATGGCTTCTCAGATTCTGTAAGTAAGAAAGATAAATCCTGGTCTACTGTTATAAAAGAATATGTCGATAAGCAGGTAACTGATGCAGAATACGATAGTCAGAAATCTCAGTTTACCTTCAATCCTCCACAGACCAAAGAGGCCTATTATTACAGATCTATCTTCCATAAATTGTATGGAGATGCCTGCGATCAACTGACTCCATATCAGTGGCTACCCAAGTGGTGTGGCGAAGTACTCGACCCTAGTGCTCGTGTACTCAGCATCTATGAGGCTGACTAGAAATCTGGGGATAAATTGATCCTAGGCTTTAGTAAATTTGTTCTGTGGATATCAGTCTAATTTTATCATTTATGGGAGCTTCTTTTCTACTGGCAATTATGCCTGGCCCAGATAATATACTAGTGATG
The DNA here is from genome assembly GCA_964509175.1 of uncultured Saprospiraceae bacterium. GTDB lineage: Bacteria > Bacteroidota > Bacteroidia > Chitinophagales > Saprospiraceae > JAHDHU01. The sequence continues at coordinate 5,693 of CAZDWO010000106.1, forward strand.
ACGGAGAGCCTCACTAAGAGTGCAAAAAATGGAGTCGCTCTGGCATTAGGCATGAACAGCGGTGTGCTTATCCATACCATAGCTGCAGCCACAGGAATCTCTCTCATTTTACAGCAATCAGAGCTGGCCTTTACTATTGTAAAAATACTAGGTGCCTTATATCTACTTTATCTTGCTTATGCTGCATTTGTTGAAGACTCTGATGTTGGTCGTAATGTTGAGGATATTGATGTTGTTGATGTTGTTGATGTTGTTGTTAAAAATGAAGAAGTTGATTTGGCTGTTGCCGAAAATAGGTCTACCGATAGCATAGCAAGACTTTTTAAGCAAGGCTTCGTCATGAATGTCCTCAATCCTAAGGTATCTCTTTTCTTTATCGCTCTCCTACCTCAGTTCCTTACGGATGATGGATATGTGACTATGTATCAGATGATAATACTTGGAGCTATTTTTATGATTATCGGAGCCATAGTATTTAGTGCCATTGCTTTACTCGCTGGTCATTTAAAAGGCTATATACAGGACGTGAGTTTTTGGAATAAGATGAAGTGGTTGAAGATTGGGGTGTTGTTGCTTATTGCTTCGAGCTTGTTGTTTTTTTAGTAATTGTGGAGTGAGGGGTTTTGTTTTAGATTGGTGGGATCGGTTTTGAGGTTTTGAGGTATTGAGGTATTGAGGCATAAAGGTTTAGAGGTTTAAAGGCAAAGGTTCAAGGGTTCAATGGCTAAGGCGTAAGTTGCAGGGTGCAGGGTTTGGCTCGGAAACATAAGTTATATTTGACCTACTTGAATTTGTACTTGCTCTTGAACTTGAACTTATACAAATGCCTACAAAAAAGGAAATAGGAAATATCGGAGAGGAACATGCTGTAAAGTATCTGCTAGATAAAGGCTACAGCATCGAGCAACGCAACTGGAGATTTTCTAGAGCGGAGATAGACATTATCGCTAAGTATAAAGAGGCATTAATTTTTATAGAGGTAAAGACAAGATCTTATACTTATTATGGACAACCAGAAGAAGCCGTAAAACCATGGCAAGAAGCTCTAATCATCGATGCTGCTAATGCTTATATGAGAATGGTAGACCATGACTGGGAAATACGGTTTGATATTATTTCTATAGTTCTAAAGGAGGAAGGGAATTTTGAGTTGAAGCATTTTGAAGATGCGTTTTTTTAGGAGGTTTTTTTACCGATTTCTTTAATAGAAGGCTCTCTAAAAACTAGATGTCGTTAAAGGGTTTGTTCATTTTCCTTAGATGAAAAACGAACCAAAAAATCAAGTCATTCAAATGGCTAGACTGCTACTGCCGCTCCCGCTGGCCACTTGTGAATGACGGGCTCGACTTCTTTTAAATTACTTTTCCTACTCCTGCTCCCAAAACTGACTATACAACTCACTCCTAAACTTATCATTCATCTCATAGCCGGGGTTGAGGACTTCGTTGTTTTGGGACATTATGATTCCTACAAAATTACGTCGTGGGTCTGCCCAGAAGTGAGTGCACTCATAACCACCTCCTATCCAGAGTCCTGCCTCTCCTGTTTTATTTATTCTCATAGAATCACCACTTACCCAGAGGTTGTAGCCATCATGGCCGTATGGATTATCCAACTGAGTCTGTGGTGCATAGATGTCTTCTACCGTTTCTTTGTTTAAAAATCGATGACCATTTAGGTCTCCTCTATTTAAGAGCATTCTTAGAAAATCTGCATACCCATCTGCTGTTCCTAGCATTCCTACTCCACCTAAGTATAGCTGATGATCTAAGGCATAGTCAGGAACGTCGGGTCCGAAAATATTTAATTCACCTGGTTTAGCTTCTCTTAAAATCGAGTCTCTTCCTGTGTAAGTCGGCAATAGATTTTCGCCGGAAGGCAATCCGTATTGTAAGCCTTCTATCTGCATAGGAGTGGTTATCCTTTCTGCAACTAATTGTTTCAAGTTTTTACCAGAAGCTCTCTCTGCAAGGATTCCTAGCACTGTAGTATTTATTCCATAGAAGTAATCTGTTCCTGAGTGCTGGATCAGTGGCAAGGTGGCGAGTCTATTTATAAAGTCATCAGAGTCACTGGCAGTCGGCAGGTTTAATGCAGCGACCATAGAATCTAGACAAGCATAATTTGTAGTAGCGTAATAAAAACCTGCTTCATGTGTTAGAAGATGTCGGATAGTCATTATAGAATCATTTGGCACCAGCCTTATCGGGCAAGCACCATCTCTATTGCCCCAGTCTAGCTCTGTCAAACCTTGTCCATTACTAGAAACGGCTACCTGTAAGTTTTTAAACTCTGGTATATATTTAGAAACTGGATCATCTAATCGGAGTAAGCCATCCTCCATTAAATCTAAGGCCACTGATATGGTTACGATTTTACTCATAGACCAGATACGTATCCAGGTGTCTTTATCTATTTCTGTATCTGGCAGCACATCCTTATTTACTGTGCTATGCTGGTAAATTATATTACCCTCTAGATCTTCTAAATGTGCATATATAAATGGATACATTCCCTCGTCCACATAGTAATCTAAAATCTTATCCAGCTTATCAGGATTAGTAATTTTTAAAACTGGAACTGGCTCTTTCTCGGAGCAAGAATAAATAGAGATGCCCAAAAAGAGTAATAGACAACTGAGGACAGGTGTATTCATGGTTTCTAGCATGTGTAAATCTCAACAAGTTTAAGAACATCGACTCAATATTTTATCAAAGTCCTATGAATTCTCAGTGTAAATTTCTTCCTATTCTAACATTAGCGATTTCCTATATCGCAATATATCAAACTATTAGAAAGTCTTGAAATTGGCAAAATAACAGCTTATTTCATCCGTTTTCTTCCATCTATTTAATGTAACTTTACATATATAAATATTTATCATATTAAAAGAATAACTCCACAACTCCTTACACGTAGTCGATGACAATAAATCGTTTTCTCAATAAATAAATGACTCAGGATTCTGAACTAGTCGAACTTGTTATTAAAACTCACCCCCTAATTAGTAAAATTTTATTTCTGTTTATTGCAGTAGACAGTAGGCAATATATATAATGATGCAATGATAAAAAATTTGTGGGAAAAGGTTTCTTCTATCGGAGTATACCCATCGATTTCTGATGGTGAATTAGTCAAAGTACGTGTCC
>CAZDWO010000107.1:0-8784 GCA_964509175.1 uncultured Saprospiraceae bacterium
GTCCGAATAAAATAAACCCCACTTTCAAGCTCAGAAACGTCAATCAATACCTCAGAAGAAAAAACAGACTCATTAATAAGCAACTGCCCAACAGAATTATAAACCTCATAACTATCGATAGTCTCAGAAGCACTAAGACTCAAGGTATTGAAGCTAGGATTAGGAAATAGCTTTAAAGAAGAAATCTCTACATCCTGTGTAGAAGAAGTAAAAGTCGCCACATCTCCATAGACGTCATCAAAGTAAATCACATTAGTACTATCTCTACTGTCAAAATCTGGAAAGATTACGATCTGGTCATATGGGTTACCGATATGAGAGGAAAAGTCAAATTCTAATTGTTCCCATTCGTTTACTTTGGTGTTGGGGATTTTTATTTCTCCTAGAGACCAGTTGTCTGCTCTTACTAGTTTTATACCTACATCGCTGATTACTGATTTCCATACTAGTATTCTGATTATTGAATTATCCTCATTGATGGTAAAGCTTCCGATGTCTGAGCCATGTAGAGACTCACAACCTGCAAAAGGCATCCCTACTTCTAGAGCAGTAAACTTTGCAACAGTAGAAGAAACGTTATATCCAGAGCTATCAGGATTAGGAACGATCTCTAATTGTGGATCATTTCCATTTTCAAAGGTTCTCCAGCTCCAGTCTGCTCCATTTCCTTCTTCTTCAAAATCAATCGGAATGTTCTGTGCAGAAACACTGAGCGTCATTATAGATAGCAGCAATAAACTCAAAGAAAATTTCATAATTTCAATCTTAGTTAGCTTCTAAATTTACCATTAATAATTAGCTTTCTTAATAGCTTAGAATAGCTGATGTATACATGATGTAGGATTAGTTTTCTTTGGCCTAAGCCAAAACCCCGATGAGCATGTAAAATAACAAGGGTAAAAACATCGTACCATCTAGAAGGCCAGAGTAGTAATAGTCATGAGTCTTACCAGTAGATATAAAGATGCATAAGCCCGTAAAACCATAAGTAAGCAATAAACTAATCAGCAGCTCTACCTGTATCAGTTCTGATATATAGCAAGTGATTGCTATTCCAGCACAGACTGTCAATAGCAGATAACAGATATTCAGTGACCTACGGCTTCCCCAGAGATGTATTAAGGTCTTAACCTCTGATTGCTTATCGATTTCCTGATCTCGTATATCGAAGGGTATAGTAATGGCGATAAAAAACAGAAATCTTTCTAAGGAAAGTAGGAGAGTGAGACTATTTTGTTCTTGATACATAAGCAGTGGTAAGCCGATAGTTATCCATGACCACACTACACCTATAAGAAGTATTTTAATGTAGCTGAGATCTCTGAGTCGTTTTCCAGAACCCAATAATGGGAGGGCGTATAGTAGAGATAAAACACTCGGTAGTAATAATAGTAGTTGCAGCTTCTGCTCAAATTGTAGAAAGCAATAGAGAGCAAGAATTCCAGAAATTATAGCATAGATTAATATGTGACTGCGATACTGAGTAATGACCTCAAATCGACTCCCTAACTTCTGCCCTACAATTTTTTTAATGCCTATATATCTATGTAGACAGTATAAAAAGACTGTAGAAGAGAAGGCAAACAAAATATATGTCCAGTCATGCTCTAGACCAAAGGCCAAAAAACTAAAATAACACAGACATAAAGCTCCTAATCCTATATGCAAACTACTGTACAAATAGAGATTGAATAGTCTTTTTATGAAGCTGTTATGAGAATATTCAGGCATTTATGATAAGCATGCTATGTTTTATTAAAATACTGATAATCAACAATATACATATTTTATATATTCTATAATAGTCCTATGTTAACTCCAAGTTAAGTCCTTCTTTCCAAACTTAACACTTGCTTAATAATAACGTAACAAAGCTTCGATGATATGCCAGTACTTTTGTATTGTATTACAGAAAAATTGCATGTTTCTTAACCAAAAATATTTATCAAAATCAAAAAAAACTGTAATCTAAGATGATTAAAAGAATTCAACTTTTTGCTTTTCTATTGCTTTCTGTAACTGTTTTCATGACCTCTTGTGGAGATGAGTGTGATACTGTTTGTACAGTAGATGAGATTTTAGATATTAATTGCAATTGTATTCCAGTATCAGGAAATCCTTGTCCGGGAGTTACCTGTGATCCTGGGTTTATAGTAGATGAGAGTACTTGCGACTGTATAGAAGGGGACGAAGTAATTATCAATGGAAATATAGAATCAGATATGACGCTGACAGCGGATAAAGTCTGGATTTTGGGCGGAAGAGTTACTGTATTATCAGGAGTGACACTAGATATAGAGGCAGGAACGGTTATCAAAGGAGAAGCTGGATCAGGAGTAAACTCCACTGCACTCCTTATAGCTAGAGGTGCAACTCTTAATGCATGTGGAACTGCAGAGCTACCTATTATAATGACCTCAGTAGCTGATGAAATAGATGGTAATGATGTAGCTGCTGGAAATTATTCTAGCCCTAATTTAGATCCAACACTGAATGGACTCTGGGGAGGACTTATCGTTCTAGGTTCTGCTCCTATATCTGCACAAAATGCCAATGATGAAGACGTTGCAGAACTACAGATAGAAGGTATTCCGACCTCTGATCTTAATGGACTTTATGGAGGAAATGATCCTGCTGATAGTTCTGGGAAAATAACTTATGTATCTATCAGACATGGAGGAACTAATATCGGATCAGGAAATGAAATCAACGGTCTGACGCTAGGTGGTGTAGGAACTGGTACGACTATTAATAATATAGAAATAGTAGCAAACCAGGATGATGCAATAGAATGGTTTGGCGGAACAGTAGATGTTGATAATATACTAGTATGGAATTTTGGAGATGATGGATTAGATACTGATCAGGCCTATAACGGAACTGTAAATAACTTTATAATAATCACACCTACTGGAGGTTCTGCAATGGAGCTAGATGGCCCAGAAGGAGATTTTACTCAAGGTCCTAACAATTTTGCCAACGGTGTAATCTATGCTGGAAACCAGATCGATCATCTAATCGACTGGGATGAAGATACAAATACTGGAATTTCTGATGTTTATTTCTTTGGCTTAGAAGATGGATATGGAGGATTAGCGACTGATCCTATTGAGTCTTTTGGTGGAGATGGAACTGGTACAACTGGAAACTGGGAATACACTTTGGCTAACATGCCAGTGGATTCTGTTTTTATCGGAGTACCTGCTGCAGCATTGACAGAAGTTCCTGCAAATGGAAATTCTGTAGGTCCTGACGCATCCATGTTTGGATGGACGTGGGCAGCTCATTCTGGAGGACTTAGTGCTCTAGGACTATAAATTTTAAAAACGAGTTTCAAAGGAAACTGTAAACAATATATTTTTAAACGGAAGGAGTAATTTAGATAATGCTCCTTCCCTTATTTACTCCAATTAAAATAAATAATGGAAAAATTGCAATCTTATCTAATCGCTTTTCTTTTTTGTGTAATCAGCTTTTCTGCTTTTGGTCAAAAAGGAACAGTACGAGGAACAGTAACTGACGGAGCTTCTGGCGAGCCTATCTTATTCGGTACTGTTCTCGTAAAAGAAACAGGATCTGGAACTGACACAGATCTCGATGGTGCTTATAGCCTAGAATTAACTCCAGGTACTTATTCTTTAGAATTTTCTTACCTAGGATATAATTCACAGATTATAAGTGATGTAGTAATCACAGAGGGAGAAGTAGTATTACTGGATGCTCAGATTTCTGAAGAATCAGAAATGATTGAGGAGGTAGTAATCACAGCAAGACAGGCTAGAAACACTGAAGTTGCTCTTACTACTATCAAGAGAAAATCTACTAATCTATTAGATGGTATCTCAGCCGCAAGATTTAAGAAAATAGGAGATTCTAATGCTGCTGATGCGGTAAAGAGAGTTACCGGTGTCTCTGTAGAAGGTGGTAAATACGTATTTGTAAGAGGACTAGGAGATAGATATACTAAGACGATGCTTAACTCTGTAGACATACCTGGTCTTGATCCAGATCGTAATAGTTTACAGATAGACATCTTTCCGACTACCTTACTTAATAATATGGTCGTTTATAAAACCTCACTTGCAGAATTGCCAGCAGATTTTACAGGAGGTGTAGTAAACATAGAGACTAAAGATTTTCCAGAAGAGAAAACCTTAGATGTATCTGTAGGTCTGACTTACAATCCTTCGATGCATTTTAATAATGAATTTCTTACAGGAGACAATAGTTCTACAGATTGGTTAGGCTTTGATGATGGAAGTCGTAATTTCCCAGTGCAGGCAGATAGAGAGGTTATTCCTACTCCTGTGAGTGGTCACTATGACCCAATAGTGGGTTCTTTTGTAGGATCCTTTAATAGAAATCTTGCTGCTAGTCAGACGAGTGTGCTTCCAGATCTAAGTGTAGGAGTAACGTATGGAGATCAGAAATCCATAGGAGAAGATAACACACTCGGATACATAGTATCAGGAGCTTATAAAAACTCTAAGACCTTTTATGATGATGTTTTCTTTGGAGATTATCAGAGACCTATAGAGTCAGATGCATTTGATTTAATACATTCTAATATTATCGAAGGAGCTACAGGAGAGCAAAGTGTATTGCTCGGTGGTATGGCAGGACTAGCGTATAAAACTAAGCGTACTAAGCATAGACTTAATGTGATGCATCTACAGAATGGAGAGAGTAAAGCTGGACAGTTCTTTATAGATAATAATAGTGAGGCGATAAGCCAGTCTGGATATACTGCCATTTCTGATAACTTAGAATACTCTGAGAGAAGCTTGACCAATGTACTCTTAAACGGAAAATATACCTTAGGGACAGAAGGAGATTGGATTATTGACTGGAGAGTGTCTCCGACCATATCCTCCATGACTGATCCAGATATACGTAAAACTGCCTATTCATTCTTCGGAGGAGATCAGTTACAGTTTGCTGCTGGTGCTGGTGGAAATCCTAGTAGAATATGGAGATTCCTAGATGAGGTAAACTTAGTAGGAAAAGTAGACATTGCTAAGAAGTACACTTTATTCGGGGCTGATGCCAAATTGAAATTTGGGATGAGTCAGGTGTTTAAAGAAAGAGATTACAATATTTTAAGTTTTGATACACAGTTCTTTGGCCCTCAGCCAGAGTGGACAGGAGATGCTTCTGAAGTACTAACTGATGAAAATATCTTCCCTAACGGCTCTATATACTATGTGTCAGGTAATAATACCCCTAACCCTAATGAGTACAACTCTACAATCAATAACCTAGCAGCTTACGTTTCTAATGATTTTAATATCTACAAAGACCTCAAAGCAACTATAGGATTAAGAATGGAAAAATATGTACAGAGACATACTGGAAGAGATGTAGAGTTTGCAAACTTCGGTACCGGAAATAATCTGGTAGAAGATAAGGTGCTCGACGCTGTAGATTTCTTTCCATCTGTAAACCTTATACAATCAGTAGCAGATAAGCAAAACGTAAGAGTATCATACTCTAGAACGATAGCAAGACCTTCTTTTAAGGAATTGTCCTTTGCTCAGATTATAGATCCAATTACAAACAGAATCTTCAATGGTGGATTATTTCAGTATGATGACTGGGATGGCAACCTAGGGGAGACTCGTATAAATAACTTAGATCTTAGATGGGAAATGTTTCTAGAGAGAGGACAGTTACTATCTGCGAGTTTATTCTATAAGACCTTTGACGATCCTATCGAGCTAGTAAGGATACCTGCTGCTCAGGCTACTAATGAGTTCCAACCTCGTAACGTAGGAGATGGTCAGATTATAGGAGTAGAGATAGACTTTAAAAAGAACCTAGACTTCTTATCAGAAAAACTAAGTCAGCTAAGCATGACGACTAATGTTACCATAGCAGAGTCTAGAATAAACATGACAGATCTAGAGTTTAACTCTAGAGCAAACTTTGAAAAAGACGGAGAAAATCTAAGTAGAACACGTCAGATGGCTGGACAGGCTCCTTATATCGTAAATGCTGGATTAACTTATACAAGTTTAGAAAACCCATTTGATGTAGGTCTATACTATAATGTAAAAGGAGAAACACTTACAGTAGTAGGAGGAGGATTATTCCCAGATGTATACTCTGTACCGTTCCATAGTTTAAATCTTAGTGCTAATTATTCTTTCGGATCTGATGATAGAATTAAGGCTAGTTTAAACGTTCAGAATCTATTAGCGAGCTCTAGAGAATCTGTATTCCAAGCCTTCCAAGCAGAAGACCAATTCTATTCTAGATGGTCTCCAGGAATGAGCATAGGTTTAGGAATTTCATACAAGTTGTTCTAATAGTAAAGGATAAAGCAAGAAGCAATTTTTTCCAATGAACATTGGAGTAATACCGCCCCGACATTACAATGTTGGGGCTTTTTATTTGTTATAACCCTTCTTTTCTAAGGGAAGTTAGGCCAAAACCAGTTTTGGGTTATACAATTAGAATAAGGATTTATACTAGCAACAAGGAGCTCCGTCTTCTGACTCGCTACCTTGATAAGGCATAGCTCCACCACATCCTTCAAAGATTCCATAGTGAGTATCCCATGTACCGAAAAACTCAAAGTGATCTGCAAAACGAGTATCAGCCAGCATCTTATAAGTATTGCCACAGACCGTAATCATTTTGCCTACAGGGAAGTGATGATGATCATCTAGATCAAAAGCACTGGCTTTTCCATCTACAGTTCCTTTATATCTAACAGACTGTCCATAGTCCTCGCAATCACCTTCTAATCCATCCAATTTAAACAGACGATAGGTAACAGAGAAGAACTTTATATTTCCTAGTTTATCCTGTAAGTCCTCATTTTCTACAGTAATCGGATGACTTTCTACTACTCGTGGATCAGTAAAGTTTGCATCCTTAGAATAGTTAAGAAAATCATTCCAGTATAGAGCACCACTTAGACATTCTCCCCAGAGTACAGGGTCTTTTCTCAGGTTTTCTGGAATACGTCGATCACTATATACATCACTAAAAAACATTTCGCCTCCAGGCTTTAAAAGAGCATATGCGTCTTTTAAAACCTTATTTTTATCTACCGCTAGATTTATTACACAGTTAGAGATAATAAGGTCAAAACTGCCTTTCTCTAAGTCCAGTAAATCTAAATGATCTATGTTTCCTTTTATAAATTCTACATTGGGATAGCTGAAGCCAAATTTTTCTGTATGAAACTTAATATGTCTATTGGCAACATCTAGTTGCTCATCAGTCATATCTACACCGATAACCTTTCCTTTTTGACCCACTAGTTTAGAGGCTATATAACAGTCACGTCCACTTCCTGAGCCGAGGTCTAGAACCTTGAGACCCTCCAGTTGATTAGGTATCGTAAGCCCACATCCATAGTACTTAGTCATTACCTCATCATGAATCTGACCCATGATTTTCTTGATATGCTTAGGAGGTTCCTCTATGGTACAACAGGCATTTGTTTTTAAATCCTCATTCGTTTGTAAGGACTTTCCGTAATATTCTTGGACTTCTTCGTGTTTAACGCTCATAGCGGTTTAGATTTTTTAGGAACTGCAAATCTAGCTTAAAACAAAAAATATTAATGTCAGTTCTCCTACGATATGAATAAAAAAAAGGCTTCAAAAATCTAAATGTTAAAATGCAATTTTTTCCAATTCGAGAAATCCACCCTTAAAGATGATATTAAATCAACAAAATCAAATGTAAACAAATTTATCAAATGTTACATAATCAACAAGTCAATGTTAAGCCAATGTTAACTAAATATCAATACAATGTTGTTTAGAGGCATAAAAGGCCTTATATTTAGCATTATCTAATAGTTAGAGGATTTAATGTTAAGAAGTATATACATAATAATTGGCTTACTAATCGGTGTATTACCGAGTGCTTTTCCGCTTATGGCGAATGGCAACGAAGCCAGTGTATACACAATTCCGTTTAAAAAGGCCAACGGGCTGATGTTATTAGAATCAGAACTAGAAGGAGAAACGGGGTTCTTTATATTCGATACAGGAGCAGATGCATTACTACTTAATAAAACAAAGCAGGAAGGAGGGAAGCAGGTAAGCTTTGAATCGTTAAATGGTTCATTTGAGAGTTCGGAGTTATTCTTAGAGTCTTTGACGGTAGGAGATTATACCATTAATAATATAGAAGCCTATAGTGTAAATCTATCAGCCATAGAAAATATCGCTAATCATAAGATACTCGGTATTATCGGAGCACGAATTTTAGAATCAGAGGTATTGCATATAGATAATGAGAATAAGGTCATAAGACTGCTCAATAGCTACGAGCCGGTTATAGATGCTGATTTAAAGGTGATAGAATCCTCCATCCAGTTTAAAAATGGGATACCGATAGTACCTCTAGAAATCGAAGGCCATACTTATCAATTTGGCTTGGATACAGGATCATCGATTTCTCTCTTAAACAATGATTTAATTACTAGTGAGTTTTTATCTAGACATTCTTCGGATACTATATCTGTACTTTCTGGAAGTGAGGATGTGATGGAGAGTCAGCTATTTACTCTTCCAGAAATTATACTCTCTAATCTTAAGATAAAGCAGGTTTCCTTTGGAATGGCTTCATTTAAAAAGATAAATAATCAACTCGGAATCCAGTTAGATGGAATTCTCAGTATCGATCAACTTCCCACTAAGGACATTTATATCTACCCACAGAGCAAAAGAATCTACTTGATCCTTTAATTCCATTTAAAATAGTAGCACTCAATTAACATAAGCTTAATGGTTGTTCGCCTTTATGCTCAAATAAATCACC
>CAZDWO010000108.1:0-8778 GCA_964509175.1 uncultured Saprospiraceae bacterium
ACAAACAAAAAATGGCCATCCCAATTAAGAAATGACCATTCTAAAAATTACTTTTTTATACTATTTACATATCCTGAAAAGTCTTCAGCCCGCAGTCTAGAAACTGCTGATAGTTTTCTACTCCTTCTTCATATCCTCTCGGTGCAGTCAGTACTTGCTGATCTGGACTCATCGGCACATATAGTGGTTGTGAATTTTGCTTGAAATTGACTATTTGGAAATCAGCCCATTTATTACCTACGTTTCTCATCTTATCTCCGCTGAGCTTAGCTACGAGCGTTTCTTTAAGTTTTTTACGATCATCTACATAAAGTGAGACGAGCACATAATCATCATTTAAAGAAGATTTTACTCCTGCATCTTTCCAGATGTAATCTTCTGTCTTACGACAGTTTACACAACCATATCCAGTAAAATCGAGTAAGACTGGCTTACCTACCTCGTTTGCATAAGAGACTCCTTCATAATAATCTTTGAAACAGTTAATGTCGTTTGCACACTTAGTGTACGATGGATACTTTGCTAAGATGGCTGGATCTAAATCGTTCTGAGATAAAAAGAAATTATATGATGCAGGTGGTGTAATTCCACTTACTGCCTTAGGAATAGAATAAGAATTTATATCCTTGTCTACCATAAATCCTGAAGCCATATATACAGTCCATGCTAGGGAGGCTACTGCAAATAACATACGAGTAGGACTCAATTTCTTAACGGGACTGTCATGAGGAAACCCAAATAATCCAAAGAGATAAGCAGTCATCGCGGCAAATATGATTACCCATAATCCCAAGAATAGCTCATACTTTAAGAATCCCCAACCGCTAGTCATATCTGCTACAGATAAGAACTTCAGAGCAAGAGCGAGTTCTAAGAATCCAAGAACCACCTTTACAGAAGTCATCCATGAGCCTGATCTAGGCAATGAGTTTAACCATGCTGGAAAGGCTGCAAATAACCCAAAAGGAATAGCCAGTGCCAGTGAAAATCCAAGCATAATTACAAATGGACCTAATCGATCTCCTGCTTCCGCTGCTTGTACCAGTGCTAAACCTATTATAGGTCCAGTACAAGAAAAAGAAACTATTGCTAACGTGGCGGCCATAAAGAATGTTCCTATAAGACCGCCTTTGTCAGCCATCTGATCACTTTTGGTCGACAAAGAACTTGGTAAGGTGATTTCAAAATATCCAAAGAAAGAAATGGCAAAAGCCACAAATACTAAAAAGAAAATAAGATTTGATAGCCAATGAGTACTCAAAAGATTTAGTGCCTCAGGACCAAATAATATTGTAATTAGTAATCCAAAACTTACAAAAATTACAACAATAGATAAGCCATATATTAAGCCGTTAACCCAGCCTTTTGACTTTGTATCCTTAGTAAAGAAACTAACAGTAATTGGTATCATTGGAAAAATACATGGCATCAATAAGGCCAAAAGTCCTCCCAAAAATCCACCTAAAAATATTGTCCACAATGTTCCATCAGCAGAAGCAGTTAGTGTTCCACAATTTCCCGCTGGATTTGCATAACTCTCTTGAATAGAAGTAATGCTCTGATCAAGGACATTCCCTTCAAGATTCATCGCTACTCCACTCGCTGCAAGTCTAGGAGCACCTGCATACATCTTACTCGGGTCAAACTCAAACTCCACATCACTTGGTGGCTTACAATGAGACTTATCACAGGTCATATAGGTCAAGTATCCTTTTATAGGACCACTGCCTTTTTTTATTCTTTGGGTAATGGTGTAATCCTGGTCTCCTAGAAACTTGATCACATTTACGTTTTCAAAGAGTGGGTCTGGACCCTCTTTGCGATGTCCATGTTCTGTCGACTCACCTACTAGGCTTGCTCCATTTAATTCTTCGTATTCTATATATGTTGGAACAGGACCATCATCGTTAGAGTGCTGTGAGTAGACTGTCCACTCATCATCTATGTCTGCCGTGTAGATTAAATCGTAGTCTCCATTTCCAGCATCTTTTATAGACATCGACCACTGTACAGGATCGAGCATCTTGCCACTGGTAGAATGATCTTCTTCTTCAGAAGCATCTCCTAACTGTACTTTTGATTTGTCGATAGCTGTCGGAGCAGATTCTACTGCTTCTGTTTTTACTTCTTTGACCTTAGTCTCTACGGCTTTGGCAGTAGCTGCAGTAGCAGTCGTGGTTGTGGTTAGTACTTCTTTGTTTCCGATTACTTTTTTTATCTCAGACTTGGCTTCGGTAGCTTGAGTTTTTACTTGTTCTACTGGGTCTGCATTTTTTATTGCATCTCCTAGATTTACTTTTTTACCACCAGTGCTTTTCTCCATTTCGCCGTCTGCAGAAGCTAGCTTAGATAGGTCAAAGGAAAAATCTACATCTTTAGGAGGTAGACACTTAGACTTATCACAGGCCATGTAGGTGAGATAACCAGAAATAGGAGTAGAGGTATCTGTAGCCTTTACCTTCTGTATTATTTTAAATGGCTGATCATCTAGAAACTTGATTACGTTTACCTCAAAGAGTTTATCGATGCCTTCTTTTTTATGGCCTTCCTCTACATTATCTCCATCTAGTGTCGCTGCACCCATCTCTTCATATTCTATGTAGGTAGGTACTGGACCTTCGTCATTGGAATGTTGAGAATAGACGTTCCACCCAGACTCTATATCTGCAGTAAAGATGAGCTCGTAACTATCCCCTCCTAAGGCTTGTGCCTCAAAATTCCATTTTATAGGAGAGAGAATCTGAGCAGAAAGAAACTGAGAGAATACAAGAAAAATGATTAAAGCAATTCCTTTAATCTTATAAGGAGAATTGATCAGCATAATAATTTCTATTTGGTGATAGACTTTTTAAATGGAGGTCTTAAAATTCTAAAGCTTGATACTAAAATCTACTTCTTTGGGAGGTAAGCATCTCGTTCCATCACAGGTCATAAATTCTAGATAACCTTTTACAACTTTGGCATCAGCCGCTGGATTAAAAGCTTGTACAAATTTTACCTCGTTTTTAAACTTAGAAACATTCAGCTCGAAGAGCTCACTATATTCTGTATAAATTTTTCCCTCTTCTCGGATAGTACCTACAAGCTCTACACCTTCCATCTCTATAGTCGTCGGAACGGGACCACCCTCTTCTGTAAATGGCGAATAAACCACCCAACCCTCATCGATAGTTGCTGTAGCTACGAGTGCCTTAGCTCCATCATCCTCGATTACCTCAAAGGACCAACTCACAGGAGCTGTCTGAGCATAAGACTGGAAGCTGACTAGAAGTGCGATGGCTGTTAGTATATTTTTCATCTATTTTATTTTGTCTTACAAAACTAGTTCAATTAACAAGGCGTTCTTAGGGATGGTTTAGGTCTTAATAAATAATTAACTCCTTAGGCTTAGAATCAGGCAGCCATTTTATCTTTTATCGCATTGAGCAAGGACTCAAACATCACATGACCGTCTGTATTTCCTAGATACTCCTCTGCTGCTCGCTCTGGATGTGGCATCATACCGAACACATTTCTTCCTTCGTTACAGATGCCAGCTATATTATGTGCAGAACCGTTTACATTGGCCTCAGCCGTAACCGCTCCTTCCTCATCACTGTACTGGAAGATAATCTGGTCATGTTTTATCATATGGTCGATCTCCTCCTGAGAAGCATGATATCTGCCATCTGCATGAGCGATCGGTATCTTGAGAGCTTCCGCAGTATTTATTTCTCCTGTAATTGCAGAGTAGTTGGTATTGGCTTTAAGCCAAATATTGCGACAGATAAATTTCTGATCTCTGTTTCTCATAAGTACTCCGGGCAATAAACCTGCTTCACATAGTATCTGAAAACCATTACAGATTCCCCAGACATATCCGCCATTATTGGCAAAATTTACAACCTCAGGCATGATGTTAGAAAAACGAGCAATCGCTCCTGATCTCAGATAATCTCCGTAAGAAAATCCACCTGGAATAAAAATCCCATCTAGTTTACCATAAGGCTCTAGCGAGGATTCCTTATGCCATATCTTCACTGCTTCCTCTCCCATTACAGTGGACAAAACATGTATCATATCATCATCACAATTAGACCCAGGAAAGACAACTACACCAAATTTCATATTATTAAAATTGTTAAAGCAAATGTACTGAATATTGGAGGCTTAATATCCCTATCACGACCAGCAAATGCAGAATTTCTGCAACGAAGTTTGGCTTGAATTTTTGGACATTTATATGCAATAGTGCTCCTAGAGGAATCGCCAATACTGTAATCATGTAACTCTCCATCTGAGCCATCATAAATACTCCTGGCAGTGACAGCATCATAAACCAGTAAAAGAGATCCATTTTTTGCTGTGCCTGGATACTCTTCTTTACCATATAAGAATTATAGCTGAGCAGAGTAATCAGAATCAGCAGTCCCATAATTCCAAGTAACAAATAGCCAGCAACATCCATCGGAAAAGGATTACTCCACTTAACTACCCATATATCTAAAAGAAATCCTGGGCCAACACCTATGTTTAAAAAGTAGGTATAACAGAATACATAACTCATCAGAAAACCTATCAGCAGCTGAAATAGACGCTTCAGGTTTATAGTATTAAGTATGATTACACCCATCAGACCGAGAATCAACATCACCATATAGGGTCGGTAAATCAGACTTGCTAGACCGAACATCAGCCCTGCATTAAAAATAAAAATCGCCGACAGAGGTTTTTTATAAATTTTAAATATGGCTTGGAAGCCAAAGAGTAAAAACAGATTAGCCAGAATCACTGGAGTCATGCCTAAGAAAAGCGGAATCGCAGACATCAGTAAGATATAAATCAGTCCTGCAAGAGAGCTCAGATTTCTTTCTAGACGATTACGATTTACGATATGATTAAGCAACCAGGCTTCTATAAATATGAGTAATATCGCAATGACTCGTAGAATCGCAGGATTCTCTATCCATGAGACGAGCGACTGATAGAAAAAGCCACCCTGCAGCATTGCTTCGCTTCCCTCAGGATATAGAAAGGGCTCTCCTCTGACTATCAATACATAAGGAAGGAGCATCAGGCTCGTTAAAAGAAGATTGGACTTAAAAAACTGTATCACTATTGCAAAATGAAATACCCACGAAGATAAGAAAACCCTATGAGAGATAGTACCTCGCAATCGATACAATAAGAACCATAAAATGGCGGATAAATACCGATATAAATTTCATATTTCGGCGTTAAAAATACTCGCCTTAGCTAAGGCTATGACTGCGTTTTTTGCCTTGAAATATAAAATTTCTCTCTAGAATTTATTCCACAATTTTATAATTCAAATTGTATTGGAACAATAGACCTATCTTGGTGGTTTATTTTGTAACTAGATATTGCGATTCTCGATAAGTAAATGAGTCTTACTTTAAAAAATATTCAAGCTCCCATTCAATCCGAATTGGACAAATTCGACGAGCACTTTAAAGGAGCCATGAAGACCAGTGTGCCGCTTCTAGATAAGATTACACACTATATCGTACAGACCAAAGGAAAGCAAATCAGACCCATGTTTACCCTACTTGCTGCAAAGGCCTGCGGAGAAATAAACAACTCTTCCTACATAGCAGCTTCCCTAGTAGAAATCATACATACTGCTACCCTCGTCCATGATGATGTGGTCGATGAGGCAGAAAAGCGTAGAGGATTCTTTTCCATCTACTCTCTCTGGAAAACCAAAATAGCAGTTCTAGTCGGAGACTACCTCCTCTCCCGAGGTCTAAACATGGCTCTAGAAAATAAAGAGTACGAGTCCCTGCATATCATAAACTCTGCTGTCCAAGCCATGAGTGAGGGTGAATTATTACAAATAGAAAAAGCCAGAAAGCTAGACATAGACGAGGATATCTACTACGAAATCATCCGTCAAAAAACTGCCTCGCTTATCTCCGCTGCCTGTTGTGCAGGAGCGGCATCTACCACAGACGACGAGACTCAGATAGAGGCTCTTAAAAACTTCGGTGAGAAAATAGGGATTGCCTTTCAGATAAAGGATGACCTATTCGATTATGGAGAGGATAATATCGGTAAGCCGAAAGGTATAGACATCAAAGAAAAGAAAATGACGCTGCCTCTTATCTATGCTCTAGAGCAATCCAGCTGGGTAGAAAAGAGAAAGGTCATCTTCAACATAAACCGCCGCAACAAAAACAAAAAAGTAGTCAACCAAATCATCCAATACGTAAAAGACAAAGGAGGCATAGAATACGCTCAAGACAAAATGAACGCCTACAAAAAAGAAGCGGAAGAAATTCTAGCTATGCTTCCGCAAAATGAGGCTACTCAGTCGTTGCTGGATTTGGTGGAGTTTGTTACTATGAGGAAGAAGTAAGGTGTCAAATTCAAGTGCAAGTGTCAAATTCAAACTCAAGTGTCAAATTCAAATTCAAAAGTAGTTCAGGGCTCGGGCGGTTTAGATGAATTATTTGGGGCTTCGAATGTGTAAGGGTGTCAAATTCAAACTCAAGTGTCAAATTCAAATTCAAAGTAGTTCATGGCTCGGGCGGTTGAGATGAATTATTTGAGGCTTGGAATATATAAGGTAGGAACCATGATTTTAGGATTTTTGGATTTGCTTGATTCTTTTGTTGCTTTCAGCATCACGGATTAGATGGATTTATGGATTGCACTGATTTCAGGGCAAAATACAATCTAACTAACAATCGCCCGAGCCCAGAAGCATTTTGAATTTGAGTTTGCACTTGACACTTGAGCTTGCTTTCAATCTAGCTTAAACTTAAACGAACTCACTTACTCCACAACCACCTTCCCTGTATAAATAAGCCGCTCCTTATTATCCCTAGGCAAATACTCCACATGATAGATGCCAGATGGATAGGTAGATAAATCTATCTGATAAGTATCGCATCTTTTATCTAGCTCTTCTCTCAGAATCTGGTTTCCATTATTATCGATAATCCGTAAAGATCCATCTTTTAAATCTTCTGGAAGCTTCACAGTAGCTATTCCACTAGTCGGATTAGGAGAGATGAGTAATTTAGAAACTTTTAAATCATTAGAAGCCTCCTCTTCTGTACTGGATAGAAAAGCAAAGCCATCACAGGAAAAATTAGGGTTACATCCGTTCTCGTCAAGTTTTAAAATCCATGAATCATAAGTGAAAAAACTAAATTCATCCTTATACACTTTACTTCCTGCACAAATGAGGTCTCCTTCTTCTGTTTCTACAACATTTAAAAAACTTCCTCCATCGACGTTTCCTAAATCGTCAAATTCAATAATATGTCGCTCCCATAAAATATCACCAGTCTCTATATCGATTTTTATTAAG
This sequence comes from uncultured Saprospiraceae bacterium, assembly GCA_964509175.1. GTDB lineage: Bacteria > Bacteroidota > Bacteroidia > Chitinophagales > Saprospiraceae > JAHDHU01. The sequence continues at coordinate 7,319 of CAZDWO010000108.1, forward strand.
TACGGTGATTTAAAAGTAGTTATGGTATCTGGGTCTTCCTGCCCGTACTCTAAATGCCAATTAGAAGAACCTCCAGCTATCAAATCTCCGTCTCTCGTTTCCATAAAATGGAAGATCGTTCTAGCCCCATATGGATTTAAAGCTATGTCTTTATTATGCCATATTACCTGTCCATCGGGTTTCATCAAAACAAATTCTATAGTCTGATCAGTCGAAGGCGTACCGGCTTTTTCATAAAACAAAAATCCCTCTGAGGTTAGAAACGGTGAGTTATGAAACGAATAGGTTCCGAGCGTATCTGCTACATACTCTGGTTCTTGGTCTTCTCGTCCTGAATATTTTAAAAACCCAATCTCTTCTCTAAAGAAAACCTCAGATGGATTTTGGGTCAATAGTTCTGAGAATACATAAAGTTCTGAATTATCTTCATTACTAAAAGTGTATGGCATTTGAGCCCTAAGTAGCGAATCTGGTTGAATAACCTTAGATGGAAATAAAGAAACGGTATCTAATGATAAATCATCTTTATTTATCCACATAAGAAAGGGAGTTTCACCATTATTCTGACTATTGTCATCATCAATCCAACCTGTCGCAATAAAATGATCTTCGAATGAGGTCAAACTAGCATCAGCAGCCTCTAATGGATTAGTGACTATTGGGTTATATTCCACATGAGCTATGGAATCTAACTCCAGATTAAGCTTCAATAGATTTATCGGATTCTTATTTTCGGCATAGGCAAAATGATAACGGCTCAAAATATATAGATGGTCATCTTCAATGAGCATATTCATCCCATAGTCTGTTTGCTCCAGCATCCATGGAAAGTTTTGCTCATTGAGGATGTTTCCATCCAAATCAGTCTTGACAACCTTAGTAGCAGTACTGATTTGATTTTCTGTTAAAAAATAATTGTACCTAGCTATAAGATATAAATATCCATCATGCTCAATCATTGTTTGAAAACTATCACTTCTCCCTATTTTATCAAAGTCATAAATCTTAGAGAAATATTCTTGAGTCATTAGATTACTTGCAGAAATCAAAATGAATGAAATTATATAGAAGCTTCTAACTAGCATTTTACTTTTTTTCAACTTAGGCATTTTTTCAGAATAAATAGTTGCTCTTGAGGACAGATCTTCATGATTGTAAAAATATTCTACATCGATACTGTGCACACTTGTTAAGCGGAAGTTGTACTTCCGATTGTGTAATTGCAAATTTTCAATTTGCTCAGGATGAAATCCTGATATTATATTATATCTAACAAAAGCACAGCTACCCAACATGGCTTTTACCCAACCCTAGCCCTTCCCTTGAAAAATGGAAGGGAATGACCTCGCCCTAGCGAAAGAAAGCTGAATCCATCGCCGGAGACCAGAACCACTTTGAATTTGAGCTTGACACTTGAATTTGAATTTACTCCACCACCACCTTCCCAGTATAAATCAGCC
>CAZDWO010000109.1:0-8689 GCA_964509175.1 uncultured Saprospiraceae bacterium
GTGAGCTTCTGTGGTGAAAGTCAGATAGTTAGATGTATTTAGAAACAGGCTCAATTGATATCAGATCATAAGATAGGCGTTTCAAATTCACCTCTCGGCTAATTCAAAACTAAATATCTATTTTGTGATTAAAGGGTGAATTCAATCAATGATACGATCGATATCATTCATCCGTTAAATGAAAGAAGTCCATAAAAATGACAAAAACAGAAATAGCAAAAGAATACATTGATTTATTGGAAGAAGGAAATGTCGATGGGATCATTAATTTGTTTGCTGAGACTGGTCGAGTAAGGTCACCGATTTACGGGGAGAAAAATGCAGATGAATTTTATAAGACATTAAATGATGACACCATAAGTTCAGAATTAAAACTAAAAGGAATTTTTGAGGATTCTGATACAGGAAAATTGGCATTATACTTCGAATATATGTGGACAGTTAAATCTGGAAAACTTGTAAAATTTGACGTGGTGGATATAATTGAATTTGATTCTAATGATAAAATACTAGAGCTGACAATTATTTATGATACTGTAATAAGTAGAAAACTGATTGATGAGATAAAAAATTAAGATTGTGTACAGCACAGATCTACGTCCATGTTGCAACTTGCAAGTTCAACAGAGCAAATAATCAACGTAAATAGATAGGCATTCAACCAATTATTGTTTACGTTACACTTAACTAATTGTATATTAAATGTTTTAACCACTATAGACAAAATAAAACAACATGAAAAATTTACTACTATCACTTAGTTTTTTAGCCTTTACTTTTTCATCACTCGATGCACAAATAAGCTATACCGATTATGGAGAAAACGGTTTACGTGTTAGTCTGAATGAAAATTTAGCCATAGACCTTGATCAAGATGGGAATGTAGATTATTATATAAATTCTCATCCTAATGAATTAGGATTTACTCCCATTTTTGCGGTAGGCTGTTTTGCAAGCTCTAGTGAATCGGATTATACTTCGTTTGATGCCAGAAGACTTTCTGTTTATTCTCTAGGGGATACTATTTCTCTGAATGGGTCTAACTTTTTTGATTATATCGATGATGATAGGGGTTCTATATATCACGACGATGGTGTATTTGCAGATCAGTGGGAGGATGGAGTAGCTCAGTATATTGGATTTGCTTTAGTTAATGGACTAACTAAAGATGGATGGATGAGAATTGCTATTGACCAAGAGGCTAATGAATTAGTTATTTATGAGATAGCATATAAAGAGCAAATTTCTTCTACACAAAACTACAATGGCATTGTGGCCGGAGAAACTGGTGTTTCTAGCGTTGCGGATTTAGGAGTGGATCTAAGTGGATTTAGTATCGGCCCTAATCCAGTTTCGGATTATTTAAAATTAGATTTTTCCTATATAGGAGATACTCCTCTATCTGTTCAGATTGTCGATGCAACGGGTAAATTGTTATATAGATCTTTCTCCACGTTTAACTCTGGTGATCATACTTTAGAAATTCAAACATCTGAATGGGTTTCTGGAATGTACTTCTTACAATTGAAAAATGAGCATGGATTAAATACCCATAAATTCAACGTGAGTAGATAAGTTTAAATACAAATAGCAGTCGATTTATCGACAGCTATTTGTATACTAGGATGCCCGCATTGATATAATTAATTGTGTTTCTTTCCTATAATACTGGAGCAATGTTTAATTAAATTTTCACAAACTTTTTAAATACACCACTATTCTTTATAAAGTAAATTCCCGGAACAATATTTTCTAAACTTATCCTTGAAGAATTACTTGTAATTAATCTCTTCCCACTCAAAGTAAAAATTTCAGTTTTCATGTTTTTTGATCCCGATATTTCAATAAAGTCATTTGCGGGATTAGGATAGATAATGAAATTGTGTTCTAGTTCTTTAGTTGAAGAAATTGCTTCACCTCTACATTCACAGTCAACAATTTGATCATTAATCGTTAATTCATCACCATCATCGCAGGTAGTTGGTCTTAAGTCATTGTTATTGTCTTCACATGGTCCTTCTTTAATAGTTTTTATTCCGTTTGATAGAGCGGTGCATTCATTAAAGTAAGTAATATTATTACAGCCGCATACAGGTTCAAAGACTGAACCGCAATCCATACTTGGATTAATTAAATCCTCACATATACAATCCGAAAAATCACCTATACAAGAACAATCGTCTTGTATAGTATCGTTATCAGATAGCGGATTTCCATCATTACAACTTGTAGATTGAAATCCTCCTGATGTACTTCCGCATGCACCTGACTGGAATTCTTTTATACCTGCCTTAAATGCTTCACATTCATTACTGTATGTTTCGCCATCACAACCACATACTGGGTCAAAATTACTTGGGCACATTATGTTAGGATTTATGAAGTCTGGACAAATACAATCAGACAGTTCACCCATGCAAGAACAATCGTCTTGTATAGTGTCATTATCCGTTAGCGGATTTCCGTCATTACAACTTGTAGATTGGAATCCTCCTGATGCATTTCCACAAGCACCTAACTGGAATTCTTTTATGCCTGCTTTGAATGCTTCACACTCATTACTATATGTAACACCATCACAACCACATACAGGATCAAAATTACCTGGGCAAATTATGTTAGGATTTATGAAGTCTGGACAAATACAATCAGACAGTTCACCCATGCAAGAACAATCGTCTTGTATAGTGTCATTATCCGTTAGCGGATTTCCGTCATTACAACTTGTAGATTGGAATCCTCCTGATGCATTTCCACAAGCACCTAACTGGAATTCTTTTATGCCTGCTTTGAATGCTTCACACTCATTACTATATGTAACACCATCACAACCACATACAGGATCAAAATTACCTGGGCAAATTATGTTAGGATTTACGAAGTCTGGACAAATGCAATCTGACACTTCACCTCTGCAGGAACAATCCTCTTGTATAATGTCATTTGTCGTTGCAGGATTTCCATCATCACAACTTGTAGATTGGAATCCTCCTGTTGTGTTTCCACAGGCACCGGATTGATATTCCTTTACTCCAGCATTGAGTGCCATGCATTCATTACTATAAGTAATTCCGTCACAGCCACAAACTGGGTCAACTTCATTTGTACAAGAAGGAATTGTATTTATTAGGTCTGGACAAATGCAATCAGTACTCACTGAGCTAACTGTAAAGACTAGAGTTTGACAAAATTCTAAGTTTCCAAATTGATCATTAAGTAATAATTCTATTGACCAATTTCCTGTTATATCTGGAGTGAAAAAACTGTAATAAAAATCGCTACCGCTAGAGTTTGACCAATTTTGAGGAGTAATACTGGTTCTCAGTAATCCACTAGGATCGAACCAATTAAAAGTAGGCCTTAGTGTTTCTTCAAGATTTATTAGGCTTAGATATGCATATTTTATTTCTCCTACCACATTACTTCCCTGTGTACTTACGCATGATTGATTTACTACATTATCACAGACTAAAAACTCATCTACTTTGGTGCAGTTTTCAAAATCGCAGGTGGGAAATGTAGAATCACAGTTCCACACTAAATCAGAACTTGTAAAGTTTCCAGGGTCAAAGTTTTCGCCAAAATCACATGTAAAGCCAGATGAAAAGCCTGAGCATGATTGTAATAATTGACCACTACAAGTAAAAATTTTAGTAAAATGTTCACCTAGTATACCATTGGAAGAACATTGACCTGAAACTACAACGTACTCATCAAAATTATTATAAGTTTCAGATCTGACTATGAGCTCACAAATAGTATTGGAGGAATTAGAACACCATTCAGGTTGATAATTAGAAATTTCATTCTGAAGCCATTGTTCACAAATGACATTATCACAAGCTCTTGTGCAGTAAGAAAAAAGTAAAATTAAGACAATGGAAGTTGCTTTAAGTTTCATGTTTTTTATTTAAATGTTTTTAGAGATTTTCTTGATTCTATAATTTGAGTATTGTTATTTATTTAAATGAATCTGCTGAATATTAGTTTGGAGTTATATGCCTCAATTCTCACCTAAATTTCGTGAAAAGGCTAAATATTTTAAAATTCTTGGATATTTATTCTTGATTAGAATAGTAGGTTTTTCAGTATTAGAATCATTGTTTGAAGTATGCAATGCATATAGGTTTTTACGTAGATGGGGAAATGATTTTATGATAAAAAAAGCCCACAGAAACTACGAGCTTTTGAAAAAAAATAGCCACTCAATATTTTGAGCGGCTATTCAACTATAATTAATCTACTACTATTAATATCTTCTTCCCTGTATCTGTCTATCATTTTTCTGACGATAGATGTTCCTGTTGAGCTGAGCTTCTAACTTATTTATTCTTAGCTGCTCACTGCGAGTAATTACTCCATCTCTTCTCGCATTTCTTTTTACTCTTTTTAATTCATTGAGTTGCTTTTTAAGAGTAAGAGTCTCATTTGCGGTAAGCTCACCTGTTACAATACCTTTCTTTATTTTCTTGCTATGATTTACCTGTTGAGCAGATATACTTACTGTTGCAAATAGAGCCAACATCATAATCATTCCCTTTTTCATATTCTTCATTTTTAAGTTTTGTAATACTCCTTTGACTGCAGATTGCTAGAGTCGTTTAATGAGCATCTGCTTTTTAAGATTTCATTAACTAAAATTCTATTAAATGATTTTTTTAATGAGCTAACCGCTATTTTGCAGAAGCAAAATCACACCTTAAGAATAGACTCATTATGTCCACCACTAAGCAACTAAGAGAAAAGTACCAAGCCAAATTCCAAGCAGCTTACACAATGCTTAATCCTGAGCAGAAGCAGGCAGTAGATCATATAGAAGGTCCTGTCATGGTTATCGCTGGTCCTGGAACGGGTAAGACACAGATACTGGCAGTGCGTATCGGTAACATCCTACTTAATCAGGATGTACAGGCTCATAATATATTATGCCTCACTTTTACAGATGCAGCGACGGTAGCGATGCGTAAGCGACTGGTAGAGATTATCGGTCCTGAAGGACATAAGGTACACATCTACACCTTCCATGCTTTTAGTAATCAGGTCATACAGGAGAATCTAGGATACTTTGGAAACTATCGTAAGTTGGATCAGTTGAGTGATCTGGAAAAGTTAGATGTCTATGCAGAGATTGTGGATGGCCTTCCTCGTGGGCATCGTTTAAAAAGACCCAAAGGAGATCCGACCTATGAGGCTGGACGACTAGAAAAACTTTTTCAGATGATGAAAAAGGAAAATCTCAATGAGCTAGACATAGAGAAAAAAATAGAGCAATATTATGTAGACCTAGTAGAGGCAGAGACGCCAGACCCTAAGTTTTTCTATCAGAAGAAGTACAAAGAATTTAAAGCAGGAGATAAAAAACCTAAGGCATGGAAAGAACTTAAGGATAAGATGGAAGACCTTTTGGCTGGAGCCAAATTATTTCCAAAGTATACAGAGATTATGCATCGCATCGGGAGGTACGACTATACGGATATGATTCTGTGGGTTGTAAAAGCCTTTAAAGAAAATGATGACATACTCTCCACTTATCAGGAGCGTTACCAGTATTTTTTAGTCGACGAGTATCAGGATACCAATGGAGCTCAGAATCATCTACTCTATAGTCTCATAGATTTTATGGACATGGAGCCCAATGTTTTTGTGGTAGGAGATGACGATCAGGCCATCTATAAATTCCAAGGAGCAAATCTGAATAACATAAAAGAGTTTAACGAGAAGTATAAACCAGAAATGGTTGTCCTAGAGAAAAATTATCGTTCTTGTCAGCCTATTTTAGATGCTGCAACTGTGCTCATAGATTTCAATATGGAGCGGATGATAAAAGAGACAAATCTCTTTGCAACCAAAAATCTAATAGCAGCAGGAAAACTTAAGGATCTTCCTAATCCACCGATTATAAAAGAGTATAGCAATGTAGTACATGAGCAGGCTGACCTCGTACGTATCCTAGACGAGAAATTTGAGAATGGAGAAAACCTAGACGAGGTAGCAGTAATCTATCGGAACCATAAGCAGGTAGATAAACTGGTAGAAGTACTAGAAAAGAAAAACATTCCTCTCAACATAAAACGGAGAATCGATATTCTAAAGCTTCCACTAATAAAAAATGTACTGAACATTCTCTATTACGTACAGTCAGAATATGACAAGCCAGATTCTCAAGAGGATCGCTTGTTCCGACTGATGCATTATCACTTCTTCGGTATTCATGCAAGAGACATAGCAAGAATAGCTCTCTTTAAAAATCAGCGAAAAGACCATGACAAGAATACCTGGAGAGACATCATCTCAGATGCCGATTTACTAGGAACCCTTAATCTAAAATCTGCCAAAGAAATAGAACGACTCAACGACCTTCTCAGTAAATGGACTGCTGACATCGCTAATCTTACTTTGCAGAGTCTCTTCGGTCAGATTCTTAACGAGGGACACATACTACAATCCGTTCTACGCAGTTCAGATAAGACCTGGCTCTTGCAGGTAATCAGTACGCTCTTCGATATGATAAAAGATGAGAGTAAGAAAAAGCCAGACATCACCCTTAAAGAATTCTTGGCCAACATCGATAAGATGAAAAGTGCCGATCTTCCCGTTGCTATTAACAAAGTAGTAAGTGCTAGGAAAGGAGTGCACTTTATCACTGCCCATTCTGCCAAGGGATTAGAGTTCGATACAGTATTTATCATCGCAAGTAATAAAAATGTATGGGATGTAAACAGAGGAAACTGGGGAAGCTTCTCATATCCCAAGACTGTAAATGCAGATGTAGAAAATAATATAGAAGACGAGAGACGACTCTTTTTCGTAGCGATGACTCGAGCCAAATCAGAACTACACATCTCCTATGCAAACAAGAGAGAAGACGAAAAGGTCTTAAGCAGATCCACCTTTGTAGATGAGCTACTAGAAGGAGATGAGAATAGAATAAATAATATAGAAGTCTCAGAAGAGAGCATAAACGAGTTTCAGTATCTTACCATGTTCCTGCAGGAAAAAGAAATAAAACTCATCGACCACGATCTCATAAACGAGGTACTTAAAAAATACAAGCTCAGTGTAACTCACTTAAACAAGTATCTAAAATGTCCGATGACCTTTTACTTTGAGACAATACTCAGAGTGCCTACTGCTCGTAATAAGCATATGGGATTCGGGAATGCCATACACAGTGCCTTCCAGGATTTCTATGAAAATGTAAGAGATAAAAAACCTGTTTCAGAGGTAACCCTTCTAGAATCTTTTAAATCCTCGATGAAGTACTTCTGGTCTCACTTTACCGACAAAGAGTTTAAAGAGCTCTCAGAATATGGAGCAGACATTCTCAAAAAGTACTATGCAGAATACATCTCCAAAGAATCTCACGATGCTCAGTATTTTCTAGAAGAAAAGGTAGACAATGCAGAATGGAATGGAGTCCCGATAAAAGGAGTCCTAGATAGAGTAGAGGTCTATAAAGATTATGTAAATGTAACAGACTATAAAACCGGAAACGGATTCAAGCCAGACACTAAGAAAAAACTCAAACCACCTACTGCAAATGATGTCCTGGGTGGAGACTACTGGAGACAGATAGTATTTTATAAAATCCTCCTAGATAGCAATAAGACCCACAACTGGAATATGATTTCCGGAGAGATGGACTTTGTAGAACCTAAGCGTAACACAGAAGAGTTCTTCAGAGAAAAAATAGTCGTCCAGCCTGTCCATATAGAAATAGTAGGAGAGCAGATCACAGAAACCTGGAGTAACATACAAGACCATAAATTCGATAATCTCTGCGACAACGAGAAGTGCTATTGGTGCAACTTCGTCAGAGAGGATTATGTTTTTAGTGGAGAGTATGAGATAGATTTACTGGAGGAGAGTCAGAATTTTTAATCTTAATTATGACGACACCTTCTGACCACTTCAATAAAATGGTAGAAGAAATCACAACCCATCAGCACTGCACCCTCGGCAAGATCATGTCCTCACTAGGGATAAAGTTTAAGGACAAAGTCTTTGCTTTCTTCTGGAAAGATAATACCATTTAGGTTTGAAGGTATCGTATAAGATTTTGATAATAATTTGTCAAGGTCAAGGCGGAAAACAGAGGCATAGCTAGCTACGGCGAGTATTTCCAACGCAGAGATTGTCAAATTATATTGAAATATATGCGGTAATCTCAGGCCTAAATGGTATCAATGGGTTTTAAACTAGGTAAAGAATATGATATCGATGCTCATGGAGTAGAATGGCAACACCTCAGTCCGTTTAAAACTAAGCCTCCATTGTATGCATGGTATGTAGTAAGTGATAAAGGAAAAGAGAAGTGGGAAGAGCTCAGTTATATAGCTCTAGAGCGGATAAAATCACAAACCAAATAATATCATACGTTCATTATTCACTATGAGCCCATTACATATTTAAAAAAAACTATATATTTACTATCGTAGTGGTTATCTCACTTCTCATTGTCTTATGTATAAGAATGAGATATTCTTAAAAGAATGAATACTGATTACAAATCTCATAGTATAAGTAAAAGTTCTTTTTGAATTCATTTTTAATATGTGTGTTTAGTAAAAGAGTAACCCCAAAATAAATAAGGGACTCCAGATAATCTGGAGTTCCTTTATTTTTTTATTCTATGTAGTACTTGGCTGAGCTTAGTTCCCAGCTTTCCTAGCCTTACGCTCTGCCTGTC
>CAZDWO010000110.1:0-5316 GCA_964509175.1 uncultured Saprospiraceae bacterium
AAATTAACCCCTGTTAACTTCCCAGTTATACTCTTTGTTAAAGATTATTTATCTTTGAGTCACACTAACTCAGAAGCGAATTAGATGCTCGAATAAATATGTATGTCAGATGTATGTCAATTTGTTTGTCAGAATCTGAGGAAAGAAAAAGGGGTTTCTCTCGAAACCCCAGTTAAAATGGGTGGGCCCACAAGGACTTGAACCTCAGACCCTCTGATTATGAGTCAGATGCTCTAACCAACTGAGCTATAGGCCCTAAAACGGATGCAAAAATAACAAGTTTTTAATGTTGCTGCTTTTTTTTGAAGAAATATTTTAGAAGTAATTAAGTCCTTTCTTTCAGGACAAAAGAGCTAATTCTTATTCCGCCTACATTTCTCACTACAGTATTTTACCTCGTCCCAGACCTTTGCCCATTTTTTACGCCAGTTAAAGGGTCGATTACAGACTATGCATACCTTAGATGGGAGATGCTGTTTTTTCACTCTATCGCTTAGAAATCTTATTGTTACTGATGAGTCGTTGTCGACTACATTTAAAGCGAGTAATCTCTTCACTTCTTTTTTTAAGATGCTTCCTACTGGTTCCGGAGTGGACTCGCTTACGCCATAGATTGAAACTCTTACGCTTCAGATGAAGTCTCATAAGTTTTATGACCTCTCCTTCTGATAGTCCAAACTGAAAATGGATAGCAGCAAATGGAGTGCGATCCTCCCATGCCATTTCTATGATGCGATCTGTTTCTCGAGATATTTCCATTCTTACACTCTTAGGGTAGACATCCCTCCATCGATATGGATGGTCTGACCAGTAATCCATCCCGATTTATCAGAAAGCAAGAAGGCAGCCATCTCAGCGATGTCTTCTGGGGTTCCTATTTTCTTAAGTGGATGTCTTTTGGCATTTGCTTCTTTTTTCTCATCTGTAGATAATAGCTTAGCAGCTAGTGGAGTGTCTGTGAGAGAGGGAGCAATGGTATTTACTCTTATCAGTGGTGCAAACTCTGCAGCCAGTGCCTTGGACAATCCTTCTATGGCTCCCTTAGAAACACTTACCTTACTATGAAAATTAAAACCTGACTGGACCGCCACAGTAGAAAAAAGTACTATCGATGGATTAGTGGATTTTTTAAGAACAGGAAGTGCATGCTGTATAATCCTTACCGCTCCTACTACCTGCAATTCTAGATCTTCGATAAATGCAGCCGGCTTTATACGAGTAAAGGGTTTTAAATCTATCGCTCCTGGGCAGTAGACTACTCCATCTAGGACTTCTGGTAATTCTAGTTTAAGTTCTTCTTGTTTTACATCACAGTGTTGGAACTGTATGCCAGTTACTCCACTTACATCTGTATTATTATATGTACCGTGTATATGATGCCCTTGTGCAGCTAGTATTTTGGCTGTAGCCAATCCAATACCTGAAGAGGCTCCGACGATTAGATAGTTTTTCATAGTTTTTTAACAGTAAAGTATAGAGATTGTTTTCTCCCTAAAAGGAAGGCAGTTCTTCTACCCTTGCATAAGGGAAACTCTCAAGTTTGGTCATCTTATAATAGCTGTTTAAACCAGAAATTCCAGCAGAGCTAGAACTTTCTAAATCGATAAATCCATTCTCAGTAATAAGATTTTCTCTGATGTAGATATGTTCGATATTACCGACTATCATGGTTGTTCCATTGGACTTAATCTCTATAAGTTCTGCTAGTCTCATCCCGATTTGTATAGGACTTTCTCCTACATAAGGAGCGATAAATTCATCTTTAAACTCTGCCCTTAGCTTACAAGCGTCAAACTCAGAAACCTCTTTATCAAACTTTGCAGAAGTATAATGAGCCTTATCAATCCACTCAGTAGAGACGTGATTTATGGTATAGTACTCCTTCTCTAAGATATTCTGATAGGTATGTCTACGAATCTCAGCAGTAGGTCTCATTATAAATCCTATAAAGCCTGGATTACTTCCCAGATGGACTATGCTAGAAATGATGGCTAGATTGGTATTTTTCTTACTATCGATAGTACCGATGAGATTTGCTGGTTTTATACCAGTAATAGAGTTTATAAGATTTATTCTAAAGATCTTCTCTAAACCTTCTAACTCTTCTTTATTGTATTGCCTCATTTTCTGATTTCTATAGTCTCCTTTTATAATATCTAAAGTGTCAAATGGTTTACCCAAATGAAAAAATTTTAAGAAACATATTAAATAAATTCCTAATTCTATAAATCGGCATAGTTTCTGCTTTTAGGTAGGTGTTATGAATATCGATCATATAAACAGAAGACATTTTACCAAAACCGATATGTATTATCGGGTAAGCTACGGAGTATCATCTAAGTTGCTTTCTTACGAGAAAGGAATCTTCGAACTAGAGGTTATTATCGGCAAAAAATGGTCTAAGGATTACAATACCACTGCCTTTGAAATGGCTAACTGCTGGAGATCTCAAAACGAGGAACTCACAAAGTCTATGGGTTGTAAGGTATACATCATCGATGCTAAGGAATACCCTTTTAAAAAGCAACTCATGAATCTCGGCGTACAACCTCTGTACGATGCAAAAAAGGGAATTATTTTCAGGAAGAAAATTCTGAACTAAACCATTCACTCTAATCTCTTACAAAAAAGAGAGGGAGACTATAGAAGCCTTCCCTCTTGATTGAAATTTATCCTATAGGATTGTGTCGCAGCCTATGAGTCCAAATTTTCTAGTAATGTTTTGATTTTATCTACTGATTCTTCCTTAGGTTCTAAATCTACTGTCAGTCCTTCCTCGATCTCTACTTCTTCTATATCTATTCTAAAATTATCCTCATCTTCCGCTGCAATACATACAATAGAAACCTCTTGTCCAATAGGAAGATTTTTACTTGCTGACATCACGATATCCAGATCTTCAAATACAATCCATATCATAACTTTATCATCATCATAGCCTTCTGGTAAGCGTATATCGATATCAGTTAGCTCTGTATCAAACTTTGTAAAGTAGTCTATATTTACCCAGTCTAGATTATTGAAGATAAACTCGTAGCCCAAAAATTCTGCGGTATCCAGAACACTTAAAGGTCTGAAATCCACCATCACCGGTGACCATGTCTCTTCTACTATATCAAACAATTGCATTTCTGGATTCGGATCCGCATTAGGGACAGTTACTGTAAGAGCTTTATTTTCGGCCAACCTTAAAGGTTTTCCATTCTGAGAGGCACTAAATAAAAACTCACCATCAGATTCTAGTATAGAGTCATAAGATTGTGTGGGTATACCATACCGTAAGATTTCAGATTTTGTAAAAAGCTCTATCATCTCAAAATCGATTATGCCGCTGACTAATCCACTGCCATCTGTAAACTCAAAGGAATTTGGTTGAGCAGTAACCGTGGTTTGAGCTTCAGATATAAAACTGAAATTATCTTCTGGAATGCTGGCTCGTTGTGTAATATCATCCGATTGAAGCATTGTCATTATAGCGGCTTGAGTTCCATTGAGCTCAGTAAGTGGATCAAAATCAGCTCCGCATGAAGAAACAAGAAAAACAAGAGGGATTAAAAGAAAAGAGAAGAGGGCAACTTTAAGTGACCTTAACATAATTATAGATTTAGTTATTAAATAATGAGAACTGAGTCTTAAACTTATCGGAGTCTTGAAAAATTGCTTGATACAGAAAAATTTTAAAAAGACGAAGACTATTAATCCGATAATTGGTGAGGGTAAACAAGTAAGAGCGTAACTTTAGAGCATGAAACATCGATTTGCTGTCGCATTACTTTTTTTATGCTTTTCGACTTTTGGCTATAGCCAATTCTATCATCAAGAGGTACATCCTACCCTACAGGGTCAAGAACTATTAGATGCTCTAATAAACGATTTTAAACCTAATGTCGTAATGAGCTATAACGATGCTCGTGATGTGATGTACTCCGAGATTGATAATGTAGATGACTTTGTCAGTGGAATCTATTCTGACCATACCTTATTTCTTGATCCTAATGAGCCACCAAGAGCCTTCCTATTTATGAATGGCGACAATGATGGCATAAACACTGAGCATAGCTATCCTAGATCCAAGGGTGCAGATAATGGAAATCCTGAAAGTGACCTACATCACCTCTACCCTACTCGGACGATGGTAAATAGCGTAAGAGGCTCTAAACCCTTTGCAGAGATTCCAGACAATCAGACGGACAATTGGTTCTATCTGACTCAGAATCTTTCTTCGATACCTAGTAATAATATAGACCGCTACAGCGAAAATGATTTAAACACCTTCGAACCGAGAGAGGAGGTAAAAGGAAATATTGCGAGATCGATAATGTACTTCTACACGATGTATAAGTCAGAAGCAGATAACGAAGATCCGGATTATTTTGAGCTACAGCGAGAAACCCTATGTGACTGGCATTTTGCAGATCCTGTAGACAGTACTGAGAATGCTCGTACTTATAATATTGCATCCTATCAGGAAAATAAACCTAATCCCTTTGTACTGGATTGCTCAGTAGCTACTCGGACTTATTGCTCTTTTATACCTGCTGCTTGCATTAATACAGTAAATACTGATGACCCTCTAAATAAAAAACCAGTTATACTTTATCCTAATCCATCTCAAAACACCCTAAACCTAAATCTTGGCGACGTTTCTGATACATCGATTGTAAAAATCTATAGTACTACGGGACGATTACTACTTTCTAAGCGATATAGTAATGTACAGGACATCTCTATCCAACATGGTTTAGATCCTTCTTTATACATTTGTGCTGTTATAAGAGATGGAATTACAAGTTATATTCCGTTTACCGTAAACTAATAATTATGAAAAATTTAGTGCTTTTATTTGTTTGTTCGTTTGTACTATACTCATGTGGTGATCAGGCCGCTGATGATGAGCAGTTAATCCTAGACTATCTAGCAGAAAATAATCTAACCGCTGAGGTTACAGAAGATGGTTTGTACTATATAATTGATAATCCAGGAAATGGAGAAAACCCTTCTATAAACAGTACTGTAAACGTAGATTATAGCGGCTACTTTATGGATGGATCTGTATTTGATGCAAATGATGACATCGAGTTCGGACTATGGCAAGTAATCGAAGGATGGCAGCTAGGTATTCCTCTACTCGGAAAAGGAGGTAATGGTACTTTCCTACTTCCTTCTAGTCTAGGCTACGGAAGTGCAGGTAGTGGATCTATCCCTGGAAATACTGTGATTATTTTTGATGTTACGCTTAATGATTTTAATTAGGCCGTAGTTCTCAGAAGAAAAATTGTTAAAAAAGAAATCTAGTTTTTACACATCCCTAGCCCT
>CAZDWO010000110.1:5416-8573 GCA_964509175.1 uncultured Saprospiraceae bacterium
AAAATTATAGTGGACCTACTGCCGGAGTTATAAATTTTTGAAAAAGAATTAACTCTATTAGTAGCACCTCTCCTTCCTTTGAAAAAGGGAAGGGATGAATTCGCCCAAGCGAAGAAAGAGATGGGTATGAACTTACACCCTGACCTTCTCTCTCCTATTCCTAATATACCATGGCAAATAAAGTAAAAACAATAAAATAATTCCTATCACATAAGTCACTACCAGATAATAAGGCCATGGACCAAAGAGATCTAGCAGTGATTTGCTCACTGGCTTATTACAGGTATAAAAATAATTACTTCCAGTCAGCCAATTAAAAAGGCTGATGATTATGAAGTAGCCATTTATATATATCAGGCTTCTTTTTAAATCTGAAAAGTTAATTCTAAGACCATAGACATAAATCGCATAAATCGGAAGTGTCAACAATGCACTGTGCATCATCCAGTAGGTAAAATATCGTTGTGAGGGAAATGGACCGTCTACATCCGGAGTAATATTGGCCTGCAAGGTTCCTGCTAGAACTAAAAAATACAAGACTCCTAATAAATTCCGATTCCTAGAATACATGATAAATGGAGCAGTAAGACCGAGGACTCTACAGAGATGCAAGGGCAACTCCTCTTGTATGGTAAAATCACCCTCTTGATATAAAACCAACATCCTTATAATCACACCTAGAAAAGCAATCATTGCTAGTGCTGTACCGAGATAGGTTTTTCCCTGTTCTGATAAATAAGTCTTAGCAGCCATGGAGCAAACGACTCCGAGCAACAATAAAAACAGAATCGGCAATAAGTGTGCTGGAGAGAATAGCCTAATCGTCAAATAAAAGCCAGCGGTCATCTATGGATATTAGTGGAAGTTGGGTTAAATTACAGGTGTTAAAATACAGTTTATATGAAGATTTTAAAAAATATATTGTTCACCTTGATTTTAAGCAGTTTCTCTGTGGTTTCCTTTGCTGGAGAAGGGATGTGGTTACCACTTCTTTTAAAAGCATTAAATGAGGGTGAAATGCAAACCATGGGTATGAAGCTCAGTGCTGAGGATATCTATTCTGTAAATCAGAGCTCTCTTAAAGATGCCATCGTACACTTCGGAGGCTTCTGTACTTCAGAGATTATCTCCTCAGAAGGACTACTACTTACTAACCATCATTGTGGATATGGACAGATACAATCTCACTCTTCCATAGATAATAATATGCTCAAGAATGGTTTCTGGGCAAAAACCAAAAATGACGAGCTCGCTAACCCAGGTCTATTTGCAAGATTTATAGATCGCATCGATGATGTAAGTGAGACGATGCTTGCGGGTGTAACTGATAATATGAGTGCTAAAGAAAGACAGTCTATAATAGATAAGAATCAGGAAGCCCTTCGAGCTACTTATAATTTAGAATCTTATCAGGATGTGATGATTAGACCTTTCTATAATGGTAATCAATATTTTGCCTTTATCACTACTACCTATAATGATGTGAGGCTTGTGGGTGCACCACCAGAGTCAATCGGAAAATTTGGATCAGATACAGATAACTGGGTATGGCCTAGGCATACAGGAGACTTCTCTCTTTTTAGAATATATGCAGGACCAGACAATAAGCCAGCAGAATACAGTGCTGATAATGTACCTTATAATCCTAAGCACTTCTTACCCATCTCACTAGACGGTGTAGAAGAGGATGACTTTACGCTGGTATTCGGTTTTCCAGGAAGGACAAATCAGTATCTCCCAGGAGTAGCTGTAGAGCAAACTATGAATACGCTCAATCCGGCCAAAATAAAAATCAGAGACACTGCTCTTAAGATTATAGATAAGTCTATGAGAGAAGATGAGCAGATAAGAATACAGTATGCCTCTAAGTTTGCCAGAGTGGCCAACTACTGGAAAAAATGGATCGGAGAAAACCAAGGTTTAAAATCGACTGATGCTCTTGGCCGTAAGGCAAATTTTGAAGCTGACTTTGTGAAAAGCAGTAAAAACGGAAATGCTAAGGCTCTCCTTACTTCTTTTAACAATGCCTATAAGGACATCGAAGAAGTGGCTCTGACTAGAGACTAC
The DNA here is from genome assembly GCA_964509175.1 of uncultured Saprospiraceae bacterium. Taxonomy (GTDB): domain Bacteria; phylum Bacteroidota; class Bacteroidia; order Chitinophagales; family Saprospiraceae; genus JAHDHU01. Next base: position 7,484 of record CAZDWO010000110.1, read on the forward strand.
TATTCAGAGATCGCAACTCGTAATATAGAATTGCTCAATATGCAAAGAGCGATCAGAACGCTGGTTAGTCGCTATGACGAAAATGGAGAAGAAGGTTATAATGCACTTATAGGAAGAATAAACGGTTACCTAGATGGCTTTTATAAAGACTATCAGCCAAAAATAGATCAGGAAGTATTTGCACAATTGACTGCTTTATATGCAGCTGATGTAAAGCCTGAGTATGTTCCTAAGACCTTAAAGACTTCTCTAGGAAGAGGACCGAATGCTTATAGTGCTCTAGCGGATAAAATATATCTACACTCCATTTTTACCAGTCATGAAAAAGTAAAAGATGTTCTAAAACTACCTGCAGGTCAGGCAGTCTCTAAAATAAAACGAGATCCAGCATATCTGCTCGGTGTAGAATGGGAAAGTCTTTACAACGAAAAAATAGCGACTCCTTACGGCAAACAAAAAAACAATATCGATTCGCTACAACGTGTCTATATGAAATCTATCATGGAAGCTTTTCCAGATCGTAGATTCTTCCCAGATGCAAATAGTACGATGAGAGTAAGTTACGGACAGGTAAAAGGCTATAAGCCAAAAGATGCTGTCTGCTACACTCCAGTAACCTATCTAGATGGAGTAGTTGCTAAGTATGTACCTGGTGATTACGAGTTTGACGTATCAGATAAGCTTCTGGAATTATATGAGTCTAAAGACTATGGTCAGTATGCAGATACTAATGGAAAAGTACCTGTCTGCTTTATCGGATCTAACCATACCACGGGAGGTAACTCTGGAAGTCCAGCCATAGATGCTCATGGAAATCTCATCGGGCTCAACTTCGATAGAGTATGGGAAGGAACAATGAGTGATATAAACTATGATCCTTCTATCTGTAGAAACATAATGGTAGATGCCAGATACATTCTATTTATCATCGACAAGTACGCAGGTGCAAGTCACCTCATCGATGAGATGAAGCTGGTGCATCCTAAAAAAGGAGATACAAAAAAACTTAAGACTCGATATTCTAAGAGTAAGTAGCCATAGATATACTTTATAAAAAAGCCAATGCTAGATTTTAGTATTGGCTTTTTTT
>CAZDWO010000111.1:0-8510 GCA_964509175.1 uncultured Saprospiraceae bacterium
CATTTTATTATCGTCAACTTATTATTTTATCTTGACTTTAGAAACAGGCTCACTATATATCAGATCATATCTGTTCGTTCCTCACAGAGACGATCGATATAATTATCCGTTACTAGCAAGTGTTTGAAAAATAACTATCTTAAAGAATGACTAAATATTCACTTTTAGCAATTATGTTTTCATTGATAAATTATTCATGTGAAAATTCGAACAGTTTTGAAATCAAATCAAATGTATCAAAGTCTCAATTTGCTGAATTAAGCTCTTTAAACCAATATAGAGGTTATGGTATATCTGGTGTTATCTCTATTGATATCTCTTTATTAGAATTTGGAATTAAATACGAAGCAAAAGGAGATAACAAAAACTCAGCTAGCTGTGAAATTCTGATAACAAAAAGTGGTAACAAGAATATAATTAGAACAATTGAAATGTCGCGTTCAAAATTATTTTCAAAAATATTTACACATAAAGTAAGTGAAAGAATACTCGAAGATTCTGAATTAAAAGAAATTTTTAAAAGATTTAAGGATTGTGAAGAATTACCAATTAATGTATCCGCTGAAAATCCATGTATGCATGACACCTACTATAGCATACAAATAAAAAATAAAGAATCTTATTGGACTACAAAATGGTGTTCCAACCATACATTTAGATATTCACAAGAATTTGCAGATTACAAAAAGAAAATTCAATATTTTGAGAACTTACTCCTTGATTTAGGAGGTGTAAGTCCAACAAAAAAAATGATTGTAATTGATGATATTCCAAACAATGATTCATTACGAATTCAAGCATATCCAACATATGGACTTAGAATACTTAATGCAAAATATGAATTCGACAATGATTCTATGCGAAAGGATCGAGACGGAATTGGAGAAATCACATTACATCCTAGAGATACATTAAATTTAAAAAAAAGATTAAAGGTGTATGAAATTCGAAAGGATCGAAGTATACATGAAATACTAGATGAATAACCAGCTAGTAACAATAGATAAGAAGTAATAGCTCCTTCGTCACTACTACTCTTATCATTATCCGTTGTGAAATAAAAAGAATAGCAAGCCTTTACATATTCCCGCTAGGTTAATTCTATAAAATCCAAGAAACCACTTTGAATAAAATCGACTTCATTGTAGGAAGCCCATTTGTTCCCATTCAAGTAGCGGAGGGTAGTAATGCTTTTGAGATATCGAGCTTCTCAATTTCACGAGGCCGCCAAATGGGAAAAGCAATGTACTGTTTAGAGAAGTCTAAAGATAATTCTGAATTGGTATTTCAAACTTGTATGTGGTTCAGGATATTCAGTTTAGGAATTACATTTTTTGGACTATTGTTCGCTCTTTCACCAGTTTTATTAGGAGGATTAACTATGAAGGGTAATGAGGCATTAGTTATTTGTAGCATGTTGTTTTCCTTATCTGGTTTATTTATTTTCTTAAATGCCTTAAAGAAAAGTGTATTTGACCTAGAAAGCAAAGAGGTGAATTTTGGAACTTCGCCATTTAAGAAAGGACTAGCAATAAAATTTAGCTGGATAATAGGAATACAAGTAATTGAAAGTTTTGAAATGCTTAGCTCCTCATTAGGTGAATACAATGTCGGTAAAGTTAAATTTTATGAATTGAATTTGGTGTTTGAAAACACAGAGTGACTGAATCTAGTCAAAATGACAGACCGAGGTTCCGCAGAAACTATGGCTAACCAATTATTAGATTTTTTGCAGAAACCAATATGGTGGGTTAACATAGTAAGGAAAAATGAAAACCAAAATTAACAAATACCACTGATATCAGATTTGTAATTCCGGAACAAGAAACAAAAATAGCTAAGCCTAGTTCTAAAGCTTATTTATGTAAACTCAAGGTAATAGGTCTAAATTATCAAAGGAATAGTATCATAAGCATTTTCTAATTTTTGTGATTAGGTGTAGTAAATTTTAATGAGGGAATAATCGACAATTCTAAGGGAATAATCCACATGAGTTCACCTCATTCTCTACTATACTTTTGCATTGTAAAATATTTTTAATCTTAATTCACAAAAAAATAAAGTAATGTCAAAAATTAACGTTCCAACTAGAGAAGAAGTATCAGCTAATAATCAAGCAATCTTTGATACTCTAAAAGGCAAATTAACCTTCGTTCCAAATCTATATGCAACGATGGCTCATTCTGAAAATGCATTGTCTACTTTTCTTGCATTATCAGGAAGTAATACCTCATTCTCAGCTAAGCAAAAAGAGGTTATCGACTTAGCTGTTAGCCAGGTAAATGAGTGTAGTTACTGCCAAGCTGCTCACACAGCTATTGCTCAAATGAATGGTTTTACTGAAGCTCAAACAATTGAACTTAGACAAGGTCAGGCAACATGGGATTCTAAAACAGATGCTCTCGCTAAAATTGCAAAAGAACTAGCTGAGTCTAGAGGTAAAGTAAGTGATAGCACAAAAGAAAATTTCTTCAATGCTGGTTATTCAAAAGAAAACCTAGTTGACTTAGTTGTTCAAGCTGGAGCAATAGGTATTACCAATACGCTGCATAATCTAACAGAGGTTGCTGTCGATTTTCCTGCAGCACCTGCATTATAGTTGAGAATTAATTCCCTCACTAGTAAAAAATTCAATTTAATTTAATAGAAGGAGTAGCTTTTAACATAAGCTACTCCTTTTTTATACTACATAAACTATCTAATAGTAGGTTAAAAATCAACTAGAGTTAATAATTATATCTCTTAGTTTCCATAATTCTCCCTTCGTCCGATTTCTATCCACCTCCGTCGATTCTATGAAACGACACTTACACTTATAGGGTTGTAATAATAAACAACTTACTATGAGCATATTTAGAGTAATCTTATCTATTGTATTTCCTCCACTGGCAGTATTAGACAAAGGCTGTGGGTCGATTGTTATCACTACGATACTTACCCTCTGTGGCTGGGTGCCAGGAGTTATCGCCGCACTAGTGATAATAAATAAGCAAGAGTGTTAAACAAGGAAGTCTCTTATACTAATTCCCAAAGGGATGAAATATTCCTAATTAGATGAATCATACAAGTCAAGTAACCCGGAAGTGGTGACATACTCTTCAAAAAGTCTATAGCAAACAAAATAATGTAAGAAAGTATAAACTTAGTATATTAGAAGAAGTAAGTTCTAATTATCGAATGGACTTTACTTAATATTAAAATCTAATCCTTTATATCATGTCTAAGAGATATTTATTAACGGTTTGTTGTACTCTTTTGCTCTTTGTCAGTTGTATGGCTCAGATAGTTACAGATAGACCTGATCAAACAGAAAGTTCGTTGACAGTACCTAGTGGAGCTTTTCAGATGGAGTCGGGTATTACTGCATCTTTTCAAAACGATAGTCGAGTTTTATCAGTGCCTAATTTTTTAGTTAGATATGGATTGAGTGAAAAAATAGAACTAAGACTATTCAATCAAGTATTGGATTTCCGACCAACCTCAAATTCTAATCGATTCCAGTTTATAGATGATTTACAGTTTGGTACTAAAATTCAATTAATGGATAAAGAAGAAAGCAATACTTCTATAGCTATCTTATCACATCTGATTCTGCCTACGGGAGATGAATTTTTCGGAATATCCAAAGTAGGAACAATGACACGACTTTGTGTCTCCCATAAACTCACAGAGTCTATCGGTCTAGCATACAATGTTGGCTATCAAAACTTTGCTACACCTAATGGAGATCTCATTTATTCTTTGTCCTTATCTAAATCAGTAAATAGCAAATTTGGATTTTATGTAGAGCCGTATGGTCTTATGGTAGAATTAGAAGAATTTACCTTGGCCTTTGATACTGGGATTACTTATCAGCCTTCTCCCAATATCCAGTGGGATTTTACTTATGGAAATGGTATCTCTGATAGAGGCTCTTTTGTAGCCGCCGGTGTCAGCTATGTTATCCATCCTGACCATGATAAATAGCAGGAGCTAAATTATATATGGGTGCCTTAAAACTTAATCCAGTCAACCTTATACCTCTGTCTTAAACCGTTAAACCTTTAAACCGCTTCTACCTTCTAATAAACCGAGTACGGCCACCACCTCGTCCGCCACGACCACCTCGTCCTCCGCCTGCAGCTTCCTGACCGAAACTCTTAAGCGTATATAGATAGCTGACCATAAAGTATCTTCCCAATGAATTAATCTCCTGAAACTCTATAAAATTAGCAGTACTGGTTCGAGAGATACCTAGATTTTTATTGAGTAAGTCGAAGGCAGAGATTTTAAGCTCACCGTATTCTCCTTCTTTAAATAATCTAGAAATGCTTCCTGTCCATATCGGAACTACATTATCAGTACCGAAGTTACGGTCATCATATATGTCTATCCGTATTCCTGTATCGAATATCCAATTCTTTACAGCTGTAACCGCAAGGTCAGCAGAGTATCGCTGATTAAAAATGGTCTGGGTAAAATCATCACTTTCAGAATAGGTGTTTATATTATTAGACCATCTAGCACTAATCTCTCCGTCCCATTTTTCTTTTTTACGATTTTCTAGACTTGCAGTAAGAGCAGTAGTGTATCTCTTAGCATCGTTTTGTACACCGTTTATAAACTGTATCTGGTCTTGGAAATTGAGATTAGATCGTAGTCTATATTTAGCACCTATAGATCTTATCGGAGAAGAGTAGGAGAGAGAGGCTCTCACACTCAGATCATCATCTACGTTTACAGGACTCGTCGTTTCTACAAAACCCTGAGAGATCAGAGTCTGATTAGTAATTTTATCTCTAGTATAGGTCGCTGTTAAGAATGCAAAGAAGCTTCTGAAGTTAAACTGATCCCACTTAAAATAATTTATTCTCGTAGTGTGTCTGTACTCTGGTTGTAAGTTGGGATTTCCTGTATATACGTTTAGCGGATTACTTACGTCTAGATTTGGCTGTAGCTGATTGAGTGAAGGCTCGTTTAGAGAAGTGCTATAGTTTATACGTACACTATGTCCCTGAGCAAACTCATATCGATAAGATACACGAGGTAAAAAGGCGGTATTCTGAAAACCGATCTCATCAGTCTGTATGGCTCCGAAGCTAGAAGGCAGAAAGATATCTCCATCTAATCTCGACTGCTGTAAGTTTCCTTCTATCGTAAGAGAAGAAGCATCAGTATTTAGATGGTAAGCCACACCTCCTCGATCATAAGTGTAATCTCGATCATAAAAATTACTGAGTGAGTCTATCGGTTCAAAATCTAAAAGCTCTGTGTCAGAAACCAATCCCTCATAATGATTTTGGAAATTTTGTCTTCTATAGCTAAACTCTAAGTGCTTGCCGATGCCTACTGGCTCTACATATGATCCTCTGACCTGATAAGACTGGTCATCATCTGTATTACTGTTATTATAAAGGAATGATCTATCTGCTCTGATAAAATCTTGGTTTATCTGATTTCCGATTAGGTCTTCTAATCCTTCTGCATAGCTTCCTCGTAGAGATATAGATCTTTTCCCAAATCTCTTTTTATACTCCGCTGCACTGGTCCATGATCTCACTGGCTCTACTGCAAACGACTCTAGATTATTATTGAGCTGATTTATAAATACTCCTTCTTCTACAAAGTTCTCTGATAAGGAATTAGAACTAAGCGTAGGATCAGAAGCGGTAAGGCTTAGTTCCACCTGTAGATTAGAGGTACTATCGATGTCTATTTCTAATCGAGAATTTACATTGTGTCCTGTATTTGTCGAAAGGCTAGAAATGCTATCTCTAGAAAAATAATTATTATCTCCATCCAGCAGATTTTCTCTAAGTGTAAGCGACTCCATCAGACTCGATATGTCTGTAATAAAGTAGTTTGCATTTAGTTTTACCTTTTCAGAAATCTGATAGTTCATATTTATACCACCTGCACCTGTATCTGTAAAACCATTGCTCAGTCCGTTTGCCAGAGGAACATTACTATTTCTTCCTCTACCGAAACCTCCCATAGAGGTCATCATATTTCTAAACTGATCTATAGAAAAACCCTGCTTGTTTACATTGTTTATGTTTCCGATAGCTGAGAGTTGCAGCTTTGGGCCAAATCTATTGAGAGAAAATCTCCCCTCATATCTTCCATTCTCATTATCATCGATTCCATATCCAGCCATCAGATTACCGAAGTAACCCTGCTTATAATCTTCCTTGAGCTCGAGGTTCATGGTTTTTTCTCGCTCTCCATCATCTACACCACTAAACTCTGCGATGTCAGACTTCTTATCATAGATCTGAATCTTACTTACAGATTCTGCAGGAAGATTTTGGGTAGCGATTTTGGGATCATTCCCAAAAAACTCTTTACCATCTACCAGTACCGTTTCTACTTCTTCGCCTTGAGCGGTAATCGTGCCATCATCATCTACTTCTATACCTGGCATTTTTCTGAGGAGATCCTCGACCACCTCGTTTGGTTGAGTCTGGAAAGCAGCAGCGTTATATTCTATGGTATCTTTTTTTACGAGTAGCGGAGTATGCTCTCCCTTTATAGTTACCTGTTCCAGTTGCTCAGCAGAGCTTACCATATTTATAATACCCATATCAGTGTCGCCAGTAACATCTACATTCTGATTTAGCTGATTATATCCTAGGTAACTAAACTGCATGACATAGGTCCCTTCCTTTACATCAGTCAGTTCAAAATAACCATCATAGTTAGTCAAGGCAAAAGCTACAATCGTAGAATCTGCCTCCGATAGAGCAACGACCGTCGCACTTACTAGATAGGTATCAATAGAATCTTTTACACTTCCTGTAATCTTATAGGACTGAGCAGTAGTACTGGTAACTGCAATGGCAAGCAGTGCCAGTAGCATATATAGTTTTTTCATAGTTGTTTTGTCTTATACCATTTAAGGGTGATGGTATTATATTTAGCCCCTTCGATGGAATCTTCCTCCTCGGCCTCCGTACTCTTGTTTCATCTCCTTCATTTTTTCTTCTCTTATTTTCTCAAACTCATCCTTGCTTATCTTCTTCCCTTCTGTAGGTTCCTTAAATAGGGTAGCATCCATCTCAGCCAGCTCTATATTAGTAGCAGTAATGGTTCTCGTACCCTCGTCAAAATCCATATGGAGAATCATCCCTGGCAGACCTGTGTAGTTACTCGGTCCAGTCATAACCGGAATCATAGGAGTAAACCATGCTTTTACATTAGTCGTGCTGTCCTGGAAGGTAGCCTCCTGACATAGGTACTCTCCGATCTGTCTTTGCTTGCCAGTAAGTTTCCACTTGTATGATTTAGGAGCTCCTTCTACGAGGAAGTTTTTCCCAAAAAACTCAGTAGACTGCTTAGTCACACCAGCTGATAGGTCAGAGTAGACGACAGATTTGCTGCCTCTTCCTCCTCTTCTTCCCCAGCCACCTCGACGTCCTTGGCCAGCTCGTCTTTCTCTTTGTTTTTCTAGTTCTTCCTTAGTTCTTTCCTTAGGCTTATACATAGTTTCCTTAGGAGTAAACAGTAGCTCATGGTTAGAAGATCTGAATTCTGGGATACGATCTTTCATCGCTTCCATCTCTGGAGGCAGGTTTTTCCAGATGTTTATTTTTTCTTCGTAGGTAATCATTCCTTCATTGTTTTGGCTTAAAGCCAAAGTCGTAAATGCACAAAGAAGTACAAGAGTGGTTATCCATTTTATAGACATGTGATATCTTTTATTTTTAGACTGAAAAATAAGGCTAAAGTTTAACTGCAATAGTAGTTTTTTAGTGATTAAAGTATTATTAACAATGATAGGTCCTAAAACCTTGCAATTTTCCACTCTAGGACCCAAAAACCGGCTGTATTAGGCCTCTAAACTGCCTGCGGTATATTCAAACAAAATGGGTATATCATCCTCTAGTAGTGCAGTATTATCTAATTTTGCAGCTCATAAAGAGAATAGACATAAAAGTGAAAGAGATTCTAAATCGTAAGGCAAAGTTTGAGTATAGTTTTATACAGGAATATGAGGCTGGGGTTATGCTCGTGGGTACTGAGGTAAAGTCCCTGCGTAATGGAAATGGAAACCTCAATGATGCCTACTGTCTATTTATAAATAACGAGCTCTATATTAAGAGCATGTACATCGGTGAGTACGAGTATGGAAATATAAATAATCACGAGACCCGACGAGACCGTAAACTCCTCCTCAGAAAAACCGAACTCAAAAAAATAGAACGACGTGTTACAGAAAAAGGACTAGCTCTAGTGCCTTTTAAAATCTTTATCTCAGAACGAGGTAAGATCAAAATTATGATTGCCCTAGCTCAGGGTAAAAAATCCTTTGATAAACGTCAGACCATAAAAGATCGAGAAAGTAAGAGAGATCTGGATCGGATTAAGAAGTCTATGTAGGGTAGGTTCTATTTTTTGGATTTAGTATATTGGGACATGTATAATGGGTATATGTCGAATAGTCTCTAATTAGAATGGGTAGGTATTGATATACATGTGTTACATATAACTTTGGAACGAAAAATTAGTGTTCTCTTACCTTCGAGATGCTG
>CAZDWO010000112.1:0-8456 GCA_964509175.1 uncultured Saprospiraceae bacterium
TATCCATTATTTCTGAGAGAGAATATTTTAGGTCTAGCTTTGTGAAGATTTAAAATAATGGTGGGAGCTTTGTAATACACCATTACCTTGCCCCAAAAATCAAACTCCCAATCCTAACCATATTCGAACCATTCTCAATAGCCAATTCATAATCCCCAGACATACCCATAGAAAGATGCTGGAAGTGTTCTTCCTCGAAGTGATTGTTTTTAAGCTTTTTAAATATCTTTCTTAGGTTTTTAAATTCTCCACCCACTTGAGATTGATTATCAGTAAAGCTGGCCATTCCCATGAGTCCGACTACTCGGACATTCTTTAGGTCTTGGATTTCTTGTTTTTCTAGGTGCTGATAAAGGATTCTTTTGTTGAAACCTTGCTTGGCATATTCTGCGGCTATTTTTACCTGGAGTAAAACGTCGATGACTCTATCGTTTTTGGCAGCTTCATCATTTATTTTTTGAGCGAGTCGTAAGCTATCTACACTATGTATGAGAGATACAAATGGAGCGATATGTTTTACCTTATTGGTCTGTAGAGAACCGATTAGATGCCATTGTATATCATCTGGAAGCTGCTCTTTTTTCTCTACCAGTTCTTGCACTCGGTTTTCCCCAAAGATTCTTTGACCCTGATCATAGATTGCCTTAATCTGATCTATAGGCTTGGTCTTAGAAACTGCCACGAGGGTAGTCTTACTTTCTGTAAGTTTCTTTATTATTTCTGAATACATCTGTCTAAAATAAACCGTGAAGTTCTCGATCTACCTGCTCTACGATAAACCCAAAGTCCTCCTTCTTATTTTTAAAATCTAAATCATCAACGTTTATAATAAGCAGCCTTCCTTCTGTATAATTGCTTATCCAAGTTTCGTATCGTTCGTTTAGTTTTTTGAGATAGTCGAGAGACATACTTCCTTCATAATCTCGGCCTCTAGTCTGTATGTGCTTTACTAGGGTAGGAACTGTAGACTTTAGATATATCAATAAATCTGGACCATTTACTTGAGAAACCATCAACTTAAATAGGTCTCGATAATTCTCAAAATCTCTTTTGGACATCAGTCCCATACTATGGAGGTTAGGAGCAAAAATTTCTGCATCCTCATATATGGTACGATCCTGAATCACAGCTCTATCACCATCTCTTATCTCTAGAATCTGTCTGTAACGACTATTTAGAAAGTATATCTGTAAATTAAAAGACCAGCGATGCATATCGTTATAAAAATCACTGAGATAAGGATTAGTAGAGGTATCCTCATAATGCACATCCCAGTTATAATGCTTTGATAATAAAGAAGACAGGGTCGTTTTTCCGGCTCCTATATTTCCAGCAATGGCGATATGTTTGATACTAGTTTTGGTCATTCTGTGTTGCTACTTAAACTCTTCGATTAAAGAGGGCGTAATTTGCTAATTTTGGACGAATAATATACTATGCTCATCTATTTAATTGATAGACTTAATCCTTTTGATGAGTATTTTTAGGGCATAATGATATCGTAAACATATGGAATCCATAATAACCACCACAGATTTAAAGAAGACTTACGTAATGGGTACTGAAAAAGTACATGCTCTAAGAGGCATTACTGTAGACATCTTAAAAAACGAATATGTCGCTCTCATGGGTCCATCGGGTTCTGGAAAGAGTACGCTGATGAATCTACTGGGTTGTTTAGATTCTCCAACCTCTGGCAATTATTTTCTAAATGGATCTGATGTCAGTGACATGGATGATTCTGATTTAGCAGATGTAAGAAATAGAGACATCGGTTTTGTCTTCCAGACTTTTAATCTATTGCCTCGACTCAGTGCTCTAGATAATGTAGCTCTGCCACTTGTTTATTCAGGTCTATCTAAAACAGCGAGATTAGAAAAAGCAGAATCAGTGTTAGAAGCTGTAGGATTAGGAGATCGTATCGACCATAGACCTAATGAGTTATCAGGTGGACAAAGACAGAGAGTTGCGATTGCTCGTGCTCTGGTAAATGACCCAGCAATTATATTGGCCGACGAGCCTACAGGTAATCTAGATACTAAGACCTCTATAGAAATCATGGGAATCTTTGAGAAAATTCATTCTAATGGAAATACAGTCATCCTCGTAACTCATGAGCCAGACATTGCAGAGCATGCTCATCGCATCATCAGACTACGAGATGGAAATGTAGAAACAGATATCCGTAATTCTGACATCTCTACGGTAAATGATCCTACACATAGATATAACATAGACATCGACAATCAGAACCAAGAATAGACCTTATGAAGATTTATACAAAGACCGGAGACAAAGGAAAGACCTCACTTTTTGGGAATGCTAGAGTTGATAAAGATGACATACGTATAGAGGCTTATGGAACAGTAGATGAGCTAAATAGTCACATCGGTTTACTACTAGAACACATAGATAATCAGGAGGATAAAGCTTTATTACTTGGTATCCAATCTAAACTCTTCGATGTAGGTTCTAACCTAGCTGCTGACCCAGAATTTGATTATCCATTACCCAAAATAGAGGCCACAGATAGTAGTAAACTAGAACTTGCCATTGATAAAATGAATGAGTCACTAACTCCCTTAAAAACTTTTATTCTACCAGGAGGATCTAGGTCCAACGCCGTTGCACATCTCTGCCGTACGGTTTGTAGAAGGGCAGAACGCAGGGTAGTGAGCCTGAGCAAAGTCGCTGAAGTTCATCCAGAGATTATAATTTACCTCAATCGTTTATCAGACTACTTTTTTGTCCTATCTCGATATCTATTGCATCTGGAAGGTAAGGAAGAGATTCCATGGATGGCAAGTAAATAGGCTTTGCGAGTTCTTTTATTCTTATTTTTATTCTTGAGTTCAGAGGTGTATTAGGAATCTCTATGTTTTATAGCTGATTTTTGCTTTACATCGAACACCTGAGTTTGAATTTGAGTTTGACACTTGAAATTCTACTTGCACTTGAATTGAATAAAGATGGAGCGTAAAGATTGGATAAAACTGGGATTGCTTTTGATAGCCATAATAGGAACCTCATTTCTATTTCCCAAAACCAAATACTTCAATTACGAATATGCCAGGTCACTTCCATGGAAATTTGAAGAGCTAGCTGCTCCTTATGATTTTCCATTGCTCAAATCAGAAGAACTATTAGATAAGGAGAGGGTTAAAATCCGAAAGGAATATGTTCCCACTTATCAGGAAAATGATCAAATACAGACACAAGTCCTCAAGGATTTAGTAGATCAGAATCTAGGAAATGAGGAGTTGCATATCTTCCTCTCTAGAAAATATAAGGAAGGTATCTATGACCAAACAGAACTGGACCAATACCAAAATGAAAATATAGAAAGCTTTATAGCTGGCAAAAGCCAACAGACTAGAAAAGCATTGTTAAATACAACTGGAAAGATCCTAAACGAACTTTCTAATCTTACGAGTCAGGATACCTTAGAAATATTAAATGGACTCTTATTACCCAATATTGTTCTTAACAAGGAGGTAAATCGAGAAGCTCTCAATACCAAACTAGAAGAAATAAATCCAGAAAAAGGAATCGTAAAGAAAGGAACTACCATAGCTCGTAAAGGTGATGTCGTATCAGAAGATGTAGAACTCAAACTCAACTCTTTAAAAGCGGCTTACGCCAATGACGCTGGCAATACCAAGGGAGCCTGGACCATATTCTTAGGATATTTCTTGCTTACCTTTTTGATATATGGAGCCTTACTTTATTTCTTAAGAAGCTACTATCCAGAAATTTATAACAATAACTTAAAACTGCTCTTTATACTTATATGGCCCTTTGTGTTAGGTTGCCTAGTCTATCTTGTAGAGAATAATTCTGAACTCAGCACTTACCTTATACCGTTCTGTATAGCACCTATTGTTATTGCCAATTTTTATGACAGTAGGTTAGCCCTCTTTGTACATATCGTTGTGGTTCTCATTGCGAGCTTCTTATCTAAGCTAGGTTATGAGTTTACCTTTCTACAGATATTGGCAGGAATAGCAACCGTACTTACGGTCTCAGAAACGAGGTACTGGAACGTATTTTTTAAGGCCTTAGGATTGATACTATTGGCCTATCTACTTGGATATCTAGGATTAGAATTAATAAAAGAAGGTGACATCACTAATGTGAGTTATAACGTATTTGGGTGGTTATTTATGAATGGTGTCTTTTTACTGCTTGCTTATCCTGCAATTCCACTTCTGGAAAAGGTCTTTGGGTTTACCTCCTCGATAACACTGGCTGAGTATGCAGACCTAAATAATCCATTGCTTAAGTCCTTATCCATAAAAGCTCCAGGAACCTTCCAGCATAGTCTACAAGTTGCTAATCTATCAGAAGCTGCTGTTAAGGAAATAGGAGGAAATTCTCTACTTACCAGAGTCGCAGGTCTATATCATGACATCGGGAAGATGAAGCAGCCCTCATATTACATCGAGAACCAAAGTAATATAGAGTCTCCACATCTTAAGCTGAATAATTTTGAGAGTGCAAAGATTATCATCGACCATGTTATCGAAGGAGAAAAAATGGCCAAAAAGGCTGGACTGCCTAAAGACATCATAGATTTCATAAAAACACATCATGGAGATTCTAGGGTAGAATACTTCTATCGCAATCAGTTAAAGGATAATCCAGATCAGCAATTTGACGAAAGTCTATTCAGATATCCTGGCCCTAAACCTACTACTAAGGAACAAAGTGTAATGATGATGGCAGATAGCATAGAAGCTGCCTCTAAATCACTAAAATCTGCGACTGGTCAAGATATAGATAATCTAGTGGATAATATCGTTAAGTCTAAAATCGACAATGGATTGTTGTCAGAATCTCAACTGACCTTTGGGGATTTATTGATATGTAAGGATACTTTTAAATCTCTACTAAGAAGCATCTACCATGTACGTATCGAATATCCAGATGAAGTAAAGCCTACGCCACAGCCTTAGAGAGTGTATAATTCTGACTAAACAGATAATACCCTCCAAAAAGAATACTGCTATAAAACACATTCCCAGCTAGTGAAGACTTAATAAATGGAAGTCCAGCAGCATAACATGCCATCAGCCCAGAGAAAGTCTTAGGATAAGTAGGGTAGGTCAACCAAGCTCCGAAATTACTGACTATAAAAAAGACGAGCGTAAATCCTACTGCTCCCAGTAGTACATTCTGCACAGACATCTTCTTTATAAAGAAATGACCGATAACTACAGCAAGTATGAAAGAAGCATATCCCCAAATCATATAATCTGCAAAGAATACCATTCCTTCATGATTAGGAAACCACATTCTTAAAATCGTATTGTTTAAGAATAAATCAGATAGAAAAAGAGCTGCTATAGGGATAAGGTATTTTAAATACTTAGAAGCAAACACTGCTCCTCCAAACAAAGCCATCGCTCCTACAGGAGAGAAGTTATTAGGATGAGGAATAAGTCTTGCTACTGCCGCTAGTGCTACAAATACGATTGCTACTATTAGGTGAACTTTCTTCATGCCACAAAAATATAACTTTTAGGCTAAGATATGCTCAATTAAGGCCACGATATTAAGTATCAGCTCTGTATGCAAAACCATATATATTGAAATAAGATTATATATCTTTACCGATTTAATAAAACACACATGTTTTTCAGACAAGGAAATATAGGACGTAACGACTGGTGGTTATATGTATTGGGGTTTGTACTTGTATTCTTAGGCTATACTATCGGTCAGATTCCACTTATGGTCGTCCTGATGGCTGCTGTAAATAGTGACCCAGATTTGGACATGGGTTCAATTATGGAATTTCAGAATAATCCAGACTTTTCGATATTCGGTATAGGATCTAACTACGGGTTTGTTCTCCTTCTTATGATGTTTATTGTTGCGACCATTTTTTTATACCTGGTCGTAAGATATATGCATAAAAAGCCATGGAAGAGTATCGTTACGAGTAGATCTAGTATCGATATGGGAAGGGTGTTTTTTGGATTTTTTCTATGGTTCGGTATGACGATTCTACTAGAAGCGTTTAACTACTTTACAAATCCTGAGGTTTACGAGTATACCTTTAACGCCGCTAAATTCTTACCCTTACTTGTAATAGCTCTATTGCTTCTGCCGATACAGACTAGTTTTGAAGAATTCTTGTTTAGAGGATATTTGATGCAAGGAATAGGTTTGGCAAGTTCTCACAAATGGATTCCTTTAGTAATTACATCTATAATGTTTGGACTTATCCATAGTATGAATCCTGAGGTACAAGAGTTCGGTTTTGGAACTATGCAGGTTTATTATATATCGGCTGGACTGCTCCTCGGAATACTGACGGTTATGGATGATGGAATGGAATTATCATTAGGCGTACATGCCGCTACTAATATATATGGTGCTCTCATGGTCGGATACCAGGGTGCCGCGATACAGACAGAAACTATTTTTAGAACCTCAGATATGAATCCAGGTCTTATGACAGTCGTATTTTTAGTGGCTGCTATCGCCTTTATTTTTATCTGTGCAAAAAAATACAACTGGCCATCCTTTACTAAACTGATGGATCAGATAATATTGAAAGAAAAAGAAGATTATGTATAACTTTTTGAGAAGAAGCATATTGATAACTGCTTCGTTGTGTTTCGTTTTTAATTTGGCTTTAAGCCAAAGTTACTGGCAACAAGAGGCTGATTATAAAATGGAAATTGACTTCGATGTAGAGAAGAATCAATTTACAGGAAAGCAAAAAATTAAGTACAAAAACAACTCTCCCGATACGCTGGATAAAATATTCTATCACCTTTATTTTAATGCCTTCCAGCCCAATAGTATGATGGACTGGAAATCTAGATCTATCCAAGATCCAGATGGTAGAGTAGGAGATCGCATCTACTATCTTAAAAAAGATGAAATCGGATATCATAAGATAAAAAGTCTTACTATGGATGGTAAGGAATGTATTTTCTATGTAGAAGGTACAGTCCTAGAGGTTAGGTTACCTAAACCTATCCATCCTGGAAAGAAAGCCACATTTGAAATGAACTTTGATTCTCAAGTGCCGATGCAGATACGTAGATCAGGTAGAGACAATGCAGAAGGCATACGCTACTCGATGTCACAGTGGTACCCAAAATTATGTGAGTACGATCATCAAGGATGGCATGCAAATCCTTACGTAGGTAGAGAGTTCCATGGTATATGGGGAGATTTTGAAGTAGAGATAAATATCGATGGAGAGTATATAGTCGCTGCTACAGGAGTACAAAAATCAAATAACAAATATCAAAAGTCCGATAAGAAAAAACGTACCTGGAAATACAAGGCTGAGAATGTCCATGACTTTGTATGGGCAGCAGATCCAGATTATACTTACATCTATCATAAAACAGATGAAGGAATCGACCTAGAATTCTTCTATCAGTCCTCCGAGGAATTAGATGAGAACTGGAAAAAACTTCCAGGCATTATGGATGAGGCCATCGGATTTATGAATAAGCGATATGGAAAATACCCGTATCCGGTATATAAATTTATACAAGGTGGTGATGGCGGTATGGAGTATCCTATGGCAACACTTATCACAGGTAAAAGAAGTCTAGGAAGCCTAGTAGGTGTATCAGTACACGAGTGGATGCATAGCTGGTATCAGATGGTACTGGCAACTAATGAGGCCTTGTACCCGTGGATGGATGAAGGTTTCACTTCTTTCGGTACAACCGAAACTATGAATTACCTCAGAGAGAAAGGCATGCTAGGAGCAGTAACTCCTCAAGAAAACCCTTTCCAGTCTGCCTATGACGGATATGTGAGCCATGCAATGTCTAACAATGACGAGCCACTAAGCACTCATGCAGATCACTATGTTACCAACCGTGCTTATGGTGTAGCTTCTTATACAAAAGGGCAGGTATTTTTAAAACAACTGGAATACATAATAGGTAAAAAGCATTTTGATAAAACCCTTTTACGTTATTATAACGATTGGAAATTTAAGCATCCAACTGACGTAGACTTTATGAGAGTGGCAGAAAAAGTATCAGGACTAGAATTAGACTGGTATAGAGAATACTGGATAAATACTACTCACAAAATCGACTATGCAGTCTTCCTTGCTAACCAAGATTCAAAGTTTGAAGAAGGACTTATTTTCCTATCTAAAGAAGAATATATGCCGATGCCCTTAGATATATTAGTTGAATATAAAGATGGCAGTCAGGAGATATTTAATATTCCATTAGGAATAATGAGAGGAAATAAATCATACGATTACGAAGGATTAAAAACTACCATTGTAGAAGACTGGCCATGGACAAATCCTGCTTACTCATTACAGATAAGTACTAAGGGAAAAGAAATAATTGCTGTAACAGTAGACCCATCATTAAGACTAGCAGATGTAAATCGCAGCAATAATTTCTGGAGAAAGACTGAGGAGTAACTAAAATATAAGACTCCTTTAACGCTCCTTTAAC
>CAZDWO010000113.1:0-7939 GCA_964509175.1 uncultured Saprospiraceae bacterium
TTAATTACTCTATCTTAGAATTAATCTATGAGCAAGAAAAAGTCAAAAAACGAGGAATCGATTGATAAGGGAAAAGCCAAGTTAAACAAGTATGACCCACGTGGTACACAGACCTTGTTTAGAACCTTATCTCGGAATCATTATAATTTGCTAGGCATGATCGACAATAAGGCCAGCATTATATTAACTGTAAATTCCATCATCATTTCTTTACTTATGGCAGTCGTCTATATGGCTCCTGAAGAACAAAAACATATACTAGAACTAGGATCCAGAATACTTCTTAATTGTGGAATGATATCAATGATATTTGCCCTGCTGGCTATGCTACCTCATAAGTATAGTTCTCTCAAATCTTCCGATGATTACAAAGGAAGTCTTTATGGCAGTAATATTAGCAAATTATCCATTGAAGAATACAAAGAAGAAATGCAACGGATTCTAAATAGTGGAAATACTATCTATGAGGAAATGACCATGGACTTATACTATATCGGAAAAACAATTTCTAAGAAACAACGATTCATATTTATATCTGTCGGTTTCTTTCTGTTTGGATTAATAGGTTCTGTATTACTTACCTTTTATCATGGGGTGATGATAGATAGTATTTTCTTTGGGGAGAACATTTAAGCCGCCGACTCCTGAAACTGGATCTCATACATCTGCCTATAGATTCCATCTTCTATCTTAAGCAACTCATCATGGCTGCCGAGTTCCATAATCTCTCCATCTCGTAGGACCAAGATCTTATCAGCATTACGTATGGTCGATAATCTGTGAGCGATAATGATGGAGGTACGTTTTTCTATCAGTTTCTCGATGGCATACTGGATGATGGCTTCTGTCTCAGTGTCTATAGAAGAGGTTGCCTCATCAAGAATCAGTATCTCTGGATCGAAGACCAGTGCTCTTACAAAAGAGATCAACTGCCGCTGACCCATCGATAGATTAGAGCCTCGCTCTGTAACTACAAAGTCATAGCCTCCAGGCATTTTTTCTATAAACTCATGAGCACCTATCATCTTAGCACAGGCAATAATTTTTTCTGTAGTGACGCTCTCGTCTCTCAGTCTGATGTTATCGACAATCGATCCGGCAAACAAGAATACATCCTGCAACACCATGGACAATTTAGATCGTAGAAAATTTAGATCGTAATCTCGGATGTCTACTTGATCGATTTTTACACTTCCGTTTTTGAGCTGATAGAAACGGTTGAGGATATTTATGATGGTGGTTTTTCCAGAGCCAGTGTTTCCTACTACAGCTAGGGTTTCCCCTGCTTCGATTTGGAAATTTATGTTTTTTAGGACATCGTTTACTCCATCATAGGCAAAGGTGACATTCTCAAAAGCGACATGACCTTGAATCACTTTATCACTTACACTACCCTCGTTAGAAATCAGAGATTCGTCATCGAGGACAGAAAAAATTCTATCTGAGGCTACGAGACCCATCTGTAAAGTATTGAGTTTGTCAGCCAATAATCTTACAGGTCTAAAAAGCATATTGAGGTAAATCGGAAAAGCCACTAAAGCTCCGAAACTTACCATGCCATCTAGATAGGCTCCTGCACCCCACCAGACCAGCAAAGAAAGAGCAATGGCAGAAATCAGTTCCACCACTGGAAAAAATACAGCATAGTAAAGAATGGAATCTAGATTTGCCTGAGTATAATCTCTGTTTATTCCTCTAAACTTTTTTCTTTCTTGTTCCTCAGCATTGAATATCTGGATGACTCTCATACCTGAGATGCGTTCCTGTAGAAAAGCATTCATTTTAGATATCTGAGTTCTTACTCTACCGAAGGCCTCTTTTACCTTTTCCTTAAAGACATAGGTAGCGATAACTAGGAAAGGCATCATCAGTAAGCAAATCAATGTCAGTCTCCAGCTGGTATAAAACATGATGGATAAGACTGCTACCACTGAGAGCAGATCTGCTATTATCGTTATGACTCCTTGTGCAAACACATCGTTTATCCGCTCTACATCATTTATAGTTCTAGTTGTCGCAGTACCTATCGGAGTACGGTCAAAGTAGCTAAGATTCAGACGGCTGATATGTTTAAAGACTTTGACTCGCAGGTCCTTTATTACTGACTGTCCGAGTAAGGCTGTAGTATAAATAAAAAAGTACCTCATAATAACTATGGCCAGAACAACGACCATGTATATAGCTGCAATTTTAAGAATGCCATCCATGTCCAACTTATAGATGTAATCATCTACCATACGCTGTATCAGAAAAGGTCTCAGTGCATTAAGTGGTGCAGAGATAACTGCAAGAGCTAGGCAGGCAATAAAAATACCCTTGTAAGGTTTGGCCATAGCCAAAACCCGCTTCAGTAATACCCAGTCTAAACTCTTTTCTTTTTTCTCCACTATGGAATTTCTCTGATTGCAAAAGTATGGACTTTAAGCATAGTCCTATTTAAATCCTTAAAATCTAAACTTCTAGTATAATTTTTCCTATTTTGAGGTTATCAAAACAAAGGGTAACCGCAATTACCACTCATTTACGAATAGATAATACTATTCATCAGAGGTCCATTAAAAGGCCTCTTTTTTTTGTGTTATATCTGTACAAAAGGTAATCCACATACTTCCGCTTCTATAATTTTCTTACCCATCTGTATTTTAAGGATTGTTCCTTTTTTGCGATAAGCAGTATTTACATATCCCATTCCGATAGGATGCTCTAGAGAAGGAGAAAGCGTACCAGAAGTAACTCTACCTATAGGGTTCATATCCATATCGAAAATCGGATAGTTTTGTCTCGGTACTCTACGGTCGTCTATTTTAAATCCAACGAGTCTATTTCTGAGTCCTTTACTTTTTGCAGCTTTTATGATATTCTGAGAGGAAAATTCACTTTTCTTTTTAAGCTTGGTTATCCAGCCTAGACCTGCTTCTAGTGGCGAAGTCGTATCGTCTATATCGTTTCCATAAAGGCAGAATCCCATCTCTAGTCTTAGCGTATCTCTAGCTCCTAAGCCCACAGGCTGTATGTTACCATCTAGAGCTAGAATGGCTTCCCATAACTGGATGGTTTTATCACTATCTACATAGAGTTCCAGCCCTCCAGAACCAGTATAACCAGTCGCTGAGATTAGTACATTTTCTATCCCTGCAAAGGTTCCTTTGGTAAAAGTGTAATAGGACAGATCTTTAAGATTTGTATCTGTAAGAGACTGTAGGAGTTCTACTACCTTGGGTCCTTGTACAGCGAGTAATCCAGTTTTATCCGATATGTCTATAAGCCTAGTATCGAAGGTATTTTTGGCTAAAATCCAGTTCCAGTCTTTTTGGATATTGGCTCCGTTGACGACTAGCATAAAGGCCATTTCTCCTTCGCTACATTGGTCTTGGCTGAGGCGATAGACGAGCATATCGTCTACGATTCCTCCTGTATCATTAGGGATGCAAGTGTACTGAGCATCTCCTGGATTTAATTTACTGGCATCGTTAGAGCTTATACTTTGGACTAGATCCAGAGCTTCTTTTCCTTTTACGATAAACTCACCCATATGGGACACGTCAAACATTCCAGCATTGCTCCTTACAGCCATATGCTCATCTCGTATGTTTCTATAATATACAGGCATCTCAAATCCTGCAAAATCTACCATTCTAGCACCTAGTGCCACATGATTATCATATAGAGGAGTTCTTTTCATTAGTTGGTTATTACGTCTAAAATCTGGTCACCAGGTAGAATAGTATGTACTACATCCATCCCGTCATCCACTTTTCCAAAAATAGTATATCGCCCATCTAGATGAGGTGTCGGCGAGTGCGTTATAAAAAATTGTGTTCCTTCTGTATGAGGACCAGCCGAGGCCATTCCTATGTATCCCTCATCATTATAATACTCATTAGCAAATTCTGATCTAATCGAATAGTCCAAACTTCCATATCCATCTCCTCTCGGGCAACCTGCTTGTACAACAAAATTAGGCACGACTCGATGGAAGATTTTTTTATCGTAAAAATTAGAATCCGCTAGCTTTTTAAAATTGGCCACAGAGCCAGGAGCTGATCCTGGATAAGGGTTAAAGGAGATATCTCCTTTGCTAGTTTTTATCGTCCACATACTACTATCCGTAACCCCTTCTATTACTGCCCAGTCTATGGGATTATTATACTCCACCTTTTTAGGAGTAAACTCTTCTTGTAAGAGGATACTTATTGCTTCTTGTAACTTATTATAGGTCTCTATCTCTCTCGGTAAAGTGAGAGCATCTTTGGCTTTTTGTAGATACTGTATCTCAGAAATGATTCCTGATAGGCTGGTCTCTGGGTCGATAATCATATCTGCGATTACGGCAGAGACTCCAGAATCTCCATTATCAAGCAGTTTTATAATGATGTCTCCTACTTCCTTCCTTCTTCTGACATGGGCAGTTTTAAAGGTTTTGATAAAGTGTTCACTCTTCAGGAGTCCATAGATAGATTCTACTGAGGCTGTTGCTACAGGTTCACTCTTGGTCTCTTTTATAAGCTTATCTAGAGCTGTGTATGATCTCGGATTATGAGCCAGTGCTCTGATGTAAGCAATCTTCTCCTGATCAGATTCTCCATCTTTTACTTTTTCTAAGATGTCTGACTCTAGCTTCTTACGAGTATTTACAAAGTAGTGTGGTAGGTTCTTTAATACTGCCTCATACAACTTACCGTTTACGGCATAGGATAGAGAATCGCTTATGAGGGTTTTATAATAGTTTGCCTCAGCTGGAGATCCATTATTTATCAGAAAATTTCCTGCTGCATCAGCTACATGAGGATTTTTATCATTGAGTAAAGCGAGGATGGCTTCTATAGATTTTTCTTGCGGAAAAGTTTCCAAGGCTCTAATGATATTGACCTTTACACGATAGTCTTCTTCTAATGAGAGATGATTTAACAAATAAGAATGTATTTCTAGATCTGTGGTTTTTCCCATGGCACGAGCAATAGCCATACGGATATTGGGATCTGGATCGCTGGTTAGGAATTTTACGAGCTGGAACTTATGTTTCTCTATATCTATTTCTTTGGCTCTAGCCAAATAATGAGCAGCTATCAGTCTCGCCTCGCTAGGATAGGTCTCATCTAGGACCATAGTAATCATACGCTCTGTACCTGCAGGAACTGTAATTCCTCTCAAAGCATATCGATAGATTCCTCTAGCCTGACCGAGGAGAAGCATGGTATCCGACTTTACGTAAGTAGATACAGTCGACATGGCATTAAGCATACCCTCTCCACCACATTTTCCGATGGCTTCTAGAATGTTTGCATTGGAGTTATTATTTATGTCTAGAGTATCCTTGTTTTTAAAGGCTTCGATAAGTGGACCCTCTGCTTTAGCATTTTTTAACTGTCCTAGACTAAAGGCTGCTGCCGCTCGTACATCTAGATTAGGGTTGTCTAGCTGGCTTATCAGTGAATCGATGGACTCCTCTGCCAATATCGATGCAAAGGCCATTGTAGACAGATATGCACTGGTCGCTCGACGATCATTAAAGAAGGTATATAGACTATCTATCTTCTGCTCATCCTGCAGTCTAAAAAGCTCTCTAACCTCATTATCTTCTAGGCTGACCTCTACCATGTCGTTGTTTCGCTCAAAAGCGGGTACACAGCTGGTTATAAAAATGGCAATAATAAGGATGTGGAAGTATTGTTTCAGCATATAGGTTTTTATCACAGGTGCACAAAAATATATATTCTGTCCTTGTTTTAAATTATATTAAATAACTTTCCAACTCTAAATCAAAGAAAAAGACATAATCATGAAGTCTGTTAAACGCTGTTCGTACCTCATTCTAGCCATATTTCTTTCTATTTCTTCGGCTTTCGCCCAAAATCCAATATCTGTAGAATTTTTACAAGAAGAAACCGCTGCCAATATAGAGGCAGAATTCGGGATTCCTGCGGAGTTTGATGTGGCATTTTATAAACTTACTTATACTACACCAGATGTTCATGGTGTACTAGACACGGCTTCTGGATTAATCGTACTCCCGATAGACAATTCTAATCAGTATCCGATGCTAGTATATCAGCATGGAACCATAAATGATAGAAATACTGCTATGTCTAATCTAGTAGCTGCTGATGTAAGCTTGGCTACGATATTTGGCAGTTTTGGGTATATAACTGTGTGCCCAGATTTTTTAGGTGTAGGAGAGGCTCGAGGTTTCCAGCCATACGTACATGCTGATACTGAGGCTTCTGCAGCTCTAGATATGATGAGAGCTGTGATACAAATAGAAACTGATGACATAGACTTCCACTGGAACGAACGGACCTTTATAACAGGTTACTCACAAGGTGGACATGCTGCCATGGCCTTACACAGAGAGGTCGAGACTAACCATAGTGACGAGTTCGATGTAATAGCCGCTGCTCCGATGTCAGGGCCGTATAGTATCTCAGAAGAGATGATAGATTTTACGCTAGGAGATGAGGAATACTTTTTTGTGGGCTATCTGCCCAATGTAGCTATATCCTATAAACTCGCCTATCCAGAATTACTGGAAGATATAGAACTAGAAGATATTTTTAAGCCAGAATATATAGACGATATCAGAAGATTTGAAAGAGAGGAAATCGGTCTTTTTGATTTAAATGATATCCTTATCGACCGATTAAATCAAATCGAAGGACAATCTGTTCCTAGACTTATGATGTTTGATAATATCGTAGAAAGCATGAAAAATGATCCTACTCATCCGCTATCTGTAGCACTGGCAGATAATGACGTTTATGACTGGGCTCCACAAGCATTTACTAGGATGTATTACTGTAAAGGTGATGATCAGGTGACCTATAAAAACGCAACTCGAGCAGATACAGTGATGAATGCCAATGGTGCTATAAATACCTTGGCCACAAACCTGAGCGATACTGAGGACCATGAAGGCTGTGTGATTCCAGCGGTGAGTACTACTCTACAATTTTTCTTCTTCTTCAGAGGTATTACTTCTAGTACAGATGATTTGCTTGCCGATGATCAGTTTTCTATCTACCCGAGTCCAGCAGAGAATATTTTAAAAGTTGATATGGATCCGGCTCTTGCCAATTCTTATTCCGTCTATCGAGTACTCAATCTAGATGGAAAAGTAGTAAGCAAAATGATTAGCTCTAGTGCTAGAAATACGATGGATATAAGCCAGCTACAGACCGGAATGTATATCCTAGAAATAGAAGGAGAAAACTTCAGAGGGCTCAAAAGATTTATGAAACTCTAATTACAATCGATAAATACATCAATTAAAAACAAACCAAAAAAATAAAATGTACCAACTACTACAACATGCTCATTCAGGATTAAGATGGGTTATCCTTATACTTCTCTTAGTGTCTATCTACAATAGTATTACAAAACGCTCTAACAGTGAGTTTACAGCTAGCGATATGAAAACCTATCTGTTTACCATGACCTTTACTCATGTACAGTTTCTACTCGGACTTATACTTTTATTTATCAGCCCTAAGGTTCAGTTTTCTGAAGGATGGATAAAAAATCCAGTGTTTAGATTTTTCGGAATGGAGCATGTATTGCTGATGGTTATTGCTTTATTCCTGATTACCCTAGGCTATGCTCGTAGTAAGAGAGCAGCAATTGTAGCTTCTAAGCATAAGAGAATTACTATCTTTTATGGGATTGCTTTGCTACTCATTCTGGCTGCTATTCCTTGGCCGTTTAGAGAAGGACTGGGAGCGGGATGGTTTTAGGTCGCTTTGCTCTAATGTGTAAATGTGAGAATTTGGAAATGTGTAAATTGGCTAAGTAGGATGGGTTCAATTTGGAAATTTGAGAATTTGGAAATGGACTACGTAGGACTTGTTCAATTTGGAAATTTGAGAATTTGGAAATTTGGAAATGGGCTACGTAGGACTTGTTCAATTTGGAAATTTGAGAATTTGAAAATGGGCTATGTAGGGCT
>CAZDWO010000114.1:0-7903 GCA_964509175.1 uncultured Saprospiraceae bacterium
ATTCGCATAACTCAATTTACAAATTATTTTGCCTTAGGTATATAGAGGTTCCTTAAAACAAAAAAACCAATTTACGTAACGGACATAAGACCAGGGTTTGTAGATACAGATATGGCAAAAGGAGAAGGTCAATTTTGGGTTGCAACAAAAGAAAAAGCTACCCAACAGATTTTTGGAATTATAAAAAGGAAAAAAGGAATTGGATACGTTACTAAAAGATGGTGGATAGTCGCTACAATATTGAGAATGTTACCAAATGGAATTTATAAAAGGATGTAAAGGAGCAGGCTCTGTCTATTTTGAATAACTTTATTAAAAAAAAGCGGAAGTACAACGTCCGCTTAACTAATGGAATAGTCGTTCATAATTCGACATAATGAAATTCAAAAAGATCGAGTTGAAAACCACTGCTAGAATAAAAGTGAATTCTGTTATTTTCATAGAATCTCTTGCCAACCCTAATTCGACCAAAAAACTTTACAGAGAAGAAATTGAATCAAAATGCTTAGAAAAAGCACTAAACCACAAATACGTATCAGTCAAAAACAAGAAGGAACTTGTTCACTCTCTAAATATCTTATCTAAAAGCAGAAAGAAACTATTCCCAATAATACATTTTGCATCACATGGTAATGAAGATGGTCTCAAATTAATAGATGATTTCATCACGTGGGAGGAACTTATGAACCCAATTTTAGAACTTAATATTTCAACTGAAAACAATTTAATTTTAAATTTCGCCTCTTGCAGTGGATCTTTCGGAATTGGGCTATATAACAAAGAAAAATCTCCTTTTCATTTCATGTTCGGACCTTCAACCACTATAAATGAAGATGTTTTAGAAAACCACCTTGCCAATTTCTATAAAATATTTCTGACTACCTTCGATATTAAAGAAGCTTTTCAATTACATGAAATTAAAGAACAATGACAGACCTGTACCGTTTCATGTGGACTCTTGCATTTTTATGTTTCAGAGAATTTGGGATTCAGTATTATACGAGATTGAAAATGGACAAGCTCGCCATTATTTGATTGAACTAGCTAAAAAACATGAAGAACAGCATGGCAACAGAAATGTTAAATCAAGACTTCAATATAAAGAAGATATAATTCGCCTTTATCAAAACATCTACCACTCTCAAAAAGAAAAATATTTCTTAGTGGATATATATCCTCATCTTAAGGATAGATTTCGGAACGTAACAACTGATTTTGAAAGAAAATATTTGTAAAAATTAAAACAAGTGGCACTATTGATAACCCTACACATGCTGATCAAACAAAATAGAATTCCCATCAGGATCTAAAACCACAAAACTTGCTGGTCCCGTTTTAGACTCGTCCGCCTCGCTTTCTAGTTTTACACCATCTGCTTTTAGAGATTTTTGGATATCTCTTACGTCCTTAAACTCATCAAGCTTCTGAGCATTACTGTCCCAGCCAGGATTAAAGGTCATGATGTTATCTGGAAACATGCCCTGAAAGAGTCCTATAATGACTCCTTCATTTTTTAGAATGAGGAAGTTTTTTTCTATGTCTCCAGTAAAGACTGTGAAGCCTAGTTTTTCGTAAAAGGCTTTGGAGGCATGGATGTCTTTTACGCTAAGGCTGACGGAGAAGTTTCCTAGTTTCATAGGGTTGGGTTTTAGTTTTTTGTTGAGTTCTTAGGTATTGGTTGTTACGTTGTCCCAGTCTTGGTTTTGATGATTTGTGAGCCAGTTGAGAGCATAGTGTCGCTCATAGACGACGCTGGGATTTACGTTTCCTGCGACTTCTTGGTTTTTTATTCTGGCATCTACACAGGCCCAGTTTATTCTATAGATTCTATCTAGTTCGTTTAGGACTTCTTTCTTAGATCTTAGCTTTACGGAAGCTTCAAAATCTGCTCTGCTTGGTTCGAATATTTTTCCTACGATGGTTTTTACATCACAGATATCGCTAGGGTAGGTTAGATCCTCCATTTTGCCTAGAGCCCAAAGTATGACATACAGGCTCTCGTATCTCCAGCTGGCATAGCCTCTTTCTTGATCAGTGAGTGTTTCTGCATTGTAGACATATTCTTCTTTGGGAGAGAAGGATGTTATGTTTTTTGCAGCGACGGTTTTTACGAGATGCTCTTGTTCTATGCCTTCTCCTTTTACTGCAGTTACCAATAAGGCATAGGCTCTGTCTATAACTTCTTTGACAGTTCTGAGTTGGACAGTTTCTATGGACGGAGAGCAGGGTAGATTTTTATTGACCTTTACTCCATGCTTTTCTAGGAAGGCTTCAGAGGCAGCCTTTCTTTCTATTTGGTCTGATTTGTAGTCTTCTGCTGGCTGATCATGATATTTAGCATCTACATTTACCGTTACATCGCTGACTTCTGAGTTTCCATGAGTATCCAGAATTAGATTTAAGTCCTTATCTACAAAGTGCTGTCCCTGTGCTTTATTAAATAGTTGATTTGGCTGAGCAAAAATAAATCCATCTAGCTCTGTTACTATTTTACGGAGAGCAGCTTCAAATTCGCCAGAAATCTTGGGTTCTACCATATAGGCCATCTCACAATTGGCAGACATGACCTTATGGAGAAATTTATTTTGGACCTCTTTATTTTGAGCAGGAATGGATTGTACAAAGTTTGTCATACCTGCTAGATTTTGGGTCAACCCACATTCTACCTGATCGAGTTTATAGGACGGATTTTTTCTCTGGCGATAGTTTATTTTAAGGCTCTTATCCTTACCGAAAAAACCTCCTTTTATGTTTGCCACTAGAGACTTTTGCATTCCTCCATCTTGCACTTCTACCTTCGCTTTGGGTAGACTAGATTTTACGATTTCTGATACTTTATCAAAGTTTAAATTATGACTGTAGATGGTACAATTATCCATGGGTGTAGTTTAGACTTTAATTTAATCACTTTATTTAACAAATAGAAATGAAAATAAAAAGGCCCAACAATCTGCTGAGCCTTTCTAAATATCTTAAAGTATGTTTGCTTAAAACGCATGCAATTCTAAAGTAACTTCTGGATTAAAGGCAGGAATCTCTAATTGCATAAAACCATCTCTCAGAGAAATGGAGTCGATATCTGCATAGACATTAGCAGCACTAAAATAATCTCCATCATACTTTCTAAAAACTAAGTAATTGAAACTTTCGCCAAAATCATCTAAACCCAATTCTATTAGGTCTGCAGAATTTAAAAAACTGAGTCGCTCATTTTCGAGTATTAGAATATCTCCCACTAAGACATCTATACCACCAAACGCATCTATGTGTACACTATCACTTACCTCATTATCCAAAGTAATTATCTGAACCATAAAACTATCGAGACTCTCACCATTCTGGCCGAAGGTATCTATGTCAGAAATAACTTGTCTGAATAACTCATGCTTTGCAAATTGCTCTTCAGAAATATTAAATAGGATATCAAGTTTTGCTGTAGCCTCATCATCTGCACAGCTAAATATAAAAGGACAAAAGAAAAAAAGGTATAAAATGTTTTTCATAATGATAAAATAGATGGACTTTATAAACATAAGATAGTTTTTAAAAAATCTTCTAAAATATTAGCCATTTAGTCGCCATAAACATCAGGAATTTAAAAAGGCCCAACAATCTGCTGAGCCTTTCTAAAAATCTTTAAATAGGTATGCTTCTATCCTTACTCAGGCATTACAAATCCACCTATTATCTCTGCAAACTTATTTTTTATCTCATCACTGACCTCATCTCCTAGAGAGGTGTTTAATTCTTCTGCAGCAGCCTTAGCTACAAATTTTACAAACGGAGGTCCATCATGATTAGACTGATCTAGATAAATCTGTGCTGCTCTTAGTTTAGCATCTGTGTCTTGTTCTTTTAAGAAAGGCAACAGTTTCTGACTTGCAAAGTAGAACTCTACTGCTCTGGTCTCTTCCAGATCATCTAGTAGAATAGGCACATACTTCTTATCCCCAGAAGACATATAGATATCGGCGATGGTCGCTTTAAAGGCTCCTTCTTTATTGTCCTTAAGAGTTTCTGTAAGTTTTATTCCTTCTGCAGGGTCTAGCTTATTTATATAAGATAGAGCTGCATTTGCAGGACGATAGGAAGGATCATTTTTTATAATTCCTTTCATCTGACTTATGATGCCTGCTGAGTTTGCTGCATTTGGCGTAAGCCCAGCTAGATAGTTTATGGCTGAGGTACGGGCATTACTGTGCTTGTGATTTTTAACTACAGTTTCTGCTAGAGAACGATACTTTTCATCAGCCGGAAGTTTGGACATGGCTCTAGCTATTATTCTATGATAGCCATTTGGGAGGACACTGGCATATAAATCATTGGCAGCAGCATCCTCACCAAGGTTATTAAGGGCTGCAAACTTATCTCTAAAATTAGGAGACTGCTTCAGTTGATAGCCGTACTGCTCAGCAGATAGATTAGTTGTAATCTCAGCAAGCATATTATCATAAGCATCTATACTTGCCCAGGCATAATCTCCTGAGTAAGGAATAGAAAAGGATTGCTTTCTTTGGTTTATGGTTATGTCATGGAAGCTTGCTTTTCCAGACTTGTCGTATATCGCTACCGTTGTAGGCAACTGAAAGATAGCAGGATACTTATCTGCATCTTGGTTTTGTTTTACATCGATGCTGAGAGCAGAACCGTCATGCTTAAAGTCTACTTCAAGCTGTGGATGTCCAGCAGAGAAATACCACTGATCAAAAAACCATATCAGATCCTTCCCAGTAATATCTTCAAAAGCCAGTCTCAGCTCATCTGCTTCTACATCAGAATATTCATTATCCGTTAGATACTTGTTTAAAGAGGCAAAGAAAGCATCGTCGCCTACTAGACCACGTAACATATGTAATACCAGACCACCTTTATTATAAGAGTGAGCATCAAACATCTGCTCCTTATCATCATATCCGTAATGAATAAGTGGATGAGCTCCACCTCGCTGGAGTGAACCTAGGTAACCTCCTAGCTCATTATCACGATGTGAGTCTGCTCTATTAGACCCATACTTATGTTCAAACCATAGGTACTCTGAGTAGTTTGCAAATCCCTCGTTCATCGTAAGATTTGCCCAGTTTTCACAGGTAACTAAATCCCCAAACCAGTGGTGGAACATCTCATGAGCAACGATATAATCATTGTCAGAGTCTACGAGCTGCTTAGTCGTTCTTTGACAAAAATCACCGAAGATTACAGCTCCTGTATTTTCCATCGCACCAGACACAAAGTCCTTGGCGATTAGCTGTGCATACTTGTCCCACGGATATGGGTAGTCTAGCATATCAGAGAAGAAAGTGAGCATCTCTGCGGTATGATTAAAAATCATTTTGGCATCAGCCTCATATTCTGGCTCTACATAATACATAAGGTCCATTCCTTTCCAGGAATCCTTAACCACTGCAAACTCTCCGATACCCAACATAAACAAATATGGAGCATGCGGCTTCTCCTGACTCCAGTGATCAGTACGTGTACCGTTACCATTCTTTTTAGAAGAGACCAGCCTTCCATTTGATAGGGTAGCATACTTGTCTTCTATTGTTATTTTTATTTCTTGAGAGCATCTCTCATTGGGCTTATCGATGGTCGGAAACCAACGACTATTATTTTCCGTCTCTCCCTGCGTCCATATTTGAGTAGGTTTAGATGGGTCGGTGCCCAAAGGATCTATAAAAAAGAGTCCCTTATCAGAAGTAATGGCAGCACTACCGCCTTGAGGGTTTTCTTCTGGACGAGCCGTATAATCGATTTTTAATTTGATTAGATTATCTCTACTGATGGTTCTTCCCAGCTGTATGGTAAGATCTTTTTGGTCATAATCATACTTCAGCTTTTGACCATTCCAGCTGATATCATGAATGATAAAACCCACAGCATCGAGCTCTACAATATCTGTATCATAGAAATATGGCTTAAGAGTAAGCTCTGCCTTTCCCATCACATGCTGCTTAGTCCAGTCAAACGATAAATCAAGTGAGGTATGAATCAGGTCCATAGTCCGTGTTGCAGAAGCATTAAAAACTGGAAGAGTATGTTCTCCATCAGATCCTTTTTTAGGAGCAGTAACGCTGAGTGTATCTAGCATTCTTTCTTCTACGACAGGAGCATTTACGATGGCATCCTTAGTGGATTTACATCCAAAAAGAAATAGAGCAAAAAATAATAATAGGGTAGTACGCATGGTGATTTTTTGATTTGTGCAAAAATAGGGGATTATTTTGTCTGCATCACGGATTTTACTGATTTATGGATTGCTCAGATTATAGAGTGCCTTCTTTAGAGCTCCAAATCATATTCTATATTCAAAGTTTTTCATTTTAACTAGAACAAAAGAAGCCGAGCCCGTCGCTCACAAGTGGGTTGGCGGGAGTGGCATGAGTAGTATAGCAATTTGAGCGACATGATTCCTGCCTGCCGGC
Organism: uncultured Saprospiraceae bacterium; assembly: GCA_964509175.1. Lineage (GTDB taxonomy): Bacteria > Bacteroidota > Bacteroidia > Chitinophagales > Saprospiraceae > JAHDHU01. The sequence goes on from CAZDWO010000114.1 coordinate 6,423, forward strand.
AGGCAGGTCTTTGGTTCGTTTCTTCATCATAGGAAGAAATGAACAAGCACCCTTAAGAGAATTATATAGTATTTGAAAAATAAATCTCTCTCTGATTCAGATGAAAAAAGTACCATTGCTAAGCAATAACCACTTTAAAAACCCTTATCTTAAAACAAAATTATAACAGTGCAACGATTATTTCTTTTCCTCCTATTCCTATCACCCACTTTTCTTACCGCTCAGATAGTCGATATTCCAGACCCTAATTTTCTAGCTGCTCTTATAGAAGGAGGAGTGGATACTAATGGAGATGGGATGATACAGGTGAGTGAGGCGGAGGTAATCATAGGACTCAATATTGAGAAAGAAGATATCTCGGATTTAACAGGGATTGAAGAGTTTGTTAATTTGGAAGTTCTGCGTTGCAAAGAAAATTCCCTGACCGATTTGAATTTAGCTCAAAATTTGAATTTGGAAGATTTGGACTGTAGTATAAATTCCTTGACGGAATTAAATGTTTCGGAGAATTTGTTAATAAAGAATTTGAATTGTTCTTCTAATTCTTTAACTACGCTCGATGTAACCCTTAATTTGGAATTAGAAGATTTACGATGTTCTTTAAACCAATTAGTTGAATTAAATTTAACCAATAATTCCGCTCTAAAAAAATTAAGATGTTCTTCTATTCCGTTCTTTAATATTAATTTAACGGAATTGGATGTGACTCAGAATTTGTTTTTGGAAGAGCTGTATTGTCCATATAATTCTATAACAGAGTTGGATGTAACCCAAAATTCAAATTTAAAAGAATTTAGTTGCTCTTTCAATATGCTAACTGACATAGATGTTACACAAAACACTAAATTAACTAAGTTTCATTGTGATGAAAACAACTTGAATGAAATTGATATTACTCAGAACCTGATGCTCGTTGAGTTTCATTGTGTGAATAGTGGTCTTTCGGAAATAAATGTTGCTCCTAATTTAAGCTTGAGAGAACTAAATTGTTCTTTTAATAATTTGAATTCATTAGATGTAATTCAAAACGTAAATTTAGAATTTCTAGATTGTTCTAGAAATTCCTTTAACGAAATAGATTTAACCCAGAATTTGAAATTGAATTACTTCAGATGTCACGTTTGTTCGTTAAACTATCTTGACTTATCCAACAACCCAATTCTTGAACATATTGACTTAAATTCTACCACAGTACCATTTATAAATATTGCAAATGGATTTATATCTGATTGGAAGACAGATGCAATTTTTAGTTTTCAGCCGGGACTTTCCATTTCAAACGATTCCCTCCGATACGTATGTGCCGACGAGGCAGAAGCAGATTTCGTAAGAGAATGTGTAGGTGACCAAGTTTCCATAAACACCTATTGTAACTTCTCATTAAACGATGGTCAAAACTGCCTACAAGGAAAAAACCAATATGACATTAACGGAAGTTGTGACAATACTTCAGTATCAGTAGCTCAAGTTCCCTTTTCTAT
>CAZDWO010000115.1:0-7896 GCA_964509175.1 uncultured Saprospiraceae bacterium
ATATATTTATTTAGATCTTATAAACCTGGCCTTAGAAATAAGTCCATCCTCTATCTCATAGATGGCTATGATGATTAGACTATTTACTCCTTTTCTACCAGTCACTCGCTCATGATCTATTACGACATTATCCATAACCATCCTATTAAGAATCTCGGTATGCAACTCTGGAGAATTCTTAAATACATCGCTATAGATTTTTATTAGATTTTCTCTACCAGTACAGAAGGGTTTAGTTTCTGGATGATTGTATAATTCTATATCTAGAGCATGACAGGCTGCAAATCTATTTATGTCTCTAGCGTTGTATGCTTCTACTTGTTGTTGGATGATTTTTTCTGGGGTGGTCATGGATTATTGTTTTACAAAAAGGATTGTTTATTAGAATTCACACACTAGGAAACTTTTCCAGCTCTTCTTTTATATAATCATAGAGCTCTGCTTCCCAATCGATTCCTTCTATTTCGGGATACTCTTTATTTACTCGGAAGTCTCTAGGGCTTATGATGACCTGAATTTCATTATTGTAAGCCTTAGAAGTTAATAAAAAGACTTCTTCTATTCCCATGTCTCCTATGGGTAAACATCCGATGGTTGCAGCTTTTCCATGGATAAAAATATCTCCACCCATATCACTGATATTAGACATCGTTGTTTTCTGTTTATCAAAATCATTGGGGTAATCAATTTTAATTGAGAGGTAATAAGAACTATTGGGGTTGAGATATTCTACTTTGTAAATTCCTTCTGGGATCTGCTTATCTCCTTCTTTTAGTTTGGGTCCTAAAGTACCACTGTAGGCGGTGAGTGGATATTCTTTTATGAGTTTTATTCCTGCTTCATGATGTGCATAGATCTGCAGTAGTCTTTCTTCCTTAAGACCTATAAGGGTTATTTTATGTGGATAATCCATTTTATATCCTGCTAGATTTAGTTTCTCCTCTAGCCTATTCCATACCTCATGCTCTACTCTATCTACTATGGATTCTACTGTTTCTTTTTTACTGATTTTATTGACAACAGGCATATATACGGATCTTCCAAATTTTAGAAACAAAATACCGATGATGACTAAAGTAAGAACAATAAAAAGCTTTTTCAATTTTATAAGTTTATGAATCTACACTCAGGATTGACTCAAGTACCACTTTTGGATCTAAATCCAACATACACTTAAAGTGACCCTTCGGACAAGAATGCTTTCCGATTTTAGAACATGGACTGCAACTGATATCGGAATTTACAATGGGTATATTTTTATCCGGATGTGCCTTACCATAATATGGATACATGCCTAGGTCTTTATGTGTACCACCCCAGATACTTATGATAGGTTTTTTGAGAGCTGCTGCAATATGCATCATTCCTGTATCACCGGATATGACTAGTTTAGAATTATCAATGAGTGCTGCTGATTCTTGAAGACTTAGTTTGCCAGTCGCATTTATAAGCTTGGAAAACTTCTGACTAAAATCATTTGCTTTGTCTGTTACGTCCTTACCTCCTAGTAATACGATTTTATAATCTCTGTAATTACTTAATATATATTCTATGATATGATCTGGAACTCTCTTAGTGAGATAGGTAGCTCCTAAAACAATGGTTAAGTATTTTTCTGATTCTAACTTATGGTCGCTGAGAAGTTTTTTGGCATCAGCCTGGTAGAAGAAATCCATTCCCTGTCCATCATCTAATATTCCTAGCGATTCTAGAGCCATCAGATATCGGTCGATAAGATGGTAATCAGGCATCCTGTTTATGGGAGTGTGTACTCTGAGCCATTTTTGAACATTAAGCTTATCGAAGCTTATGGATTTAACTCCGAGCTTATGAATCAGCCTCTTGGATCGTAGATTTTTATGTAGGTCTATAACTAGGTCATAGTTTTCATTTCTAAGTTTAGGCACTACCTCAGTAATCTCCTTTTCTATCGTCCATAGTTTATCTACATATGGATTACTAGAAACTAGACTGCTATACTGAGACTTAGTAATAAAGTGCAACTCTACATCGAGTTGTTTTTTACACAATCTTATGACTGGAGAGCATAATACAATATCTCCTATCGAACTAAACCGTACGATTAGAACCTTAGTTATGGAAGACTGATCCAGCTTTTGCTTCGCTTTTCCTTTACTTTCTTATTAATTAGCCACAGTAATTACTGAAGCACCTTGTTTGCCTTGAGTCTTTAGCTTAAGCAAATATTGTCCAGCATTTAGTGACAGATTTGTTCTTATTTGATTTTGGCCTTGAGCCACTGGCTCCCATGTAGAGTATACTTTCTTACCCAACAAATCAAATATCTCTATCAGCATTTGATCTCTCTGCTCTGACTCAAAATCTATAGTAAGATTCCCTGCAGTCGGATTAGGATAAATATTTAGACCGGTCAGAACAGTTTCTAATTCCACAGTACTAGAGGTCGCTCTATCTCCATTTCCAAACCATCTAGGCCATCTAAAATCAGTACTTAGATTCTGATGCTGGCCACCAGTAATTTTAGAATCTGAGACGACAGATAATCCTAGACCTCCTATGTTAGAAGTCGTAAAATCATCATATACTAATTCATCATCTAGTCTAGAGAAAGAAGGAAATCCAGGACCATCGTGCTCCCTCATCAGGCCATCTTCATTAGTCTCGAGATTATATCCTAGCATTGCAAACTGGCCATCCTGTATAAAATCAAAGGCAATTACATAGTTTGAGTTTTTACTAAAGGTCGGATTACCTATACTTACATCAGTCGGAAGAGAAGAGAACAGTTTATTTACCTCTCCTAGACTCCAGGAGTTTATTTCTTCATTCCATATTCTTAAAAACCCTATATCCCAATATTCTAGAGAAGAACCTCCAGTACCGGTTACTCTATTAAAAGCATCGTACATAACCCAGTTACCTGTAAAGTCAAACTCTAAAGCATCTGCATACTGTACCTCTCCAGTCGTACTCCCATCATTTGCTGTAGTAGGATTAAAAAGTGTAAACTCGTTAGACGCTCCTACGTTAAAATCAAAAACCCATAAGGTAGGATCTAGATCATCAAACAATCCTGCTACTCTACTTCCGTCTCTCGATATCACAATATTTCTCCATACAGGAGTATCTTCTAATATCGATTCCTGTATATCTACCAGCTGATTACCATCCCACTCTAGTAAGATATAGTGCAGTAGGTTATCAGATCCGATAAATACGATTTCTGTTCCATCGTCAGTAATGCTCGGCTTACTGATAGGATCTTTATCAGATATCTGAAGTACATCATTAGTGGTTAGATTTGCGATAAAGATGTCTTGACGGTTTATATCTGTCATAAGTAAGAAGTCTTCTCCCTCATTTATATCTATATCCTCCTGATATTCTCCTCCTTCTCCATCAAAAATACCTACCTGATCCATTGCATTTTCTACTGCTTGTATTTCTGCATTACCATAAAGATCTCCTGCAGCCTGTACCGCTGCGATACGTAAATCTATAAATCTAGAAGAAGCCGTTAGATAAGTATCCAGTGCTCTATACCATACCTGCTCCGCTCTATCTCTACCTACAGCTGTTGCAAATAGGTAGTAAGCATGATTAGGAATTCCAGAGTTTATATGCACACCTCCATTATCAGCAGATCCAGTAAACATCTCGTTTACATGCTTAGGCTGGAAACCACCATTAAAGTCTCCTTGTGCAGCACCGTTATGTGGATCTTCTAAATCTCTCAATGCTCCCGATGGAAAAAACTGAGGGTTTACGACATCCTCTCCCATCTGCCAGTCTTCTCTATCTATCATCGCTCCGAACACATCTGAAAATGACTCGTTCATCGCTCCGGACTCACCTTGATAAACTAGATTGGCCGTACTCTGTACCACACCATGAGATATCTCATGACCTGCTACATCTAGACCTCGAGCAAGTGGGAAGAAAGCTTGATTTCCATCTCCATAGAACATAGCTGCACCATTCCAGAATGCATTATCCATCGGCTGACCATTTTCATCAGCTACGTGTATCAGTGATATTATATTACCACCCTGTCCATTTATAGAATTACGGTTGTGTGTCTGTCTAAAATACTCATAAGCAGTTCCTGCATTAAAATGTGCAGATACTGAGGTTCTATCATTCCAGTTATTATTACTAGACGTGATGTCTGTAAAATTAAAGTTGCCCTGAGGAGAAGTATTCTGAGCATCTAAGGTTACAATCAGCCCTTCGCTCTCAAAAAGTCCCTGAGGAGATGGAGAATACATCGGTCTGCTGGCATCTATCATAAAAAACTGACCTGTCTGACCGTAGGTATTTATCGTACGGTTTATACCTAGTAAGTCCTGGTCAGTAGAGGTCGCTGGTCCTCCTGGAGGAGCTACACTAGTAGCTTCTGTACCTGCAGGGATTCCATGATTATGTAATTTACATACTCCACTATATTTTTCTAATACTGCACCACTAGATGCATCGATTACATAAATCCATCTATCTATCATGGAAGAAAAGTATTCTACGTGATATGCAAGAAGAGCCTCTGGTACATTCCGATCTGGATGATAAATTACCTGCTCTATATTCCATCTCTGTGGAATAAATCTTGACTGACGAGCAGTAATTGTTTTTTCCGGTTCGTCAGTAGTGATTATTTCTTTTACTTGCTCTCTTGTAAGTCCAGCTTCTAGATTCTGAACCTCTGGAGTCGGATAGGTAAATCCGTTGGCAGATTTTATCATTCCGTTTTTCTCATGTAGGATAAACTGGCCTCCTAGCACTGGTATGCCTTTATAGTGCTGATTATATTTAAGATGAGTCATTCCTATCTCATCTTCTTTAGATTCTACTAGGACTAACTCTGCATCTGTATCATCGATGTATAATATATCAGATAGAGCATGCAGATATACTCTTCCCTGCTCTTCTACATTTGCCGTTAAGGCAGACTCCTCTAATCTTCCTTTTATAAAAATCGGTCTACCATCATCCCATGACTTTACCTCGAAGCGTTGTTCTTTCATTGACTTTAAGTCAAAGGTTCTCTCTATTGTATAATCAAACTCTTCCACATCTGCAGCTGGCTTGATTTTTTTATGCTCGAGATTCATCTCGATCGTTTTAGGGCCGATGTCTTTTTTTTCTAAGGCTGGTTTTAGCTGACTGTAAACTGACTGGCTAAAAAATAAGAGTAGAATTACTAATAATCTCATAATGAATAAGGCTTCTGTAAAAAATGGTGTGTATTTATTTAGTGGGCTTATCACTTCCTTTGACTACTGCTTGCAGGGTCATAAAGAATTTTTTTGCTGCCATGGAAGGTTCTTGATTCAGGGCTCCCCAGGTAAGCTTATGCATCTCTCCGTTTTCTTCCATACTTATAAAGTAATACAGGTTACCTGGATCATCTATCACTTCTTTATCTAAACCCAGTGTCGTAAAATTCTGAATCATCTGCTCTGCGAGCTTCTTATCTATTGCCTTGGTGACATTATAGGTCTTCATACGATTGCTCTTTACAAACACTTCGCCTGATGGCAAAATGCTATGCTCGATGGTAGCACCTGAAAATCCTCCTCCTGTTCCAAAAGATAATTTAGGACCAGTATACTCGTCTATTACTACTGGTTTCTGGGACTTACATGAAAATAAGGTCATCATAGAGGTCAATAAAACGATTAAATACTTCATAAGTAATGAATTATAGCTTAAAATGGTTACCTAAAGATAAGGCTTCTGTATAAAGACTTTGTCATAAGGTCTTTGTTACTACCATATCTAATGAAATTTTATATCAATCTATACTTTCTCCTTTACAGAGCCGTTTACATTACGTATTTTAGTAGTATTATAAATTGTAAACACAATAAAAATGAAAAAAATATTATTCCTTATGTCCTTCTTTATGGTAGCTGGACTAACTGTAAATGCTCAGTCATGTAGTAAGACTTGTTCTAAGACTTGTTCTAAGGCTAAGACTGCAAGTGTAGAATCTGCTGAGGGAACTTCTGTAGCATCTGCTTTTATGGTAGCTGACGAAGCTGCTAATGCAAATGAGATGATTGAAAAAAGAGTATGTAGCAAGTCAGGAAGTGTAGCGTACTATGAGAAATCAGTATGTTCTGCTTCTGGAAAAGTATCTTTTGATGAGGTTAAGTACTGTACTGATTCTAAGAAATTTGTAAATGTATCTCCTCTAGATGCTGCTGCAGATTCTGATGCTTCTGTTATCAAAACTTCAGAGGGAGCCACTAAAAAAGCTTGTTCTGCTGCTGAGAAAAAAGCATGTTCTAAAATGAGCAAAGAAGAGTGCTCTAAAAAATGTACTGGAAAGAAAGCGACCGGAGTATAATACTTCTTACTTCTTTTAAAAAAATATAGCTCCATGGTTTTCCTTAAGTCATGGGGCTTTTTTTTATGCCTACTTGTCTCTTTTTCGCTCGAGCGAATTTCAATTGCTTTCTTATAATGGAAAGGTCTAGACAAATCGGATATAAGTGTTAGTTTCCTAGCGTTTCTTGTTCAACCCATTCCAGCCTTCCCTTAAAATGGAAGGAGCATAAACTCTTTTGTAAAAGCTATGTACGTTTTTTAGAAAGATGCAGAGTTTTAGAAGGAAACTAGTTTATTTAAGGTAGTAGGGTTACATGAAAATATTAGTTGGAATAAAAAAATCTATCCAAGCAACACTTTAAAAACTTAGGTAATCTAGTAGTTATAATTTATACTTAGACCACTACTTCATGCGTTTCAATTATTTAAGGCAGTCGTGGTTTAAAAAGGGGAAAATCTTTATATTTTTGTGCTTGATAATGAGGCGATTGTAAATTACTTTTTTTCTATATATGTCTATGAACAGAATTCTGATTAGTGTTTGCCTAGTCTGGGCGGTTATAAGTAGTGGTATATCACAGGATTTTCCATGTGATTTTGACATCGAGTGTGAGGATATTAACACTGATTTAGTAATAGATATAAACATTCCTGCAAATATTAGTGTAGGCGATGTCTTCTGTGCCAGTTTTGATGTTACCACCTTTGAGTACATCATTTCTATGCAGTTCGATATATTCTATGATCCTTCTGTTCTCTCTATTGATTGTTCTAATCCGGCCAATTTAAGCGTTGGAAACTGTCTTCCTGGTTTAGACCCTAATATTTTTAATTGTACCAATGGGAATATCAGGCTAGTTTATTTTAATAATAATGTAGAAGGGGTATGTTGTGCTGATGGGTCTCAACTTTTTGAGCTTTGTTTTACAGTAATCGGAGAACCTGGAGAAACGGCAATAATAGGGATGGACTGTGAAGAGATTGGGTATGGCCTAGGTTTTACCTCTACGGATATATGTTTTACGGAGCCTGATTGTAATGTCAATACTGTAAATACAGTAATAGATTGTCCTAACCTATCTATCATTTTAGGACAGTGTAATCCTAGTTCAACGGCTAATCAAGATGGTAGTCTAAATTTCTCGGTATGTGGAGGTGTCGAGCCATACGATTGGGAAGTAAGAGAGGGAGGCACAGTAATAGCTTCTGGTAGTGGACTAGTGGATGGAGGAGATATAAACTCTAGTATAGATGTGGCTCTAGGCATGTTAGAGTTTGGAGGTACGTATATTATAGAAATAACGGATGATAGTGGAGCTATGACTACACGTGTAGTTCAATTCTTATCCAGTGCAGATGGAATTAATATAGATCCTACCGTTGTTATGGAGCCTACATGTTTTGATAGGCAGAATGGAAGGATAGAAATAACTGCCACTGGCGGCCAACCAGATTATCAATACTTCTGGAGTACAAATCAGTTTGGGACTAATAGGATTCAAGATTTACCAGTAGGTAACTACTCTGTGACTGTAGAAGATAATGGAGGATGTACGGCAGAAGCAGATTTTGCTCTAGAGCTAG
>CAZDWO010000116.1:0-7857 GCA_964509175.1 uncultured Saprospiraceae bacterium
CAGCTATTAGAATAAGTCATCTGTGTAAGTTTATAAACATAATATTACAAATATTAATAATATGTGTGTACACGGTAGCTTGGCCAAGGGAAGGGAATGAATTCGCTCTAGCGAAGAAAGGGTTGGGTATAAAACATGGCTATATTGCCAACTCATAATCATTTTCCTTCCCATTAAATCTTAAACACCGTATATATTATACTCCACTCTCGTAAGCAGTCAAATTTAAGAAGCCTTTTAGTTCCTTACATCTGCTAAGAAGCTATAGCTAATTATGCTAATTTTACCCCCTAAAATCATTGCATTTCTCTATTAATGAGCTATCTTTGCACTCCTTTAAAATGATAATGCTATGAAAAGCGAGATACATCCAGATAATTACAGACTAGTTGTTTTTAAAGACATCTCTATAGATGAGTCTTTTTTGACTAAGTCTTGTGCTCCGAGTAAAGAAACCATTAAGTGGGAAGACGGAAATGAGTATCCTCTGGTAAAACTAGAAATCTCTAACAGATCTCATCCATTCTTTACTGGTAAGATGAAGTTTGTAGATACTGCAGGTAGAATCGATAAGTTTAAGAAGAAATTCGGAAACTTCGGTAATAAGAGAGCTGCTGATAAAGAGGCAGAAGCTCCAGCAGAAGAGAAAGCTGCAGAATAATACTTCTTTAAAAAGAAAATATATAAGCCTTCTCAACTTCGGTCGGGAAGGCTTTTTTGTATCTTGGCCTCGATGAAAAACCTTATCCTTTTTGATGATCATAGAAGAAATCATCTCCTTCCACTTACATACACCAGACCCGCTGCAGCACTACGAGTAGGTATACTTACCATACAAGAAAAGTGGGAAAAATATACTGGCTTAGATGCCTCTCATAGTACAGAAGACTATCTCGCAGAAAAGTATACTCGTTTAATTCATCAGGATTTTATAGATCTAAATATAAACGGTCGCTTACTTCCTGCAGCTGAGATATTAGAGCAAATTATGGCTCTAGCTCCAGGAGAAGGTCTGAGAACTGAGCTCGATATAATTGCCTACCACGGCAATGATAAATCTAAGATTGACTTTACAGATTACACAGGTCCGCTTTCCTTTATAGAGCGACCTCATGATATATTTACTAAGAATGAAGATGAGCTGCAGAAGGATTTTGACCTCATAACAGATGGCAGAGAATCTGCTCCACTCAATGATACAAATACACTCATAGCCGTAGAAAATATTTTTGCGGAAGCTGGAGCCAAAGTAAGCTGTGCCATACTCAATGCTTCCAGTGGACCGATCTACATCGGAAAAGATGCAGAAATTATGGAAGGTGTCGTCGTACGAGGAGGACTGGCCATGTGTAACAATAGTGTGCTCAAGCTGGGAGCTAAAATTTATGGAGCCACTACCCTAGGACCATACTGCAAGGTCGGAGGAGAGGTAAATAATTCTGTATTGACTGGATACAGTAGCAAGGCTCACGACGGTTTTCTCGGCAACTCTGTCTTAGGAGAGTGGTGTAATCTCGGAGCAGATAGTAATAATAGTAATCTAAAAAACAATTATGCAGAGGTAAAACTCTGGAACTATGAGGCAGGTAGATTTTCGCCGACAGGCTTACAATTCTGTGGACTCATTATGGGAGATCATTCTAAGTGCGGGATAAACACCATGTTTAATACAGGAACACTAGTAGGCGTATCTGCCAATGTTTATGGAGGTGGTTTTCCCAGAAACTTTATACCCTCGTTTAGCTGGGGAGGAGCATCAGGATTTACAACCTATAAATTTTCTAAGGTAAAAGAAGTAGCCACTAAGGTTATGGCGAGACGTAAAAAGGAGTTCGACGAGGTAGAGGAGAAAATACTTCAAAACGTTTTTGAGCAAAGCAGTAAGTACCGCAAGTGGGAAAGCTAGGCATCCAGATTCCATGGTGGAAGAAGCTCTTCAGTTACTTTACAGATATAGAGCTCGACTATCGCTCTTCTACTCATAATAAGGACATCGAGCTACTCCTAGTCAGAGGCAGACTACAGTTATGCTGCGACGATGCCATCTATTCTTATGACGACTTGTATGACAACTTTGGCGTAAGCTTTGAAAAAATGGACCTCGCTCATCCTCCGATACACGAAGTCCTAGTTCTCGGCCTAGGTCTTGCCAGCATTCCATATCTACTAGAAAAAGTCGAAGACAAGATTTACAATTATACTGCCGTAGAAATAGATGAGGAGATCGTCGATCTAGCAAGTACCTACTCCTTACCTAGACTGGAGTCAAATGTAGAGGTTATCTGTGCCGACGCCACACATTATATAATGCAGACGGATAGACAGTGGGATATGATTGCCATGGATGTTTTTAAAGGTCTTGAGATTCCGGAGCATATGATGGAACTCTATTTTCTGGAGGAGTTGAGAGATTTGCTTTCGCCGAAAGGCTTCCTCATCATGAACTGTATGGGGGAAACTGAATCTGCTCGGACAAAAACACAGTCTTATTACGACGAAATATTCAAACGAGTTTTCCCTAATGCTACCCTATTTATGGTAAAAGGAAATTTTATGCTCATCAGTGACCAAGATAGAATTGCAGAGTAGAAAGTGTCAAGTGCAAGTGCAAGTGCAAGTGCAAGGATTACGGGCTCTGACCTATCAAGCATTTTAATTTGAGTTTCCCTTGAATTTGAGTTTGACATTTGAGTTTGAATTTGCCCTTTATTTTGAATTTGAATTTGATTCTTGAGTTTGAACTTGAACTTGAGTTTTTAAGTTAATTTTGGGCCAAAATAGAATCAGATGTTTACGATAAATATATATTTAAAATTTACACTTATAGCACTCTGTCTTATCGGAGGGATAGCCCTAAGTTTTATCTATGGGTTCTGGTATGCTTTTCCATTTCTTCTTATAGGGATTATCCTACTCGCTAGCTACTTCCTACTAGGTACGGTAAACTCTACTGCTAAGCTGGTACAAGAGATGGATATAGATGGAGCAGAGAAGAGACTCGGTCTTACAAAATTTCCAAACTTATTATATGTTACTAACCGGGCGATGTACTACATCATGAAGGGAACGATAGCGACTCAGAAAAAAGACAATAAGCTGGCAGAGGAGCACTTTAACTCTGCTCTAGCACTAGACCTGCCTACCGATAATGAGCGAGGAATGGTACTCCTACAACTGGCCAATATAAATGCCAATAAAGGAAACTGGAAGGCCACAAAAAACTACTATAGAGAAGCACAAAAACTAACTATTACTCAGCAAGAAATAAAAGACCAAATACAAATGATGGGTCAAGCTCTTAAACAATCAGGCCAAAATAAAGTTGTAAGTAGGATGGCTGGATCTCGTAATAAAGGAATGATGATGAGACCAGGAGGAAAACGAAGAAGGCCAAAATCTAGATAACAATGTATCTAAATAATAAAAGAAGCAGAGCTATGAATTTATTCCCAATATTATTTACCGCTATGGTTTTCTTACAGAGCTGTGGCCAAAATGCTACCCAAAATGTAAACTTGGAGGACAACACTCCTCAGGTTTCTCAAGAACTAGAAGGTCTCAGTAAGGCATATCTGGCCAGTGGCTGCTTCTGGTGTGTAGAAGCGATATATGAGTCTCTAGAAGGAGTATCAGAAGTAGTATCTGGTTATGCCGAGGGCAAAGAAAGTACTGCTCGTTATGATCTAGTATCTAGTGGTCGTACTGCTCATGTAGAAGCTGTGGTCGTTTATTATGATTCTTCTATAATCTCCTATGACAAACTGATTCAAGTGTTTTTTGCCTCAGGAGATCCGACGACTCTTAACAGACAAGGGCCTGATCGAGGATATCAGTATAGATCAGCCATCTATTATCAGAATGATAAGGAAAAGGCTGTTGCCGAAAGTTATAAAACTGCTTTAGAAACTTCTAAGGTATTTTCTGATCCTATAGTAACGGATATAATTCCTTTTACGACCTTCTTCCCAGCGGAGGAGTATCATCAGGACTTTGAAAGAAAAAATCCTAACCAGGGTTACGTAAGAGCAGTATCTGTTCCACGTCTTAAGAGATTCCAAAAAGCATATCCAGAGTTGCTCAAGAAGGAAGCTCACTAGAGCTAGAATTCTTTAACAAGAACTATAAATGAATCGGGTGTAATTTTTTGCACCCGATTTTTTTTTGGCCATAGTCAAAATAAAATCTAAAAATTTTCCCCTCTCCTCACCTTCAAATGTTATTATTTTCTAAAATCTAGTAATCAAGTACGATTTTATCCCTTCATAGAATATTTTTACTCATCTGATTAAACGTTCAAAATGATATTTTCAAAAAAAGCTCTTTGGATTAGCCTCATCATTTTTCTATTCGCCGGTTTACTACTTGGCAAATATTTTTATAATGAAAATATAAAGAGGTGCTCTAAACCTTATGAAATAGATAAGGTAACGGAAATGACTACCCACAGGATGGCTTTTCTAGATAAAAAATCTGGTCGCTCAAATAATATCAACCAGAGCATCGCACTAATTAAATCAAAAAATTGCGATAAAAATTCTACCTCTTTAAAAATTAAGCCCTTACAAAATGTTTTAAGAGATGCAGATAATTATGTCAAGGTTTTTATTGATGGTAAATATTATAACAAAAGCTCTTCTACTTCTGTAAGTCATGGAAGATATAAACCACATTATCTTTTTTGGAGACAAATACTAATTAATTCAATTGACTTCAATTTAACCATGCCTCAGTATGATGAATTTAAAAAAGATGAATTAGCAATAAGATGTGAATTTTATTCTGATGGAAAACTAATAGATTCTATAGAAGATAAAATCCAGTACGTAAATGATGGAGAAGAAGTCGATTATGTTTCAAAGGAAAATTTCAGCGGCCAATGTGTTAAACCCAAATATTTCAAGAACGAAGTGCTCTTTGCCTTAAACCAGAAAGGATGGTACCTTTTAGAAAAAGAAATGATAACTACTATAACTCGAGAAGACGATAGGTTTAAAGTAGTTTCTGAAAGTCCTACTGGATACCTTCAAAAAGTCGATGATAAATCTTACCGCATTCCCGTACCTGCTTTTCCTGAGGATATTAGATATGTAGATCTATCTACTAATCTTATTCCTGGAGTTTATAAAAGATCAAGTGATCCGAAGTACGAAAGATTGATTGAAGTTACTGAGGACAATCTAGGAGAATTTCTAACATATAACTATAGCCTAGAAATGACCAGTAAGGATAAAACAATTTCTTTTAAAGATTGCGAACCAATAATTCACAATTCAACATGTAATTATATTCCTAGAGGGGTTTTTGTAACATTAGAAGATTATCCAGAGGACTTAAATAATACTTATACTTCGATTTAAAAGTTGAACGACTTATCCTAGGTCCTAGAATCAGGAAAAAGGGAGCTTCAAAATCCTCGATTTATCCGTATCGGTACAACATGAAATACCTCTACAGTAATTCTAAGATTGAGAAACTTACCCTCTTTCCCTTCCTTAACAAATATCATTCTGAGTGTGGCTCCTACCCAAATTAAACAGGTATGATATCTATATCAGTCTAAGGCTATTTGACCAGTCTCGTATTCTTATATGTATTGTACCAGGCAAACCAAAATATCCTATGATATGGTAATCTGTCCAGTACGGTTCCATCAGCAGATACTAGTCGCTCTTCTTCTACCTTCCATTTCGTTCCATTAGAATCTGTGACCTTATTATTTTTTACTTTTTTAAAGCTTTGACCTTTAGTAGCATATACTCGATTTGCTCCTGACTTATCTGTAACTACTACGAATGGTGTATCCCCTATCTTGTCCTGATACACAGGATTCCTTACTAGAAACTTAGCTGAGATGGCAAGTGGATCTTCCTTGTACTTATCAGCTCGTATGATTAGTACCTCATCCTTATTTAGCAATCTCTCATCCAGCTCTGGCACATTAAACATAAGGTCGTCGGTGGCAAAATACTCGTTGTATGCATTTCCTTCATCATAGTTTCTATTGTGTCCAGTGTCTAGAGAAAGTACCGTAGTCGATGGATGCAATTTTTTCCATTCGCCCCAGGTGGTGGTTACTACTGAGTGACTGCTGAGTTCGATTCCAGAATTTATCAATGGACCGATTACAGGTTTCCCTTCTATGGTATTCCAGAGTGACTGAGTCTCTCTATCGTACATTACCTTGTTAGACCTATAGAGGAATCCACTGGTTCCTAGATTATAGTTCTTTCCTTCAAACACAGTGTTATATGCGATAACGGTTCCACATAAGGTACAGTATACACCTGCTATCTTCTCACCACCTATCTTATCTACAAACATCTCATGCCAGGCAAGGATACGCTTAGGATAAGCTCGATGATCTCCATTTATCGATATACCGAATACCACATTATCATTATCTAAATAATCAGCCTGCTCTGCAAGAATCATCTTAGGTCCTCTCAATGGAGGAATCCCATCCTGTCGCACTCCACCCCATCTTACCTCATCCAGTCGTATAAGGCTATCATCTGTCCGATCTTTAAAATACTTTTCAAATTTTGGGTCTATCGACTTATATATTCTAGCCATCCAGTCTCCCTGATATGGAAGAATTTTTTGCTCTCGGTTCCACAACCATTCGTACCATTTGAGCACTTTTCTGCCCATCTTCTCACCGGTCTTTTTCTCTAGCAGTTTAAAAATCTGTCTATCATCTACATCGCCCCTAGAGAAGTATATTACATCTAGTAGCATCGGTATATAACCATCATCCCAGTTCTCGTCTAGATATTTTATCGTTTGTAGATTTTCTGTATCAGTACCTATCAGTAGAGAGAGCATGGTGTTTATAGTTTCAGTTCCATCCTCTGCATTACTAGCAATCGCAGTAGGACTGTACTGAGTACAACCAGTTCCTAGAACGAGCAACATGACTGAGGTCAAAAATATTTTCATCTGTGCCTTCATAGAATTATTTGTTAAGGGTTAGACAACGAAGTGATTAAATTCTAACTCATAACTAATTAAAATCACTAAAGATTACATATCGAGTCAATTGTTAAAGCATATGTTATTAGAGAGACATGGCACCCAATTTAAGATGCAACGGTGAACAAAAATGGGTTTAACGCTTTGTTAAGAGTTTTTGGAGGAGAAGGTATAATAGAACAAATTTGGCCTGAATTCTAATTCCTTGAACCAATTAAGCTTGAATAAACGTTATTACTATGGAAGGTGATTTTATAGAAACATATTGTAAATTGCCGTTCTATTAAAACAACTATAAAATCAAGATATGAGATTATTCAATAAGTCTACTAACCCGATGTTCAATGAGCGTACTATTTCTAAAGCAAAAGCCGCCACACTAGAAAAAAGACGAAGCGGAGGAGGTCCGATAATCAACGAATCTTCCTCTATGACAGTAGCTGGAGCCGTAGATAAAACTCTGATGCTAGGTGGTATACTTCTTATCACCGCTCTATATAGCTACACCTATCCGATGCAGATATTTATGACCGCAGGAGCACTCGGTGCAGCAGGCGTATTTATGTTGACCTCATTTAAACCACATCTGGCTCCTATAACGGCTCCGATTTTTGCAATATTAGAAGGTCTGTTTGTAGGAACTATATCTGCAGTGTATGCTGCTCAGTTTGGAGGAATAATATTCCAGGCAGTAAGCCTTACTATATGTACCTTACTTATGATGCTTATGGTTTATAAATCAGGACTGATTAAGGTTACCGCAAAATTTAGAATGGGAGTTACGATGGCAGTCGGAGCGATTATGCTAGTTTACCTAGTTTCATGGGTAGGATATTTTGTTGGATTTGAGGTTCCATATATACATGAAAATGGAATGATCGGAAT
>CAZDWO010000117.1:0-7420 GCA_964509175.1 uncultured Saprospiraceae bacterium
ATGCTTCGATAGAAAGGGTAAATACTAATCTAGACGTGCTAAATCAGATATTTAATTTTTCGGAAGCAGTGACACTCTGGTATCCCAATTATAAAACTAGTGTTCAGACTCTTAATATCGGAATAGGAACAGACTTGAATTTGGGGAAATTTAATCTCTGGCTTAATTATGGAGTAGGATTGATGACTGCTAGAGTCCAGCATGATTTATTAGATGGGAATGGTGCCTTCTATGCAAACCTCCAAAACTTAGGGCCATCTGCTTTAGATGGTATTTATGAGACTGAAGCTATTAAGCAAGCGGGAGCTTTTAGATTAGGCGAAGAAACAAACCTTTATATAACTCATTATGTTTCTCTAGAAATGACTGTAGAAATTGCGGAAAGATTATCAGTGGGTACTAGGTGTGATGTGAGTTTTTCTGATAGCGACTATTTGGATGGTATTAAAGAGTTTAGTCCTACAAGCTTTTTTAATGAACGTGATCTTATAAATAGACTGAATTTAATAGGTTACTACAGGTTCAGTGACTAGTCGCTTTTTCTAATAATTTAATAGCTCTTTTATAGCTATAGATAGCTTCTCCGCACTCGGCAGATAATGCATTTCTAGATCACTATTAAGAGGTATCGCAGGTACTTCGATTGAACCTACAACTTTTACAGGTGCATCTAACTGATCAAAACATTCTTCTTGTATCTTTCCTGCTAGTGCCTGAGCAAAAGAATTGTTGGCAGGTTCCTCAGTTATTATAATACAACGGTTATGCATTTTTACAGATTCAAAAACGGCCTCATAATCTAGTGGTGCTATGGTTCTAAGGTCTAGAATTTCTATCTGACCAGGGTAGTCCTTAGCTGCATTATAAGCCCAGTGTACACCCATTCCATAACCGATTATACAAAGCGATTCTCCATTTTCGATTTTATCTGCTTCTGCATACTGGATTACTCTGGCTTTCCCGAAAGGTACTATATAGTCTGCATCGGGCTCTGTGGTTTTGGCCATATTGGTTCCAGGTACCTTAGACCAGTACAGTCCTTTATGTTCAAATATCACTACGGGATTAGGGTCGTGATAAGCGGACTTTATAAGTCCCTTGAGATCTGCACCATTAGAAGGGTAGGCGATTTTTATACCTCTGATATTAGCGACTACAGATTCTACAGATCCAGAGTGATAAGGTCCTCCACTACCATAAGCACCTATGGGTACCCGTAATATCATGCTTACTGGCCATTTTCCATTACTGAGATAGCAGGATCTGCTGACCTCTGTAAACAATTGATTAAGACCTGGCCAGATATAATCGGCAAACTGTACTTCGACAATTGGCTTTAAGCCTACTGCAGACATACCTGCTGTAGAACCTACTATAAATGCTTCTTGTATCGGAGTATTAAAAACTCGCTCATCTCCAAATTTCTGAGCCAGTGTAGCAGCCTCTCTAAAAACTCCACCAAGTCTTCCTCCTACATCCTGACCATAAAGCAGGCATTTTTTATCTGCTCGCATCAGTTCTTCCACTGCATGAAGAGCAGCATCTACCATTACGACCTCTTCACCACCATTTGGTTTTCTTATGCCAGTTTCACTTTCGACGGAAGTCGGAGCGTAGATATGGTCATAGATATTATCTGTCTTTGGGTCTTCTGCATTTCTAGCTGCCTCAAAGTCTATCATTATATTTTTTCTGACCTTGGCCTCAATTTGCTTTATGGCTTTATTGCTCACTCCACTCTTAGACAGTTGTTTTTTTATTACTGGATAGGGATCCATTTTTTTGTCCTCTTCTAGGTCGTCTCTATACCATTCCATACGTACACCAGAGGTATGATGATTTAGTAAAGGAACCTTGGCATGGATGAGGAAGGGTCTTCTTTCTTTTCGCATTTTAGCGATGACCTTCTCTACTGTTTTATAGCTCGTAGCAAAGTCGCTCCCGTTTATCTGTACTGCTTCGATGCCTTTAAATCCTTGGATGTACTCATAGGCATCCTGAGCTCGTATCTCATCGGCAGAGGCAGAGATGTCCCACTCATTGTCTTGTATCAGATACAGTATCGGCAGCTGTTTAAGAGCTGCCATTTGGAATGCTTCAGCCACCTCACCTTCTGTAATCGAAGCATCACCTAGGGAGCATAAAACTATAGGCTTCTGTTTATTTTTAGATTTATCGATTTTTAAGAGTTCTTTATACTGTAATCCCATCGCCGCTCCAGTAGCTGGAATCGCTTGCATTCCTGTTGCAGAAGAGTTAAACGGAATCTGTGGTCTTTTCTTATCTCGCAGACTAGGATGAGCATAGTATATGCGACCTGCAGAGAAGGGGTCATCTTCCTTTGCAAAAAGTTGTAATAATAGTTCTTTAGGAGTTACTCCCATAGATAATAACATGGCATCATCTCGATAATACGGATATGCATAATCCTGAGGAAGAAGCTGCATCCCTGCAGCTACCTGTATCGCTTCATGTCCTCTCGAGGTGGCATGTACATATTTAGAAACTAGCTTAAAATTCTCCTCATAGACTTCCGTCAATGTCTTGGCGGTACATATTTTCTCGAAGGCTTTTTTTAGAATAGAAGAGGAGACTTTTGCAGATTTGGCCAATGGTAGTTTTTTATCAGGTTTTTAAAGGGTATTACAAATATCTGTTTTTAAAGCTCAAGTTTCAAATGGAACGGTCTAAAGGTTTAAAGGTCTAGAGGTGCCGAGGTGTTAGGGTATTGAGGTTTCGAGGGTGAAAGGAATACGGTCTATGGTTTATGGAGTTTGTACTTGCACTTGAATTTGCGTTTGACACTTGAATTTGAGTTTGTATGTGCACCTGTCTTCGCATAAGTCCTACTTTTTGAATTTGTATTTGACTCTTGAATTTGAGCTTGTATGTGTACCTATCCTCGCATAAGTCCTGCTTTTGAGTTTGAGTTTGACACTTGAATTTGAGTTTCCTTGCACTTGCACTTGAATTTGCCCTTGCATAAGTCCTGCATTTGAATTTGCAATTGACTCTTGCGTTTGAGTTTACTTTCATCTAGCTCTTCTTAATCTTCTCCCATGTACTAAATAAAGATTCCTGTGTCGGTCTGTCATCAGGTATCTCTCTTAAAGGCTCAGTGGGTTTTAGGTGCTCATGTAAATCTTGTGGTAGGGACTGATAGAGTTTTGTTCCCTTGGTTTTCCAGTCGATCATTTCCTGACTGACTTCTTTTATAAATTTTGCAGGGTTACCTGCCCAGAGGGATCTCCTTGGAATTTTGGCTCTAGCCTTTACAAAACTTAGAGCTCCTATGATGCACTCTTCTTCTATGATGACCTCGTCCATGATTACGCTGTTCATACCGATGAGACTATTTTTCCCGATTTCTGCTCCATGTATGATGGCTCCATGGCCAATGTGTGCTCCCTCTCGAAGGTAAACCGTTACACCAGGAAACATATGAATGGTACAGTTTTCTTGTACATTACATCCGTCCTCGATTACGATTCCTCCCCAGTCACCTCGTATTGCCGCTCCTGGGCCGACGTATACGTTCTTACCGATAATGACGTTTCCGGTCACTGCAGCCTGTGGATGTATGTAGCTGCTTTTATGTACGACCGGTGTAAATCCTTTGAAGCTATAAATCATAGTTTTGGTATTAGCTGCTCTAAGTTAATTGAGTTTGTGCTTATGGTCTTATCAGACTTCTATTTACCTAATGGTAAACCACTAATTATGTATTAAATAGTTATGAATCATGTGCTTTCTCTTTGTTTTTACGTTCTATAAGTTAGAACTTAAAATCAAAACAATTATGAAAAATATTAAATCAATTTTCTCACTTATGCTCATTTCATTTTCTATGCTAGTCATCGGATGTAAGAGCGATAGCGTAAAAACTACTGCAGAATCAGGGAAAGCAGGTACTACTTTAAATACAGCGGCTGAAACTGCATCGAGTACTGTGGAGGGTTCTTTAAAGAATGGAACGGATGTGCTCCTAGAAGCAGGAGAAAACGTAAAAGTAGTTACACCATCTGCTGGTGATAATGCGGCTGAAGCAGTATCTGCCGCAGTATCTGGTGCGACGACATTTTCTATAAATGCAGCTGGTGATCTACTGGATGGTGATGGTAAACTTATCGCCAAGGCTGGAGAGTTTTCAAAGAAAGATGGATACTATGTGGATGCAAATGGAGAAAAATTGGGCTTGTTTAAAAAGGTAGGAAAGGCAATAGAGGGTGCGGCAGGTGCTGTAGCTGGGGCGGCAACAAAATCTGCAGAGAAAATGAAAGAAGTATTTTCTGGACTATTTAAATCTAAAGAAAAAGTGGGATCTACTTATATGATGTCCAAAATCGTTTTTGATGAGGAGTCTCATAGAATCACTGATTTTTCTAAGGGAGAGGTAGAAGGTCTAGCTGCTGCACTTAAAGCAATGCCAGATGCAAAAATACAGGTGCAGGTACATGGTGATGCTGGTAATAGTGTAACTGGCAAAAGAGCAGATGTTATAAAAGCAATGCTAGTAACTCTAGGAGTAAATAAGAAACAAATCTCTTCAAAAGGAATGGGAGATGGTGACGCAGCAAAGGCTGCCGCAGGAAAAGTAGAAATACAAGTAGAGCAAACTGTCGAGTAACATTAATTTCTAAAATTAATGACATGATAGGAGGGGTGGTTTTTAATCATCCCTCTTTTTTATTTGTGTATTAAGGCTCTATTGATTCTGATTTTGAATTACTACGATTTATAAAGCAGGACATGCCTAGTCCGATCTGTATAGGCTTGAAATTCCCTAATTCATTAAAGCCTTGGGTAGTTAGTCCATGGTGGAATAGATTCTGAGTTGAACTCGTAATACTTAAATCGATTGAAAGATAATCAACCGGTTTAAAGATTGCTCCCAAATATAAATCAAGTCCTATGTTATTATAATCACCACCACTAGTATTATTCTGTTGCTGAAGGACATAAGTACATTCGGTAATATTGTCAAGCTCTTCTGTAAATAGCGAAATAATTTCTTGAATAGATTGAGTGTAAATCGGTGTTTTAAAAATTGCACCTGCTCTTAATCCATACTTTGGAGTTACCGCATATTGTAGATGAAGTGGCACAGTAAGATAAAGTAGGTCGATGTCTATTCCTTGTTGTGGAGAAAAATCTGAGATAGAATTAGTGAAGATATCGCAGGTCGAACTAAAAATAGTCGGTTCTATACTTTCAAAAATTGTGTCTTGAGAAATGATGTTGGATTGAAATTGTTGAATTGAGGAAGTGGAGCTTAGTGCAAATTTGTTAATCCCTATTCCAGTATTAAGAGTGAGATTCTTACTGATAGGAATGTGGTGATAAAGATTTACATAGAATCCTATTTCAGGAGTGTAAGTTATTGTATTTGAACTAGTGCTTTCTTGAATAGTTTCTACATAAAAATCTTCAAAAAATATACGACTAGTAAAAGTGGAAAATCTAAATGATTGAGAAGAGGCTTCAAAGGAACTTAGTACTCCCGCAGATATCGAGTAGTCTTGAGCTATAGTCGAGCTACATATTGTCAGAAGGATTACCAAGCATTTTAAAAATTTAGTTGTTCGCATATTTTGCCAATACTTTTTTTGTATAATCAGATAGAACCAATTTACCACTTTTTTCTGCTCTCTTTTCTAGTAAGGTATCCCAGTTAGTTGCTCCTTCCCAGAAAACTTTTTTCAGCATCTGCTGGGCTTCTGGATTTGTGGATAGTAGATAGTCTGCCATTTTTAAAACTCCCGCATCTAGTTCTTTTGCAGAGTCAAAAACCTCTGTATACAATCCCTTCTGCATTGCCCATTCTGGAGAGAAAAAATTATCTGCATTTATGGTCATTTGGCTAAAAGCCGAAAGTCCTATTTTACGTTCTACCGCTGGACCGACTACAAAGGGTCCGATACCGACATTGAGCTCAGAGAGTTTTACTGAGGCATACTTGGTCGCCATGCAATAGTCTACTGCAGAGGCTACTCCGACTCCGCCACCTACTGCTTTTCCTTGTACTCGTCCGATGACCAGCTTAGGGCACTTACGTAAAGCATTTATAACATTGGCAAATCCCATAAAGAACTGCTTCCCAGTCTCGTAATCATTTATGGAAATCAGCTCATCGAAGCTGGCTCCTGCACAGAAAGTACGTTCTCCACCGCTCTTGAGAATAATGACCTGTACATTAACGTCTTCTCCAGCTTCCTTTATTGTCTGAGCAAGTAATGCAAGTATATCACTCGGCAGACTATTATGTTTAGGATGGAAAAATGTTATCTGTACCAGTCCTGGTTTTAGTTCTTCTCGTTTTACGTAGGCTTCCATGAATCTGTTTTATCAGTCAAAATTACTTTTTCCATATCTACTAAAGAGAGAAAGTTTCAGAGTTTTTGGAATAGAATTAAATTGACTTAATCGAGAATTGTTCTTGTACTTTTGGCTTAGCCCAAAAGTACCAAAAGCCCAAGGCTGTTTTGATTTTTCCTGCTCGCCCGATTTTTTCAAATTCTAAAACAAGCACAAACTCCTCCCTTTGGTCGTCAGACATGTCATTGTTTTTAAACGAATTTGAATAGCTTGACGCAAATCAAAAAGGCCGAAATTCAAAAAATAACTGGAGGTACAAATAAGAGCAAAATTTAGTTAACCTTTCTATTGTAGGATATATAATAAACAGTTCTAACTTTCAATAGCCTTTATTTTATCATAGCAGCAAACTTTTTATCTGCCGTTTTTAGCTCTGCCAGTCCCATGTGATACCACCAGTAGAAAGTTCGATGATCTTTATCATTAAAGTCTAGTGCAGTATCGGCTTCAAGAATTACTGACCGTTGTAAGTTAGGATCGAAACTCTGAGTTTTTCGATAAGAATTATTAAAATGATCTATAAACTCATTATGCTTAGAAAGAGAATCGAGCCATTGACCTCCATGGCCACTGATGTTGGGGCAATAATAATTGAGTTTAGTTCCAGATTTCTCATCTAAGAATCCACACTTATAAGACCACAGAACATTGAAGTCGCTAGCGGTTTTATACTTTTCCCAGTTTATGGGTGCATCATATGGCTTGTTTAAACTAATCGGTAAACTGCCTAAGAAATCACTTTTTATAGCGGTGCTATGAGACTTATAACACTTTACTACATCCTCTAAATATTCTATACAGTAATCAGCCTCGACCATACTTAAAAAACTCTCATTGCTGGTTTCGATGGTTTCTGCCATAGGGTCGATTTTGGTCTCTTCAGGAGAGGATATCGTAGGAGTATTTACAGTAGCAGTATCTTTTCTACAAGCGGATAAAGTAATGGCTATGCATATTACGAGTAGTAGGAGAGTACGACTTATCATGTGATTTCTTTAGTGCTGCAAGATAAGGCTCAGGTGTAACACTTTCTATTTTTTTATAT
>CAZDWO010000118.1:0-7364 GCA_964509175.1 uncultured Saprospiraceae bacterium
AGCTTCTATATCTTCTGAGTCATTAAAAACATTGCAAGACACACGTAAGTCCATTCCTCTTTGTGATACTGTTATTTTTGCATCAGCCAGTACTTGTTTTAAAACTGTATTGTCAGTAGTCGAGGGTAATTCTAAACTAAAAAGATGGCTAGAAAAATATAAGGGATCAGGAGTCTCAAATCCCTGTTCTTTCTGAAAAGCCATGAGAGGTTTTATCAGTTCGGTGCAGTAGGTTTGGATGTTTTCCACCTTCCATTCTAAGAGTTGTTTGATACCTTCCTTTAAAATAGGCATGGTTAGGAAATTGGTAAATTGCCCTACAGAATATCTAGCCGCCTTTGGCTTGTATCTGTTTTCATAATTCATGAGTTGAGTAAAGTCCTCTGAGTTTAGACGATTCATCCAGGAGGCTTCTATAGGACGACCCTCATTAAATTTAGGTCCCATATAAGCCATACCCATAGAGTATCCTCCAAACAACCATTTATACCCAACCACTATCAAAGCATCTATTTTAAATCGCTCCACATCCATAGGCATCGCTCCTACAGATTGTGAGCCATCTATAATTAAATAGGCATCTACCTCTTCACATCTATTGCCTATGGCTTCTAGGTCATAGATTACACCGTTCATCCAGTGGATGGATGAGATTAAAACTACTGAGGTGTTACTGTCGATTGCTTTTAGTAGATTTCTATTCCAGCTAGCTCCTTTTTTTGAAGCCTCTTCTGTACTGGCTTCTATAACTAGTAACTCCTGCTCATTTTTAGCTGCCCATTCCTCTATTGCAAAACGTCCACTTGGAAATTCTTCTTTTATGGTTATTGCCCTACCAGATTTCTTTGGGTTTAAATTATGCATCACAGAGGCAAAACCATATGAGCTAGATGGAATGATTGCAATGGAATCTGTAGGTGCATTTATCAGCTGGGCATATAGTTCTCGAGTTTCATTTACCTCATCAAAAAAGTCCGTACTCTTAAAGCCTGCAGGATTACGGTTTTTTATGAGTGCCTGAGTAGCTGCCTGTTCTCCTTTTTTGAGTAGAGGTGATTTGTAAGCACAGTTGAGGTAGTGTGTGCCTGGGTCTAGGGAGAACAGGTGTTTTTGAGATTGCATAAACTTTCTTAAATTATTGATAGTCTAGTTCTTATTCGAATCGATTTTGTGACTAAGATAAACAAGTAGCTTGATTTACTAACTAATCTTATCTCATTCTAAAGTAAATAGGGAAATCAAAAGCTAGCCTTGGGGCTCCCGGATAGTCTCTGTCAAAATTCTTGACATACTCTAGAATAATTATCTAGCACCATTGCATCTATTTCAGGGTCTATTGACTTTGTAATTTTTATACTGTCAAAGCCATTGTCGTAGGTAATGTGCACCATCATGTTTCCTTAGAGCATCTTATACTTAGCACCTTTTTGATATTTAAAATTTTAGCTTACATAGTTAGTAAATAGTTTTATTTCCTCGTTTAAGATAACTTTCAATTTATCATTTGATATAGGGTTCAATTTTTTTTCTATTTCGGTGATCTCTTTGTTGCCTAGTTGTTTACAGCAGTTCTCCTGAGCCTGAGTTGTATTAAATTGAAATAGCACAAAAATAATTGCTAATAGATGTTGTTTTTTCATAATTATTTTTTTTTGATTTGGAAATTTATAGCGACTATGTTTTGAGCAAAATTTAGTAGCTATGCCTTAGCAAATTAGGAGTTAAAAAAGCTAAAATCTGAGGTAAATAACGACCTGTTAAATGCTTATGTTGAACTGTAGATATAACTTACTGAACTGGAAATATTCTAGTTGGAATTATTGTAAAAAGGCAATGCTAAAGTCTGAAGAACTATTGTTGACCTGATTGATGCAGTGTAAAAACTTTAGCCTGGAATGGTAAATTGTGTACTTCGAAGGATACCATAAAGATTTTAAAATTGAAAAGAGTACTCAACAGTAACCGTATCTCGGTGAAAGGTATGGAACAATTTGTAAAAAGAATTTTGTAGCAAAGAGGATTCGTGATTGGCTGAGAACAATACTTCTAATGCATGAATCAACTTTTGCTCATTTCACTTAAAATATAGCGAAATTCTGCAGAGCAACTTTTTAAGTAGATAAACTATTATCAGCAATTTTTGTCATTCTAAAACACACTCAATCTTGAGCTGTATATCATGACCTACCATAAAGCCGCCTTTGCCTTCAATTTGATAATCTTTTCTGTTTCATTGAAATGTACCATTGAATTTGTTGCTTTTGTATGTAAAGAGTATTTCTACATTTTAGTGATTCCATGCATGGTCAATTGTCCTTTGGCTTATTATAGCAAGTATTACTTTACTTCATTTCATATATGGGAGTGCTAGCCTTAGAATCAGATATTAAAATGGCATAATCGATGAATTCTAATGTAGATATCCCTTTTACTAAATCTCCATTTGATTCTTCCTCCTTCATAATTATCTCAATCAGGTCAGACTCAGGTTCATTGTATGGTGTATTTTTTCCATCTAATCTAAATAGTGTTTTATCAGATTGTTTATTATCCTTAAGAAGTTGAATTCCTCTGAAATATTCTAGATCATAATCACCAATGCCGTAGCCTGCTTCTTTTGTGTGACCAGTATATTCTCCGCTTTCGTTAAAAACCTCATCCCATACAACCTCACTATCCGTTAGATATCCCATAACGGTTAAAATTTCTTTTCTTTGGTAGATGCTCTGCTCTATTAATCGAGTAAAGAAATATGGGTAACTTGATGCCCCTTCTCGAGATTTACATATATGCGAAAATCCCATTCTGACGAACTGTTTATATTCTTTGAAATTATATTTATCACGTAATGATATATAATTGTCAAACATCGTTTTGTCTATATCATTTTCATAAAGCTCATAGGAGTACTTTAGGTTATTTATCAAGTGCTCCACTTCATATCTATTGCTAGGATTCAATTTATAATTTTCAGGATTGCTTTCGTAATTTTCTATAAATTTCTGTAAAGTCTTACTTACAAAACTTGATTCACTTAGTGAGTAGTCGGTGGTATCTTGTTGTGCTAGTGCGATAAGAGAACTTATTGAAGCTTTTGTGTAGTTTGATTCTTGTACTAATTCAATTAGATGCTTGCATAGATATTTATAGCCTGCAAGTCTATCTATTCCTATAACTTTAATTCTATCAGTGGACTTTTGATTGTCATTTAGCTTTTTAATTGTTTTCCACTTTTCGTATGCTTCTATAGTTCTTTCTTGGGGCACACGATGACCATATTGGGTCACTAAATCTCTCAATAGAATAGTATCGCCATTAGCCAAGTATTTATTAAAGTAATGTGCTAGACTGTAATCTGTTTCTGGCAAGTAGTATTTTAGAGCCTTTTTCCTTAATAGAGAGCTTAGAATTGTGAGCTCAACATCTTCGGTTTTTGAACTGCCATGATAAGCACCAAACCCTAGAATTTTGAAATCTGTTTGAGGAAATTCAAATTCTGCACTATTTAAATCAATAGCGTTAGTATGTAGATAACTAGTTTTAGTTATTGCACAAGAATTAAGAAATAGTATTGTGAAAATTATATAAAGGGTGATTCTCATTGGACACTATTAATTATTACTTATTATCTTAAAAAATCCACTATGATCCTCGCTAGTCCAATGCAAAAAATATACTCCACTCGGCTCATTAGTTAAATCGATTAGTATTTTATCCATTAGTAAACTAGACTGTTTGTATACCTTTCGCCCAAGCGGATCTATTATATAAAGTTCTATGTCTCTATTACTTTTCTGAGTTTCTTCAAGAGTAAATATTCCATTGCTCGGATTAGGATATAAGAGAAGTATAGAGGAAGTATTGTTTATGTCTGAGGTGCTGGACATTATATCTACGGTGATGTTCATGGTGCAGCTGCTTATATTTCCGTCATCATCGTTTATAGTCCAGATAAGGTTGGTGGTTCCTAGTGGATACTGAGCAGTTGCATTGTCTGAGTTTGTGATGTTGTTTACCAGTGTATAAGGACAGTCACCTGATATGCTAGGTAATCCAGGATCAATAAATGCTTCTGTCTGTCCTATGTCTATAAGCGTATCTATATCGGTAGGACAAGATACCATCGGTAAACTTATGAGGATGGTGTCACCCTGAGTGCAGCCTTCCGCTGTGCTCACCTGTACCCAGTACTCGCCAGTTTCATTTACTTGTATGGAAGAGCTAGCAGAGCCATCTTGCCAGAGATAAAAATCTCCAATAGCTCCTGCATCTAGAACAATCTCCTCTTCCTCATTACATAATACTATATCCTCTCCTAAATCTACGAGGTTTTGTGCCTCTAAAGTTATCGTGATAGAGTCCGATGTCGTTCCGCACTCATTAGTAGCGGATACCCAGTAGGTTCCTGGTAACCATGCTGTATAAGTATCATCTGTACTTCCATCTTGCCACAGAAGTTCATATTCTCCTAGGGGTCTGGGATCTATTACTGATGTTAAGCCATTGCACATATTTATATCCGGACCTAGGTCTATAATCGGTATTGTAGGTGTATCGGAGAATCGCTGGCCTCTTATAAAATTGGGTAAACCGACAAAGTTAAAGGCAGGACTTAGATCGACTTCTCGTGAATCAAAATCACAGTCTGTTCCTATTTCGTCAGGATGGTTGATTACTCCTAGCCAGCTGGAAAAGAAAACAGTAATGTAAATTTTTCCATTAGGAGCAATTAGGAGCCTGTCTATTAAATCCAGTTCTCCGATAAATGTCTTAGAAGCAGAAATTTGTGAAGCTGTAGTGAGCGATAGGTCAAACTGATATAAATTGTTAGAACCACCTTCATTATCTAAGGTGGTGTATAATTTGCTTAGATTGGGAGAAAACTCAAATGACCATATTCCGTCGCTTTCCGTATCTATAACTAGTGGATTAGAAAATATTCCAGTTGCATTGTCAAAATCATAAAGAACCATACGTGAATCATCTAGCTGAGTAGAAACTAAGCGTTTGCCGTTATGTGAGAATTTTGTAAAGGACCACTCTCCTGTAAAATTAGAATCAGTAAAGGAGATGGGAGCATTGATTCCGGTGGAATCTATAAGGTATACGTTCAGAATATCATAATCGGGAATCACTAGCCATGCTCTATGTCCATCTTTATGATAAACGGCATTCATGGTTTCTACATTTGCTTCTGTCACAAAAACATTTTTTACTGTAGTTACATCGCCTAGTCCATCATTTAAAGTCATGTCCACGATAGAGTAATTTATTCCATTTGCAATTCCATTTTCGAATTCGTCACAGGTAAACACGTAGTACTGCTCGGGATGATGAGCTCGTGGAATAATGAGAGCCTGATTCCATGAGGAAAAGGTAGAACCGCCTAGTAGTCCTGTACCATTTGGCATAAGCGTATTGTTTTTGTCCCATATGCTTACTCCGTCAGTGTAGAAAAGCAACTTGCCATTGGCATCTGAGATGCATGCTGATCCTTCTTTGACATTGAGTTGGCTATCAGGTACAAAAACAGGTTCGCCACTTTTAAAATCCAATGCTGCAAATTCTCCAAAATACCAATGCATTTCACTCTTGTCCTCAGGGATGCAGCTTCCTACCTCTAAAGTAAATGTAGTAGAATAATTGCGGCAGGTCGAAGTCACACCCACAAGGAGAATCGTATAATACCCAGGATCAGAGAAGGCAATACTTACATCTGTGTCTAAGCTATATAAGCTGCCATCTAAGAACCACTGATAGCTATTATTCCCAGTACTGGTATTTATAAAATCAACCGTTTCTCCGGGCAGTATATTGCTGCTGCTAGAGGTAAAGCTGGCTTCACCTTCACAGATAACTTCTATTTGTCTTTCTCTGATACTCAGGCAATTGTTTGTAGTATCTCTTATTTCTAGACTTACTGTAAAAAAACCTTCTTCATCAAAGATATAGCTGGTATTAGCGACACTGTCGATAATCGTATTCCCGATGCTCCATCGATAAAGGTCTGCAGGATCAGAGTCGTTTGTAAACATAACTTCTTCCCCGGCTAAAACTGGAGAGTCTGGAGTAAATGAGAATGAGGCATCATAAGCTGCAATAGAGCAGGGTGCTAAGCAACCATAGGACTCAAGTAAACTTTGTCTAGCAGTAGTTAAGGCGTTTTTCATTCTTACTTTCTGACCTTCTGTAAATGCAGAATAACAGGGCAGATGTCCATAGTCCATGTAATTTATAAACATATCGTTTTGATCTCCGAGACCTCCGAGTGTTATGGAACGGAAAGGATTATTGTCTGAAGAATCATCCTCGTCAGTGCTACACGTATTTATAGTTGCGTCGCAGTCTACAGGTGCTGTAGATACATCAGGCGGTGTGTCACATATTCTATCACCGTTTAGTCGGCAGTCATCATTATTGCAGCCTCCTTCGAAGGTATGGTATAGTCCTAGGTAGTGTCCAGCCTCGTGTACTAGGACCTTTGAATTGTCTTGGCTGGAGCCAAAATAATCTGCCTCTATAACAATGCCATCTACTGCCATTCCATGAGCTGCAGGAAAATATGCATAGCCCAGCACACCAGATCCAGAAGATGTGGAGCTGATTTCATTTACCACCCAGATGTTTAAGTAATCTCGTGGATTCCATCGTAGTAGTTCTTTAAGTTGTAGGTCTTGTGTTTCTACGATAACATTGGTCAATGGAGATTCTAATCTATTGATGCCACTGCTTAGATTGTTTTGAGGACTACGACCAGCAAGACAAAAATCAATTTCTATATCCACTCCAGTGCTCGGGTCAAAAAAACCAATATTTGCAAAAGCATCATTTAAATTCTGAATGGCATCATAGACCTGTCCTTCTGATATGTTTTCATCACCATTCTGATGTACTATATGTACGACTACGGGAATAGTCTGCTGATTAGATCTTGTGTTAGAAAAATTAGAGGGTTTTGATAGCGTGTATATCTGCCGTTCTAATTTTTTGTGCTTTGCTGCGTAAGGTGGATTCATACTCTTCATATGACTATGAAGATGGTCTGAAAAGCAGGCATCTAAGCTCAGACTGCTGTCAATTTGTGCAGTTAGTGGAAATGGAATTAGTGAAAATATAAAGAGGAAGGTTGTTAAACTATTTTTCATTCTATATTGATTTTGTTTACCATGTGGATATATAGTGCAAGTTCAAATACTGGCAACTATAGGGTATGATGCTTAAAAATAGGAAAACGTTGGTGGAGTGAAGAGAAAATAATTCTAAAATAGATTGTCAAATGCCATTATATGCCTTAGATGTAAATTTGTACAAAGGATTGGAAAAATTATTATGTAGTTGACATTGGTAAAAAGGAATAGGTCAAA
>CAZDWO010000119.1:0-7221 GCA_964509175.1 uncultured Saprospiraceae bacterium
CTTCAAATTTTGTGTGCAACTCAAAGAATTTATCTCCTACAATATTCCAATGAAATCCTCGGGTATTCTAATAGAATATTGAATAGTTTGCCAGAAGCTCATTCAGTTTCTCTGCCAAATGCCTTGCTTTACTCTCATCCAGTCCGATGTAACTTAACTTACTTATTCATGCTTTTTTAGCTTTGATAATTCCTCAATAGTTACTATTCCATTGTTGTCAGTATATAGTCGATCAAAGTCCTTAGCCAACGGGCCTTTTGCCTCACTTTTTGATATATTACCATCTCCGTCTGCATCCATTTTTTCTAATAATGCTTGTGGGCTAGGTGGACTTCTATGACCCTTGTTTGCAGAATCACCATCTCGTTTGATCTGACATCCTATGGATTTAGTGACTGCTGGGTCAGTCTTGCGATTATCCATTAGATCTGTTACAGTATCTACAAGGTAATTCTTATCCACGTCTTCTACGTCTTGGGGACTATCATCAATACTACCCATATACTGTAGCGTCATTGTATTATCAACAAGGAAAGCATGTGGTGTCTTTGTAGCTCCGAACCTTGCATAAACAGAGGCATTATCTTTGAGATAGTCAAAAGGCATTTTCTTATCGGTCACATTTTTTTTCATAGCTTGGAGATCTTCTTCAGTATCAACATTAGAGTTAATTGCTACGACAGGATAACCTTTAGGTGCCATTTCATTATGAATCTGTATAAGTCTCTCTGTGCTAGCTGTGGCAAAAGGACATACATTGCTTGTGAAAACAATAATGTAACCTTGAACATCTTTGTATTGTGATAGCGAGACCATTTCTCCATTCGTGTTAGGTAAACTGAAGTCTTCTATCTTATCTCCGATTTTATATGGAGTAGCATCTTCTTTATGCATTGGCTGGGCAAATACATTAGCGATTAAAAAAGTGATTGCTAAAATTGAAATTATTAAATTTTTCATGATCTAATTTTTATTGTTTTAGGATAATTAATGTTGCTTGCTTGTATGATTTTGTAATACTTGAGTGAGGGTGCTTGGTTCTGCTCTATTGCGGTAGTCCGCATCTAAGAACGCGTAGATTACTTTTCCATCAGTATCAATAATATAGCTAGCAGCTAATGGTAATTCTGAACTATCATCCCCATTGAATTTGACTAGATTGAATGCTTGATTGTAACTCTCTGCAACAGGCTCAATAAGCTTGAACACAATACCATAATCTTTAGCGATAGTATTGCCCACATCACTTAGTACCTCAAACTCTAGCTTGTTCTTTTCTGCAGTAGATAAAGAGTTATCGGGCAACTCTGGAGTCAATGCAATAAGAGAGGCTCCATTTGCTTTAAAGTTTGGAAGTTCGTCTTGCAGGGCATGTAAAGTCATATTGCAATATGGACACCATCCTCCTCTGTACCAAGTAAGGACTATAGGCCCTTTCTTTAGTTCATTTTCAAGAGTTACGGTTTTTCCTAAGGCATTCTTTAATGTGAAATTAGGAGCTTGATCTCCGACATTGATAGCGGATTTTAGTGTCCCATCATTGGCAACGGCTTCGATACCTTCAGCGTAAATTTTCTTTTTATAGTCGCTTGCCTTTTGATTGAAACTTTCCTTCTTCTCATCTAGCTTGCTCTTTAAGCTTGTTGTCGACTTAGTATTATTCATTGTTTGCATTTTATATGATTTTAAAAATTCTTCTTTTGTTAAGTTGTTATTGAATCTAATGTTAGTCCATTTGACTTCTATCCATGGTTTATCGGATACATCTCCATTCCAGTTAGAGTCTTTGTACTTTCTTTTTGTAGGAA
Source organism: uncultured Saprospiraceae bacterium (assembly GCA_964509175.1). Lineage (GTDB taxonomy): Bacteria > Bacteroidota > Bacteroidia > Chitinophagales > Saprospiraceae > JAHDHU01. The sequence goes on from CAZDWO010000119.1 coordinate 1,809, forward strand.
TATAGATTCCATCAATTTTTTCATATTCTACCTGCATAATTTTGGGTTTCATCAATCCAAAATCAGCAACCGTAAAAAGAAACTGGTCAATAAGTGAAGTTTTTTTATTGATGTACAACTGATAAATGTCTGATGCTATATCGCCTTTTTTTTCAAAGGATACCTTTACGATGTCGTACTTCTTACTGCCCAGAAATGATTCTCCGATATACTCATATATCAATCCTGGATCATCCAACTTTTGCATCATCGTAAACCAGTAATAATTAGTAGGCCTATTAAACTTCACTCGTGTTAATCTCTTCTGATCGTCTATTATCTTACCGTTGTGCTTTAACCAGAATTCTGATCCATCATAGCCTTGCTCTATAGTACCAGGCAAGTCAGTAAATGTTCGCTGGTGAGTGAGGTACTTTCCATAGGATAATTCTCCTTCGAAGATGTATTTCTCGATAGACTGGTCATATTTACCTTCAGGTGTGATATAACTATAACTATAGACTACATCTCTCTTACTTCTCTGTTGATCCATACTTCCTACCTTCTTGATCATTTTTTTGACGATGTCATATCCTTCGTTTTCATTGCTTGGTTTGCTTTTCCCTGCATAGGCAATAGACGTTATAGAGAGGCTTATGAGAAATAAGAGTATTCTTTTCTGAATATTAAATTTCATTGTTTATGTTTTTTTATTTATAAAAATTATTAGGACACCGATAATTTATCTTCTTCTACCCCCGCCATTATAAGTCATTGCCTCTCCCTAGTTCCTAAATCCATATAAAGATTATCAAATTGTATTCCTTGTATCGTTTGAATTGAAGAATTGTACCTTCCCGTTACTTCCATATCTAGATTTTTATTCACCTTGTACTTTGATGTTATCTTAGTACTCCAGTAGTCATTATTGAAATCAAAGCTCTCCTCATTGAAGATGCCTTCTCTTATGAAGTAGTTATAATTAAGATCTCCGTTGAACGTGATCTTATTGTAAGGGGTATATTTAAAATTAAGCTCTAGTCCTTTAGTGTCTGCAGTACCTACATTCTCAGGTGAGTATACTCTTACATTATCACTGAAGCTTGAGATATATTCTATTTTATCCGTAGTAAATCTCCGATAAGCATTCACATTAAAAGTGATGTCGTCGAAGATAAGATAAGCCAGCTACAAATATTAGAATTGCCCCTTTATTGCTGATTCCATTTGTGGAGAATGCCTTTAAGCATAGTAAGATCGAAAGTCTAAAAGATGGATTTATAAAAATCAGTTTAAAGATTAAAGAAAAGGAAATACTTTTTACTTCAAAGAATAGCAAGCCTAAAGAACAATTTACAAAAGATAAAGTAGGTGGTGTTGGACTTATAAATACTAAAAAGAGGCTTGAATTATTGTATCCAGATAATCAACATAGCTTGACCATAAATGATGCAGATAATATCTTTGAAGTTATTCTCAAAATCTCTCTCTCTTATGAATAAAATAAAATGCTTAGTTGTCGATGATGAAAAGTTGGCGAGAGACTTAGTCGAAAACTATATAAATCGTTTATCTCATCTAGAGCTTATCGCCAAATGTGCTGATCCGCTTGCGGCGATGCAAATAATGCAAGACCAACATGTCGATGTCATTTTCTTAGATATTCAGATGCCAAATTTAACTGGGATAGAATTCTTAAAAACACTTTCATACAAACCACACATCATATTCACAACAGCATATAAGGAGCATGCCTTGGAAGGCTACGAGCTAAATGTTGTCGACTATCTTCTCAAGCCTTTTAGATTTGATCGATTTCTCCAAGCTGTTAATAAAGTAAGTCTGCTACTTAAGGACTTAAAACCTGAACCAAGCTTATCTGCAAATGCAATGTCTACAGTTGGACTTGCAGAAAAAAAGGATTATATACTAGTAAAATCAGACTTTAAGGTCTATAAAATCTTACATGAGGAGATACTATATATAGAGAGCATGAAAGAGTATGTTGCCTACCACACAGAGAAAGAACGTACAATGTCACTGGGATCACTTAAGAAACTAGAGCAGGACCTGCCTTCTTCTCAATTTATCCGGATTCATAAGTCGTACATTGCTAATATTTCTTACATCACTGCTCTTGAAGGAAATATGGTACATCTTCATAATAAAAAACTACCAATAGGTGGTAGTTATAAAAATGCAGTTGTGAAAAAGGTATTCTGACCTGGAGATTGTTTTCCGTTTTTTCTTAATTGTTTTTAACTATTCTATTTTTCTTGATTCAAATATTTTATCTACAAGTTTTCGTTCCTCTAATCTATCGAGAGAAGCATTGGCATTTATGTAAGCTGCATCTATAGATTGAGTTTTACCTTCCACTAATCCTGCATCAATACAGAATTTAAGGATGTGATTAAAAACTTTATCGAATACATGTTTAGGAATTCTCTTTCTTGTTTTACAAATAGTAGAGTGGTCAGGAACTGCTTCTCCGATATCATGATCTATAAAGAAAAGTAAATCTAATCGGAGCTGAAATAATCTCTCTAGAGCACGATCATTAGCAATATTTTCCAAATAACCTACGAGAAGCATTTTAAAGAATACGACTGGATCTATACCTGGTCTTCCTGTATGGGAATAGACTGACTTAGTCTCCGCATAGATAAAATCAAGGTTTAAATGCTTCTTAAGAATTTTGTAAATGTTTGTGTCCGGAACTTGGTCGTTTAGACGAAAATTGACAAAGAGTTTAGGTGTAAATTTCTTTTTCCCTTGCATTCTTTAAGATACGAAAAATATGAAGGGTATACTAATCCGTGTCTATTAGTTTAGAAACAACCACTAATGTTAGTCACAGTTTTTCTCTTTAATTCCGATTGTCAACTTAAAATTATTATTCTAATAAATATAAATAGCCTGCTTCAAGTTCTATTTCATCACCAGTGTTTTTATTTCCAAAAAGATCTATTCCTTGTCTACTTAATTGAAGTATTTTAATTCGATAATTTGAAATTGAATCAGTTTCAGTGGTTGTCTTCTCCATTACCAAGCCTTGAATTATTATCATGCTATCTCTCAATTCACTTTGATCTGCAAAAACTAATGCAGGATATCCATAAAAGAAAGTAGTATTCGACTCTGAATCTATAGGAATTTGAAATTTAATTGAATCACCTTTTTCAACTTGTTGTGATATGAAAATCGCTCTATCTTTTTCCTTCTGGTTAATTTGTTTATTTTCCTCCATCGCTTCTCTAATTTCACTAATTTCTTCGTGAAGCAGAAGTGGATTGTTGGTTATTTTTCGGTGATATGATTTTAATATTAATGAAGATATATCGTCTGGATGAGATATTCCTTTATTATAGAAATACATCCAAAGTCGAGATTCTTGCCATAGTCCCCAATTATTCCTTATCCATAGACCAGTTCCAAAGTGATACTCACCAATTATTTCGTCGTTGGACATTAATTTCAGTTCTGTTTTTAATGAATCAGAAATTATCGAATTCTAAATTCGTTTAAATTACTTAAACTAACTTCCAGTTTCTGATTTTCGCTAGGTAAGAAAAACAGATTAGTACCTACAGATGTGTTTTCGAGTTCTGGTATTTCAGAAAAATTGTCCGCATTGTGATCATAGAGTTCACGTTCTCTATGATTTAGAAAGAAGGAAATACCAGATTTATTATTTGGATTAACCAATGAAGCATTTCCACTCATCACAACATCATTACTTTTTCCATTAATACTTTGATAAAAAGAATTTAGTTCGTAGGAATTATCCTGAGGAATTTTGGTTATCACATTTACTGTACCTCCAATAGCACTGGAACCGTACAAGGAGGAACCGCCACCTCTTACTACTTCTATACGTTCAATCATATTTGTAGGCAGCTGCTCTAAGCCATAGAGTCCTGTTAATGGACTGAAGATAGGACGACCATTTATCAGGATTTGTGAATAACCTCCAGCGAGACCGTTCATTCTTAGTTGTGTATAGTTACACGTCTGACAATCTGTTTCAACTCTTAAGCCAGGTTGAAATTTTAAACCTTCAGAGAGATTGCAGGCTTGGACTTTATTTAAAGTCTTACTAGTTACTACATTTACAATGACAGGAGAATTGGTTTTTCTTTTAAAGGTCTTAGTTCCAGTAATTACGATATCATCAAATGTCAATATACTTTCCACCATGTTAAACTGTAATTCTATTTCTGCATTACTCTCATCTATGATAATAGTTTGAGCTATTTTTTCAAAGCCGATATAAGAAACCTCTACATTATAAGTCCCATAAGGAATCTTGTGAAAATGAAAATTGCCATTCTTATCACTTTGAGTTCCGATAATGAGGTCAGTGGAAATTGAAATTGTGGCGAATTCTTGCGAGCTGCCATCGACACTTATATTTCCATGAATGCTACTTGACTGCCCATAGGAAAGCAAGAATGATAGTAAAACCAAAGATATGCTGATTAGGGTCTTTCTAAGACTCATATATAGTGTTTGTAAAGTTATATGATGCAAATATAATAAGTTAGACTAATCTAACACATAATAGTCATGAATGTTTATCTTTACTATTAGAAGTCATTATTATGCCTACACAAACGAAGGAGAATTACCTAAAGGCCATTTTTTCCATATCTCAGGAAAAGAATGTTGTCACAATTTCTGAACTAGCAAAGATGATGGGAGTAAGTAAGCCAACAGTGAATAGTATGGTAAAGAAGATGAAAGAAAAAGGTTGGCTTATTTATGAAAAGTACAAACCTTTAAAGCTGACATCTAAAGGGAAGAAAGCAGCGGCGTTAATTATTAGAAAACATAGATTGACCGAAATGTTTCTATCAACGATAATGGATTTTGGATGGGAAGAGGTTCATGAGATTGCGGAAGAAATGGAACATTTACAATCGACAAAATTGTTTGATAGGATGGATGAAATATTAGGATTTCCAACTAAAGATCCGCATGGATCTCCAATCCCTGATAAATCAGGAAAAATTGCTAACCCTAATTATATAAACTTGACAGTTTTAAAGAAAGGAGAAAGCGGAAAACTTTGTGGCATTACGAACAGCTCTAAAGAACTGCTACTTTACTTAAATAAAAAAAGGATCAAATTGGGATCAGTATTAAAGGTTGTTGAGATTGAAGAATTTGATAAGAGTACTGAGGTCTCAATTAGAAAAGACACTTCTGTTATTTTAACCCAAAATGTGTGTAAGTGTCTATTAGTCGAACAGATCTGATTCCTTTCGAATTCATATTGACTTTATATTCAGATAGATGGGAAAAGATTGTGGGCGGAAGAAAAAGCAATGTGTCTGTAAGACTCTTTGCTTTTTGAGTGAGGGCATTTTTAATCAGCTTCTAACTAACGTCTCCTAGACTGTTGAAATTCAATCCTAAATCCATAGGAGAA
>CAZDWO010000120.1:0-6388 GCA_964509175.1 uncultured Saprospiraceae bacterium
CATATTTTTTATAATACTCATCAAATTTTCCTTTTGCTAATCTTCTTGCAGCCATTTTTTATATGTTTTGTTTGTTTTGTCAATCTCGGAATCTAGTCTTAAGACGACCATTTTTTCCAAGTGCGAATATCGTACAATTTTAACTGATGGTTTTTAATTTTTTGAAACAAACTCATAACAGTAGTCTAATAGCCAATCAAAGATAATGTACTAAAGCAATCGGTGTAAATCTGCGTAATCTGTGGTAAAACCAATGTGTAAGTTTCCAGAAGAATGAGTATCTGCTCACCACGGATGACACAGATTAACACAGATATTTAAAAAAAGGAATCTGTGTAAATCCGTGCAATCTGTGGTAAAACAAGAAAGCCCAAGCCATGCAATTTGCCGACTCGGACCTTGTAAGAGTTTTAACTATTGATTCTGGTTTATAAACCAATATCTAGAATGGCATCTCAGCTTCTATTTTCTTAGTCATTTTCATGTACTCGTTTACGACTACTTCTGAGGCATACTTTGTGTTCCCATCTTTATCCTCATATGAACGATGAGTAAGCTTCCCTCTTAGCAGCACCTCGTTTCCTTTGGTCAGTGTTTTAGAAATGTTTTCTGCCAGTTTTCCCCAAGCTACGACATTGTGCCATTGGGTGTCTTGAGTTTTTTCTCCTTTGCTGTTTTTATAATACTCGTTAGTCGCTACGGTAAAGCGAGCGAGCTGAGTCCCGTTATCAAAAGTTTTAAAATCTACCTCTTTACCTAGGTTTCCGATAAGTTGTACGCTGTTTTTTAAAGAATTCATAATTGTAATTTTTGTATCCCGCTAGTCGTTAATTTTTGATGACCGCTAGGACGAGTGAAACAAAAAATAGATTCCGAATCGCCGAAATCAATTGACAACACAAATTTGAGATAGGATGGAGGATGTATTCGTTTAATAAACATTTAGATACGTATATAAACGTTTATTTACGTTTAATAACGCATAAATAACTGATTAGCAATGATATAAAAATAGACTTCCGTTTATGTTTCAGGTAGATATATTTAGATAATTAAAATAAAAATTTTGTTGCGACTCTTAAATGTAATAAATATATGTTCACATATTGATGACTCTAAATTGTCTGAGCGATTCATAATTTGTCCGATCGCCTATAGTAGAGAGTACAAAATATGAAGTAAAAAAATGTAGTCTGATTAAATTACATCTGGTAATACTAGACCATTATCTCAGAACTGCTTGTACCATGCAGTTACGATAAGGCTTCATTCTTTATGATCTACTATGTAAAAAACCAAAGAGTATACAAAATTCGAAAAATTGTATAAGCCGATTCAGCTCTACACTCCTAATTTTGTTCTATTGGGTTTACAAAAAAATAAATATGAGTAAGAATAAATTTGGCAAAAAAGGGTGGACTCCTGAAAGAATAGAAAACCTAAATGGTAAAACCTTTGTAATAACTGGCACCACTAGCGGAACAGGATATGAAGCAGCAAAAATATTGCTATCAAAAGGAGCAAAGGTGGTTATGCTTAACCGCAACCCAAAAAAATCAGAGGCTAGCTTGACAGCTTTGCAACAAGAGCTAGGTACAGACATAGATGCATCTAATATTACTATGGACTTGTCAGAACAAGCTTCTGTAAAGAATGCTGCTGCAGAAGTACTAGGGAAATTGACACGTATTGATGCATTAATGTGTAATGCCGCAATAGCACAAGTGCCTTCTCAAAAATTAACAGTGGATGGCTGGGAAAGTCAACTAGGAGTAAACTATTTAGGCCATTTTACATTACAGGCTCTTCTATATCCATTAATCAAAAATTCAAAAGGACGTATCGTAACAGTAGGTAGTATGGGTTATGATATGGACATAAAGACTATAAAATTTGATGACTTAAACTGGGACAAAGACTACTCACCCAATGACGCCTACAGCCAAAGTAAACTAGCTCAAATTATGACAATTTATGAATTGCAGGACAGATTAGAGAAAGCCGGTTACTCAGCAGTAAAGGCTTACGCTTGCCATCCTGGCTCGTCTAGAACAAATCTTATAAATACAAGTGGAAGCTTTATGATGCGAGCCATCTTTGGTATTATGAAATTGTCACGATTGACACAACCCGCAGAAAACGGAGCCTATCCTGAATTGATGTGTGCAACAGAAGAGAATTTAGAACAAAAAGAATTCTATGGTCCTACAGGGCGTAACAATTGGGTCGGGCCTGTAGGAGCTCACCATATAGAACCGCATGCAAAAGATAAAGCAGTGGCCAAAAAATTATGGGATCGTTCAGAAGAACTAACTGGCATTAATTGGAAATTCTAAACGTAGAGAAATGGAAATAATAATGGCAGCAAACGACTGGGCAAAAGCTGAAATGGTATCGTCGATATTCTTTATGCTTTTTGGGCTTAGCTATATATTGGCAAGCATTGGGTTTTGGCAATTTGGTAATACCCAATTATCTAAAGCATTAATCTTCCCTGTGCTAATTGCAGGAGCATTATTGTTTAGTGCTGGGATTAGTTTTTACCTAAGTAGTAAATCTATGCAAACGACCTTCGAGACTGAATACACAGCGAACCCTTCTGCTTTGATAAAATCAGAAATTGAGAGAACTAAAAAAACAATGAGTACCTATAAAAACGTCGCCTTAAAAGTTTTCCCTGCAATAGTTGTACTAGCATTTTGTGTAAGTATATTAATATCTAATCCTCTAGTCAGAGCAATAAGTAATGCAGTAATTGCATTTCTTGTTGTTCTTATAGTGTTAGACAGTCAAGCACTGAATAGGATGAAGACTTATAATCAGAAATTAGAACTAGTAGAAAAAGATATAGAAAACTAAGATCTAAGCGATGCAACATTTTAAAACACTTTCGGCATATTTTGAATACCTTAATCTTCCTAGTCCGGAACATCCATTGCTCAGTATATTATCTGCAAAAGGAGAGCGATTTCTTCCTTGTCCTAGAAAGAGCTCACCACCCATAAGTAATGATTGCTATTCTATTAGTCTCAAGAAGATAGTAAAAGGAAAATTAAACTATGGTCGAACTAAATATGACTTTACAAATGGAGCTTTAATTTTTATCGCCCCTAGACAAGTCCTACAATGGGATAGTAGCGTAGTTTTTGAGCAAAAAGGGTTTTCTATAAACTTTCACGAAGAATTTATAAATGGAACTGAGTTAGCACAGCAGATTAAAAATTACGGCTTCTTCTCCTATTCAGTAAATGAAGCTTTACATCTTTCACCTAAAGAAGAAAAGCAAATAGAATCCATCGTAGAAAACATAGAATCAGAATATCATAACAACCAAGATGAATTCAGTAAAAACATTATTATTTCTCAGTTAAGTACCTTACTAAAATATGCGAATCGTTTTTATGAAAGGCAGTTTTTAAATCGAAGAGAATTATCTAATGATGTGCTGATTAAATTTAAACACCAACTGGACACTTACTTCACAGTGGGGAAATTTAAAGAGAATGGGGTTCCAACTATTGAAAAATTGGCAGAAAAAATGTCTGTTTCCAAACGCTACCTTAGTGATACACTTAAAAAAGAAACTGGTAAAACTACAACTGAGCACCTCCACTTGTATCTGATTAATGAAGCAAAGAATTTATTACTGAAACCGCAAAAGAATATTTCTGAAATAGCATATGAACTAGGATTTCAATATCCACAGTATTTTTCAAGATTGTTTAAAAAGAAAGAAGGCATAAGTCCATCAGAATACAGAGAAAAACATAGAATGAATTAAAGTGTACGTTCAGTATCGTATCCCAGTAGTTCACTAAATCAAAAGATAAATTCAAAAGAGACAGCACTAATTCTATCAAAAATTCTAACCATATGAGATGTCATTTTTCTTGAAATCTTAAGACCCTAAATCAAGCAAAATTAAAAGCAAAAGTCAACTATAGAAAATAGGGTAATTTAGCATTATTGAATATTGTATTTAATACTTTATCACTTTTAAAAGTGAAATTATTTCTAGTACAAGAAAAAATGAAGCAAACAGAAAAATACAAGAGTAATAAATTAATAGATAGATTGCCAAAGCATTTAAAGCAGTTTATACAAGGACAAGACTATCAAAACTATACACCTATCAATCAAGCAGTATGGAGATATGTAATGAGAAAAAATGTGCATTACTTATCGCAGATGGCACATAGTTCCTATTTAGAAGGATTACAAAAATCTGGGATAGAGATAGAAAAAATACCCAGTATGTATGGTATGAATCGTATCCTGGAAGGAATCGGGTGGGCAGCAGTTGCTGTGGATGGCTTCATACCTCCCAATGCTTTTATGGAGTTTCAAGCATACAAAGTACTAGTTATCGCATCTGATATAAGACAATTAGAAAACATAGAATATACCCCTGCTCCTGATATTCTACACGAAGCAGCAGGTCATGCTCCTATAATTGCAAACCCAGACTATGCCGAGTACTTAAGACGATTAGGTGATATAGGCTCTAAAGCCATACTATCAAAACACGATATAGATCTTTATGAGGCCGTTAGAAAGCTATCCATTTTAAAGGAAGCTTATGCTTCTGATAACAAGGAAATAAAAATAGCCCAACAAAAAGTTGAACAACTACAACAAATAAAAGTGGAGCCATCAGAAATGGCTCAGATACGTAATCTACAATGGTGGACTGTAGAATATGGACTGATAGGCAGTATGGACAACCCTAAAATTTATGGAGCAGGACTATTATCGTCTATAGGTGAAAGTAAATCTTGTATGAGTGATGAGGTAAAAAAAATACCCTATTCTATAGAGGCTTCTAGACAAGAATTCGATATTACAAAACCACAACCCCATTTATATATAACACCGGATTTTTCTTACTTGATGGAAGTCTTGGAAGAATTTGCAAATACCTTAAGTCTCAGAAAAGGAGGTGCCATCGGTATTCAGAAATTGATAGAATCTAATATGGTAGGAACCATAGAGGTTAATACCGGTCTGCAGGTTTCAGGGAAATTTAGCAGAGTTATCTTAAATGATGATAATGAAGTAATTTACTTTTTTACAGAAGGTCCATCGGCTTTATCATTCCGAGAAAAAGAAATTATAGGACATGGAATACACAAACATAAAAACGGGTTTAGCTCGCCTTTGGGAAAACTTAGAAATATTAATTTGGCCATCGAAGATATGGGGCCATATGATTTAAAAGCCTATAATTTTTATGATAATAAATGGTTGTCTTTCGAATTTGAAAGTGGTGTAAAAGTAGAAGGACTAAACATTACTGGTATCCGTAACATTCAAGGAAAATTAATGCTGATACAACTTAAAGACTGTACAGTAAGCTATAAATCAGAGGTTCTCTTTAAACCCGAAGATGGCATCTTCGATATGGTTATAGGGAGTAAAATTATCTCTGCGTATGCTGGAAGTGCAGATCATCACTCATTCCCTAATTTGTATGAAGCCTCTAAGGTAAATACCATTAAACCAGATAAAACACCATCAGTTGTAAAATTAGAAGAACAATACAAGAAGGTCCGAGAATTAAGAGAAAGTAATAATTCAGATACTCCAGTTTTAAATTCGATTTGGGAATTAGCAAAGGATGAGTATCCTTTAGAGTGGTTGTTACTTCTGGAAGTATTGGAATTAGTTCAGGACGATGATCTGAAAATTACCATTACTAAATACTTAGAAGAGATCGCTGACAGGAATGGTAATATCCGTGCACTTATAAAGGAGGGATTAGAGATGATAGATATAAAAGATATCAGTCAGTAATTTAAAGTTCTTTTTTTAGTGATTTCATTTAGATTTAGAAGTGGATATGTGTCGGCATTCTATTTCTTCATGTAGTATAGATTATTAGTTGCTTGATTTTCTGGTCAGAGCAGAAATTTAGGATGTTTACAATTCTTCTTACTTTCAACAAAAGAATCATCGATATGCGACTCTTCCATCTCTTATCCATTTTCTGTATACTAGTGTGTTTAACCTCTAATCTTACTGGTCAGATTACGCTATCTACTCAGTCAGAGGTAGATGCATGGGATCAGAGTATAACTGCACTGACAGAAGATCTTACGATAAGAGGAACTGACATTACAAACATCGATGCCTTATCTAACCTAGAAGAAGTTTTAAGCATTCTAGAAATAATAAACAATCCAGAATTAACTAATATAGATGGTCTATCAGGCCTGACTAATGTTTCTGGAGAACTTCAAATAATTACAAATCGATTGATAACCGATATCGATGGTTTATCTAACCTTACTGATGTAACTGGAGAAATCAACCTACAGTCAAATGCAACTTTAAGCAGTATAGATGGATTTTTGGGTCTAACTGATTTTGCTGGTATGTTAGCCATTCA
>CAZDWO010000121.1:0-6323 GCA_964509175.1 uncultured Saprospiraceae bacterium
GCAAATTGAGAAATTTGCAATTACGAAAGCGGAAGTACAACTTCCGCTTAACAGGCTATAGTAAATTATATATACCTAAGAAGACATTAAAGCTCTTATTTTTTATTTAAAACTTATTTCTGCTTATTTTAGGCAATACAATTACATCATTATGAACAAGACTTTAGTCCTATTTTTTTCTACTATTTGTTTTGTGACACTTCAAGCACAGGACTTCTATTCTACGCTTAGTCTACAGGAAAATGATACTAGGGAGCGAGCAAGTTTCTCTATGAATGATAAAAATTATTTTATCGGAGAGGTTGAAGTTTTTGATAGCATAGGCTCCTCGAGTTTATTGCAAGTTTTCGAAATTATAAGTGATGGAACTCTAGTGTTAGAAAAGAATATTGGTGTGGATAGGATTGGTTTTGAAAACGTCATTGTAGAAAATAACCAGCTCATTTTATCAGGGTATAAAGATTCTAGTATTTGGGTTAAGGTATATGATGAAGCTTTTAATGTCCTGATGTCTAATGAAATAATTGCAGATGTGGGTGGCTCTTCTTTCTTCTCTCATAAGTTAATTTCTTATAACGGGTTCTACTATATAATCGGTCATTCTAATGTCTTTCAAGAACAAGAGGTAGGGCAGATTTTTAAAATAAACGAATCTGATCTCAGTCTAAGTAATACTCGGCTAGTGCGTACAAATAGTAATGATCTTAATATGTTGGACTTGCAGGTTATTGGCCAGGATTCTTTAATGTTGATGTATTCTTACCAGCCTGATGATGATTTACTCTTTGATCAGTATCATCGATTCTATATGCTGGATGAAAATTTGGTAATCTTTGATTCCTTGGATACTGAGTCTAGTTCTGGATTTTCATTTGGTTCGTTTGAAATTATAGAGAATGGAAATATTGCTATTAAGACTCCATTTGATTTACAAGGTATTAACAAGGAAGGAAATGTTATTTGGGAATATGATTTAGAGCAGGAATTTTCAGAGATAGGTGCATTCAGTATAAATGCGATCGATTTAATAAAAGAAACGAATGGTGATTTGCTTTTATGTGGAAATCTATCTGTTTTACCCACGGGTAATTCTGATAAGGTGTCGGGATTTGCGATGAAGGTATCCTCCGCTGGTGAGATATTATGGAGCAGGGTTTATACGGAAGTTGTAAATAATCAGGAAATTGTGAGTACTCTGGGATCTATCTTAAGTCTAGATGATGGTATACTTTTTACAGGGCATACGGGCTTATTTAAAATAGCTGGTGAAGGTAATCATGGCTGGGTGCTCAAGACAGATCTGGATGGCTGTGTTCAAGATGATTGTGGTTTGGAACAAGTTCTGAGTGTCGACGATATAAGACCTATAGATGTTAAAAGTTTGTTTGTCCTAAGCTCTAATCCAATACGCTCAGAAATAAAAATAGAGATGCTAGAGGATGACCTAAATATTTTATTAATAGATAATAGTGGTAAGGTAGTAGGAGAGTATTCTAGTTTAAATCGAGGACCATACTCGATTGCACATAATCATACAGCAGGTCTTTATAATTTAATTGTAACAGATAGAAAGAATCGCAGGCAGGTGGAAAAAGTGCTCGTTATAGATTGATAAAGTCAGTACGTATTTTTAATGCAAAAAAACCTTATTAGACTCCTGCATAGAATTGGCAAAAGCCTCCATGTCTAATCCGGTCTCTATTTCATTTTTATCAAAGTAGCTCAGCATTTTTTCTGTGGGCATATTACCAGTAAGGTCATCCTTTGCCATCGGGCAACCACCGTAGCCTTTTATAGCTCCGTCAAATCTAAGACACCCTGAGGCATATGCGGCATGAGTTTTTTCTTCCCACTTGTCAGGTGTAGTATGTAAGTGTGCTCCGAAGCTAACATGAGGAAAACTGGGAATCAGACTGGAGAAAAGGTAACTAATACTATCGGGAGTCGATACGCCGATGGTATCCGATAGGGAAAGTATGCGAATACCCATACTGTCAAGAGACTCCACATACTTTTCTACGATTTCTACATTCCATGGATCGCCATAAGGATTTCCGAAACCCATGGAAAGATAGACCACGAGTTTCTTCTTATTCTTTATGGCGATACTCTGGATGCGAGCGATTTTCTGATAGGATTCCTCGATGGTGGCATTGGTGTTACGAAGCTGAAAAGTTTCTGAAATGGAAAAAGGATATCCTAGATAATCTATTTGCTCAAAGGAGACTGCATCATGAGCTCCTCTAGTATTGGCTACGATGGCCAGTAATTTTGATTTAGTAGCACTCAGATCTAACTTACCCAGTAGTTCACCTGTATCTCTCATCTGAGGGATGGCCTTAGGAGATACAAAACTTCCTACATCTATGGTATGGAAACCTACCTGCAATAGCGAATTGATGTAAGCTGCCTTTATGTCCGTATCTATAAAGTCATGGATGCCTTGCATAGCATCTCTTGGACACTCGATAAGTTGAAGAGACTTCTTTTTCACTGGACTAATCTGCTGCTTTTTTGTATGTTTTTTTATCTATTACCATTTTGGCGATGATCTCTTTTAGTATTTCTGAGGTTCCGCCTCCTATTGGCCCCAGCCTACTGTCTCTCGACATTCTAGCTAGTGGATACTCTTCCATATATCCATATCCTCCTAAATGTTGGAGGCAGTCATAGATGACCTCATCAGCTACTTTAGTCGATTGCAACTTAGACATGCAGGCTTCTTTTACGACGTATTCCTTATTGTCTAGATTTTTGGCAACTTGATAATTGAAGACCTTACAGATTTCTACTTCTGTTTCCATCTCAGCCATACGATGTCTGAGTGCCTGGAAACGGTCTATCGTTTTTCCGAAGGCCACACGTTCTGACATATACTGCTTAGTATATTCCAGAGCATACTCGGCCCTTGCATGAGCATTTATACCCATGATAAGTCGCTCTAGAGCAAAGTGCTGCATTACGTAATAAAATCCTTTTCCCTCTTCGCCCATCAGATTACTCGCTGGAATTTTTACATTATCAAAGGCAATCTCACCTGTATCAGATGCTCTCCATCCGAGCTTGTCTAATTTAGAAGCACTGAGTCCTTCTGTCTCGCGATCTACTAGGAATACGCCCATGGCCTTAGGGTTTCCTTCCATTTCCATTTTCGCAATTACGATTAGGTAGTCGGAGTAAACACCATTAGTAATAAAAGTCTTAGATCCATTTATGATATAGTGGTCACCTTCTTTTACGGCAGTGGTCCTCATGGCTCCTACATCCGATCCACCGAATGGCTCAGAGATACATAAACATCCGATCATCTCTCCAGCGATACTGGCAGTAAGGTATTTTTCTTTTATGGCTTCTGATCCTTCCTTCAGAAGATGTGTCATGGCTAGATAGTTATGAGCCCACATCGCTGCTGCAAATCCACCAGAGTTTATCCGTTGCATCTCTTCTAACCAGATGACGAGATAGAATATATCGAGATCTAGACCACCATATTTTTCTGGGTATCGTATACCGAAGTATCCCATCTGTCCAAATTTTGGCCATATCTCTCTGGCTATGGTTCCAGTCTTTTCCCACTCGTCTAAATGCGGAACTACTTCTGTATTTAGAAAAGAACGGAATCCTTCTCTAAATAAATTATGCTCTTCTGTAAAGTATTCTTGATACATTAATAATTGTCTTAGCTATAGTTTAAAATAAATGTTTGAGGTCTATATATTGTTGTATAGGAATCCCAAATTTTGTAATAAAGTCTTCTCCATAATAGTTTAAAAATTCGCCGAGGCCTTTCTGGGTAAAGTGTGGAATTATAGTACTCCATACCATCGTGTATGCTTCCTCGTTAGCCCCGATTTCTCTCACCTGTTGCTGAGCTAGCCAGTTATAGGTAATCAGCCATGCATTTACAGATAGCTGATAGTATAAGCCCTCGTAAGGTTCGGGTTTTATATTTCCGATTTTTAGTCCGTAAGCAAAGGCATCTAGATTTCTCTTGATGACCTCCTTAGACCATTTGGTCAGTACTTCTTTTATCGAACTATGCTCTAATACGGACATGTCTCTAAACACAAAAGGATATTTCTCTTGTAGAAAGCGACAAGTCCGTATGTCGAGATTTAGGTTGTGGAAAGCTGGGAAGTCCTTCCTCTTTTTACGGAAGCGATTTATGTCCTTGACCATCTTTACTGAGATGTCATCGAGGATGTCTTCCTTATACTTGTAATGATAGGCTAGATTGCCCCTGCTCATATTACAGAGCAGAGCTAGATCCGTAACAGAAAAGGCATGAAATCCTTTCTCATTAAATCCTTCTAGGACGGCCGATATGATACGTTCTCTAGTCTTCAATTATGATAAATAGTCGATATAATTAGTACAATGAAACCACAAGTGTAGTCGCTCAAGGCAAATTTAGCTTTTTGCATTAGTCTTATAAGACTAATAGTGTCATAAATTTAATATTTCTATTGCTGCTTCAGAAGGCTTAATATTTAATTTAAGTTGAAAATAAAAGCAAATTGCTGATTTTTTACCTCTAAATTGTCACTAAAAAGAAATTTTAATGTTAAACAAAACGTAAAATGATTAAACAAAATATCTTTTATAGGTGTTAAACAGCAAACTAAATTAAAATATGAAAAATCTAAGTTTATTATTCTTTCTTTTTATTGGATTGTTTTTGGTTTCATGTGATGATGATACACCTGATTTGCCAGAGACAAATACCATAGTGGATATCGCCGCTGGTGATAATCAGTTTTCAACATTAGTCGAAGCACTGACACGTGTAGATTTGGTTTCTACTCTTCAGGGCGATGGACCGTTTACAGTTTTTGCACCTACTAATGATGCTTTTACAGCATTGGGTGTAGATTTAGCTACTATCTCAGATGAGGATTTAACAGACATCCTCTTGTATCATGTTTTAGGAGGTGAGGTAAGGTCTACGGATCTAGGAGCTGGTCAGACTTATGCTAGTACAGCATCTGCATCTGGTCCTGGTGGAACAGCATTGTCGATACTAATAGAAAACGATAATGGAGTGAGTATAAATAATGTGGCCAATGTTACTACTGCTGATGTAGTAGCTGATAATGGTGTTATCCATATTGTGGATGCTGTAATTATGCCATTAAGTGTGGTGGGTCATGCCTCAGCTAATTCAAATTTTACTAGTCTAGTTTCTGCCTTGGCTGGAGCTCCTGGAGATTTAGTAGGAGTGTTGAGTGGTGATGGACCGTTTACAGTTTTTGCACCTGTAAATACAGCTTTTGATGATATCAGTTCTGTAATAGCTGGCTTGACGCCTGAGCAATTAGCTACGGTGCTTACCTATCATGTAGTGGCTGGAGCCAATGTTACTTCTGGGGACTTAAGCAATGGAGCAGTAGCGACTGTAGCAGGGCAAGACATAACCATCGACTTAAGTGATGGGGTTAGAATAACAGATGCAACTGGAGAGCAGTCAACTGTAGTACTAGCTGATGTTCAAGCGACTAACGGTGTAATACATGTGCTAGATAGAGTATTGCTAGCTGACATATAAAATAGCATTTTGATTAAATAAAGTGAGGCTCCGATTAGTTCAATCGGGGCCTTTTTTTATTCTCGGCATATCTTTATCGATAAATCTGACTGGAACGGATTTTTAGATATTGCCAACTGTATAGTTAGTATATATTTTAAAAGTGAAAATGTTAAAGACACATATAATTTTTTATTTATTCGACTTCTAGGAGATTATAGATTTTCTGTTTTTAATTTATCATAGGTACAACTTTAGATAGAACAATGTTATACGAGCACAGGTCAGTTCTTTTAAAGTTTTACCGAAAGGAGATTTGTCGAAAATCCAAAGAGTAGACAATTAAACAACTAACTTATTATGAAAAAAGTATTATTATCATTTGTGGTCCTTGCGACCTTTCTTATCTCAACTAATTCTGCAAATGCCTAAGCAGATAACTATAGACTGATAGAGTGGGATCTTTTTAGATTTGGATATGCAATCCCTACTGGTGGAGATGCATTGGGTGGTATTTCTATTGGTACGGAAGTAAGAGGAAATATTACAAATGCAATTTCCGTAGGATTAAGACTCGAATCAGCACTATTGGCTTTTGAAGATGATTTAGGTGAAAGCAGTATAGGTGCTACAGGCTCTTTTGCATTGATAGGAGATTATTATCTTAATACAGAAAAGACAGCAAGACCATTTGTAGGTCTGGGTATTGGTTCTTTTGCAGGTGCAGAAGTGGGCAGTAGTACAGGAGAAGGAGATACTTCTATAGGTATAATACCTAGGATAGGATATGAGATCGGAC
>CAZDWO010000122.1:0-6300 GCA_964509175.1 uncultured Saprospiraceae bacterium
GAAATCTATAATTATCAAAATCAATGAAATTTAGGGTTTATAGAGGTTGCCTTAAGAAATCTTTATTTGCTGATTTCTAAATTCCACTTTATACTCTTTTCCTCCATTTTCCACGATAGCCTCAAAAGGAAATGGTTTAGTTTCTAAGGTGGTAGGAAACCAAGTTTTTTTTACGAGATAGTTTACCAGCAGAAACATTCCTTCCTGCGACCCATGTGTTGCAAATCTGTTTAAATCTCCCTTCCAGAATTTTGTGGTTAGCTCTGATTCTAGTTGAGTATTTGTTTGTCGTATATTAGTGGTCGGTAGTCCTATTTCATTTACTCCTAAGACATGAGAGATGTTAAAGTCTGCGTCTACTCCATTGTCCAAATCATGTCTTACTATAAACTCTGCTAAGTTTCCACTGGCATCATAGAAATAGAATGAGTCTGCATTCCAGTCTTTAAAATTCTGGATTTTTCTATTTCCTTCGATAAAGATTATCTCTACCCTACTTTCCATCCATACTAGAGCTTGCTTAAGTTTATTTGCTGGAATCAGAAAACAGTAATGGTATTTGTATTCCTCTTTTGTTCTCTGGAAACAGAGCTCACTCCATCCTATACGTGCTGTAAAATAATCTACTGTTTTTTCTATAAGTTGAAAACCTAATCTGTTTATATAGAAGTCTAGTTCTTCTTCTAGTTTAGTAGTGTATAGGGTTAGTTTTTTGATTCTCATAGAGAGGTTTAATTTTCCAAAATCTTTTCGGCCTTTCTAAGTCCTATATCTGCCCTTTCTCTTAAAACCACTATCATCAAACATGATAATCCCTGGAAAGTACGTTTGTGGATTTAGTAAATCATTTACTCGTTCTGTTGCAACGCCCTGGTCCCAATCCATTTCTAATTCTAAAATTTTATTTTTCACTCTTTCTCGATTTGAATCCTTGTAGTTGAATAAAATCAAGTCAAGTTGGTCTTTATGATTCTCACGAAATGTTTTCAACTCGGGCATAGCTGCCATACAAGGTTTGCACCAGGTACCCCAGAAATCTATCATAAGATACTTGCTGTTATTTTTATAGTCGTTTAACGACTTTATTTCTTCGTCTGTAAGTGCCAAGTAAAATATATCTGGGATTTCTAGTTGGTATGAGATGCTATCCATTTCTATATGAGTATTGGCAAGTTGTAAATCTTTGTTTTTATTTATCTGAGTATTTATGTAATTGCCATTAGAAATAAGAGTATCTATTGAGATAAGTTTTATTACGACTTCTTTTTCCTTTTCTCTAATTACTCTTTTCTTTTGAAGTATGAGCTTGCCGTCATAAAAGAAATCATTATACATTTTGTGAGTATCTTTTATATGCCTCTCCTTAGACACTCGGTATTCTATTTTGACATCTTTATTTTTGCCTTTGTAAATATTAAAGGGTATCGCTGTCTCCTCGTCTATTCCGCTTCCTTTTAGTTTAAAATTTTTTGGAACATCAGTCAACTTCGTAAAGATGGATTTATCTTCAAATTTTTGGCTTTCTCCTGTTAGTTCATTTATATAAAACACTCCTTCTTTTGTATGCAGTTTACTGCTAAAGATTCCTTCTTGTCCATTAAGGTAGGTTTTGGTATAAATTTTATCTGATTCTATATAGACCTCCTTTCTTAGTCCTCTTTCAGCTTCGATATATGCAATCATAAATGGCTGAAATGAATTAAGCAAACCTATGTCTCTTACGGAGTTATAATCTTTATCAGAACTATCTGACACCGACTGCTGGTAGACTAATTTTAGTGTAGAATTTTGAGAAAAACTTATTGTTATTATAAATGTAAGTAGGACAAAAATCCTTAGTGTGTTTTTTACTGGACTCATGTCAATTTAAGTTTTCAGCTTCTCATTATTAATATGTCTATCCTTATCTCTATTGGTCTTCTTTTCCAGGTTTTTAATCATAGCATCATTTAGGTCTATTCCCATTTGATTTGCCAAACAAATAAGGACAAATAGGATATCGGCCATTTCGTCTTTTAGGTCTTCTTTGGCGGAAGCCGCTTGCTCCTCTGATTTAAAAGATTGCTCACCGTAGATTCTGGCGACTAATCTGGAAAACTCTCCGACCTCTTCAGCGAGTAAGAGTGTATTTGTCTTTTCGTCAAAATATCTGACACCTAGGGTTTTTATCCAGTTATCTACCTTTTTCTGGGCTTCTGATATAGTCATTATTCTTTGTTTTTAGAATCTATAAATATGGTTACTGGTCCATCGTTGAGTAAAGAGACTTTCATGTCTGCTCCGAAGATCCCAGTTTTTACTTCTGATGGAAGCATGACCTCTGTAAGATGACTTATAAAAGACTCATATAGCGGAATGGCGATATCTGGTTTTGCAGCTCTGAGGTATGATGGTCGATTACCCTTTTTTGTAGAAGCGTAAAGAGTAAATTGGCTTATAGCCAATATATCATAGCCCATATCTTTTATAGATAGATTCATCACTCCATTATCGTCGTTAAATATTCTGAGACCGGATATCTTCTTGACTAGCCACTTAATATCCTCCTCGGTATCATCTGCCTCCGTACCTATAAGTATCATCAGACCATTAGCGATACTATTGTGTACTTTGTGATTTATAGTGACTGATGCCTGGCTTACTCGCTGTACTATTACCCTCATAACTTATAAACATTACAAAAATTAAACATTTATAAAGTTATCAATATCAGAGTGGCTTTTGATTACTTATTAAACATAAGATTGTGTAAAACTGTGTATAAAATAGAAGTAATAAACAATGGTCTATAAACATATATACTTAAAACATATATGAATTATTTATGAGCAAAAAATCATCAGTTTAAAACCTCCAGTTAACAGGATTTTTCAATGATATAATTACTAACATATAGTTATAAACATTAGATTAACATGTGTTAATTATTTGATTTACAATTAGTTATATAATTTTTCAATTGTGAGTTTACTGTGCATAAGTGCTGTAGAACATTTAGGCGATGAGAGCATTTATAGTTTATACACATTTAAACACTCTTAATAATAATGATAGGGAGTTTTGAAAAATTTTTGTAATAATATAATAAATCAGGCGAAATCGAATTTCGCAATAAGCGGTTTATTTGCATTCAGTTGTGAGATATGAGATACAATAGGTTCGTAAAAATCTGGTTGCTTTTGGGACTCTTTATGTTAGTCACACAGGTTATCGTGGGTGGAATTACTAGACTCACGGGATCAGGACTGTCGATTACAAAATGGGAAATAATTACAGGTACGCTTCCTCCACTCAATGAGAAGAAGTGGGAAGAGGAATTTGATTTATATAAAGCCACTCCACAGTATGCACTCATAAATGATGGAATGGAAATGGGTTCTATTTTTAAATCAGGAACTTTTAAGTTTATATACTTCTGGGAATACATTCATCGGTTCTGGGCTAGGATGATGGGCTTTGTTTTTCTGTTTCCTTGTATACTTTTCTACTTTTTAAGATGGGTAGATCCTCCACTGCTCAAGCGATTAGGGATAGTAGTTTTATTGGCAGCTTTGGCAGCAAGTTTTGGATGGATAATGGTAGCCAGTGGTTTGGTAAATAGACCTTGGGTAAATGCATATAAACTTGCTATGCATTTATGTATCGGATTATCGGTATATGCAGCTATGCTATGGACTTGTTTCTATGCCTTTGGTTTAAAAACTAAAGCATTGCCTGGGATATACAAGAGCTCTATGATTTTCACCTTGATTTTATGCTTACAATTATTTGTAGGAGGAGTAATGTCAGGAATGAAGGCAGGGTTATTTTTTCCGACTTGGCCTGATATGAATGGAACGATGATGCCTGCAGAGATTTATCAGTTTGGAGAATACTCAATGGAGAAGTTTAATAATTATGATAAGAATACCTTATTACCCGCTTTGATTCAGTTTTTACATCGAGGTATTGCGTATACCCTATTTTTCTATGGGCTGTGGATAAGTAGAAAGTATCTAAAAATGTCTTCAGTTTTTAAGTCTATAAGTAGAGCAACATGGGTATTTATATTTCTGCTGGTCAGTCAGGTAATTATAGGAATTGCGACTGTAGTGAGTTGTAAGGGAAATATTCCGGTAGGTTTGGGAGTTTTACACCAAGGATTTGCGTTATTGTTACTAAGTAGTGCTCTTTATCTAAATTATATTTTAAAGCAGCGACAATAATTCTATTTTTGGACTTTAAGTTAATAAGCTAAGCTATCATGAGCCAGTATTTTAAAGAAGAGGGAAAATATAAGTATATCGAGACCAATGGTGGTGAAGAGGTTCTTCTTCTATTGCATGGACTCTTTGGAGAGCTCAGTAATTTTGAAGGAATTATAAATGAGTTCAAGGACAGCTATAATGTAGTGGTTCCTATACTTCCCATATTTGAGATTCCATTTAAAGAATTAAATCTAGGATCACTGGTAGAGGCTGTAGAAGAATTTACTGCTCTTAAAGGTTTCCAACGGTATCACGTATTGGGCAATTCATTAGGAGGTCATATTGCTATTCTATATACACTTAAGAATCCTGATAAAGTGGCTTCTATTACTCTTACAGGAAGTTCTGGATTGTTTGAAGATTCCCTAGGAAATACTTTTCCCCCGAGAGGTAACTATGAGTTTGTAAAAACTAAAACAGAAAGTACCTTCTACGATCCATCTATAGCTACTAAAGAAATGGTGGATGAGGTTTACTCTGTGGTAAATGATAGATCTAAAACCCTAAGCATAATAGCAACTGCTAGATCAGCGATAAAAAACAATCTAGAAGATAGACTCCACGATATTAAATGTCCTACCCTACTTGTATGGGGAAAACAGGATACGATCACTCCACCCTTTGTAGGAGAAAAGTTTAAAGAGCTTATCCCTCATGCTAATCTACATTTTATAGATAAGTGTGGTCATGCAGCCATGATGGAAAAGCCAGCTGAGTTTAATAAGTTACTAGCTGGGTTCTTGAAAGGTACTAATTAGGTTCTTATTCTAATGAGTGTTTCTCAATCTCTAAAGGATTAGAAGTATGCTTAAGTTCTTTATGTATTTCTGTATAACCGTTTTCAGTTTGTTTGTAATTGTATGCCTTTTAATATTCCGCCCTGTTCCATACATAAAGGAATCTAGAGCATTAACTGTAGAAGGAGTAGTAAAGGATCTTTACGAATCAGGTACATGTGATGTTTCCATTCTGCTAAAAGATTCTGATCGACGCTACTATATAAACAGAGGTTTAGAAAATGGACTCGATATAGATAGCTTAAAATCTAATCTTATAGGTGAGGCAGTTGTTCTTAAATATCCAAAGTACTGGACTCCTCTAGACTGGAATAACGAAGTAAGACATACCTGTTATCTAGAGAAAGAGGGAGTTGTTGTATACAATGGCTTTAAAAAATAGAGGACGTTCCACGTGGAACACACTAGTTTTTGCTTTGAGCTCGTTGGTAGTAATGTGATAAGGATATTAATTTTTCTTTTTATAGTTTCCATTCCATTGAGCAAGATTCATAGTCAGGTTGAGTTATGTTTATCGGGTTATACAATAGAAACTAGGATTCCACCTGCTGAAGCTGCGAAACGGATAGATACTCATAGTCCATATGTAGATTATCTGCGTTCTCTACGTTTGCAGTCACATGATGAGAATGTAAAATTGTTCAACAATAATTATAAAAGAGGTTTAGGAACTGTCTATTGTGCGGTCCTTGATCAGGAAATTGGTAAGAGTGATTTACATCAATGTGCCGACGCAATAATAAGATTGAAGGCTGACTATCACTATCGCAAGGCAGAATATGATAAGATAGCCTTCAACTTTACAAATGGACAAAGAGTCGGTTACTCTAAATGGAAGCGGGGATATAGAATCGAAGTAGATGGAAATAAGACAAAGTGGGTAAAGAAGAAAGAACTAGACAATAGCTATCAGACTTATTGGAAGTATCTAGAACAAATCTTTATGTATGCAGGAACTTACTCATTGTCTAAAGAACTACAGAAAGTATCCCTAAAAGAGATGAACATAGGTGATGTATTTATTCAAGGAGCTTTTCCAGGACATGCTGTCATGGTTGTGGATATGGCAGAAAACACAATAACTAAGAAAAAGTATTACTTATTGGGTCAGAGTTATATGCCTGCACAGCAGTTTCAGATACTTGTGAATCCATCCGATGCAGCTATCTCTCCGTGGTATGAACTGAAAGAAGGAGAGATAACTACACCAGAGTGGACTTTCGGTAATGATGAGCTCAAAAGGTGGAAGTAGTATA
>CAZDWO010000123.1:0-6257 GCA_964509175.1 uncultured Saprospiraceae bacterium
CTTTTTACACACTTAATAAGTGGTAAACTTTGAACCGGAATGACTGGTAAACTTTGACCGTTTTTTCCACACTTTATCCTTTGTTAGAATAGGCCTAATTGATTTGTAATAACTACTTTATTATCATCTCCTAACCACAAACTCAGTCCTACGATTCTCCTGTCTTCCTACCTCTGTCCCATTATCTGCAATCGGTTTAGATTCTCCGTAACCAGTGTAGGCCAGTCTGTTTCTTTGGATACCTTTATTTGCTAAGATGTCATAGACAGCTTTGGCTCTTTGTTCTGAGAGACGTAGGTTGTCTGACTCGTTTCCAACATTATCAGTGTGGCCGTAGATGCTAATTTTTACATCTGGGTTAGAAACTAGGAGTTCGCTGATTTGATTTATTTCTTGCATAGATTCTGGAAGTAGGACTGCTGATCCGGACTGGAAGAGTACGTTTTTAAGAATTATCGGTTTATCGTATACGACATTGCTTGGTTCTTCTTTGGTCGGAATGGGGTAGAGAGTTATCTCTAGTAGGAAGGGTTCTAGAGCTGTTTTTATTTCTTTGATGGCAAATCTTTCTGAGGCAAATAGGTAGCCTTCTTTGTTTGCCTGGAAGGAGTAGTCGCTCTGTGCAGGTAGAGTGATGAGAAAGGCTCCTGAAGCATCCGTAGTTATATTCCTTTCGCCATTGGCTCCACTGATAAGTATGTCTGCTGCTAGTGGTTTTCCGGTATTGCCATCTTTTACGATTCCACTTACATATGTCGTCGGAGTAGGTCGAGCTTCTGGATATAAGTCAAACTTATAGATGTCTAGATTAGGCTTTATGTTATTGTCTAGGCTATGTCGGTCACTGGTGTAGTAAGCGGTAGCTCCATCTAGACTGATAAACAGAGCTCCATCGTCAGCATCGGTATTTATAGGATAACCGATGTTTTTTACTTCACCCCAGCTATCTGTGGCTTCATCGTAGGTCGTATAGTAAATGTCAAAATTTCCCATTCCTGGTCTGCCATTAGACCGAAAGTAGAAGGTCTTACCGTCTGGATGCATAAAGGGAGACTCATCATCGCCTGGAGTATTTATATCATCAGAGAGTTTTATGGGTTTTGACCACTGATTATTTTTTTGTTTTTTAGAGAGATAGAGATCTGCTCCAGAGTTGCCACTACGCTTACTGCTGAAGTAAAGGGTTTTTCCATCAGCACCGAGATTAGGCTGAGTATCCATGGCTCTAGAATTTATCTGTGCACCCATATTTTCTGGAAGACTCCACTTACCATTTACGAGATAAGAAATAAACAGATCACAGCTGCCATAAGTGTTGCTGACATTTCTTGGTCTTTCATCGCAGCTGGTAAACACGATGGTTTTTCCATCTGCAGAGATACAGTGAGCACCTTCTCCGAGTCTTACATTAAAAGCAGAAAAGGGTTTCCCCTTCCCGTATGTGCCGTCTGCTTCTATGGTAGAGATATAGATGTCTTCTAGGTTTCCATCATTGGTCAGGTAGATCATCTGTTTTCCGTCAGCAGTAATGGAAGGGTAGTACTCGAGTTTTTCTGTATTTATATTTTCGCTTAAGCGTATCGGATTAAAAGGGACTGGATTCTTAATGGCTTCTGCTGCAAAGCTAGATTTGCTCATCAGGGCCTGAGCCTTCTTTTTTAGCTTAGTACTTTTACTATTTGAATCTATAAATTTTTGAAAACTTTGGTTTGCCTCTTCAAATTTTTCTTGTTCGTATTGGCTTAAGCCAAGGGTGTAGTAAGCTCTTCCGTCGTAATCTGGATTTAGAGAGATGGCTTTCTGGAAATCTGCTTCTGATCGAGCATAGTTCTTAGTACTATGATAATAGCTGCCTCTACGTAGTAGTACATCTATATTATCAGGTTCTTTTTTTAGGATTTTATCGGTGTGTTCTATGGCCTGCGTATAGTCGTTTATCTGAGCGGATTCTGCAGCTTTCTTGTAGCATTTCTGGAGTTTTTTACTGGAGGACTTTATATAGCTTTGGCCCTGAGCCATAGTGGAGCTTATCATAAAGCTGAGTAAAAGGAGAACTCTGATAGACATATCTGACTAGTTTAATATAGAACGATAGAATAGAGTGCAAAGATATTACAAGGACTATAACTTATGCTATCTATGCTTTTTGAACCTTCCATTGGATTTATACCTCTTCTAGTAGATTCCCTAAATAAAACTCATTTCTATGAGTACAAACTGTTACCAAGCTCCTTATATGAGTAAGTGTGTAAGATTAGAGGCGTACTAGTGGTCCGATTCTAATATTCATTAACAAAAAATTCTAGAGATATGAAACTTAAGGAAATGCTATACATCGGTTTATTGGGATTTACATTTATGAGTTGTGCAGATGATGGAGGGATTTTTACTGGTGAGGATGATGATGTAAATGTAATCGAGAATCCTGGTAATATTCAAGAGATCGCCGCTCTTCCACTCACTGTAAATTATCCAGATGACAATGGACAATCTCAGGCAAAGGAAGATCTGGGAAGAATGCTATTCTGGGATCCTGTCTTATCAGGAGCTATGGATGTAAGTTGTGCTACCTGTCATCATCCAGATTTTGCATACGCTGATGGCTTAGAGAGATCGATAGGAGTAGGTGGTAATGGACTGGGCCCAGATAGAATCGGAGGTACGCTTATAGACAGAAACTCTCCTACAATTCTTAATACTGCTAACAATGGTATAGAACTGACCGATGATTATGATCCGACTCAGGCTCCTATGTTCTGGGACAATAGAGCTACTGGATTAGAAGAACAAAGTATAGGTCCGATTCTCAGCGGAGTAGAGATGAGAGGAGTAGAAATTCCTGAGGATGAAATCGTAGAACTAGTTATAAATCGATTAGAAGCTATCCCAAATTACGTGGATCTTTTTGAGTCTGCTTTTGGAAATGAGCAGATTACTGAAAATCGTATTGCAGCAGCCATCTCTACTTTTGAGAGAAGCCTACTGGCAAATACAAGTAGATTTGATCAATACATGAGAGGTGATGAGGATATTTTAACTCAGCAGGAGCTAGCTGGCTTGGATGATTTTATCGCAGTCGGATGTGCGGACTGTCACAGTGGAGCTATGCTCTCTGATTATGACTTGCATACTTTAAGTGTACCTAATAATGGAGTAAACGATTTAGGAGCCAATGGCATTTATGATTTCAGAACTCCTACACTTCGTAATGTAGCACTTACTGCTCCGTATATGCACAATGGGGTATTTGAATCATTAGACGATGTTTTGGATTTTTACAGAGACATCTCTCGTGGAAATGGCAATAGTCAAAACAATAATGTCAACAATAACCAAATCGCAAACGAAGCCCGTAATTTAAATTTAAATAATAATCAGATAGATGATATCGTAGCATTTTTAAATACGCTTACGGATACAGATTTTGACAGAATTATTCCAGATAGCGTACCTAGTAATTTACAAGTAGGAAGAAATTTGTAAAAAGTAATCTTATTAAGATCCGGGGTAAAAAAAGTCTATCTCTTAGTTAATTCCTTTAAAAGGTCTTCTGAGATTTTATCTCCTGCTTCTATGGCAGCTTTGAAGTCTTTTTTAGCTTCGGATTTTTTAATTCCTGTATTTGCGATACCTCTAAAACGTAGAATCTCACCTTCTGGAATTTTTTTATACCCATCATCGAAGGTCATCGCTTTATCGATGGCAGCTAGAGCGAGTTTGAATTCTTTTTGTTGTATCAGAACCTTTGCGTAGGCAAAACTCACATCTTTAAGCCAGATGTGATTAGAGTCTTCCGGAGCAAATTTTCTATTGGAAAATAGCTTTAAATCAAAGGCTGCTTTTTCTAGTTCGCCTAGTTTAAAATGGAGAAAGCCTTTTAATCGACGAGACTTCCAGTAAAGTGGTTGTAAAGCGACAGACGTCTTGAGAGCTTTCTCAAAATCTGCCTTAGCTTCCTCGGGTCTATCAGTTACCGCAAAGACTTTGGCTCGACCGTAATAGGCATGCGGATTCATGTCGTCTATGGCAAGACTTTTATTATAGTCTCGTTCTGCGTCGTGATATTTTTTAAGTATAAAATTTACTTTTCCACGTCGCTCATAGGCTTGAGCATGCTGATTATATTTTTCTATAGATTTATTGAGAGCCTCTATCGCTTCTTCCTGCCTTCCTTTTTCTTTTACCAGAGACTTTCCTTTTTTGTAAGTCTGTACGACAATCTTCTCACTGTCTGGTTCGATAGGGAAATAGTGTAGGACTTTTCCCTGATTAGTCATCCAGGCTTTTAAAGATCCGGCCACTGCAAACTGAGCACAATAACCCAGAAGACCAACTGTATTTTTAAACCATTTTTCTGAAGACTGCCCTACAAACCGTGGGACTATGATAGCAAGTTGCTCCGCATTGAAGATTTCTTCTTCCTTAAGTACAAGCTCTTGCTTGTGATGATTCTCGGCTCTGTTCTGAAACTGCGTAAGAGCCGTATTATACGTTTTCTCCGTTCCAAACTCCAGCCTCCCTTGTATAATCGTCTTATAAAGTTCCATTAGCATAAAATAAGAAGAAAAAACTGTTCCAAACAGACCGTTTTAGAAACAAATTTTCAAGAAATGTTAAAAAAAGTTTTTTGGATGCTTCCAAAGTGAGCTGTGACGGGCTTAATCAGGTAGGCAAATTCTAATTAAAAATGGAAATCTCGGAAGAGTATCAGAAAAATTTACGCCCAAACGGTACAACCCTCCGTACAGTTTTTACAGATGTCTATCTGATCTCTACCCTTTAAAAGAGTAGCTCTAAACTGCTGATAACTCTCGTTCTGCCAGATCTCAGAAAAACTTGCATTTTTTAAATCTCCCAGACGATGGATCGCATCCTTATCGAAGCAGCACGGAACGACTAGTCCATCCCAGGTAACCACACAAGCATGCCACAGTTTCCAGCAGTGATTGAGCAGTTCGTTTTTTATGGAATAGCTGCCATCGGATTGTTTCTGATATCTAGAATACTGCTCGATGGTCGGTATCAGTGGGTTTCCTTGCTTATAATCGTAAATCTGAGCAGTCTTTAGTTTTACCTCATCGATGCCTATCTCCTCTGCCAGTTTATAGATTTCTGGAATCTGATGCTCGTTGGGCTTTACGACTAGAAACTGAAATATGGTATGTGGTGTCTTAGACTTTAGTTTCTTTTTCCACTTTACGATATTACGTGCTCCAGCGAGTACGTTTTCTAGTTTTCCTTCCTTACGATAGGACTCATAGGTCTCCTGTGTCGTACCATCTACAGATATAATCATCCGGTCAAGGCCAGACTCTATGGTTCTGCGGGCATTTTTATCATTGAGGAAATGTGCATTAGTGGAGGTGATGGTGTATATGCCTCGGTCGCTGGCATACTTTACCATATCTAGAAAATTGGGATTTATGTATGGCTCTCCCTGAAAGTAAAAAATAAGATACAGCAGATCCTTGTGTATAGAGTCTATGGTATCCTTAAAAAAGTCTTCTTTTAGATTTCCAGTTGGTCGAGTAAAGGCTCGCAGACCACTCGGACATTCTGGACATCTGAGATTACAGGCAGTCGTCGGCTCAAAGGAAACCGTCATCGGCATTCCCCATTGCGTAGGCTTACCTGACCACTTGGTCACATAATAAGAGCTCAGTAGTTTACTGATATTAAGTAATCTACGAGGGGTGAGCTTAGAAATAAAATTTAGGGTATCTGCGGTGTGCAGTGACATCTTATTTGAGATACTTTTTCTTGATAATATCCATATGATGCTTTGCATGACCACCTATTATATATGGTATAGCAGATGCACTCGTCTCGCTCCCGTTTGCTTTTCCTACTCTTACCCAGTCTTCTGGTCCGAATGTGTCAAAAAGAAACATACTAGACTTTCTTATAGACTTAAAGTTTTCGGCGATTTGTTTCTTAGTGATGTGCTCTAGATTGGCATTTTTTATATACTTGTTCTGGTCGTAACCAGGAAGTGCTTTTTTCTCTCCTCTGGCTATTGCCAAAGCCCTGTAGGCGAAAATCTGCTCAGAATCTATCATGTGTACGAGTACCTCCTTAAGAGACCACTTACCTTCTGCATAAGCGTATTCTAGGTTCTTCTTGTTTACCTTCTTAAGTAGTTCTGCCAGCTCCTTTTCTTGTTTTTTAAGGTACTCCATCGGATCCCCTTTTACCTTACTAACATATTTTTTATAATACTCATCAAATTTTCCTTTTGCTAATCTTCTTGCAGCCAT
>CAZDWO010000124.1:0-5934 GCA_964509175.1 uncultured Saprospiraceae bacterium
ATAAAAGTTTCGTATGCCGTGGACCTTGTCTGCCAAGAGCTACCATTGGTAGACAGTAAATCTATAAAATCTGGATCTTCAGGAGCTATGTGATCTTCTGATCCTGCTGGAAAAACTGCGTTTCCATTAGTTTTGTGTGCCCGGAATATTCCCTGCACCATTGTCATGCAGACTCACTTGAAGTGTGCCCCTTCTAGTGGTTGTGCAGCCACCGTATCCATCCCTCCAAAGTACCCAAACTTCTATACTTTCTATTTGCTTTCCACCAAATCCATAGGGTACGTTAACCCTATTAGCATAATAAGGAAAGGATCTGTGTTGGGTATTCTTTAGGTGAAGCTATTCGCTCCCATACAAATAATCAATACGTCAGTCTCCCCGCCTTTAATGATGCTTCCTCGACCAAGCATAAAGATATTATAGAGGTTATTGAGGCAGCAATAGTTGAGCTTAGTAATTGTAGAGTTCTAGAAGAGGAAGCAGTGGTCGTAGTATGAATACTAAGCACTAGGCAAGCCTTTACAAGACTATCCAGATTTAAAAGCAATCTGGATAGTCTTGTAAATGTGCTTATTAGGTCCAATCGTATGTAATATCAGGACATTCATTCGTAATAGGATTAAGGACTACATTACCGTTGTACCAGTGAAAGCCGCCTGCAGTGAGTTTACCTGTTTTAGCTACACCTGCATACCACGCCATCTGTGTTATATCCCACGAATGTACTATGTTACCGGAGGGTGTAGTGTACACATGAGAAGGGCCGGGATCATGATCGGTGCCATTAATGGTAATACGAGGGTCTACATTGACCTGTGTAGTATTGGGAGGAAATGGATCATGTGACCATACAAACGTGATATTTGTAGGATCAGAAAAGTCCAGTTGATCGCAGAGCAGCACTGGGCGTGTCTCTGGGTGCACCAGTTCCACTGTAAGCGAATCAATAACCTCATCACCTGTGTTAGTGAATGTGACTGTTACTTGAGGTGTATCACCAACTTGGTAAGGACCTGCTTCCATAGCAGGAGTACCTACCTCCATTGCATGTACACCACCTACCACATCTCCGCATTGATACATAAGACATTGGTCAGGATCTATAATGCCTTGGAATGTTCCGTTAGCTGCAATAACTATCCCATTTACAGGCCATGAACCTTGTGGAGTTGCAGTCACAATTGCATCTGTGTTATTAGGATTAGTTAATAAAATTTCACCATTATTACCTGTAAGTTCCAGGGTGATCGGATTGTTGCATGTTGCCATTTTATTTTTGCTCTCTGTAGGTTGTATTAAAAAATTTTTATTGAATAATTAATTACAATATTAGGAAATAGGCGTAGATTTATATACTTTTTAGGGCAAACACTTTGCACACAACGCTACCGCTGGCTGTACAAATGTGGCGGAAGTATTAGAAAAATTAGTGGGCAAAAAATAACTGTTACCCCCATTTGTTGATACCTCCATCCTGCTTCCGGGAGTACCAGAATGCAAGGTGGGACAGAGATCCACAGGAGGGTTTATCAAATATCCATTTGACCAATTTGATTCAGAACCATCACGTGCTGCGGCTATTTTATATCTTGTATTACTAGAAGTACTGAAACAAATATATTTAGTTCCTGATCCTAGGATAATATTAGGTACTGAAGCAGTTCGCCATCGTGCACTACGCAGAATGTGATCATTTAGTGCAAGTCCACCAGTGTTAGAACTAGGAATTGGATTTGATGAAAAATTTATAGATGTAGAAAACACTACAGCTCCAGATGTATCTTTAATTTCTGCAAGTACAGGGGCAGATCCAGACATCCTAGTTAAGCCTAAATTTAATTCAGTTAAACAAAATGGATAAGGTGTATTAATGCAAAATCTAAATTGATCATTCCCAGATAAGTCATAGAGTCGTTCAGAAGTATTATTTGATACTTCTCCAAAATGTCCGGGACCAAATGATTTGCCATTTGTACCCGTAAGTTCAAAAATTGCCACATGATTTGACCGTAAACCCCATGAACCAGCATTTGTTCGTCTCCAAACTTGCCACTCTTTTAAATCATGAAAGCCTTTTATTACCTCAAGTCTTTCACGATTCTCATCTTGAATTACAAATGTGTTAATGCTTCCATGATCTCCCCTTCCAGTTGTACGCTCTACAACAGCTGTATACCACTGACCCTTTGTAATATTTCCGTTCATTGTAAATGTGGGAAATGAACCATTACCATTGTCCGTTATCATTAAGGGTTGTTCTGTATTTGCAGGCCGTGAACCATAAAGTGGCTCTGAAAATATTATTTCTCCAGTCTGATAAATAAGATTACCTAAATTGGGCAAACAACCTTCATAAAGTTTGTAACGCACCCTGCCACCATCACCTGCAGAGTATTGATTACCATTATTATTTAAACTAACTCGGTGATGAAGCGTCATCGAGGCAAGACTCATAGTATCAGGTGCTATAAAACTAAATCCATGTGCGTCATATGAATCCATTCTTTGATCATTTAAAGACCAAGGTATATATGACATGCCGAACATAAATTCCAGATCTTTATCGGGTACTTCGGGAGTCACGCAAACATCTGAAACGGTACCGTGAATAATTTCATCTCCGCAAACAGCTGAATATTCTACATCACAACAGTTTTCACCATTAACTAGGGGAGGGAAGTCTAGACTAGATGTGACTGTTTGGTTTGGTTGTATGTTAGTAATTGTGACCATATTTTTATATCTTTTTTCAAAAAAAAAATTAAAGTTAATTTTTTTTTTAAATGTTACAGATTTTTAAAGCCAATGCAGGCTGAGTGTCGTCCGATGAATTATTAGGATTCTGTATGGGCAATTGCCAAGAGTTACCGCCATTGGTGGAGATTTCCATCCAGCCTCCCGGCTGACCGCTCACCAATGATGGGCACCCATCGTAGGGATTTACTTGATAACCTCGTGTCCAGTTAGAATCAGATGCATCTCTAGATCCTGCTATTTCAAAGTTTGAGTTTCCAGTAGCTCTTACACAAACATATTTCTGTCCAGCAGGAAGTGTTACTGGGGGTATTACCTGATCTTGCCATCTGGCAAATGTTAATGCCCAATCGTTATTTGCTAAAGGACCGGGATTAGGCCCAGGAATAGGATTAGAACTAAAATCTAAACTTACAGTAGTACCGGGAATCACATTATTAGCAGCGTCTTTTATTTCCACAATAACAGGATCAGTTCCAGATCTTCTAACTAATCCTAAGCAAATCTGACTTAACTCTGACTGATAAGGTGTTGTGAAGCACCACCGCATTTCGTTATTGCCTGTTAAATTATAGAGTCTATCAGAGGTACGATTGTCCAATTCTCCGAAATATCCATTCCCGAATGCCAAATTTGCACCATCAGTTATTTCGAATACAGCCAGTTGATTATTTCTACGCTGCCAGTTATTGGTTCCATTTGGTGTACGCCATATTTGCCATTCACATTCGTCTAGTATACCACATTCTACATCCTTTCTATCTCTATCTTCGTCTGGTACTAATAGCGAATTAACTGATCCATGATTTGATGTATTAGTTTGTCTTTCTATGACTACTGTATACCATTGTCCCTTTATAAGTGCGGCATCAATTGGAAAATGATTAAAAGATGGATTCCCAGATACACGCGTAGGTTGAACTGTATTAGCAGGTCTATTTCCATATAAAGTAGTGTGAAAAACAATATTTCCACTTTCATGGATCCGACTGCCTAAATTGGGTAATTTGCCATTCCAAATTTGGTAAGTTACTAGTCCACCATTGCCGTCTGAATAGCTACCAGTTTCAGGAAACTGTATACGATGATTAGTCACTAGTTCTTTAGCTACCATATTTTTTGGAGCAATGAATGACCATGCAACTTTATCATGGTCCTTTAAACGTTGATCTTGAAGTGACCAGAAAAGTGTAGGCAAACCTAGAAGTACCTGAGTTTTGTCTACTTCCGGTTCTACGCACACTTGTTGACTGCCTTCCAGCGTCTCGTCTCCGCAAGTAGCAGTGTAGGCTAAGTCACAGCAATTCTCACCACCAACTAGGGGGGGGAAATTGAGTGTGGCTGTGACGGTCTGATTGGGTTGTATGTCAGTAAATGTGGTCATATTTTTCACAAAGTTAGTGGTGTATTTGTAAATTTTGGACAGAGGGGCGCTGTTAAAGTTTCAAAAGTAGGCAGGCACAAAAAAGGCTAGTCAAGAAACTAGCCTTTTCTGGGTTATGGGGACAAGAAAAGCTCTATGATGTGACGATTTTTGTCAGGAGTTAGTGCAGTTGCCCGTTCGGGTGTTAGCTCGCATCTCAACAAGAGGTCTTTTCTCGATGACATGATACCGTACAAAGCTACGGACTTTTCACCTTTTTAAGCTTTTTTCCGGTCTTATATTTTTCGGCTATTAATCTTGAGGTCTCGTGCGTAATTCTTCTAAATCATTTCTGAGAGTGAAAGACTGAATATTCGCTTCACCCCCGTACAAATCTCACAAAAACGTTCTTTTTTAGCTATCTAAGTATTTTTCATTAGCAGTTTTCCTTTTGGTTGGTTGAAAAAATTGGTACCCCGGATAGTAGTAGAAACCATATCAGAATAGGTTTTAGAGACCCTTCTGGCAACCTGCACGGGGCAGTCTCAGTATTAGAGTATAGTTTGAGACTAATGTCAAGAAAAATGTTCTTTACATTTAAATTAAATGATGCTAAACTTGGCATTCATTAACAGTTATAAGAGTGGGAAATGGATTCATTTAAATATAGAGACTACAAAGACTGGCTGGATGAGAATGATGTTATATTTAGCGCCGATGAAATAGACTCTGAGAGATACAAGCATGACATAAATCTTGTTACTCTTCGTGTGGAAATTGTAGATCATCCTGAAATTAGTGGATTCTGGGAATTTACAGCAATGCAATCTTATAATGAAGGCCTTGACAAATACAGTGTAAGCGATTTTAAAAGAGTGTTGCCTGCTAATTTTGAAGACATAAAAACCGCTACCATTAAGTTGGAATCTGTAAATAAAAAGTCAAGACATGTCATGGGTCGAGCATTCCATTGGCTCACTAATAAACGTCATGGACATGCTCCCGTTGCACCCCTATTGTCATATGCCTATGACACTCAACAGAAATGCTTCTTTTTGACAGATGCGGAGAGACACGTTATGCGTATAAGTGAAGCAGATATCTCAGAAGCGTATATTCAATCCATGAAGGAGGAAGGAGATCAATGTAACACTTAATTATAGCACTATTCATCACACTGTTGGTTAAATTGAGCGCGTTCGCGGCTCAACCCAATGCTGTTGAGGTATGACATAAATCTGTCGGAAGTATGCTAATGACTACCCAAGGTCGCGGAGATAAGAAAAATTACTCTGGAGGCAGTATTCGTACTCGCAATAGCTGGAAGAGATCTAGATCTAATACTAGAAGTGTGTCTAGATCTAAGACTAAATCCGCTACTAAGACTGGAAAGAAGTAGCAGCAGATTGTCCAAGATTGATAGCTACTGGGAGAAAGCCGTCGCTAATTACTACTCCATCAGGCATATTCAAATTAGCGCCTAGTTCCTCACAGCCCCCCCCCACCATCGACAGTTTTGACAAAGTGGCCAGCTTGGTTTAAGTGGGTTTGTAATTCTGCTGTACTTATAATTATTATTCCTATTATTTACACGCAGACCATTTCAAAATAATCTGAATATCACCAGGAGACAAGGTATTAAGATCATTTGGATTATGATCAATCACATTTAGTGTAAAAATTTCTTGTAGTGTAGCTTTTTTACCTGAAGCTAGCTTACATATGTACTTTCTACTTTGTTTACCACCAGTGAATTTATATGGTGCCTGTCATAGACGAGCTGACATACCATTCTAACAATAAAGGATAACTTTTAT
>CAZDWO010000125.1:0-5146 GCA_964509175.1 uncultured Saprospiraceae bacterium
GAGTTAAGATAGGAGATGTAAATAACTCAGTGATAGCTAATGTAGGAGGACAGAGCAGTGAGAACAGATCTAGCAGTTCATTGACACTAGAGTTTGCAGACAGAGCAGTTGAAGCAGGAGAGACAGTAAGTGTAGACTTTATGAGTAGTGATTATACAGATGTATATGGATACCAGTTTACGATGAATCTAGATGGAATCGCAGTAAGCGATATCACTGAAGGTTCTAATGCAGTAAACTCTTCTAACATATCAGTAAGCGGTAAGACGATGACTATGAGTTATCATACAGTAGAGGCAGGAACTGCAAATGCAGAAGCAGTATTGTTTACACTAGAGATGACAGCGACTCAGTCAGGAAACCTAAGCGAGATGATATCAGTAGGAAGTTCAATTACAAGAGCAGAGGCTTATGTAGGAGAAGGCCTAGAAGTGGTGAATGTAGACTTAGGAATCAGAACAGAAGGAGAAGTGTCAATAGTAAGTGGCTATGATTTATATCAGAATGAGCCAAACCCATTCAAGGGAATCACTCAGATAGGATTCAGTCTACCATCAGCAGCCTCAGCAAGCTTAACTGTATACGATGTAACAGGAAAAGTGATTAAGAGTGTAACTGCTGATTATGCAAAAGGACACAATACGATAGAATTAACAAGAAGAGACTTAGGAGCAAGTGCTGGACTGTTTTACTATAAACTGACCAGTGGAAAATACAAAGCTGTAAAGAAAATGATTGTGATTGAGTAAGGAACGATAAATTCCAATTGGTTAAAAAGCATCTGTAATTCTATTGCAGATGCTTTTTTTACTTCAGAAACAATGGATTCAGTTCCTCTCGAATCACCTCTTTCTCTTCATTTCGGCAATAGCCAAGAAAAAAACCACCTCCGCCAGCTCCACAGAGCTTCAAATTATACCTCTCCACTCGCTCTTTTATAATGTCAGGAATCATTTCTGAGAAGTGCTTCTGCTGAATCTTAGATATTTCAGTCACAAGTAATGCTATACCAGAATCATTATTGAGATAAGCAGCTATAGCCTTGTTATTTAAAATGGTCAATTCGGCAACAGCCGCTGCAAACTGAGAATCCTTCTGCTTCTTTTTAAAGAGCTCTACCAGTGGAGCAGTACTGCGACTGATTCCAGTATCAACGAGATAAAATGTACCTGCCGTAAAACTCGTATCGATCAGTTCTATCTGTTTGTTTTCATCGACCCTTATAGGACTATTTAGATAACTGACCAGTGGATCTATTCCAGAGCTGCTGCCATGGAAAAAGCTCTCTATTTGTTGAAAAACAGCTTTAAGTTCTTCCAGTGATAGAGCCGACTTCTTTATATAATATCTATCAAAAAAAGCAGCCGTCAGAGCACCAGAACTGCCCATTCCGTAGCCTATAGGTATGTCAGCATGATAGTGTAAAGGAGCAGATAAATCGTTCGCCAGAATGTCAGTATTAAGAGGAAGATCAGTAACTCTAAGAAACTCAATAAATGGACTCAAATCATAGCTGCTTTTCTCGTTTTTAAACCCACCTGATAAGCCAGAATAGGGTATAGCCAGAGCTCCAGAACCACATAAGATGGTATACTCACCGAATAATAAGATTTTAGAAGGATAATGTCTCAGATTTTATAATTATTTGCAAGGACTAGATTAAAAAAGTTATAGCTTTGCCGCAAATTTAGAATTCTAAATGACAACACAATCTAAATCTACAAAAGTCTGGTGGCTTGGTTTCGTAATCTCGCTGGTACTCACTGCAGCTTTTTTAATATTCTTACCAGAATGGTGCTGGGTGATGTTCCCGTTTGTAGGTACTGCCTTTATTAAGGCCGTAGACTGGATGTAATCCACAGCATAATTGCTGAATATAATATTACGGTTTATTGAGTAACCATGTGCGGCTGCTGGAGAGCTATTGCGACGACCAGCGGACCCATCAAATAATCGATTTTTTAGAAAATTCTCCCTGCGTCATCAAGTTAGAAGAAGTAGTCGGAGCCTTAGATGCTTTTGTCCTTTCCGCAATATTTAAGAAAAAGAATACTCCTCAGTTTTTTATAGCCTTCGATAAGGAAGAGGCTGCTTACTACTATAATACCTTACAGAATCTTAATCCCGAGGCCAAGGTCATGTTCATGCCCGACTCCTTTAAGAGACCGACCCTCTTCGATGAGATAAACACAAATAATGTATTGCAGCGTACCGAGGTGATAAACTATCTCAGCAGTTACCGTAAGCGTCCTCCGATTATAGTTACCTATCCCGAAGCCCTTTTTGAGAAAGTAGTCGACCCTAAACTACTTGCAAAACAAAAAATAGAAATCCACAAAGAAGAAAAGCTCGATGTGGATACTATGATAGAGTTGCTTGTGGAGTATGGATTTGATAGAGTAGAGTTTGTCTATGAGCCAGGTCAGTTTTCTATCCGTGGTGGAATCGTGGATATATTTTCTTACGGAAATGAGTGGCCTTATAGAATCGAACTGTTTGATGATGAGGTGGAGACGATTAGAACCTTCGACCCGACCTCTCAGCTGAGTAAGTCCAATATCGCAATGGTCTCCGTAGTTCCTAACATGAACGCCAAGTTTAAGAAAGAGCAGAAGGTATCTATGTTTACCATACTGCCTGAGGAGACCATACTCTGGCATAAAGATCTAAGCTCACTCTTAGATAAAATCCAAAACTGCTTTACCGAAGTAGAAAAATATAGTCTAACCATAAAAGGAAAGGACAATGAAGAGCTGCAGGCTCTACTGGACGATCGAGTCTTTGTATATCCTAAGGACATCTTAGAAAATCTAGCAGATTATAAATCTATCTTGCTCAAGCGAGGAAAAGATCTGGTCGATCCTACACATACTGTAAAGTACGATATCCTTCCTCAACCTAGTTTTAATAAGAACTTCAGTTTACTACTCGATAAGTTAGAAACACAGGATAAGCAAGGAACGGAGAACTACATCTTTACAGAAAATGAGAGACAGATAAATCGATTCTATAGTATCTTTGAGGATCTAGGTAGAGAGGTCATATGGCATCCTATAAAGATTGCCATCCATGAGGGATTTATAGATAGGGATTTAAATAAGGCAATATTTACCGATCATCAGATCTTCGATAGATTCCATAAGTATAATCTCAGAAAAGGATTTAGTAAGGATAAGGCGATGAGTCTGAGGATGCTTAGAGAGTTGCAGCCTGGTGATTATGTAACACATATAGATCATGGAGTAGGGAAGTACTCTGGCTTAGAAAAGATAGATATAAATGGTCACTTGCAGGAATCCGTTAGGCTTATCTATCAAAACAATGATGTCCTTTATGTTTCCATAAACTCTCTACATAAAATCTCAAAATATGTAGGAAAAGATGGAACACCACCCAAGCTAAATAGAATCGGAGGAGATGCCTGGAAGACGCTGAAGCGAAAAACCAAGAAGAAAGTAAAAGACATCGCTAAAGAGTTGATTAAGCTTTACGCCAAAAGAAAGGCCAGTAAGGGACATGCTTTTCCAGAAGATGGTTATCTGCAGACTGATCTAGAAGCTTCTTTCTTATTTGAAGATACACCAGATCAGGTGACAGCTACAGCAGCAGTAAAAGAAGACATGCAGAAGGAGCATCCCATGGATCGTCTTATCTGTGGAGATGTAGGTTTTGGGAAAACGGAGATAGCAGTAAGAGGAGCATTCAAGGCAATCATAGGAGGGAAGCAGGTAGCGATATTGGTCCCGACGACAATTCTAGCTTTGCAACATTATAAAACCTTCTCAGAAAGACTAAAGAAGTATGATATAAAAATCGACTACATAAATCGATTCAGAACTGCCAAAGAAAAAACTGAAATCTACAAAAAAATAGAATCTGGAGAAACAGAACTACTCATCGGAACACATGCCATTCTCAATAAAAAAATAAAGTGGAAGGACCTCGGATTACTAGTCATCGATGAGGAGCAGAAGTTTGGAGTAGCAGCCAAAGAAAAGCTTAGAAACATAAAGGTAAACGTCGATACGCTAACTCTTACGGCCACTCCGATCCCACGTACGCTGCAGTTTTCTCTGATGGCAGCGAGAGATCTATCCATCATAAAAACTCCTCCGCCTAATCGACAGCCGATACATACAGAGCGTAGAGTCTTCAATGAAGAGCTAATAAAAGATGCC
This sequence comes from uncultured Saprospiraceae bacterium, assembly GCA_964509175.1. Classification (GTDB taxonomy): domain Bacteria; phylum Bacteroidota; class Bacteroidia; order Chitinophagales; family Saprospiraceae; genus JAHDHU01. The sequence continues at coordinate 4,179 of CAZDWO010000125.1, forward strand.
ATCTATTACGAGGCAAACAGAGGGGGTCAGGTATTCTTTGTACACAACAGAGTAAAGTCACTACCTGATATCACGGCTATGCTTACCCGACTCTGTCCTGATCTAGATATCAAATCTGCCCATGGTCAGATGGAACCTAAGAAGTTAGAAAAGAGATTGTTAGATTTTATAGAGAGTAAATTCGATGTACTCGTGTGTACTAACATTATAGAAACCGGACTAGATATCTCCAATGCAAATACGATGATTATAAACAATGCACATCATTTCGGTATGAGTGATTTGCATCAGCTTAGGGGTAGAGTAGGACGATCTAATAAGAAGGCTTATTGCTATCTCTTTGCTCCACCTCTGTCTGTAATGACTGCCGTAGCTAGAAAGAGATTGAAGACCCTAGAAGAGTTTTCTGATCTAGGAAGTGGCTTCCACATCGCCATGAAGGACCTAGACATCAGAGGAGCAGGAAATCTACTAGGTGGAGAGCAGAGTGGTTTTATAGCAGACATCGGGTATGAGACCTATCAAAAAATTCTAGAAGAAGCAATGCATGAGCTCAAAGAAAATGAGTTCAAAGATCTCTTTAAAGAAGAAACCATTAAAGAGAAAAAGTATGTTCGAGATGTAGAAGTAGAGACAGACATAGAGATGTTGATTCCCGATAGATACGTAAGCAATATACAAGAACGACTCTCACTCTACTCAGAACTAGACAGAATAGAAAACGACGAGCAGCTTCTGGCCTTCGCTAAAAAACTAAGAGATAGATTCGGAAAAATACCTAGAGAAATAAACGAGCTTTTCAATGGCTTAAAAATAAGATGGATCTGCAAGCTCCTCGGTTTCCAAAGGTTCTCTCTCAAGGGCCGCAAGATGAGAGGCTACTTCGTCGCTAATGCACAGAGTCCCTTCTACGAGTCTAATCAGTTCCAGAAAACCCTAAAACTCATCGCTTCTAAAAAACTAAAACT
>CAZDWO010000126.1:0-5145 GCA_964509175.1 uncultured Saprospiraceae bacterium
AATAAATTTATTCTTTACTCACCGATTTTCAAGAGTGAGGAAGTAACCATTGAATATTAAAAACAGAGATTAATCAAGAAACTATCAGATCAGCAAATTTATAAATCCCTACTTACCCTCCTCAGACAGATAATGCTTTTCAAAGAATGGCTTGTACTCTAGTACTCCTTTTTTCTTTGCGATCTCTCTATAGTTTTTCTGGGTGGCTACGAAGATGTCAAAACCAGTCTTGTTCTGATCTAAGAACTTATCGCTGTTTTTAATGGTACCATTATAGTACTTCATTGCCTTGTCCTTATTTCTGAATTTTCTTACTAGTACGAGTTGAGTGCCTTCTTCTTTGTTTAGAGGTAGGTCAGAGATTCTTAGTTTTTCTAACTGGTGGAATTCTTTATTGTACTTACTGATTTTGATTTTAGTGTCTTGTACAGCTTTTTCTGACCAGTCATAGATAACGACTAGGACATAGTGTAGTTTATTATCGTCTGTAGAAAAGTCCTCTGACAACTCATCGTATAATCTTGCGTCAAAGGCATTTTTATCTCCTCTTATAAATCGTAGGATTTCCTTTGCTCTGGTTTCTTCTCTAGTGCCTGGATACTTAGCGACTAGTTTCTGTAGTGATTTTATGTACTCGTCTTTGCCGTTTATTTTTCCTATAGACATAGATTGTAGTAGAGCAAATTTTGGAAGTAAAGGGCTACTGTTTTCTAGAATCTTATAGGCCTCTTCTACTCTCGTCAATACTTCTGAATGATTCCCTTGATTAAAAAAGTCATAGGTATCTGAATAGTAAGAATCGTCTCCTCCTCTTACTTTTTCTTGAGCGTCAGCATAGTTAGGATTACTGATCGACTGCGAGAACTTGGCATCAGGATACTTACTTAGTAGTTTTGATTTATGGCTATTGGCCAATCCTGTGTTACCCAGTGCATCATTTGCCAGGTATAAATAGAATAAGGCATCTGGCTCATAACTGGTAGTCGGATAATCGGCTAGGAGAGTATTAAGAGTTTCTACACACTTCTCATTGTTTGCCAGTTCATCTCTGAATAATTTACCTAAGGTAAAAAGAGCACCTTCTCGCTTACCGTTTACTTCTGCTACTTTACCAGGATTAGTAGGAACATTTCTCATAAGAGCTGCGATGGCAGCATCGTTATTTTCTTCTGTCTCTTCTTCTTCTTCCTCTTCTATTTCTAGACTTTCTGCACCTAGTCTATCTGATCTTCTCCAGTCATCTGATAGGGTTCTGCCTCCCCATTTGTCTTGGAATATTTGTCTTCCAGTATTTACTAGAGTTTCATTATAGGCAAAGAAGCTACTTGCATTTCTACCAAATCCACCAGTATTTCTACGATTAAAAGCAGCCTCGATACCTCCATCTCCTGAATCTGCAGCGGCTTGAGCAGCTTCTTTCTGTTCTTCGACTATTTGTTCTAAAATTTCTCTGAGCTCTTCTGGAGATTTTTGGCCTAGAGCCAATAGACTATCTTGCATTTCTACAATCTGTATATTCTGAGCGATGTCTTTAAGAGAAGTAGAGTAGTCATATACCTCTGGATATCTAGGGTCTTTTTTATTTATCACAGTAAGTGTAGAATCATAGTAGGCACTGGCCTCTACATATCTCTCCTTGTTATAGAGTAGCTCGGCTATGCTGTAATAAGACTCTGTTTTCTGCTTTGCATTGTTTACACTACTCTTTATAGAGTTCTGATAAGCTACTATTGCCTTTTCTATCTCATTATCATTTTTATGTAGTTCTCCTATAGTGTAATAAATCTGGTCCTGGAAGTCTACATTCTTATTGTCAGAGAGCATTTTATCCAGCTTTCTGAGTATGGAGTTTTTAGGAGATTGACCGCTCATCCATTCGGCTTTAGCCAGTCTCAGCTGACTATTAAAGCTTAGTTCATAATCTGGCTTGTATTTCTTTACTTCCGCAAAAGCTCGTGTAGCCTCCGATTCTCTACCACCCATCTGGTGTATCTGACCTAGGATATAAGCATATCTGGCTTTGGTAGATTTATCTTTTTCTAGCTTTATGGCTTGCTCTAGGAATGGAACAGCTTGATCATGTTCCTCTTGTCTGATAAACATATGAGCCTTAGCTGCAGGAATGAGATCTCTTACCTCATCTTTAGTCGGATACTCGTTAAGCAACTGTCGCAATATGTAATCTGCAGAAAAGTAGTTTTCTCTCTCGATGTAAGTACGTGCTAGCCAGTATAGTCCATTATGGAAGGCCAGTTTTCCTTTAAATAATCCCTTTGGGTCATCTAGACTTACCTTTCTATTCTTTTTTTCTTCTTCCTCTCTTTCTTTCTTTTCCTCCTCAGTTTCTTCCTCTTCTTTGTTTTCTTCCTCCTCTTTTGCCTTTTCTGCAGCGATTTTTTTCTCATCATCAGCTACTAGGAACTGATCATATTCTTTTTGCTTTGCTTCGATTTTTGCCTCGAGCTCTATCTCTTTGCTACTTCTAGGATCCTTATTAGGGTCTTTTTTTACTCTTTGTTTCTTTTTTCTGGCTTTGTCTCTCGCTTTCTTCTCATCATCCTTTCTTTTCTTGGTAGCCTTACGTAGGTCGTCTTTGAGATCTTTTATTTGTTTTTTGTACTTATCGACCTGCTCTCTTTTTTCTTTACGGGCTTCGTCCTTATCTTCTCTAGTGGCCTCTTTTTCTTTTTTGGCCTCTTTCATCTTCTCGTCCTTGAGCTTTTTCTCTTTTTTCTTTTCTTTCTCTTTTTCTTCTTTGTCAGCTCTTTTATTTTTTGACTTATTGTATAGTCTACTATTAGGACTACTCGGGTTAAACTCTTCCTCAAAGTATTTAAAGGTCTGCTCAGCAGTCTCGTAGTCTTGTTTTAAAAATTGGGCTCGACCCAGCATCACATAAGTGTCATCTACCCAGTCACTCTTTCCATGCAGCTTATTAAGTCTGGCCATTTTTTTAGCGACGATGTCCATGTCTTCTGATACTACAGAGGCATTATCGACATCTACGTATGGATATATAGAAAGGACTTGAGTGTAATCGGACTGATGCTGCTCATCTAGAGAGGCGATAGATTTGGCCATGATTTCCTCGGCATTCCAGTACCCATTGTACTTAGAGGCCATATCATGATAAATCTCCTTTATCTTACCGTAATTTTCGTCGCCTTTTTTCTTCTTTGTGGCACATCCTGAAGCGACTGTAATGATAAATGATAGAAAAATTAGCTTATATAAAGACTTCACCTTATCGTTTTTGTGTAATAAAAGAGATACTGCTTCTGAATGCAATCGATTATAAGTTTAAACTAGGGACTTAGTAACAACTTATATAACTTAATTTAGTGCAAATTTATTTTAATTTTTGGAGACTTCAGCTATGTCAGAAGACCTAAAAAAAGAACAAAGCATATCAGAAAAACTCGGATCTACCTATAGAATGGTGATTTTAGATGATGAGAGTTTACGTGAGGTAAGATCAGTACGTCTGTCCTTATCTAACCTATACCTCATTTTATGTACGATATTGCTCATATTATCACTGATAATCGGCTCGTTAGTGGCATTTACACCGCTTAAAAGATATATCCCTGGATATGCAGATGTCCGTGGAAGTAGAGATTTTATGGCTCTAGAGTCTCAGGTCTCAGATCTAGAAACTCTAGTAGAAGAGCAGACCGTCTATATCGATGGGATGAAAACCATGATAAAAGGAGGCGATTTACCAGAAAAGGTGGAAAATAGTGTAACCCTAATCGAGGAAGCAGCAACTACTGCACCACTTAATACTACGGAAAATAAGGCTGTAACTACTGCAACAGCAACTAAACCTATGTCTAGAGGCATAGGAGGTGTATATCTAGCAGCACCGCTCAAAGGGGAAATAAGCTCTGGCTTTCTAGCCGAAAATAGAAATGATCACTTAGGTGTAGATATCATAGCTCCTAAAAACAGTCCGATTACTGCTGTAAAAGAGGGAATCGTAGTCTCTGCAGGATGGAATCTAGAAACTGGACACTCGATTACTGTCCAGCATGACAAAAATCTCCTCTCGATATATAAGCATAATCAGAAACTGCTCAAAAAAACTGGAGATCGAGTAAAACTGGGAGAGTCTATTGCAATTATCGGTAATAGTGGTGAGCTATCTAGTGGACCTCATCTACACTTTGAGCTGTGGTATGATGGCAATCCGATAGACCCTGCTCAGTATATTGAGTTTTAGGGTTTATGGCATTAACAATTTCTTTAGATTGACTTCGATATATTTTTACGACTTTTGTCAATTTTTAAAGAACACCTGATAAAGAATGGAGCTTAAAAACCTCAAGGACGAACATGGCAACGAAGCCAGCCCAGTACTCCCCGAAGGCGTAAAAAATTACCTCATAGACATAGATGGTACCATCACAGAGGATGTGCCTAATGAGCAACCAGAGCGGATGGTTACCTGTGAGCCTTTCCCAGATGCTCTAGAAATACTCAATAAGTGGTATGATGAGGGACATATTATTACCTTCTTTACTTCTCGTACTGAGGATCATAGAGCCGTAACAGAAACCTGGCTAAACAAGTATAACTTTAAATACCATGGCCTACTCATGGGTAAACCTAGAGGAGGAAACTACCACTGGATCGATAATCATATGGTCCGTGCTACTAGATTTAATGGAAAATTTACTGACCTGATTGTAAAGGAAAAGAAGATTGAGGTTTTTAAGAGATAGTATACTGGCTTAATGATTTAGTTCGGTTCGGTTACCCTTAAATGTAATATTGTAGGTCTTCAACTTTTTAATTCCTCTAGAGTATTCCTTAGCTGCTATGATACCCACTATTAAGAAGTAGGTGATAGGCACTTTATACAGAATGCCAGCAAACAAGACTAAAGGGTTATCAAGAGCAGCTAGAATATGCATACCTAAAAAAGTAATTAAAGCTGCTAAAAGCCCAATAAAGGCATTCTTGGATTCTGCCAATAAGGCAAATATGATTAAGTGACCAATATAGATCCAGGCCTCAATGGACGATTCTGAGTCGCCATTTGATTGAGCTAATTCTATTCTCAAGGTTATGATAATAAGTGCTATTAGAAATCTACGGATTCAAACTGGTGCTCTTGTCCTATTTCAGTATAATTTAATAAAT
>CAZDWO010000127.1:0-4974 GCA_964509175.1 uncultured Saprospiraceae bacterium
AAGTAACACAGATTATTATGAATTAAAAATCAAAGCTGAAAATCAAATTAGAATAATAATCTTTACTATAGACAAGGAAAATTTCAATGAAGCAAATGAAATCATATTGCTTAACGGATTCTTGAAAAGAACTAACAAGGATTATCAGAAGGCAGTAAAAGTTGCCGACAAACTTTTATCAAAATACGGATTATGAAATTTAAAAAATTGAAAACTGCAAAGCAACTTTTGGATACAGAATTTGGGAAAGACGGAACCGCAACACGAAAACAATTCCAGAAAGAAGCGTATTCTTTTTACCTAAGCGAAATCCTTAAAAGTAGGAGAATAGAATTGAAGTTAAGCCAGGAAGAATTAGCTAAGAAGGTTGGAAAAAAGAGACCGTACATTTCAAGAGTTGAAAATGGTGAAGATTTAAGAATTTCAAACTTTGTTCAAATTGCAATGGCATTAAATCTGACTTTTGATCTGCAGCCGATTTAATGCCAATTGCTTTGTATGACTGTCCATTTGTTTAATGTAAATTCAAGATTTCCTTCGGCAGATAAGTATGAACTTACAGAATTGATATTAGTCTAAGTATATTGCTTTAACACACTCTTCTTTTCTGAGATATAGATTCTATATCCGTAATCCTGCTTTAATTAAAACTGAACCATCACTTTCTCTTTTATTACTCATAAAATTAGTTCCTATTCCGAGGAGTATTTTGTCTTTAACTAAGGTTTCAATACTTAGCTGCCCGTTAATTCCCGATTGTCTTTCTTTTCTAATTTGATAAGTGTGTGATACGTAATTATCTAAGGCATTTTGATAAGAACTACGGTCCAACTGATTGAATATAAAGCCTGCAATGCCTCCTCCATAAATATAATCTGGTTCTTCAGGAGGAGGTACAAATTCAAAATTAATGAAATCCGTATACTGTGCTCTATGTGTGCCTATGCCAATATTGAGCCATACCTTATCAGATTTAAATAAATTCAATCTGTGTCCTAGTTCTAATTTAATAATTTCGGTTGTAGCTCTAATCTCTGGACCTTTATAAAGAGCAGGTAAGTTATCTGGTCGAGAATCTCCGTATTGCATTCCTACTTTTAGCTGCCATTTAGATTTTAGTTCTATACCTATGTTCATTCCTTTTAGCGTTCTGTCGTTTATTTCTGTTCTATTAAAATCGATGAGTCCATGGATTTTTCTTTGTCCGAACAGATTAGAAGCACTAATAAAGATTACAACTAGAATTAGTGTTGTTTTCATTTTTGCCTTGGAAACAAGGTTGAGGTAATTTATTGATTTCATAATTACAGTATTTTGTCTACTGCAATTTCTGCTGATTTACATACGAAAAACGTGGAAATCAGTGAACCCAACTAAGATTTATTTACATATTGTAAAAAATAGACTCCTTTGGACGCAATATTTTATGCATCAGAAACACACATTAGCCATTGGCTTTTAATGTAAAAAGTGATTTGAATTAATGGATTTAAACTTTGGCCTAAGCCGATAAAAATTATCCCTTCTTCTCAATCCTCCTTCTATTCAGAATCTTACGTACCCAGTTAGGAATAATTATCGCACCGAAGATTAGATAAGGATAGTAAGTAATTAGCCTCCAGATAAGTGCAACAATTATAGCGAGTCCTACAGGGATGTAGTCACTATAGAATCCTTCAAACAATAGTTCCGTAACACCAGAGCCTCCGGGAGTTGGGCTAAACTGTACTAGAGAATGCATCGATTTTCCACGGCCATAAAGAATAAACTGATTCCAGAAATCCATCGGTATATCTTTTATCAGTGCTATGATAATACAGTTTATAGCCATAAATCGGGTCACCCAGGCACCTGTGCTGCTGACCATTACATTGATATGATAAGACCATGGTTTTTTTCTTAGCTCATTAGAAGTAGTCACTACGTCATTGGCCGTTTTTTGTAGACCTTCGCGAAAGCGTTTTAAAAGTCTAAAATTAGATAGCCAGGTAAGTAGTCTTTTAAGACCCTCTGGTTTTATAAACACTCCCCAGAAAAAGACACTGCCATAAGCTGCCATAAAAATAATAACAGACCAAAATCCGACACCATACCTTCCCAGATCTGCAAAAGTTTCTGCTGAGGGACGTAGTACTACAGGTCCGATTATATAATAGAGTAGAGGAAGACTAATCAGAAAAAACAGTGTATCGATGATCATGGTATAGATGACGATAGAGACTGTTTTTGCAGTACTCAGCTTTTCTTGTGCAAGGAAAAAAAGTGCAACCGTAGATCCGCCCACACTGGTAGGAGATACTGCCGAAGAAAACTCCCAAAGAAAAACCAGCTCTATACTCTTAAGCCATGAAAAAACACCATCTGATAATATCCTCAGTCGCCAGGCATAAAATAAATGACGGATAATATATAAGCCGATGGCAGCACATAACCAGAACAGTGTAAAACTTCCCCATTCTATCTGACGGATAAGTTCAGGGTCCCATTGTTTCCATATAAGATAGCCGACTACACCGAGACCGATAATTACCGGCAGTATAATCCTACTGACTTTTATGGAGTTTAGGACATCCTGTTCTTGCTCGCTAAGTGACTGATTAGACAAATGGGGTTTTTAGTTTTATAAGGAACAAAGGTAGACTCTTTTATGAGTGGTAGACCTTATTTTATCATAAAATAAAACGGGTATAATACTAAGACCAAGGTGAAAACAAGGAAGGACTTCCCGAGTCCATCTCTACGGCCCATCGCGACCTCGATACTGAGATAACTGAGTATAAAAAGCAGAACCTGTGTAGAAAAATCTAAATGACGTAACATCTCTATAGCGGAGGATTCTTCCATAGAAGCTGGAACATTTACAGATCCTGTCGTCTGAGCAAAGTACATAATGACTAAGGTAAACAAAGCAACACCTGGTAATAGCCAAATTATCGATTTACTGCCCCATGCATCAGGAGTACCGTCGATTCCGAAGTGTGTAGGGATGGTTTCTGGCAGTTCAGAAAAACGGATTCCCACAACGATAAAGTTTGCTACACAAGTGGCTATAGCCAATATCTGCATTATGGCCATTTTTATTGTGGTTTAGGTAAATAGATAAACTGAGCACCCAGCTCACTGAGTACAAATACACAGATATGCTGCAAAGGATCTTTGTAGTTTTTCTTAAACTCTTTTACCTTATCCTCAAAGATGATCTGTTTAGCCACAAATTCTTCCAGAGAGCTTGCATGGATGTTCCAGTTGCCTGCAACCTTTTCTCTATCTGCCAGTTGGATACCGAGTTCTAGTTCTTGCTGATGAGCTACAAAAATAGGGTAGCTACTCACCTCCTTATCTATAATAACCTGAGAAGCATCAGCCATCATCTTGCTGTAGACTTTTAGCTCTAACTCGAGTTTCAAAAATTTTTCTGTCTTTCCTCCCATTACTTTCTTTTTAATAGTGCGATGCTTTCTATATGACTGGTATGCGGAAACATATCTACACCCTGGACTTTTATAGTTTCATATTTTTCTGATAGCAGTTGTAAATCTCTAGCTTGTGTAGCTGGATTACAACTTACGTAAACGATTTTTTCTGTTTCTAACTGAAGCAATGTTTCTACTACTTCTTTATGCATGCCAGCCCGTGGAGGATCTGTGACTACGATATCAGGCTTGCCATATTTTTTCTGGAAATCGAGATTGAGCATATCTTTTACATCTCCTACTACAAAGTCTGCATTGCTTATTCCATTGAGCTCCTTATTATAATGTGCATCGTCGATGGCCTCTTTTACTGTTTCTATTCCAGTTACCTGCTTACACTTATCAGCCAGATATAAAGCGATGCTTCCAGTACCTGTATAGAGGTCATAGACATTTTCTGTTCCTGATAGCTCGGCAAATTCTACGACCTTATCGTAGAGCACTTTGGCCTGAGTAGAGTTGGTCTGGAAAAAGGACTTAGGTCCTATTTTAAAAGTGAGGTCTCCGATTTTTTCTTTTATAAACCCTGGTCCATGATGACAGATGATTTTTTGATCGAGGATGGAATCGTTCTGCTTCAGATTTATGGTATAAAAGACTGAGGTCAAAATCGGGAATTTTTCCAGTAGTGCATCACAGTAGGCTTTCGCCAAATCCGGTTTATTTTCTCCGACCACTATATTTACCATCCACTCACCCAGTGTAGTATTCCTCACAAACATGTTTCTAAAAAACCCATGGTTTCCTTTTATGTCAAAATAGCTCAGCTTATGCTCAGTAGCATAGTTTCTGGTCCAGTTTCGGATTTCATCAGACTTACTGTCCTGTAGAAAACACTCTTCCACATCGATTACCTTATCGTAGGTTCCTGGAGCATGGAAACCGAGAGCAGGTTTCTGTAGTCCAGTCTCCTCAGAGCTGATCTGCTCATCAGTCAGCCAGCACTTAGTAGAGAAGCTATACTCTAGCTTATTGCGATAGTATTTTGTTTTTTCAGAACCGATTATCGGCTCGATAATTTCTAATGGGATCTTACCGATACGAGTAAGTGCAGAAACGACATTTTCTTGTTTGTATACCAGCTGGTCCTCATACTTTAGATTCTGCCACTTACATCCTCCACAGGTCTCGAAATGCTTGCAAAACGGATCTACTCTTTTTTCTGAGTAGCTTTTTATATTCTTTACCACACCAGTTTTAAAACCCTTCTTCTTACGCAGCACCACCATATCGATTACATCACCAGGAACTCCACCTTTTACAAAATAGACCATACCCTCAGCATCTCGAGCCACAGACATTCCTTTATCAGCTATGCCATGTACAGTAAGATCTTCTACGATTTTCTTTTTTCTTCTTCCCATCTGAGGGCGAAGATACGGCGAGAATTTGTTCTAGTAGTTATTAACAATAGCTATATAAAGAGCTGGGCTATATTTTCTAAGTATTGGAAAAATCTATGTTCTGGTTTAAATTTGATGGAGTTCCATATATTCATATG
>CAZDWO010000128.1:0-4947 GCA_964509175.1 uncultured Saprospiraceae bacterium
GTCCGCTTAACATTGAGCTACCAGAAGATCAGAGAGCAGGACAGCTACAGATTATTGATAATAATGGAAAACAGATTCTGAGAGAAGAGCTAGATAAAAGAAGAGATACTTATCAGATAGATTTATCTGCCTATCCTTCAGGCATCTATCATGTGGAGTATTTGCCTAGGGATAATAAGGGGCGACTGATTTATACTGGTAAGGTGGTGGTGAGGTAAGAGCAATAGCAAATTCAAGTTCAAGTTCAAGTTCAAGTTCAAGTTCAAAAGGGTTCTGAGCTCGGGCGATGGATTCAGCTTTTTGTTCACTAGGGCGAGGACATTCCCTTCCATTTTTTCAAGGGAAGGGCTAGGATTGGGTAAAAAGTCATGTTCGGTAGCTGTGCTTCTGTCGAATGTAATATCAGGATTTTATCCTGAGCAAATTGAAAATTGCCCTTACACAAGTGTAAGTGCAACTACCGCTATACGTGGAGATTCCTCACCCTATCATCATCTGAATAAAAAACTGACGATCGCCCGAGCCATGCACCTATTTTGAGTTTGCACATGACACTTGAATTTGTACTTGAGTTTATCATTCCACCAAGCCATGCTCTTGCATAACAGAACAAAAATGCTCGATGTCATCTACTCCGATTATGTCTATTTCTAACTCAATGAGGTTTAGCCATATAGCTTCTCTATCCGGGGTTTTCCAGAAACGGATAAGCTTTCCAGAATCGTGAACTCTATCTATGGTTTCTTTTATGGTACTTATAGTTTGCTTATTAGGTTCGTTTTTTCCGTTCCAGCCTGATATGTCAGAAAAATCTAGGCTAATAAGAGGTAGGATATCTGATGAAGCATCAAGGTCTTTATCGTTTAATCTACCATCTATAAATAAGTAGATATTACCATTGTTGTTTATAATTTCTGCTCTCGGAATGTCTCCACTTAGGATGATTTTTATCTTCTGAGCTGAGAGTTCTGGATTATTACGAGTGATGAGATGACTGGCTTGTTTATCTAAAATAATATTAATCTCGTCAAGCAATTCTGTCGAATAATTTTTTATGTCCACCAGAAGAATTAATCCAGCTGAATCTGATGGCAGGTGTTCGAGTAAAGGAAGTAGATAGTCATCTTCAAAAAGTGGCTGGTCCTCTAGGTCATCAGTATCATGACTAACTCTTAATACATTGCCATCAAAGGCAACATCCACTTCTAAAGACCTGAAACCATGATTAAGAGCAGTAATTATAGGAACATCCTGGTCGTAGTCATTATGAGAATGAGCAATAATGGGATACTTAAACGTACGTAGGTCAGGCTGACAATGTTCGAACTGTTCTTCACTTGAACAGGCTGATAGAAAAAGTAGTAGGACAAATGCAAACTCAAGTGTCAAGCTCAAATTCAAAGATGTTTTCTGGCTCGGGCTGTTCAACGTTTAACGGGTTTGGTGGCGGATTACGAAATCGTAATATAGGTAAAATCAGTGCAATCCATAAATCCACATAATCCGTGATACTGAAAGCACTATTCAAATTGCCAGAGCCATGCACCTATTTTGAGTTTGCACTTGCACTTGAGTTTGCACTTGCACCCATCACTCATTCAAAGTCCAGTCATACTCCAGATATTCTATCTTATTATTTTCATTAAAGTCGGGAATGTATTTTTTTATGAAGGCATTTACAGTTCCGTATTTTTTAAAATCACTCTGGAACCAGTCTAAGATAGGAGACTGTTTATTTTCTGTGGCAGATAGGATGTTTTTATCGGTGTTTTTAAGAAAGCCTATCGTTTGTTCTTCCAGTTGTTTTTCTAACTCCACGGCATTAAAGGCTTCATTTCTGAGAACTGGACAGGAGAAGGAGGCACAGTTTATTGCAAAATGAATTCTAGGCTCATCGAAGTTTTTGCGTAGGATTTCATGTTCGATGGTGTTTAGGTCAAAGTCCTGATCTCCGATTTTAAAGAACTTAATATCCCATGGCGAACTAATCATAGGTAATCCATCTCCGATGTCTTTTATACTTTTTAGAGGATAGTGGTCTATGATAAGTTTTACAGTAAATGCATTATAGGCATTTATCCAGTAGGCTAGTTTTTCATTTTTTGTCCAGTTTTTTCCAGGAACATGAGTACTGAGTTGACCTAGGTAGGTCTGTAGTAAGGAAGTCTCTTTTCTAAATCCTTTATAGTCTACTCTTCCATCTGCGGAAACATGCTTATGTAGTAGCTCATTCCATAGTTCGTGATTCATAGTATCTGTGGTATCGTTATCAATGGATTCTAAATCTACAGAATCTCCTTTTAGTTTTTTTACCCATGCCAGTACTTTTAGTCCGATGTCATTTATGTTCATTTTATGGTATTTGGCGTAAGTTGTAAAAACTAGAACTATTGTGATTAGCGTAAAGAAAAAGACCTTAAGTTTTTTCATGGAACTCCCTAAAGTTTTAAATGAGCAATCTTAGCAATCAGCAATGATAGACAAATGCCCAATGAAATAAAACACATCGGAATTCCTCCAGAGGTTCTGGGACACTTAGTGGTACCCGTGAGTTCTCCTACAGTTCCGGTAATGGCAATTAAAGTGACTACTCCTGTAAAAACAAAAAATATCCACAGGCCTGTTTTGTTAGCTGTCAGATGTCCAATAAGACCACCAAGAAAACAGACCATAACTATAAAGCAGGCTGGAATGCCTAATATCTTAGGACAGATGTTTCCAATATTCCACTCTTTTAAAACTAGACCAGAGGTGCCATAAATGGCAAATGCAGCAATGATTATAATTAACCAGTAAAGTATTTTTTCCATTGTGCTCTCTTTAATTATTTAGTAATCGTATTGTTCTTTTGTCTTGAAACAAAAGAACCAAAAATTCAAGACTGTTTTGATTTCTTAACGCTCCTAAATTCTTAAAATCCTAAACAAAATAGAATCTCGCTTTATAAGCTAATTTTCAATCAGTAATTATTTTTCAGCTAAAATCAACTTCCAAATAATTATCCTACATGCTCAGGCACTATTTAGTTCTTAACTGATTTTAAAAGCGGACCTCCACTTTCGTGGTTCTCTCACCTACAGCACTATCGTACTGCATCCGTCTTTGACGGAATCATTCGCTCATACTAAAAACAAAAAGGTCGGTCCTTTAAAGCAACTATTTAGCTTGTGTTCTTTTTTATTCCTCTATAATGTATTCATAGCATTTACTTTGGCATCAGCCATAGTCTGTGTCGTACCATCAGGTAGTGCAATGCTTACAGAAGACACACTCGTATCTGCTCCTAGTCCGAAAGTCAATGTCGATGTCTGGTCACTGGCTAGTCCTTCTCCGATTACATAGGTGTCGGTAAGTTTAGAGCCATCTGCCTTAGTAACCGTTACTATGGCTCCTGCGTATTTTGCATTTTCTGGAAATCTTACTGCGATATAGTTTGCATCTCCACCTTCGTTTAGCAATACTCTAAAAGGGCCATCTAGATTTGCAAATAATAGGTCGGGATAACCATCTTGATTAAAGTCACTAGTGAGTGGAGTGATTCCGTAGTTTTTATTTACTGCGTTTGCCTGGTCCTCTACTGCTGCAAAGGTTCCGTCAGCTCTTTGTATTAAAAATCTACCAGGAAGTTTAAATAATTTATGAGGTGGAAAATCTACATAGTTTTCTGCAACGATTAGGTCCTGTCGACCATCTAGATTAAAGTCTTCAAATATTGCTCCCCATGAAAATTCAAAATCTGCAACCTTGGTTTCAGCAGCAACATCTGTAAAGTTGAAATTGCCATCATTTCTAAATAGCATCCATTCTTTAAGATAGACATCTTCCTTTTCTAAGTCACCTCTTGCTAGAAACTCAGGAACAGAGCTACCTGTGTTAGAGAAAAAGAAATCAATGTTTCCATCATTATTATAATCTCCGACTGCTATACCCATCGGGTAGGAGTACTTTCCAGTTGAAGGATTTGGTTTTTTTGTATACTTCTGACCACCTTCGTTTTTATATGTTCTCACCTCTCCGGTGTCGTGAGCTACTACCAAGTCTAGCCAGCTATCATTGTCAACATCTACAAGCACTGCCATAAATGTATTGTGCACATATGTGAGGCCGTAATCTGCTGTAGCATCTCTAAAAGTACAGTCTCCTTTATTTATCATTAAGAGACTAGTTGCACCATAGTTAGGGTCTTTAAAAATGGTCTGACCTTCCATAAGATTTTTCTTTATGTAATTACTTACAAAAATGTCTGCATGACCATCTCTGTTTACATCTCCTATAGTAATAGAAGCATTGACAGATTTTTCATTGAAGGGAATTTCTAATGTTGACATCTCGAATCCGCTTCCAGTGTTTTTATAGAATAACAATCCAGCATCAGTGGATAAGAGAAGGTCTGTTTTTCCATCGCTGTCTAGGTCAAAGGAAGCAGCACCGTAGGTGCTAGAATTTGCAGGTTTAGCTGGTAGAGAAAAGGGTGAGCTTGTAAAGGAACCATCTTTATACGCATATATCGCATCGATCTGGTCCAGTCCTCCTCCTACAAATACCTCATCAACACCATCATTGTTTAGGTCTATAAGAGCAGAACCCATAAGAGGTAGAGACTTTCCTGAGTGGAATTGGTTTGTATATGGTAGGTCTACGGATTTAAAAGTTGGGATTTCGTTTTTAGGAACGGAGTAGTCGCAGCCTTTAAAATCTTTACCGTGGTCCTTATCTGGAACTACGCCTGATTTGCAAGAGCCAGAAAATTTTCCCCAGGAAACATCCTGATATGGATTAGCTCCATCCTTTTTAAAAAAGAACATGGCAGCAATAGCGAGAATTACAATCAGTGCTAAAAGACCGAGAAGTATTTTTTTCATTTTGAATATTTTGAAATTCTGTTTATCAATTTAGACATAAGAATGTATGACTCACTTAGATATTAATGTTATTTATATATGATAA
>CAZDWO010000129.1:0-4927 GCA_964509175.1 uncultured Saprospiraceae bacterium
ATAAACATTGTATGGTTCAAAAGAGATCTGCGTACCATAGATCATGCACCTTTGGCCCAAGCCTTAAAGTCTTCCAATCCTACTGTTTTAGTATATCTTTTTGAGCCAGAGCTAATCTCTAGGGCTGATACTTCTTTACGGCACTTGCAGTTTCAGTATCATTCTATACTGGATATAAATAAAAAACTTAAGCCGTTTAATTACAAAATCATGATGTGCTATGCCTCTGCACTTGAGGTGTTTGAGCATTTCTCGGAGGCATATAAAATAGAGAATGTATATAGCTATCAGGAGAGTGGAGTCATGCAAACATGGACCCGGGATAAAGCCGTAAAAAGCATCTTAGATAAGGCTGGAGCCAAATGGATTCAATCCCAAAGAGATGGCATCATAAGAGGCATAAGCAACCGTAAAGGCTGGGATAAGGCCTGGTATGTAGAGATATACAAGGCCATTACTAAAATAGATTTCAGTAAGTCCAATGAATTAACTGATTTAGATAACCCCTTCAAATTACCTGAAGAGTTTACAGAGAAGCTAAGTACCTATCCCTCCGAATTCCAACCTGCGGGAGAGACTGTAGCTCTGAGATATCTAAAATCGTTTTGTGCGGAGAGGGGGAAAAATTACATGCATTATATTTCTAAACCTCTTAAAAGTCGCAAGTCTTGTTCTCGTCTATCACCCTATATCGCCTGGGGTAATCTATCAGTCCGTCAAGCAGTACAATTTGTAAAAAGCCATCCTAACTATGGTAGAAATAAAAGAGCCTTTAATGCAATGCTTACTAGACTAAAGTGGCATTGTCATTTTATCCAAAAATTTGAAGTAGAGTGCACTTATGAAACTCTAAATATAAATCGAGGATACGATACGCTCCAGAGGGATAATAATCTGAGTTATATAGAAGCATGGAAAACTGGCAACACAGGCTATCCTCTAGTAGATGCTTGTATGCGATGTCTAAAAGCTACAGGATGGATAAATTTTAGAATGAGAGCGATGCTGGTTTCCTTTCTATGTCATCATCTAGATATAGACTGGAGAAAAGGCAGTGAGCATCTGGCCAGACTCTTTCTAGATTACGAACCAGGGATACATTACCCTCAGTTCCAGATGCAAGCAGGAACAACGGGTATCAATACTGTCCGTATTTATAATCCAGTAAAACAAAGCATGGAACACGACCCAGAATGTCTATTTATAAAACAATGGGTTCCTGAATTATCAACCCTTTCAGCTAGCCACATACACGAACCATGGAAAATGACTGCCATAGAACAAGAGCTATACAAAGTAAATATCGGACAGAACTATCCTAAGCCTATTGTAGATCTTACAGAAGCTGGCAGAATAGCAAGAGACAAAATATGGGGTCATCGTAAGACTCCTGAGGTAAGGGCAGAGAAACGAAAATTAATAGTACGGCATACCCGTAATTCTCCGTTCCGTAAATCCTAAATAATACATCAGATGGCATCTATAAATATCGTATTCCCACATCAGCTTCATGAAGATCTGAGTTCATTTACTCAAAGTGATACTTACTACCTCGTGGAGGAGCATTTATTTTTTAGAGCGTTTAATTTCCATAAGCAGAAGATTGCCTTCCATCGGGCGAGCATGCAGTACTACAAAGATTATCTGACTGAAACGGGTGCTAGGGTAAATTACATTTCCTCTATTGAAAAAGAGTCTGACATCAGAATATTGATTAAAAACCTAGGCAAGGAAGGCATTGAAGAAATATCCTGTTATGAGGTTACTGATGACTGGCTTTCTAGAAGATTAAAGAAATCTTGTGCTAGACATAATATAAAACTGAATTTGTTTCCCTCTCCATTATTTATTAACTCAGAAGTAGAACTACAATCTTTTTTTAAACCTGAAAAGAAAAAATTCTTCCAGACCAGTTTCTATAAACAACAACGTAAAGCTCGCAATATACTAATCGATCCAGACCAAAAACCACTAGGAGGAAAATGGACCTACGATACCGAGAACAGAAAAAAATATCCCAAAGGAAAACAGCCTCCTATTGTAAATTTCCCTGAGTCTACTCGATATCATAAAGAGGCTCTAGAATATACTTTGAAGTACTTTCCCGATAATCTCGGCACCTTAGACAATAACTCATACTACCCTATCAGTCATGCGGAAAGTAAAAAGTGGTGGAAACAATTTTTAGAATTTAGGTTTTTTGATTTTGGAATATATGAGGATGCGATTGTCACAGAAAAGAGCATTCTAAATCATAGCGTCCTCACTCCTATGTTAAATGTAGGAATGTTAGAACCCCTAAAACTTATCGAAGAAAGTATCGCTTTTGCTGAAAAGTCAAACATACCCATAAACTCTCTGGAAGGTTTTGTAAGACAGATTCTAGGATGGAGAGAATTTATAAGAGGGATCTATCTCGTAAAGGGTAGACAAGAGCGAACAACTAATTTCTGGGAGTTTAAAAGGAAAATACCTGCTTCCTTTTATGATGGAACTACTGGAATACTTCCCATAGATATAACAATAAAAAAAGTACTGAAAACTGGGTACTGTCATCACATAGAAAGACTCATGATTCTCGGAAACTTTATGGTCTTATGTGAGTTTGACCCAGATGAGGTTTACAGATGGTTTATGGAACTATTTATAGATGCCTACGACTGGGTGATGGTTCCTAATGTTTATGGTATGAGCCAATACGCCGATGGAGGTCTCCTATCTACTAAGCCTTATATAAGCAGCAGTAACTATATTTTAAAAATGAGTGATTATAAAAAAGGGCCGTGGGCAGAGATTTGGGACGGTTTGTTTTGGAGATTTATGCAAGTCCATAGAGATTTCTTTTCTACTAATCCACGGCTAGGTATGCTCTTAAGAACTCTGGATAAAATGCCAGATGATAAAAGAGATGGTCATATGCTTTCCGCAAATAAGTTTTTAAAAGCCTTAGATAAAAATTAACCTAAGTATTCTAGTCAACATTCAATTACTTGATAGTGTTTCTCTAACTTTTAAAGGCCTTAAGAAGCTGATTTGTCGAGCTGTCATGCTCACTTATTTCTGACCCTTGGATGTCTTTTAATGTTTGTCCAGCTAGTTGCTTTCCTAATTCTACACCCCACTGATCATAGCTAAATATATTCCACAACACTCCTTGTACAAATATTTTATGTTCATACATTGCAATCAGTGCTCCCAAATTTCTAGGAGTGAGACTATCTATGAGTATGGTATTGGTCGGATTATTTCCCTCAAAGACTTTAAACGGAAGTAGTTTTTCTATTTCTTCCAAAGTCATATTTTTTGCCTCCAATTCTGATTTTGCTTCTGCACTTGTTTTACCATTCATCAGAGCTTCTGTCTGAGCAAAAAAGTTGGCCATTAATTTATTATGATGCTCTGTGTTTCCATAGAGAGATTTCTTAAATCCTATAAAATCCGATGGGATCAACTTAGTCCCCTGATGCATCAACTGAAAGAAGGCATGTTGCGAATTTGTACCTGGCTCACCCCAGATAATGGTTCCCGTCTGATAGTTTACTCTGTGTCCACTTCTATCTACACTTTTTCCATTGCTCTCCATAATGCCTTGCTGGAGATAGGCAGAAAATCTACTTAGATACTGAGTATAAGGAATAATAGCCTCTGTCTCAGCATTATAAAAGTTATTGTACCAGATGCTCAATAAGGCCAGAATGACTGGAATGTTTTTATCAAAATCTTCTTTTCTGAAATGCTCGTCCATTTCATTTGCTCCACGTAGCAAGGCTTCATAATTATCATAGCCTACAGCTAGAGAGATGGAGATTCCTACTGCACTCCAGAGAGAGAATCTTCCTCCTACCCAATCCCACATGGGAAAAACCTTATCCTCAGAAATTCCAAAATCTGCGATTTTTTCAGTATTTGTAGAAACTGCTACAAAGTGCTTGGCAACATCCTCTAGGTTTGCAGATTTTAGAAACCACTTTTTTATTGTATTTGCATTGCTGAGTGTTTCCTGAGTAGTAAAGGATTTAGATACTATGATAAATAAAGTGGTTTCTGGATTAAGCTCTCTTAAAACTTCCTGCACATGATCGCCATCTACATTACTCACATAATGTACCCTTAAATGATTTTTATAATATTTTAAGGCTTCCGTTACCATTGCTGGCCCTAGATCTGAACCACCGATGCCTATGTTTACTACATCTGTAAATGCCTTTCCTGTATGGCCCAATTGCTCTCCTTCTATTATCGAATCACTAAAGGCTTTTATCTGCTTTTTTACTTTATAAATCTCAGGCATCACATTCTCTCCATCGTATATAAAGCTGTCTGATTCTTTTGCTCTAAGAGCAGTATGCAAAACTGCTCGACCTTCGGTTTGGTTAATCCGGCGTCCTCCAAAATATTTCTCTATTGCATCCTTTAGCTTTAGCTCTTCTGCTAACTGGACCAACAAGTCCATCGTTTCTCTATTTATTCTATTCTTAGAATAGTCTACTAAAAACTCATTCCATACGATAGAAAAATCTTTAGCTCTCTCAGAATTCTGATTAAAGAGTGTTTTTAAATTGACCTCCTGATTTTTATCAAAGTGCTCAGTAAGCAGCTTCCAGGTTTTAGTATCTGTAGGATTAGAATTGTATAGAGACATCAGAGGTGTTTTTAATTTGTGAGGAACAATAAGCTTCTTTATTTGACCGTGGCATAAAGGTATCAATGTAGGTTAACCTTACTTTCTCGCAATAGTCATAAACAGAATAGATTCAGTAGGAAAGAAGGCTTAAAATTATGAAGAAAAAGAGCCACACCAAAATTGATGCAACTCTTTTATGTGGTAGCCCCAAAGGGACAAACGTGTACATTAATTATCAACTATTTAGGGGCAACCTCTATAAACCCTAAATTTCATTGATTTTGATAATTATAGATTTCGAGT
>CAZDWO010000130.1:0-4825 GCA_964509175.1 uncultured Saprospiraceae bacterium
TCTACTATAGCTACTGCTGTGTCAGAAGAAGCTGGAACTATAGAAGAAGTACATGAGCCATTCTTAATTATGGAAGGATATATACAACGTACTAAGCGAGGTCGGGAGGCCACTCAGAAAGCCTATGAGCATCTAGGCATTGTACCTCCTGCTAATATGGGGACTCTGTTTTAGTCCCGAAATTTCTTAGTCTCTAATTTACCCGTCAACATCAGAATAAAGCAGATTTACGAAGAAGAACTATTTATCATTTTTCTAAATCCGACTTCAATTCCATATCGATTTAGACGTTCTTTAATTAATTCACTAGTAAGACTATTTATCTGTTGTGAAAATCCTAGTTGAAAGTAAGTTTGCCATGACTCTTTAACTTGATAGTTAAGACCTGCAGATAAGTATCCAAATACGTTCATTGTTTTTATCGACTCATTTCTATTGAAAGACACTTCTTTTTCAGTTATATGCTGCACAGAACGAGTAGTTAAATAATAATTTATACTTAAGCCACCTTCTAAATATGGAGAGAGCTTTTTACATCCAAATTCTTTCCGTATACCTATGGGTAAATCTATAAACCAGTAAGAGGTAGAGAAATTTATCCGATCAGATAAAGACTCACCTGGATCTACAGATGAATCAAAACCTCCATTGCCGTCATGCTGGGAAGGCCATTGAAAAGAATCATCATTACTTTGCGAAAAAGCAAAACTTGAAAAACTCAAACCTGTTCTTAAAAAGACTTTATCCGATAATCCTTTATTTACAGCAATTCCTAAGGTTCCACTGAGTTTCCTTGAATCCTTTAATTTAAGTTGATTTATGATATTGTCAATGTAGATTGTTTCATCTTCTATTTCAGTTTGTTCAAATAAAATTCTTTCTGAATTACCAACAAACACAAAGAAATCTACAGAAACAGAACCTTGAGATAATCCGGCTGTTGAGCTTAAAATTAATACAAGTGAAACAAAAATAAATCTAATCATAGCTATTCTAGTAGATTACCAAGATAAAGAATTCTTTAATGAAATTTAGAAATCCTACGCCTGTCCAGCAGCAGAAAAATTCATTGGAGGCATAAACTGTTCTGGCTCATCTACATGACCGTGCTGAGCTTCATATTTTTTTATGTTTTCTCCTAGAGCCTTCATGAGACGCTTAGCATGTGTAGGAGTGAGTATAATTCTAGACTTTACTTTGGCCTTAGGCACATTAGGAACTAGTCTTATAAAGTCTACTACAAACTCAGATTGCGAGTGAGAAATTATTGCAAGATTAGAATATACACCATCTGCGATTCCTTCTGGAAGCTCTATATTAATGCTCCCTTTTTTTGCTCCTTCTTTATGTTCTTTAGCCATAATATTTTAGGAACAAAGATAAGGTATAAGCTTACAGTTATCTGTAATTTGGATATAGATAAATAATATATGTCGGAAAAGAAAGATTATCTAAAAGTCAATAAAGAGCTGTGGAATAAAAAACTAGAGTTCCATCTAAAGTCCAAGATGTATGATATGGAATCCTTCAGAGCTGGAAGAAACAGTCTCGATGACATCGTTATGGATGAAATCGGTCCTGTGAGAGATAAAACTATACTGCATCTTCAGTGTCATTTTGGTCAAGACACAATGTCATTTGCTCGACTAGGAGCTAAGGCTACTGGTCTAGATCTCTCTGATAAGTGTATAGAATCTGCAGAATCCATAAATAAGGAGTTAGGCTTAGACGCCAAATTTATCTGTGGCAATGTACTAGATACTCGGAAACTTACAGATGAGCTTTACGATATAGTATTTACCAGTTATGGGACCATCGTATGGTTACCAGATCTAGATTTATGGGCAAAGCAAGTGGTAGATAGCATGAAACCTGGAGGACTGTTTTATATGGCTGAATTCCATCCTGTGATACAGATGTTTGATTATCCTAAGGAAGATATCGCCTTTCCCTACTTTAATACTGGAGCTTTTGAAGAGACACTAGAAGGCACCTATGCAGATCCCACTGCAGATATGAAGGCTCAAGAGATATTCTGGCTACATGGGATAGCAGAAGTGATTACTGCACTCCGTAATCATGGCCTGACTCTAGAGTTTTTCCATGAGCATGATTATAGTCCTTATGACTGCTTTGGAAACAGCAAAGAGGTGGAGCCTGGGAAGTATGTGTTTGGTAGTTTTCCTTATCGATTGCCTCACGTTTATAGTATGCGATGGATCAAAGAAAAGTAAGAAAACCGTCATTTCAGCACCTTACTTTCTATAAGGTAACGTATTGAAATTTTTATTATAATAGGCTTTTCAATATATAATCGATACATTCTCAATGGCTTATATGTACATACAAAGTGTTGATTATAAGTTTTTTACATATCCGTTATTTTCTTCATAAATAAAGCTATTGCTTTGGAATATTTGCCCTACATTTGATATATAGTCAGCCCAACTGACTGTCCTAAACCCGATTTAAAAACAGAGATAAAGATTCCCAAGATCTTGTTCTCACAAACCGATTTACAATAGCATGAAGCAACTGCTATTTGACTCTGTACACCCTTCTACTGGTAAATCCAGAAGCGAACATTTCATACTTGTTATCGTCGCAATCTTAGGCTTATTAGGTTCTTCCTATATGCTTAAAAACTGTGTCACTATACAAGCCGATACGCTCAACCCTGGAAATCAGTCCATCGTATCATCCTCACAATCACCTGCAAGTTTCTATGGCGACCATCAGGTACTTTCTGTAGAAGGAGATATGCAAGCAGATAAACCATTAAAGTTTTCTTTTAATACACTAACTTCCGAGTCATCATTTATGATAGATTTTGGGAATGGAGAAAAAAGAAGATGTACTTCTGAAGCTCTTACCTACGCTTACGCGAAACCGGGTAACTACAAGGTGCAATTGCATACTATAGATGGAAAACGGGTTCGTATGATTGAGAGTAGAACTGTTCTGATCTCTCCTCAGTCGATGTATCACTAAATAATTATTTAAAAATTTCTTTTAAAAGCTTCTTTACAGAAAAAGATTTTTCCCGTATCTTAAGGATGTGAGAGCATTTTTAGAAAATATTGGATTCGGAGTCTGTAAATTTTGGGCAGAAAAACTACGTATTAGTTCGTCGAGAGTAAGGCTCTACTTTATCTATCTCACCTTTATCACCTTTGGTTCTCCACTATTTGTATATCTAGTAACTGCTTTCTGGCTTAATATTAGGTCCTATGTTAGGCAGAGTTGGAAGGTTATTCGGGCATGAGGTTAGATGTTAGTGGATAGTGGATAGTGGATAGTGGATTTATTATTTTCCGAACTGTTTTTTTAGATCCATTCTTTGATGTAGAATTCTTTCAATCTCCACAAGTTCATTAGACATTGTTCTATAAAATATGATGTGCTTATTGGAATTAACACCCTTTAGGTTTGCAATCAGGTATTGATAATTCCTTCCAGTTTCAGGATGTTTAGCGATGAATTCACAAGTACTCGGCAACTCACGATAATACTTATCAGCTTGATTCTCACTCCACGTTGCATATGTATATTCCTATATCGCAGTAAGGTCTTTTACTGCTTTGTTCGTTAAATTAAACTTTGACATTTTCTTGTTTGCCTCTTTTTAATTCTTGTAGATGTTGTTCATGGTCAAAATTTGCAGCAATTCCACTATCAATTCCGTCTTGAATCGCATTTTTAAGGGCATAAAATTTCTGCTCTTCTACTTCCAATAATCGAAGGCCTGCACGTATTACCTCACTTGCGTTTTTATATTTTCCCTCACCTATTCTCATTTGTACAAATTCTTCGAAGTATTCTCCTAAAGCTATGGATGTGTTTTTACTCATACTATTACTTTACCGTAAAGTACCAATAATTGGTAATGTAATGCAAGTGTCTTTTATTTTTGATTCATTTCTTTGGAATCCAATCTCTTCATTCTTCGATTATAAAGGTTGATTACAAAAAGTACTAGAGCAAAAGACACTAAGATTATTGGAACCTGTACTCTATCCTCCCACATCCAAATAACTTCTGATTCTGAAAACCTGAATGATAGACTTATAAATATCAGGCTTGCAGAAACATACAATAACTTACTCTTGATCATAATTAAATTTTGTTTCTCAAAATTTCACGTAGAGATATCCAAAATCCAATTTGACAAGGGTTGGAAAAAGGTTGATTTAAAAAATATGTGCTGATAATCAGCTACTTACAGAAGACTTTAGTTCTCTTAGGCTTTTAATATTTAGTTTTTTTATAGATCTGATTTATGTGAGATTTTATGGTACTCTGCTCTATAAAAAGGATAGCCATAATCTCTTTGTTGGACTTTCCAGATAGGATGAGATCATAAACTTCTTTTTGTCTGGTAGTTAAATCGGATAATAAAGTTTTCTCCTTTTGCTCAGAGGAAAGTGATTCAATCTCTACAGTTAACTGTTGGATTCTATGCTTGTCGATTTTAATGTATAATATGGCTAGAATTATTCCTACCGATACCATGAGCATCATTAGGGCTGGATAGTTTTTAAAAATTAGATGAGTACCTTCTCCATTGATTGTTGTGGATACTGCAAATAGGGAAAGGAATATTGCCAATCCCAAAAGTGGTTTTTGATATTTTGATAAGGTGTCCATTGAGTTATCCAAAATCCTCACAATTAATTTCTGTTGCAGTTGCTCCAATTTTTTCTAACTGAGGAAGCAAAATATTTAAATAAAACGAGAAGTCTGTATGTCTCTCAAAATTGGATAAAGTATATTTTCCAGAAGGGCTAAATGCTAATTTATATTTCTTTTCATCATTAAAATTATT
>CAZDWO010000131.1:0-4723 GCA_964509175.1 uncultured Saprospiraceae bacterium
CTAAAATTTTATACTCAAACATAGACCCAGGAGCTCCTTGTGCAATACATGGAAAACGTGTAAATCCATCAGCATACACAGGACAATCTGCATCATTAATAGCTGGATCAGTGTCTGGATCATCAATATTTGGAAGAGCTGGATCTCCTTTTATCCACTTCTCACCTACAAGAGATGCAGCGGCTAATAGTCTTACATTATCACTATCGCAATCACAAAACACTTCTGTAGTATCACCGTCACCGTCTAAATCATTACTATCAACTATTGAACAATCACAATCACCATCTGTAGCGGGTCCTTCTATAAATGCAGTATTAAAATAATTACCAGCAAGGAGTCCAAAAGCTAATTTGGCATCAAAAGAAATTCGTGATGGTCGGCTAAAAAAACCTCCAGCAGCAGCTTCAAAGCAATAACTGTTAGGTACAGCTGGAGAGCCATCTATAGCTGTTGCTCCAGCAGGTGGTGTATCTGACCAAGAAAACCTTACTAAGGTTTGGCCGGTATTTCCATAATTATCTATTAATTCGACATTAGGGGCAGGGGCAGACGAGTTATTACTACCAGGTGCCCAAGCAATATTACCTACATAAACCATCTCCGGCGGCAATAGATCATATATTACTGGGTCTGGCACACAAATATCTGCACCAGATCTATTAAACCCACCTAAAGTTACAGTGAAATCACCTCCTGGAGCAACAGAAGATGGATTGATATTTTTTTGAATGAAGGGCTCCTGAGTAGGATCAGGGATGACCAGTGGTATTACAGTAACGGTAGCGTCATCTGAATCTGGCATAAAATTAGGATTATCAGCAGCATCACTCACCTCATCAAGATACGTGGTACCGTCAGGTGTACCTGCTGGTACGTTATGAGTAAGCTCTAAACT
The DNA here is from genome assembly GCA_964509175.1 of uncultured Saprospiraceae bacterium. Classification (GTDB taxonomy): domain Bacteria; phylum Bacteroidota; class Bacteroidia; order Chitinophagales; family Saprospiraceae; genus JAHDHU01. The sequence continues at coordinate 899 of CAZDWO010000131.1, forward strand.
ATTATTTCCAAAAAATCCTGTCTGACTACCTTCTGCTAATTGATTAGGTAATGCTGGGTCACCATCGTTATATGGTGTTAGTCTAATACCATTTATACCGTCAGCTAAGGTAAATGTAAAAACTTGGTTCTCTGTTGCCATGGTACTCTGAACGACCCATGTCATTCCACCATCATTTGTAGTCTCAAAGATAAACATATAAGTATCGGTAAGATTAGGCATTTTGGCTTCTAGTAAGGGAAGACCATGGTTCCATATATCTGTTAATACGTAGTTTTCAAGATCTACATTCCCAGTATTACTTAGACTTATATTGAATTTAAAATCATCACCAGCTATAACTGACGATGGGCTTGCTGATTTATTTAAATTACTTCCTGGCTCAGCTCCAATAATAGGGTCTGTTGTAGAATCTGAACCTGTAATGGTAGAGCCATTACCTGGATCAGGTGTGCCTACAAATGATGCCGTGTTAGTGACGTTGTCACCTTCCATAAATCCAGCACTAGAAGGATATATTATCTGGATTGTTTTCGTTATACAAGGATTACTAAAAAATCCTCCGCTAAATAGGTCTGCTAAAAGTACATCGCCTTCATCCCAGACAATTGTGTTAGTACTAGCGTCATAGGTTCCACCGTCATCATTTACAAGAGTGACACCTGCAGGCAACTGATCAGTAATGGTTACATCATTTAAATCAGTATTCCCTGCTAATTGATCAGCACATAAATTAATTCTATAATCCACAGGTACATCTACTTGAATATCATCAAGTGCAGATTTAGTTATCGTATACATTGGTGATGGAGGAGTGGGATCTATCATTATATCAGCATTATCGCATACCGTTGCGTTACCGGAACTTAGAGGTTGTGTTATAGTAGAGCAAGCTGTATTACCTATCGTTATACCCGGTGTAATATTAGTAGGAACCCTGAGAAGTACCGTAAAAGATCTAGTATCCCCATCTGCTAGATTCTGGCTTTCTATGGTTAATGTCCCTGTACTAGCATCAAATGATGAACTAGATCCTGATGGAACTACAGCATTAACAAATTGTAATTCGCTGGGAATTATATCAGAAATGGTTGCATCTCCACAACCTGTAGTAAGACTAGAACAGGAGAGAAGTAATGTATACTCAATAGTTTCGCCAGATTGATACGGTCCCGGATCAGCCGTTTTAGTAAAGGACTGAGCTCCATCTAAAGGGGCCGTATAAAAAAATGATTGCAGATAGTTAAATATTTTATTGATACTTGATTCCTCTTTGACTGTGGGCTCATAGGTATTGTATTGTCCCTTCTCTAATTTGAAGTGATCATCATCACAGGCAGTATATACCTCTAAACACTCTGTCGTGTGAGATACCTCATATGCTGCGGGATCAATTTCGAGACAAGAATCTTTAGTTAATATGATTTTTTCATCATTTGGATGATTATCACTTTCTGCAATGACAACACCTGACAAGGAAGTCATCATCAAAAACAAAGAACTAAAAATTAATCTAGATTTAGTAAAATTGAACATTTTGAAATCTTTTTAATGTACGAGTAATTAATACCCAACATAATAATGTGGGCATTCAAAAAACTTACTGCCAATGGGAATGGCTTAATACTGACTACAAAAAAATATTCGCAATAGACGAGTAAAATTTTGCATCAATTAAGAGATGTGAATTTTTTGTAAAAAAGATATTTATTCTAGATAATTCTTTTTTACAAGTTCTTTACTATAATCAGGAAGGTTCACTTGATAGGTAATATACCAAGTACAAATACAAAGATACTAAAATATATTACATATTATAAAAAAGTTTAATATGTAATATTGAAAGTATTATTTTTTGAAGTAAAACTAGAGGGAGTCTATTGAGAAAGCCTTAAAAATTAATGGATTTATATAAGACATAAATTGATTACGAAAATCAATACAGGGATCAACCTCACCTATTCGATTGAGGACAGTATTTTATTTAATCCTATTCTCAAATCAAAAAGAGACTATCTCTTGCGAGACAGCCTCTTTTTCAATCGATCATGGGATGACCTTTTCTTTAGCTATTATTAATGAACAATTAACAACTTCTTATTATACACTGTATTTTCTATCGTTACTTTTACGTTATAAATGCCTGCCGGTAATGTACTTACATCTATAGTTCTCCTGTAATTACCTTCTTCTATCACTTTGTTTATCTCATTATTGCCAACCAGTTTTCCGGCAGCATCCCAGATACTTATATGTACTTTAGATTGCTTTGCTACATTTAAATCTATTGTAAATTCTTCAATTGTTGGATTTGGATATAGATCTATTCCATTATTTCTTACTCCTTTCCGTTCTATTCTAATCGTATTACTGTATTCATGGTAACCATTATAATCTACCTGCTTTAGTCTGTAATAATATGCACCTTTCTTTTCTACATCATAGTCCCTCATCTTGTAATTAGATACTTCACTACTGTTTCCAACGGCAACTATTTTTCCAATGCTCACAAAACCAACGGTATTATGCAAACTCCGTTCGATCTCAAAATGACTTACGTTTCTCTCACTTGCCGTACTCCAGTCTAGCTTATTAAAGTTTTCTCGGCTTACTCCCGTGAAGCTTAACCATTCTACTGGCACTACTCCAAAGGTTAGGCCTGCATCTACTGTAGGTAGATCATCTCCTGAGTTCAAACTAATCAGCGACGTCGTATTAGGCCCATTAGAGCCATCTATATCACTATCTACACTGTCATCGTTTCCTTGGTTAGGTATCGTCGGTCCGTATCCTGTGTTAGACGGTGGTGTAAACCTAAGATAGTAATCATCTTGTCCTAAATAATCTATCTTATAGTTTCCACTATTATCTGTAATATCACTGTTTATCATATTATCATCTGCATCGTAGGCCTCTACCGTTACTCCCCCAATGCCAGACTCCGTATTCCCCTGTAGTCCATCTCCATTTGCATCTAACCATACTCTGTTTCCTACCTGTGACATCGGATAATACCCCGCTCCTATGTTACATACATCGCCTGTATTACAGTCTATCACAAATACATCTGTCTGCTGATTAAAATTCAGATCACTGTCTATCGTACTCTCCGTTAAGTCTGTTAAAATTAGTCCGGCATTTATCCCTACATCTTTTCTTGTAGGCACCAAACCTTGTGCCGGTAGATTTACCCGTACCTCGTAGGTTCCCGGTAGAGCACAGAACTTAAAGTATCCATCATCTGACGGTGTACCTGGCTTATGTCCTGTATACTGTGTCTCTACTAAATTCCATACTCCTGATGTCAATTCCCATAACTCTACCTCTAAACCATTGATTCCGTTTTCAAACGAATCCTTAATGTCATTCTCGTTTATATCGTACCATACCAACTCTCCAACTGGTGTACAGGTATACAAACCTGCATCCCATGCTCCTGGATCACACTCCCCTGGTCTCACATAAGAAGATGGGGTCGTACAGTCTCCGTTACTATCATCTATATCACTGTCATTTTCTAAGATCACTCCTTGTCTGAACTCTGTAGCTACATAATCTGTAGGCTTATTTACCTTTACATAATAATTTCCGGGAATTAAATTCTCCAACTCATAGTATCCTGAATTATTTGTTACTACTGATCCCTGATATATTCCTGACTCACTAAATACATCTACCTGTACTCCCGAAAGTCCTGATGCTATATCATTTCTTACACCATCTCCGTTACAATCTTCCCATATCGTCCCACAGATCTTTCCTACTACTAATATCTCTGCCGCATCGTTATCATCTTCGTCATCATCCCCTAATCCAAATGGATCA
>CAZDWO010000132.1:0-4716 GCA_964509175.1 uncultured Saprospiraceae bacterium
GCATAACTCAATTTACAAATTATTTTGCCTTAGGTATATAGAGGTTCCTTATAGACTGTCTTAAAAAGAGTAAGGCTACAAGACCAAAATCAAAAAAAGAATTATTAAAATTGAGTCAAGACAACTTTACAAAGTTATCTGCTCTTGTAAATTCTTGTTCTGAGGAAGAGCTTAATAGAGATTTTCCAGAAGGCACTATAAACAACTATGTCGTATACTATCGACGTAAGCGTTGTATATAATATCAAAACCCATTATCTTAGTGCTTTCTGAAATCTGCATAAACAACAAATCAATGAATTCCATTCCTACAATTTTTAAGCTTTTGTTCCTTTCTGTATTACTTATTTCGTGCTCTACATCTGAAAGCGAAAATTGTCCAGAAATCCAAGAATTTGGTAACCAGCTTCTGCCAGGAGTAGATATTATTGAGAATCTCCCCGAGAATATTAGAGATCTCGTTTTTTTTGAAGATAATAAAATAGCATTCTTTACCGATAAAGAACTTTACATTCGAGATAATGAAATGCAATTAAAATATGATGAATCTAATTCTGACCTGGTAGTTAATGAATTTGGTAATCTAATCATTGAGGAAATAACAGTAAGTAAAACAAATGAATTATACATTTTAAATTCAACCCATTTATTAAAATATAGCTCGACAGGTTTGCATAATGTTAAACAAGTTGAAGATTGGGATGAGGGTCTTGGTGATTTTTCCAAAATGGAATTTCTAAATGAAACTCAAGTTTGCTTACACAGCTCACCGAGTGGAATAAAATTATTTGATCTATCATTAAACGATTTCCTAGAAATTGAATTTCAAAATGAGCCTGAAAATATCTGGGGAATGGAACCCTATGATGATGAAAACATTCTTGTATATAATTCGGACGGTTACTTTCTCTTTAATGGAACATCATTTACCCCAAGCTCAGGAAAAACATATATAGACAAAGATCAAAGAACATGGACTTTCCCCTCTGATTCTATCATGATTACAGAATTAGATAATTCCGTACAGATTTTTTCAGTTGAAGATATCGGCTTAGAAGATGGAGGCAGACTTAGTGTTAAACATAAAGACGAGAAAGGAAATATTTGGTTATTCTTCAAGAATGAAGATTTTGGTTCTTTTTCTTTTGGTGGAGGAATAGCTAGATATGACAATGAAGAATGGATAAGTTATAGTTTTGAAGAATTTGGGAATGCACCATATTTATTTAGGCGAATATTAGAAGACTCCTGTGGAAATTTATGGATCCTTCTACAAAGCTCAAATGGCTTTGACTTAATTTTGCATCCTGCCTTGTAAATAATTGTCATAGGTACTTTTATCACAGGTATGGTCAACAGACTTATTCATTTCTATAGAGGAATCCATGGACAATATCTCATCTCAAACACCTACAGTCATTACAACTGGGCAATCAAGTTGATTAGGAAAGCAAAGAAGGAGTAAACAGGAGTGGATAGTGGATAGTGGATAGTGGATAGTGGATAGTGGATAGTGAAAATTCAAGAAAAACTGAGGAAAGTCAACCGCAAGGATTTGAAAATTGATAAGAACCCATAATATTATAAATTTGTCTTGTGAAACTGAAGAACTCAAGATTTATAGATCTTTTTGCTGGGATTGGTGGCTTTCATCAAGCTCTTTCTAAATATGACTCAAGCTGTGTCTTTGCATCAGAATGGGACAAAGAAGCATCAAGAGTTTATGCCGAAAATTATGGAATAAAACCTCATGGAGACATTACAGAAATTCATGAATCTACAATTCCACCACACAATATTTTATGTGCAGGATTTCCATGTCAGGCTTTCTCTATTTCTGGAAAACAAAATGGGTTTAACGATACAAGAGGAACATTGTTCTTTGACATCGCAAGAATAGCAAACTATCACAAACCAGAGATTCTGTTCTTAGAAAACGTAAAAAATCTAATCAGACATGATGAGGGTCGAACTTTAAAGACCATCACAGAAACTTTAGATAATATAGGATACAATGCATTCTATAAAGTATTAAACGCCAGTAATTTTGGATTACCTCAAAATCGAGAAAGACTCTACTTCGTTTGTTTTAGAAAAAACTTGTTAATAAAGGATTTTACATTTCCCTCTCCACTAAAAACAAAAATTTCGCTTAAAGCGATATTAGAAGAAAAACCTGATATTAAAGAAATCAAAAGAGAAGATATATTTATGAATGCCGAGAAGGTTTACTTAGAAGAAGAAAATATACCCAATCGACCAATTCAAATAGGTAGAATAAGTAAAGGAAGACAAGGAGAAAGAATCTATCATCCTAACGGTCATGCGATTACCTTATCAGCATACGGAGGAGGCATAGGAGCAAAAACGGGTATATATAAAGTAGATAACAAACTGAGAAAGCTGACTCCAAGAGAATGTGCAAGAGCACAAGGATTTCCAGAATCCTTTAAAATTATAAGTAGCAATAGTCAGGCGTACAAACAATTTGGAAACAGTGTAGCAATAAACGTTTTAGATTCTATTCTTTCTACCATTGAAATAAAACTTGATACAATCAACAATTCTGAACCATTGCTACTAAGTGAATAGAAAACAAATCATAGGTTCATATACTGCTAAAGGAGGTTTCCAAAACGAAATTAATATCGCAGATAAATTCAACAATTATCAAAAAGATAAGGATGCATCAGATTGGCTACGTTTAATGGGTTATGATCCTTTGAAAATAGAAAATCTTAAAGCGATAGGACTTCCCGTACGCATCAGTAAAAAGAAGGCAATAGAATTAGGAGCCACAGAAGAGAAAATTGAAGAAACCCTAAAATATAAAAAGGCAGACATACAACTTCAAATGGATATAGAAATAGACTCTATTATCTATCGAGAAAACATTTCACTGAAAAAAGCTAATAAGTCAGCGAATTTTAATCAAATAGATAAAAGACCAGTTGGCACTTATCAAATGATGTGGAATTTCAATGATTCTATTAAAGAAACCTTAATGAAATTTACTGGTGAAATCAAACCAACATCAAAGGAAGGAGTTTCCTTGAGAGACAAAAGAAGATGGTATTTAGATGAACTCCCTAAACCTAAGGTTGACGAACTTTTAGGATTCTTTGAAGACAATAAAGTTTTAATTTTTTCTGACATACTAAGAGGCAGAGGTGCTTTTGCCGCAGAATGGTTCTTAATAACCAGATTTGACCAAAAGGCTCAAAGTGCAGACTGGCTCCTAGCAAACACAAATGATGTAATCAACTATTATTCAAAAGGAAAAGTCGAGGTATCTAAAAGAGGTGGACTGAACCTTTGCAAACTTAGAGCACAACGAAAAGGAGGAACACCCGACCCAACATCTTTACAATTCAAAATTAGCCCTTTGGATATTTTCAATATTTGAAAATCAGCTTTCTCAACCTTTAATCACTACATAGAACTTCTTACTTTAGGAAACGGCTATTTCACCGTGGACAAATAAACACTCTGCAAGCTAAGCACTCTCAACTCAAATTACTCTATTACCCCATTAATCAATTTTCCATTTACAGTGGTATTGTAAAAAGTAATCTTCGACTCTTCAAGGGGAGAATAGGTTCCTTCCTTAATTTCTGAGACACTTCTATGCCAATCTCCAAAATCGTAGGCATCAATACGGAAATAGACTCCGTAAGATTTATCATAATCAGCAAGCTTCATTGAAAATTTAAATTGATCTTCATTGATGTAAGAATTTTTGAAAAGTAATTCACTTTTGAAAATAGCAAACCCTCGGAGTAATCCCTTCCCATTGTTTTCTACCCGTACATTATCATACGTTACATTTGTAGAATTGCTAAGGGTAGATAACTGCTCAGAACAATCATAAATCCTAGAATCTGATAATACCAACTCATCTACACTTAATAAGGTCAATCCTTCTGTTCCACTTCCAAACAAGTTAAGATCATTAAGTCTGATATTTTTTGAATCTCTAAAAAGCAGCACTCCTCCTTTACAGTATCCCAGCTCTGGAGAATGCCACAAAGTCATATTACTAATTTTTACATTTTGAACATTTCTAAATTTGAGCACAAACTCATACCCATCTGGCTGCAAAAATCTCACCTCACCCTTTCCCACGATTTCAACATTTCTTATCTTACTGATATTCTTACCATCAAAAAAATCAGGGTCTATAGTTCGATCCTTTAGTTCGGGCATAATATATTCTCCTTCCTCAATAACAATTTTAACATCATGTTGTAAGGCTCAAAAAAAGCATCTACATTATCTACGGTGATGGTTTTCTTTTTGGGAGAAGAAATTTTTTGATTTTTTGGCGAACAGGCATTGAAAACTATGGGCATTAAGAAAAGGAAAATTAGGGCAAAGCTTTTGTGTTTGGAAGTCATATCTATAAAATTCTTATTAGCACTCAAGATACAAATTGATTGTTTTACATCAGATGGCCTAATCGCTTATCTATTCTAATAGAAGTTTTGCACAAATAAGTAAAAATCATAAGATGTTTATATAGATATATCTTTTAATATGATATTTACAATTGATTCAAAATCAACTAAACATCAACTATGAAAAACTTTCTTCTATTTTTTCTAATTCTGGGATTCATATCTTGCTCACCTAAAACTAAATTCGTAAAAAACGACAATAGTGAATCTGTAGAGGATTATACGACCCTCGTTAAAACTTTTATCACTGACGTTAAAA
>CAZDWO010000133.1:0-4656 GCA_964509175.1 uncultured Saprospiraceae bacterium
TTACAAAACAAGATGTTTCGACAAGCTCAACATGAAAAGGCGTTTCTTCTTTCATAACCCCTTTTCATATCCTAGAATAAGGCAGATTATGGTTTTGAGGGTATTATTTGTCCTGTCTTTCGCCGAAAGGCTAATTTCCCTATAGATATTATCCGAGCTATGAAACCTTATTGTCCGCCACCGAGTTAGTAATAGGTGTCAAATACTTGCTTATTTTGCCGTTTTAGGCTACTTTTCAGTTTGGATTTGAGACATTTTCCACCTGAAGTTGAGGAATCGAAATTGGAACTGCATTTTAGTCTTTAAAGTGATACGGAGTACATGGCAAATCATTCAAATAATTACGACCTTCTAATAGAGAAGTTAGATCAGTTTACACGTAAGTATTATCTCAATAAGCTGATAAGAGGATTGCTCTATTTCACAGCAGTTTCTATAGGTTTATTTGTTCTTTTTAATCTCCTAGAACATCAGTTCTACTTTAGTCAGGGAGTCAGAAAAATCTTTTTCTTTTCGTTTTTAGGAGCCTCTTTTGCAGGACTAGTATGGTGGGTTTTTGCACCACTTATTAAGTATCTAAAACTCGGAAAAACCATCAGTCATGAAAAAGCAGCCGAAGTAATCGGCAGCCACTTTACTGATGTACAAGATAAATTGCTCAATATCCTCCAACTCAAAAAACAAGCAGATTCTAATCCTATCCAAGCTTCTCTTATATCAGCCAGTATAAATCAGAAGTCAGAAGAGATAAAGCCCGTTGCTTTTAAGAAGGCAATAGATTTATCCAAGAATAAAAAATATCTGCGTTATGCAGCTCCACCTTTTCTATTACTCATCGCTTTACTAGTAGGTGCTCCGAGTATTATAAAAGACAGTACACATAGAATCATTAATAATGATAAGAAGTTTGAAAAGGCAGCTCTCTTTAGCCTTGAGCTTCCAAAAGATAAACTAGAGGTTGTCCAATTTGAGGATTACGTGCTAGATGTATACACAGATGGTCAGGTTCTTCCAGATGAAGTTTTTATCCAGTTTGAAGACTTTCAGTACAAACTGCAAAAAGAAGAGATAAACAGATTTAGCTATACATTTAAAAACGTTCAGAAAAACACTCCGTTTACCATTTACTCTGGTGATGTGGCTACAGCCGAAAATACACTAGAGGTTATCAAGAAACCTAATCTTGCAGACTTTGCAATAGACCTAAGGTATCCGAGTTACATCGGTCGAGAAAACGAAACTGTAAACAATGTAGGAGACCTCGTTGTTCCAGCAGGTACAAGACTACGTTGGTACTTTACTTCAGAGAATACAGATGATATGTTTCTCTATTTTAATAATGGAGTTGCTAAGGAGACTAAGCGTAAAGGAGATGATAAGTTTTCTTATGCTGCCACCTTTACTAAGGATGCTACCTACAAAGTCCTAGTAAGTAATAAGCGTATCCCTAAAGGAGACTCTCTAAACTATGCCATAGATGTTATTCCAGATGAGCATCCTACTATAGCAGTAGAATCATTTGTAGATAGTACAGATAGTAAGCTGGTGTTCTTTGTAGGAAATGCAAGCGATGATTATGGTCTTACCGCTGTAGACTTTAAATATAGAATCTCTAACGAAGATGGTCAGGATGGTCCAGAACAATCTAAAAGACTACTCGGTCCTTCTGGAAGAGCTACTCAGTATCAGCATACCATAGACTTTACAGAATATGATTTAAAACCAGGTCAGAATGTAAGCTACTACTTCGAGACCTATGACAATGATGCTATAAATGGCAGTAAGTCTGCAAAGACTGGAGTCATGAAATTTGCCAAGCCTTCTGTAGAAGAGTTTGAGGAAAAAGAAGATGAGAATGAGGAGGATATTAAAAAGACCCTAGAAGAATCCATCGACGACATCAAGAAATTACAAGAAGAGTACAAGAAGCTGAGAGAGAAATTACTGCAGCAGAAGGATATGTCGTGGCAGGATAAGAAGGAGCTGGAGAACCTGATGGAAAAACAAAAAGACCTACAAGAGAAACTGCAAGAAGCTCAAGAGAAGCTACAGGAAAACATGAAGAATCAGGAGGAGTTCAACAAGCAAGATGAGGAAATCCTCAAAAAGCAAGAGAAGCTCCAAGAGATGTTTGAGGAAGTGCTAGATCCAGAGACGCAGGAGCTCATGGAAAAAATCAATGAGCTGATGGAAGAGCTCAATAAGGATGATGCCATGGAAATGATGGAGGAGATGGAGATGGATGATCAGGCAGTAGAAAAAGAAATGGATAGACTGCTAGACCTGTTCAAGCAGCTAGAGATGGAAAAGGAAATAAAAGATACCATCGAGAAGCTAGAAGAACTGGCAGAAAAACAAGAAGAACTGGCCAAAGAAACTGAAGAGCAGAAAAAACCCAATGAGGAGCTCAAGAAAGAGCAAGAAAAAATAAATGAGGAGTTTGAGGATGTAAAAGAGAAGATGGAAGAGCTTCAAGAAAAGAACAAAGAACTCTCTCCTCCAAAAGACATGGGTGATGAGGAAGAAAATGAGGAGCAGATGGAAGACATCCAAGAAGATATGGAAGAAAGTGAGGAGCAGCTAGAACAGAAAGATAGTAAAGGAGCTTCCAAATCTCAGAAGAGTGCAGCGGGCAAAATGAAAAAAATGGCAGGCGGTTTGCAAGAGAGTATGGAGTCAGGGGAGCAGGAACAGCTAGAAGAAGATATGGCTGCTCTTAGACAATTGCTAGAGAATCTGGTAGACCTTTCTTTTTCGGAAGAAGAACTTACAGAAGATACTAAGGTGGTCAAAACGACTAGTCCTATTTATAAAGACCTTGTACAGAAGCAGTTTAAGCTCAAAGATGATTTTGGACTGATCCAAGATAGTCTGCATGCTCTAAGTAAACGTGTAGATCAGCTACAAGCAATAGTTACAGAAAAGACCTTTGAGATATCTTCAGATATAGATAGTAGTCTCGTACTTCTGGAAGAACGTAAGATGACCAACTTCAGAGAACTGGCCTCTATAAGATATCAGAGAAGAATAATGACCAATACCAATGATCTCGCTCTAATGCTTAATGAAGCTCTCAACCAGATGCAACAGCAGATGTCTGGTATGATGTCAGGAAGTCAGATGTGTAATAAACCTGGAGGAAAACCTGGTAGTAAGCCTGGTAAGGTTCCGTCAGATAAAATCACAGAAGGACAGGAAAACCTGAACGGTCAGATGAAGAAGATGAAAGAGGGAATGAAAGGCAAAGACGGAAAGGGAATGGCAAAAGAGTTTGCAGAAGCAGCCGCTAGACAGGCAGCTCTCCGTAAAGCTCTCCAAGACCTCAACCAAGAAAAACAAGAACAAGGAAAGGGCTCAAAGGAGCTCCAACAAATCATCGATGAGATGAATAAGGTAGAAACTGACCTAGTAAACAAAAAGTTTAATAATGAAGTTCTAAATAGGCAGCAGGATATCTTGACGAGATTACTGGAGTCTGATAAGGCAGAGAGACAGAGAGAATATGACAATAAGCGTAAAGGAGAAACAGGTAGAGAACGTAAAAAAGAAATGCCTGCTTCTATACAAGCTTATCTAAAAGAGAAAGAAGCCGAAATAGAACTTTATAAATCTATCTCACCAGAACTCAGACCTTTTTATAAAGGACTGGTAGATAAATATTACAACGCACTAAAAGCAGGAAACTAATAGCATACTCACATACACGATTAACAAACGAATGAACTGGAAAATGCTAAAATTACGATCAACCCCAACTTCTATTTCTAAAATCGAAGCCTACGTACGTAGGGTCGCTACGGAGTATTCTATAAACGATACCAAGTATCCAGATATACTTATCTCTGTAACCGAGGCAGTAAATAATGCCATCATACACGGTAACCGTAACGACCAATCTAAGTTTGTAGATGTAAATGTACAGCGAGTAGATTCTGGCATCAGTTTTAAAATCAGTGACCAAGGGAGAGGATTCAATCCCAGCAATGTTCCCGATCCTACTGCCCCAGACAGACTAGAGTGCTGTGGTGGACGTGGTGTATATATCATAAAAGAGCTCTCTGATAATGTAGAGTATCTAGACAATGGTAGAACAGTAGAAATCCAGTTTGACCTATAGTCCAGGACCACTTGTCTAACACAATTAACTTTTTTTCTGAAGACATAGAATTTTCTCTAGACAATCCAGCAGAGACGATAAGCTGGTTAGAATCTGTATGTAATAAAGAGAACAAACCACTCGAAGCACTAAGCATCATATTCTGCAGCGATGCTTACCTCCTCAATATAAATCAAGAACACCTCAACCATGATTTCTACACTGATGTGATCAGCTTCCCCTACTCCACCGATAAGGTAGAAGGAGATATTTTTATAAGCATCGATCGGGTCAGAGAAAATGCCCAGAATCTAGATGTCTCATTTACCAAAGAACTCAATCGAGTAATGGTGCATGGCTTGTTGCATTTTCTAGGATATAAGGATAAGACTGATGAGGAGATAACGGTGATGCGAAGGAAGGAGGATTATTATCTGGGGTGAGGAATTATTGATTGACTGATTGGCTACATGCAGCGTGCTGACGTAGGAAGCATGAACGTCTTGTCACTTGAGCCTGTTTCTAAAGTCAAGATAAAATAATAAGTTGACGATAATAAA
>CAZDWO010000134.1:0-4648 GCA_964509175.1 uncultured Saprospiraceae bacterium
CACTACCCAGAAGGAGTTATGGGAATGAACCTTTTTGATTTATTGGAAATGCTTCTAGACTGGAGTGCAGCCTCTGCCGCACGGTCCGAGAAAGGCTTAATGGATTTAGAAAAATCTCAAGAAATTCATAATATTCCAAGGGATCTTATGATTATTTTAGAAAATACCGCAGAATTTTTACAACTAAACCATGTCGAAGACTGTTAAATGAACAATAACATGAAAGAAGCCAGATAAAAGTGAGAGAAATATTTTTTACATCTGATACACATTTTTTCCATAAAAATGTAATTAAACATTGCGACCGGCCTTATCAATCTTGGCAAGAAATGAACGAGGATTTGATAAACAAATGGAATGAAAAAATTGGCCCAAATGACACTGTTCATCATTTGGGAGATTTTGCTTACGGTCCCATGGCTAAAGATCCTTATCAAGTACAAACTTTACTGTCACGACTAAATGGAAAAGTCCATTTAATAATGGGCAATCATGATGAGCAAATCAGCCATGTTATTAAGTATAATAGATGGGAATCTGTTAAATGGCTTGACTACTTAACTTTTGATAAGCAGAAAATTGTACTTTGCCACTATCCTATGAAATCTTGGCGATCAAGTTATCATGGTAGTTGGATGTTATTTGGACATTGTCATGGCACTTTGCCAGATGAAGGTGTAGGTAAGACTTTTGATGTAGGAGTAGACTGCCACAATTTTGAACCTCTTAGCTACGAAGAAGTTAGAAAAATAATGGATAAGCGCCCTTTGTTCGATGAAAGGGGCAGGTAAATTCTTGCCACTCACTTAAACAAAAAAATTAAAATAATTAGAAGCAAAAAAACATTAATTATAACAATAAAGAGTAATAAACATGGAAATTTGTACCAATAATTTGTCAGTTTCTATAAATCAGAATGGTGAATTAGACTTAAAGAATGAATCTACTCTAGATATGAATATATTTAGTGTAGGAAATCCCCCTACGCAAATTGCAGTTGTGCCCGCAGAAGATACTGTCAGCATTCCATTTACGAGCGGCATATATTCTGCTTGTGGGGAAGATACCTCTACAGAACCTCAATTACTTTGTCCAGAAGATACGTTTATTTTAAAAGACAAAGGTAACTATACAATAAATTGGATACACAACAATCCTGTATCTACTGTAGTAAACTATGACCTTAGAATCAATCAACAAGACCCATGTCCATATGTTACACATCTTAAAATTTGATGTTAAGAATGAAAAGTGGTGATTTGTTAGGTCAAATCTATAAAGTTGATGAGTGCCAGACTACTGTATAGTAATCCAATAACTTTTTAGCTGTTTACTTACTTAAGTGTCAGGGCTATATTTCTATAAAAGTATGGTTCTGACCTTTATAATTACACTTCCCTAAGTTTTTCAGAAATTATGGGCAAATATGAAAAAATGGGTTAAAAAAATTTGAACCACTTAGTTGCAATATAGTCTTAATTCTGAGCAAATATTTCTCTTATTTTAGAAAATATTTATATAATAATAATAACTTGGAATTTTATTTATGGCTTCCACAGAAATAATTCAACAATTAGCTCAATCCATCGCTAATTGTGATTCAAATGATGGATTTTCAAACCAAGCTGTTGCAGGTCCTGATACAATCGATAGAGAGGGCAATTCTATTGCTGAAGGCACTCCAGTAATTAATTTTTACAATGCTGAGGGTGAGTATGTCAATAGTTGTGTAAAATCCGGGGATTCCTCTATTACTCCTAATGATGAAGGTGAAGGGGGTGGTTTAGGTACAGCGACAATTACTCAGACTGACGGAAGTGTTAAAGATGATGTTGTCTGTGGAGTCCAATCTACCGTCACAGATTTGGAAAATGGATCTGTGGATGTGGTCCAAAACGATGGTACTAAGTGTGCGGTTTCTGCTATCAATCCTGTAAAAAAAGATGGCTCTAATTATGCAAAAGGCGATAGACCTAAGTTCGTCGATTTAGATGCCTTAGAAGACCCTGAACGAGGGTTTGTGGCTAAAATAGAACATGAATCTGGTGGGTTGTGTGTTACTTACTGTGATAATTCTGTAGACAATTATGCACCTAATACTAGATGCACGGAAAGTACTTCTTCTTTTGGCACAGCTATTGTAACTTCTGACACACCTTCCAATGCACCCCTAGAGGGTATGGAAAGATGTATTAATGTCAATTCAGGAAAGTGTGCACAGTTAATTGACTTGACTTATCAATACAGTTGGTCTAGAAGATCTATAAGTCCGCCTGAAGCGGGTGGTCGTACTTCTTTCTTGCCTCAAATTTCTTGTGATGGGGGCGCTACTTGGGCATTTATTAGAACGGGTGGTGGGGATCAAATTCATGGTGGTGTTACTATGAATAAATCGGTTACTGCACTAACTAATGGTGGTCAGCCTACTTCTGATGATATTAATGATGATATAGTTAATTATGGCTTTTATGAACAACAGTTTGAGGATAGAATTTGTTGTAATATGCCAGCCGGTGTAAACCCTATTTGTGTAAGAGTATATCACTTAACTAATCTATTGGATCCGGGCACAGAGATGATAGCTAACGCTACTACTTTGAGTGCTCGTTCATTGGCTATTTTTCCTTGCTAATAGTTAATTTTAATTATACATAATAAAGAGAACATTAATATGATTTATTTTTACGACAAAGATCTAAATGAAGTGCAGCGCTCTACTGAAATGCCGGAAGGTAGTCAATTTAGAGTGCCAACACGTGCAGAAGTCCTTAAATTTTACCCTGCTATTGATGCAGAAAATGGAATTTGGCCTGCAGGTGTATATAATGATGCTGGAAAGTTAATTGCCCCTGTTCCCTACGAATTCATGACTGCACAAGAACGTGATGTGTGTGATTCGTGCGTTGTTAAGTATGGCAAAAACAAGGGCAAGACATTAAAAGAAGTTCGAGAACTATCTTTATAAACTTCAATTTTTAAATATATTGTTAAAACTATGAACACCCTATATTCTAATTATATTAGGGTGTTCATTTTTAAATGATAGCAATTATTTTATAAAATAAAAAAAATAAAAGGCATAGACTTACCGATGGCTAGTCAACAAATAATTTCTGAATTAGCAAAGTTAATTCAATCTGAGACATATTATGATCATATCATTAGTAGTGATTCTAGCGGAACTACAGTAGATTCTTCAAATTTTGTATTAAATCCCGAAATATTGGCTAATGTAAGTTTAAATCAAATATTTAGAACCCATTCATACTATCCCAAAAGTTTATATTCAAACGGACAACCTTATGGTGGTAATGTCTATGCTTGTGTACCCGATACAGGTGAAACAAACGATTATGGTAAGTATTTTCCTGCCCCTAACGGTAATCAAATTGTAGCATTATTTGATCAAGATTACATAGCTGTTGAGCAATATGGAGTTTACGATGATGTAGACAAAGTCCATACTCAGCAATATCAAAGAGCAGTAGATTATGCTAATAAAGTTAGGGCAAAAGTACTTCAAACTGTAAATACAAAGGCAAGCGTAGGATTGCGGACTCGCCAAACTCTTTACAGTAATAAAATGGCTATTCTTTATTCAGAAGATAATGCTTCTGCTATCTATAATATCGGTAGTTGGAATAGAGTTCGAATAACAGACATTCAAGCATATGGAGTAGGGCAACAAGGACAACCACTTGTTCCTGTTGTTTCTGCAATGCTTGGTTCTAGTGATAGTACATTTGATATGGTTATTAGAGGCACTACAGGAGTTACTAAAGATGGTATAGTTGTTCCGGGGTATAACCTTGCAACTAATACGCCTCTAAATAATTGTTATCAAAATACTTTCATAATCAGATCAGGTCACACTAGTACAGAATCTCGTGCATCAGGTGAAATTGCAGGATCTGCCATAGATATGGGTACAGCACAAATTAATGGCCTTGCTAATAGCAATTCTGTTCTTTTTATGGTTTTAGATGGATTTGAAACAGGTATAACAATTGCAGGACAAAGGAATACATTAGATAATATTACTTTTAATGGCCCTGCAACAAAGGGTGCTATTAAATTTCAAGGGAATGGCACCTTTGGTAACACACTCATTAGTAATTATTTCGATTCTGCGATAACTGGTCCACATATAGTAACAGATATGCCTACTGCTAATGTAACTGTGGCAGGAGTTTATGGAAATGACGGATTTCTACAAAGTAGAGTCACTCATTTAGACCAAGTTTCTAGAATAGGTGAGTTTGATCCAAGATATCTTCAAATAGAAGGACCTGTACTTGCTTGGAGAGATTCTGATGGAAGTATAGCTAGATTGCGGTCCGATAACGGCCAGTTAAAACTAAATGGAAATCCCGTTTAATTTAACTAGTTTTAATTTTAGGAAATTTAAAGACCATGTGAAAAGAGAATATAAGATCCTTGGCTGAAATTTTTATCTTTTTCCTGCTTCAGTTATAGGCAATCCTGCTTCTGTGGGAAGATAAATAATCTGTTGAATGGTTCCATCTGACAAAGCTTCCCCAAGTGACAAATAAAATCCTTGTTGTCTATACTCGGGGAAGCTCTTCGCGGCTAAGCCAACTATTTCTATAGCGTCTGCTGTGAGTTGCGCCGCCTCAAATTCAGCCTG
>CAZDWO010000135.1:0-4616 GCA_964509175.1 uncultured Saprospiraceae bacterium
AAAGTAATTTAAATCTCTGTGAAAATCTGAGCAATCTGTGGTGCTAATTACTTACCAGGGATATCTCCGATTTACACAGATTGTAGACTAGGAATTGATATACTCGATATAAAAAAATCTAGGGTATAGACCTGAATTTTGAAGTGTATCTTGAATAGTCTATGATTTTAATATTTCCCATTTATACCTATTTCTATATAAAAAGAAAATCATAAATGCTGCTAAAACAAATAGCAGATTAGGTTCACTCATTCTAGTAGCATCGTCACTTAGGTCGAGTAACTTATTACTATTCAGTACTTGGTCTTGTTTCTTTTTAAGCATGGCTCTCTGTGCATCATTTTCTACCACTAGGTAAGAAGTAACTGGTGACATGATTTTCGTTTCAAAACTTTTTCTTATCAGAGATAACCAACTCTCGTTTGAGGATTCAGGATGTAGAATTTGTCTTGTCCATTCTGCTTGTAGTGCTAATCCATCTTCCCATTGTTTCGTTTCTGGGGATTTTTCACTAAGGTCCATTCTATCTTTTGGTATGAGGCTGGCTTCCTCATTGTCGGCTATGTATTTTAATTCTGAGCCATTAGTAGGGTAGGCTCTTACAGATAGGTTTTGAGGTATTTTTGCATCTGATTCTATGACTTTCAACGGAGAGTCTATAAGTGAATGAGCCATCAGATATGCATCATTGTTAAGGGAGTAAAATTTATCGGTTTCTGGAAAACTAAATTCCCAGTCTCCAAAATCTTTTTCTATGATGGCTGTTTCCAATGAATCACTTAAAACTACAAATACAGGATAGGTCGCATCTTGATTTTTGTAACTATGATACAAAGCCGTTTTTATTCCCTGTTCTAAGAAAAAACCTCCACCATATTTAAATTCACTAAAAGATGATATCCAGTCAGGTTTAAAGGCTTTAGTCATAACGGAACTATTGATGAGGCTGAGTTTGGCATGGTTTATCATCATAGGATAAGTCTCTGATAGCTGATTTATATGAGCGGCGTAATTCCTCAATTTATTTTCCAACCGACCATCTATGAGAAAATGGAAGTAGGGTATTCTATTAACTTTTTCTAATTCTTTTTTATTCTCTCCGGATATAAAGAGGGCATTCTTGTATTCATTATTAGAATCTTGGTCAATGCTGTATTCTCCCAGTTCTAATTCATGATTGTCGATGTTTATCTTTATTGGGTCTCGATGTAGAATTTCTATTCCTGTTTTTCTTATTTCGTTTTTAGCAAATGGGAAAACTCTAAAAGACACTTTGTTTCCGGTGAGATAGTATAGTATCCCTGGATCCTTTCTTCGATTTCTGATATTTGAGTAAACCCATAGGGCAGTTCTTTTTTCAGAAAGCATACCCATTTCTTTTTTACCGAAAACGTTTAAGTAGTAATCACTAATCCATGCACCCGTCGGTAAATCTATTATGGTAGAATATTCTCCTTGTCTACTTCCATGATTTTCTATTTCTAAGTCTATCCAGCTATTCCATGCTTTATGTGCTTCATCATAAGTACTATTAGAAGAAATTGTTTTTATTTCTACCTGACTATTTTGAATAAATTCTGATCGTCCTTCTTTTTTGGGAACATCTAGGAAAACTCTTTCTAGTTTATTGATTTTAGCATCAGATAAGGTAAGATTTTCTAAGACGAGCCAGTTATAGTAAGAAGATAGAAAAGGCTTCTTAGAAGCAAAAATCATTCCTCCACTTCTTTTTTTGTTTTCTTTAATAATTGTAATGGTATTCTTTATTGCAGGTAGATCTATCTCTGCAGGATTGGCATAATCAGGAGCATATAGATATTCTAAGGAATTATTTAAATTCTTCTTGTCTCCTAGATAATTGATGGTAATTATAAACGGGATTACAAATACAGAAGCAATAGCTATAGGGCAAAGTAGGCTTTTAGAGAAATATGATTTTAAGAAGTGATAATCTTTAGACAGGCTATTTGTGTGAATAATAAATAATGCCGATGGAGTTAACATTAGCAAACCTAATCCCATTAAAATTATAAGCGGTACAGCAAGTGGCAAGAGCGGTAGGAAAACTATAAAGAAATAAAGGGTATATGAAAACGTTATCCATTTGGCTGCAAATAATGCGAGCCTCATCAGATGATGCTTTATATTGTGTAAACAAAGAAGAGTTCCATTGGCTATAGCCAAAACATAATACCAGTAATTACTAAAGTCCCCAAAAACACCTTCGGAGGAACCTGGTCCAAAGTCTTCTATAATACCTCCATTATTTACGGACAGGCCAATAAGTGGTAGAATAATGGTAATGGGAATTTGCCAAGCCAACTTATTATTATTCCATTTTTCGCTTTTTTTATTTACCATAATGTAAGTAGCACGTAAGAGGAAAAATAGAAATAGAGTTATACCAGTTATTATAATTACTATCAATAGGTGTTCATGAAAATTGTATCCCACAACTTTTCTTAAAGGAATTATAATCAAAGCCGTAAGAAAAGTGCCGATAGGAATTAATATGGCATATCCAAAATTGTTTGAGCTTTTGTGACTCTTATTATCTGGGGTAAAGTGAACGGTTGCTATTATCATAGCATGTAATAAAGATGGCATTAAGAAGGTAGCAATGTTTATAAATCCATTTCTCTCAACCATCCATCTAGGAACAGACCATGGTATTAGTTTGTATTCACAATCCATAGAGTAATGCATAAATATGCAATAGAAAATAAAACTTAGAATAGCATACCATATATTTAATTTGGTTTCTTTAAAGAATTGCACAAGACCATATACAAAGACAATTATTCCAGAGAGCAAAAGAATCAAACCAAGGTATTGCCAAAGGTCTATGGTTTCTGGCTTAAGAAGAGACTTAATAATATTATACTTAGTTAGGTAAGAAGAAATCAATATTGCAATAGGTAGTGTATTGAAAAGTAATACCCATTTTGGGTCAAGTAATTTTTTCATTTGTCAGTTTTTTGTTGAGTAGATGTTCCGCAAGGAGATAACCCGTAATAAGAAAAGTTAGATTGACTAGAACTCCTATGGCTTCATGAGCATGACTCTTTTGGATATTTAAAAGACTGCTGAGTATGTCCTGGAAGTACAGATTGCTGTATATCCTGAAACTATTTACGACGATGGTAAACAAGTAGGTTATGGTCAATGATAATGCTATTCCTAACAAACCATTTTTGAATGTGGATGTCTTGCTTATTATACCATAGCTAAGGGCAACAAAGGCAATCATCCATAAATTAAAACCTGAGCAGGAGTTATTTATCACAATACCTAAGCCTTCAAAGTAGTACCCTGATTCTAAACTGGGTACATAAGACTGTCCAGTCCATAGAGCTATTAATTTACTTGTCGGAAGAACTAGAAAATTGAGTGCATCTGAATCAGCTCCAGCAAATATCAGCTTGAGTAGGATGTAAATGCCTATCACTATTGTAAATAGAAAAACCTTGTAATACTTCGTAGTAGAAAACATATTCAACAATGAATCAATCTATAGGTCGTAGCCGTATGGCAGCAACCTATTATCCATTCTGAAATAATTATGAAATAAAATGTCTCACAGAAAATGAGAAAAAGCAACCCCATTGGTGATTAGGGTAGAGTTACAATTGTGTAACCAAGAGAGTAACGGTGTAAAAATTGAAATATTTTGTAGTAGTCTAAATTATTTCCAAAAGCTTAAAAGCCTCCAAAGTAATCTTCTTTCTAACAGCAGGAAATTCCGACATTTCAAAATTTTCATTAGGACTAAGATTAGTAGCAAATAAAAACAGATTCGTATCAGTTTTTAGATAGTCCACAAACCAGCCATTATTCTGGGTCTTCTCTTCGTGAAAGGTCCATCCCGTTTTTACATACAGTTGGTGTGATTCTTTAGAATCCAATAACATAAATTCTTCTAGGAGCTCATAAGTGTTTTCTGATATAGGGAGTTTTCTGTTTACTATTTTATTTATAAAATCTATTTGTTCATTTGGACTAATCCTAGATACTCCATCGATCCAGAAAATATCTAAGTTACTCTCATAGATTACCGTTCCGGGATATTCAATCTTTGTAAGATTTCTTTTCATTGCATCTAGACCGATGCTAGGAGCAATTATCTGATAGCAGGGTAGGCAAGAGAACTGAAAGGCCTCTTTAAATGTTAGGTCTCTATTCCATGACTTAAATTGTCTTTTTTTTCCATCCCATGGAACGATTTCTTCTTTAGTTTTTATCGTTCCAGTTTCTAAGGCGATTATGGTATGTGGTATTTTAAAAGTAGAGGCAGGAAGATGTCCTTGACTGTAGTCAATGGAATCATTTGTGTAGAGCGTACCCTTAGAAGTGTCTAGTATGTTTATGGATCCAGAGAATGACTAGAAATGAGTTCTGCTATTTTATCTAGTTGCACTATACTCTTAGATTTCTTCTTTTTAGTTTGAGCTGTAAAAGGTTTGCAATTTATCGTAAACAGGGTAGAGAGTACAAAGAGCAATAAGAATTTATACATATAAATGGCTTATGAATTTTGCATGTCACGTAGTACTTGTAGGAGAGCTTCTATATCTTCTGAGTCATTAAAAACATTGCAAGACACACGTAAGTCCATT
>CAZDWO010000136.1:0-4318 GCA_964509175.1 uncultured Saprospiraceae bacterium
GAACAGAAAATAGCAGAAGACAGAATAAAATTTGAAGAGCTCTTCTTTTTACAACTTAGACTAGTTCTGTCTAATAATCTGAGAAAAAAAGTCATCAAAGGACCCACTTTTACACAAGTAGGAAATGCCTTCCACAGATTTTATAAGGAAAAACTTCCCTTTGAACTTACAGGAGCACAAAAAAGAGTGATAAAAGAAATCCGAGCTGACCTCGGGACAGGCACTCAGATGAATCGACTGCTGCAGGGAGATGTAGGAAGTGGAAAGACCATGGTAGGTTTACTTTGTATGCTTATCGCAAAAGACAATGATTATCAGTCTGCTCTTATGGCTCCCACAGAAATTCTTGCTCAGCAACACTATCATTCATTACAAGAGTATCTAACTGGACTCAACATTAGAGTTGCTTTTCTCAGTGGCTCTGTAAAAGGCAAAAAACGGACAGAGCTCCTTAAACTCTTGAAAGAAGGAGAAATCGATATACTCGTCGGTACACATGCACTGATAGAGAATCCAGTAGTCTTTAAGAATCTAGGGCTGGCCATTATCGACGAGCAACATCGATTCGGAGTAGCACAACGGTCTAAGCTATATCTAAAAAACGATCGACTGACACCACACATCCTAGTGATGACTGCAACACCTATCCCTCGTACTCTGGCGATGACCTACTATGGAGACCTAGATGTATCCGTTATAGATGAACTGCCTCCTGGAAGGAAAGAAATCAAAACGGTTCATAAGAGAGAAAACTACAGACCTAAGCTCTGGGAGTTTATGAAATCAGAAATAGCCAAAGGCAGACAGATCTACGTAGTCTACCCCTTAATTCAAGAATCTGCAAAGCTCGATCTACAAAATCTAAATGATGGATATGAGGAGCTGCTCCACTTTTTTAAGCGACCAGATTATCAGATGAGCGTCCTCCATGGTCGTATGAAGCCTGCTGATAAGGATGCAGAGATGGACAGATTCGTAAAAGGAATTACACAGATTATGGTAGCTACTACTGTTATAGAAGTCGGTGTAAATGTTCCCAATGCTTCAGTCATGATTATAGAAAATACAGAGCGTTTTGGCTTAAGCCAATTGCATCAGCTAAGAGGAAGAGTAGGAAGAGGAGCGGAGCAGTCTTTCTGTGTACTCATGTCTTCTAACAAACTCTCTAAACAAGGTCGAGAACGTATAGCAACTATGGTCCGCACAAATAATGGCTTTGAAATCGCAGAAGCGGACCTCCGCTTACGTGGAGCAGGTGATATCATGGGAACCCAGCAGAGTGGCAGTGTAGATTTTAATCTGGTAAACCTCGTTACGGACACTCCTATTCTGGAAGTCGCTAGAAATTTTGCAATACGCATTTTAGAAAAAGACCCCGAACTTAATCAGGCTTTAAATAGTAAAATAAAGCAATATATTATGCACCTAAATAGGGTTAGAAAAGACTGGGCGATGATTTCTTAGTGGTTTTGCTAAAAAAATAAATTGTTTTGGGATAGTGTAAGAATGGGTTTAAAATGTCTTAATAATAACTATCAGGGATAAAATACCTGAAATGGATGAGAGATTTAGATTTTGAGACGTTAATAAATAACACAAATTAATCACCATGATAATTTTAACCATTTCCCTAGTGATGTTTTTAGTCTTCGGAGATAAAATCATCGAAAAAGCTTAAAAAGAATTAAGCGTTCCAAATTAAAAAAGGACATGTCGCACTGCGGTATGTCCTTTTCTTTTTATCTTAAGAGCTATGACTCTCCTCCGTCAATATTTTATTTTACTGGTTTTATTGATTCTAATTCCTAAGAGAGGAATCAGTCAGGTAAGAGGTATAGATTTACTTGGATCGGAGGACGAGCTTGTTTTGCCTTTTAGTTTTGAAAACGGTTTTATTTTAGTAGACCTCTTCTATAATAATTTCATACCACTTAAATTTATTCTAGACACAGGAGCTGAGCATACCATTCTTTTTGACCGACAGATAAACGATATTTTTGCCATACCATACGACCAGCGAGTACAAATAATAGGTTCTGACCTAAGTGATGTTATTTATGCTTCCATAGCTCGTAATGTCCCTATCAGATTGGGTTCGGATATAAATGTGGAGAGGGATATCATCATTTTGGAAGAGGACAAAATGAGGCTCGATGAGATTACAGGTATTCCTATAGATGGAATAATAGGAGCTAGTTTCTTTAAAAACCTAATCGTAAGATTTGATTTTCCTAAAAAGAAGATTCATTTCTATCATCCAGATAATTTTGACTTTAGCACTTTAAAAGACTTTGATAAATCGAGTGTGACGATTAAAAGTTTAAAACCCTACATACGCCTACCTACCTACATCCTTAGGGATGATAAAACAGAGCTGCAAGAATTAAAATTTTTAGTGGATACAGGAGCGAGTTTGCCCATACTTGTTCATTATCAGGAAGAGGGAAAACTCGCCCTTCCAGAAAAATTAATAACAGGAAATCTTGCTCTTGGATTGGGTGGAAATTTAAAAGGTCATGTAGGTCGTATTTCATCCTTAAGTGTTGGCAATCATAGTTTTAAAAATGTAATTAGTTATTTCCAATCCATAGGTATCGACACTTCACTGGTCGATTACAGTCTGCATAGAGATGGACTTTTAGGCACCGGAATTTTATCTCGATTCGATATGTACCTAGATTACTTAAACAAGGAACTGTATCTCAAACCCAATAAAAATTTCAAGAAAGAATTTAAATACGATCGCTCAGGTCTAGTTCTTCTGGCATTTGGCTCTGATCTTAATAAATTTTATGTGCGAACGGTGATTTCTGATTCGCCAGCATCTAAGGCCGGATTTAAAGAAGGAGATGTAATTACCAGAATTGGACTTTGGAAATCTAAATTCTTTTCGCTCGAGCGAATAACTAGAAAATTATCTGGTCGACAAGGCAAAAAAATCAGGCTCACAATCATGAGAAATGACCAGAAATTAAAGAAATCGATAAGATTGAAAGACCTGATTTAAAAAAAAGTTAAAACTCCAGACAACCATTTCCCCGCGACATTCATATATGAAATAGGCGAAGCGTAGAAGTTCTCCGTCGCCCTATATCTGATTGTTTACAAGTATTAATCAACAAATTTTTTGAAAAAATGAAGAAAAACTTACGATTACGTGTTTTACACATGATTTTGTTAGGTTTAGGAATTGTATCCTGGAATACCAGTACGGCCCAAACCTGTGTTGACGTAGAGTCTACCCTTTTATTCGATTTAAATAACTGTGCCGCTGGGTCTAGTTATGCAGAGTTTACCTCTGTACCAACTCAGCAAAACGATTTACTAGAAATGACTTCTAGTTCTCTTTACAGAGAAAATCCTAACGTAAATACTCACTCCTGTACAGATGGAGTTGCAGGAAGCTTAGGAATGTGTATTTCTGCTCTTAACTCCTGTACTTATGATGGAGATTCCGATAGAGCCATTAAGATGGATATCACTTTAAACCCTACCGTGGGTAATTCTAGACTATCTGAGATTAATTTCTACGAGATGGCTCCAGAAATATTTACATGGACCTTTGGAGGTACAGGGGTAAATAATTATCCAACCCTATTTGGAATTAGAGTTCTAAGAGATGGAAATGTAATATATACTCAGTCGGGTATTCCTACCTCTCTATCTTACGCTCAACAAACGTTTTTATTTCCAGACAATGCTGACTTTACTACGAGTGAAGAGGAAGTATTCACTATTGAGCTTCTTCCATATTGCCTAGCAGGTAATGGAGGATTTATCTCAGTATGGGATCTAGACAACATCGAAGTAAATGGAATGACCGTTTCTAATCAAAATATTAATGGTGGAACGCTTACAGGTGGACCTTTCATCTTCGATCAAGTTGGTGATGGAGTTCCTGACACAATCGCTGCCGGATCTATTACATCTACCAATACAAACGGAACTGATCTAGGATGGTTAGTTACTGATAGTGAGGGATATATTTTAGGATTACCTCCTATGCCTTCAGTAGTAAACTTTGACGAGCCAGGTGCTGGAACTTGTCTAATATGGAGAATAGCTTACGATGGTCCTATTATAGGAGCGGAAGTAGGTTTAAATGCAAATGACATAGAAGGATGCTTTAGTCTTTCTAATCCTATCGAAGTAATAAGAAATAACGCTAATGGCTGTAACGCCAATGGTGGAGAACTGTTTGGTGGACCTTTTACCTTCGATGAAGTAGGTGACGGAGTTCCTGATATGATTCCTGCTGGTTCCATCACTTCTGCTAATACTAACGGAGATTTAGCATGGGTAGTAACGGATAGCCAAG
>CAZDWO010000137.1:0-4279 GCA_964509175.1 uncultured Saprospiraceae bacterium
GACTGGGAGCTGAGTTTGATTTACTCTACTATGAGTCTGATACTTATATCCTAGGTAAAGATGTAATCAATAAAGGATTAGAAGAAGGAAGCTTCTACAAAAAAGACGATGGCAGTGTATGGATAGATCTAGAAGATGTAGGGCTGGATCATAAGCTGGTACTCAGAAGTGATGGAACCTCAGTGTATATGACTCAGGACATCGGTACTGTAGATAAGCGATATGAGAACCATGGCACTAAGAAGATGATCTATGTCGTGGCAAATGAGCAAGACTATCACTTCAAAGCCTTGTTTGAGATATGCAAGAAGCTCAATCGTCCCTTTGCAGAAGGGCTCTATCATCTATCTTATGGAATGGTAGATTTGCCGGAAGGCAAAATGAAATCACGTGAAGGAACAGTAGTAGACGCAGACGACCTAATGGACGAGGTAATCAATGAGGCTAAACTAAACGCAGAAGAAAGAGAGGTGCAACTAGACATCTCAGAAGCAGAAAAAAACGAAATTTATCGAAAGATAGGTCTAGGAGCACTTAAGTACTTTATGCTTAAAGTCGGACCTAAAAAGAGAATGGTCTTCAATCCCAAAGACTCAGTAGACATGCAAGGAGATACAGGTCCTTATATACAGAATGCCTATGTACGTATCCAATCTGTCCTCAGAAATATGAATGGCTCAGAAAGTGGAGATTATAAAAATTACGGCTCACCAGAAGGAATAGAAAAAGACCTGCTCACTCAGCTCAGTCTTTATCCATCTATAATAGAGGAGGCAGCAGCAGCCTATGATCCATCAAGTATAGCTGCTTATGCTTATCAGCTTTCTCGATCCTATCATCGTTTTTATCATGATGTACGTATCCTGAAGGCAGAGACACCAGAGGCCAAGGCCTTCAGACTGGTACTCAGCAAATGTGTCGCTCGTAACTTAAAACATGCCATGGCAATCCTCGGAATAGAGATGCCTGAGAAAATGTAACTATGGAAGAAGAAGTAAAAGAAAGTTTAAATTTTTTAGAGGAGCTGGTAAAAGCGGATATCGAAGCTGGAAAGCATGAGGGTAGAGTACTGACCCGTTTTCCTCCTGAGCCAAATGGTTATCTGCATATCGGACATGCCAAGGCAATCTGGGTAAGCTTTTCTATCGCCCAAAAATATGGAGGTAAGACCAATCTCAGATTTGATGATACTAATCCTACTACGGAAGACACAGAATATGTAGAATCCATAAAGAGAGATATAAAATGGCTGGGTTATGAGTGGGAAGGGGATCCACTTTTTACCTCTGATTACTTCCAGCAGTTATATGATTTTGCTGTCAAGCTGATAAAAAATGGAGATGCCTATGTAGATGATTCTACCTCTGAAGAAATGGCCGCACAAAAAGGAACACCTACAGAACCAGGAAAGAACAGCACCTACAGAAGTCGTTCTATAGAAGAAAACCTAGAGCTATTTACTGGAATGAAAAACGGAGAGTATCCAGATGGCAGTAGGGTCTTACGAGCTAAAATCGATATGGCTTCTCCCAATATGCTTCTGAGAGATCCAAT
Source organism: uncultured Saprospiraceae bacterium (assembly GCA_964509175.1). Lineage (GTDB taxonomy): Bacteria > Bacteroidota > Bacteroidia > Chitinophagales > Saprospiraceae > JAHDHU01. The sequence goes on from CAZDWO010000137.1 coordinate 1,555, forward strand.
CATCTATAGAATAAAAAAAGAAACCCATCATCGTACCGGTGATGACTGGTGCATCTATCCGATGTATGATTTTGCTCATGGACAGTCAGATTCTATAGAAGGCATTACCCATTCTTTATGCTCCCTAGAGTTTATGCATCACAGACCATTGTATGACTGGTGTATAGAAAAGCTAGAGATCTTTCCGAGTAAGCAGACCGAGTTTGCTAGGATGAATGTCGAGTACATGATCACCAGTAAAAGAAGACTACTCAAGCTGGTCGAACAAAACTATGTCTCTGGATGGGATGATCCACGTATGCCAACGCTATCAGGTATGCGTAGACGAGGAATTCCTCCTGCTGCGATACGTCAGTTCTGCGAGGTAACCGGAATTACCAAAAGAGAAAACCTACAAGAACTCTCACTCTTCAACTCCTGTGTAAGAGATGAACTCAACAAAACAGCTCATAGAGTAATGGTAGTTCTAAATCCTATAAAACTGGTCATAACCAACTATCCAGAAGGACAGTCAGAAATGCTCATCGGAGAAAACAATCAGTCAGATGAGACTGCAGGGACACGGGAAATACCATTTGGTAGAGAGCTGTATATAGAGCGAGATGACTTTATGGAAGATGCTCCTAAGAAGTTCTTTAGATTGGGAATCGGAAAGAATGTACGTCTAAAGCATGCCTTTATCATCACTGGAGACTCTGTAGAAAAAGATGCAGAAGGAAACATCACACAGATAAACTGTACCTATTATCCAGAAAGCAAGAGTGGCTCTGATAACTCAGGCATAAAGGCCAAAGGAACGCTACACTGGGTTTCTATAAAAGATGCCGTAGATATAAATCTCAGAAACTATGACAATCTCTTTACCGATCCAGCACCGATGGGTCATGAGGGTAAGGATTACCTTGAGTTTTATAATGAGGAATCATTGACCTTGGCTACAGCCAAAGCAGAACCAGCACTCAAAACTGCAGAAGTCGGAAAGACCCTACAGTTTATACGTAAAGGATATTATACCCTAGATCAAGACAGCACCGATGACAATCTGATATTCAATAAGACCATCGCGATGAAAGACTCTTGGGCTAAGAAACAAAACAAAAATAAAAGCTAGTTATATTTGCAACCGTGAGTCGAGGTCGTACCATACTCAAAGAAAAACCGTTTCGCCTAACCCTAGAGCGACTGAGTCATCAGATAATAGAATCTTATGACAGTTTTGACGATGTCTGTATCATAGGTATCCAGGAACGAGGAGTCATTTTAGCAGAAAAAATAGCAGAGCTCGTAAAGAAAAACGCCAAGCTCAAAAACCTCACCTACGGCAAACTAGACATTACCTTTTATAGAGATGATTTCAGATCTCGAGATACACCGCTCAAGGCCAGTAATACAGATATAGATTTTTCTATAGATGGCAAGTCTATCATCCTTATCGATGATGTGCTCTATACCGGTCGCTCAGTGCATGCTGCCATGTCTGCCTTACAAGACCATGGAAGAGCAGATAGAGTAGAATTGCTGACGCTGGTAGATAGAAGATTTAATCGACATCTACCTATAAAAGCAGACTATGTAGGCCTGACCGTAGACTCTATCGACGAGGCCTATGTAAAGGTAGAGTGGGAACACATAGATGGAAAAAACAGGGTTTTATTGTACACCCCTAAAAGAGAAGAAATATGATAAAGACGCAAGAGTTAAGTACTAAACATTTATTAGGGATAAAGTACATTACTCCTGCTGATATCGAATTGATTTTTGAGACTGCGGTCAATTTTAAGGAGGTCATTAATCGACCGATAAAAAAAGTGCCCTCACTCAGAGACATCACTATTGCCAATCTTTTTTTTGAAAATTCTACACGTACCAAGCTCTCCTTTGAGCTGGCAGAAAAAAGACTCTCTGCAGATGTGGTAAACTTCTCTTCTGGCTCCTCCTCTGTAAAAAAAGGAGAAAGCCTACTCGACACCGTTAATAACATCCTCTCCATGAAAGTGGATATGGTCGTTATGAGACATCCTGCTCCAGGAGCTCATATGTTTCTGGCAAATCATATCGATGCCAATATCATAAATGCAGGCGATGGAACCCATGAGCATCCCACACAGGCTTTACTAGATGCCTTTTCTATGAAGGAAAAACTAGGAAGCCTAAAAAACAAAAAAATACTCATCGTCGGAGACATCATGCACTCCAGAGTAGCACTCAGTAATATCTTCTGCCTACAGAAGCTAGGAGCCAAGGTAAAGGTCTGTGGACCTCCGACCCTGATTCCACAATACATAGAAAGCCTAGGTGTAGAAGTAGAATACAATCTGCAGAAAGCCCTACAGTGGTGCGATGTCGCCAATATCCTACGTATACAACTAGAACGTCAGGACATAAAATACATTCCCTCTCTTCGTGAGTACGCTCAGTACTATGGAATCACAAAATCTAAACTCGACGAGCTCAACAAAGAAATCGTCCTCATGCATCCTGGTCCGATAAACAGAGGGGTAGAACTAAGCAGCGATGCAGCCGATAGCCATCACTCTATTATTCTACAGCAGGTAGAGAATGGAGTGGCGATACGTATGGCGGTTTTGTTTTTGCTTGCTGCTAAGCGAGGTGGGAAGGGGTAGGCTGAGGCCAAATTGATTCTATTTGTTGGTATGTAACCATTTAAAATCTATAAGGAACCTCTATATACCTAAGGCAAAATAATTTGTAAATTGAGTTATGC
>CAZDWO010000138.1:0-3915 GCA_964509175.1 uncultured Saprospiraceae bacterium
GTAATCTTACCCTGTTCTTTGCGAGCATCGAGTACTTTCATAGCATTATCTAGGTTAGCATAACCCTGATCTTGCTCGTATGCAATATTTTCCTGTTCTAGTAATTCTAGCATATAGAGCTTAGCTTCACTTTGGCTATAGCCAATCACAGTAAAACAAAGGGCCAAAAGAGAGAATAATGTAGTTTTTATAGAGAATTTCATCTTTCCAAGAGTTGTTTAAGTTTACAAGATAATTATTTAATACCAGTTATGCTGAAAAATGTAAATGGTATAAAGTATCTATGCCGATATAATTATGATGCCTATTAAAGATAAAACGCTGCTTCTGAGGGAGATGTCTACCCGCTATGGTTTTTCTGAAGTCGGAATAGCTCGAGCAGGACATCTCCCAGACGCTGCTGATAGGCTAGAACAGTGGTTGCATAAGGGCTATCATGGATCTATGAGTTATATGGAAAATCATTTTGACCTCCGAGTCGACCCTACTAAGCTAGTCCCAGGAGCTCGATCTGTAGTTTCTTTTCTATATAATTATATGCCAGAAGAGGAGAGCTTATCTCAGGGGACTCATAAAATCTCTCGATATGCCTATGGTAGAGACTATCATAAGGTCATAAAAAAGAAGCTAAAAAATCTAATGGGTGAGCTACGGGATGAGCTGGGAGATTTTACGGCTCGGGTCTTTACAGATTCTGCACCAGTTATGGAGCGAGAGTGGGCTGAGCGAGCAGGGCTAGGGTGGAAAGGAAAGAACACACTGCTTATAAATACTAAGAAAGGTTCCTACTATTTTCTCGCAGAGATGATCTGCGATTTAGAACTAGAATATGATGCTCCGATCAGTGACCACTGTGGTACCTGTACTAAATGCATAGACGCCTGTCCGACCGATGCCATCGATAAAAACGGCTACATTTTAGATGCTAACAAGTGCATATCCTACCTCACTATAGAGCGAAAAGATTCCTTGCCAGAAGAGTTCAGATCTCAGATGGAAGGCTGGATGTTTGGCTGTGATATATGTCAGGAAGTCTGTCCATGGAATCGTTTTTCTACTGTACATCAGGAGGCGGATTTTCATCCAAAAGAGGCACTAGTAGACATGCAAAAAAAGGACTGGGAAGAGATAACGGATGAGGTATTTGATAAATTATTTCTGGGCTCTGCGGTCAAACGTACTAAGATTGAGGGTCTCCGTCGAAATATTGCATTTTTAAAACGTGAGGAATAAGCATTCTTGGAACTTTATTTGTACCTATGTTATGAATACAAACAACTTTAAGCATTGAAATTCAATAAAAATTATCTCTGGGGATTGATTCCCTTGGCCATAGTGGGGTTTTTATTGTACTATTTCAGTGATATAGTCTTGTACATTATCCTTGCCTGGGTCGTATCCATGATCGGCAATCCGCTGATGCAATTTTTTAGAAAGTATGTAAATAAAAACGTAGCTGCTGGACTGACCTTGACTACCTTTCTTTTACTAATCGTCTTTATGATTTCAGTATTTATACCACCGCTGGTTACTCAGGCTCGTAATCTAGCTCAGATAGATTATAAGGCTGTGGCCAATGGTCTAGAAGAACCCATCGATGACTGGAAAAACTGGTTAGAAAAATACGGCCTGATAGAAGAACATACCATAGATACGATTGCACTAAAAAATGCTGTCAAAGAAGACGATAAGATTTACACCCAATGGATAGATTTAGATTCGCTCAAACTCTCACAAGGTGACTCTACAAGTATAGATGGAACTCAACTAGCCATTCTGATAAACGTAGAAGTAGATGATGCATCTCCTCCTGTAGAAGAAGTAGAAGATTCAGGAGGATTTATAGAGCAGGTCCAGTCTAATCTGTTTACCTTTCTCAATCCCTCACGGATAAGTGGATTGTTCAGTTCGCTGGTAGGATTTTTTGGGAATCTGCTTATAGCTCTACTATCGATTTTATTTATTTCCTTTTTCTTTTTAAAAGAGCAAGGACTCTTCGATAAGATACTCGGCTCTATAGTTCCTAATCAGTACGAGGGAGAAACCGTCCAAGCCATAAACGAGTCTAGCCAGCTGCTTATCAGATATTTTATAGGAGTAGTAGCTCAGATTACCGTAATAACGATAGTTGTATCCGTAGGTCTTACTCTTATGGGTATTAATAATGCCTTACTGATTGCCTTCTTTGCAGCTTTGATGAATGTTATTCCATACGTCGGTCCACTTTTCGGAGCTACCTTCGGAATAATAATTACGATTTCCTCACATCTGGATTTACCTTTTTATTCAGGGATGCTACCTCTACTAGTAAAGGTGCTTATCGTATTTGCCATCATGCAATTACTCGATAATTTTATATTACAGCCTACTATTTTTGGTAGATCTGTAAAAGCACATCCTTTAGAAATATTTATTGTTGTCCTCATCGGAGCTAAGCTGGGAGGCATCCTAGGAATGGTAGTTGCCATACCTGCATATACAGTGCTCCGTGTAATCGGAAAGGTGTTCTTCAGTGAGTTTAAAGTGGTGCAGCGTATAACTGAGGGATTGTAGATATGTATACCTCCTCCCTACACATCTACCCCATAAAAGGCCTAAAAGGCATCTCAGTACAATCTGCTCGAGTAGAAAAGCAAGGCCTACAATATGACCGCAGATGGATGATAGTGGATGAGCAAGGAAACTTCCTGAGTCAAAGAACACATACCGAGATGGCACTCTATGAGACAGCCATAGATGGAGAAACCATAATTGTATATTATAAAAATTCTCAAATCAGTTTTTCAATTGAGGAGCAATTAGAAGGTGCGGTTTCCCAGAAGGGAATGGTCTGGGACAGCGAAGCCAGCTTTTATGAAGTCTCCGCATATGTGAGTCAGTGGTTTTCTTATCAACTGCAGAAAGAAGTAAAACTAGTTCGACAAGATGATGATACCCCACGTATAAAGAACTATTCCAATAGAGAAGGAAAAACTGAAGTAAGTCTAGCTGATGGATATCCTATACTCATCCTTGGAACAGCCAGTGTAGATAATCTAAACGAGAAACTTGAGAAAAAAGTAAAAGCAGACCGCTTCCGAGCAAACATCATAGTAAAAACAAGCGAAGCACACATAGAAGATACTTGGAGTACATTAAACATTGGCTCTAGCCAAATCGAAGTAATAAAACCCTGTGCGAGATGTCAGGTCGTAAATATAAATCAGACCACTAGTCAGTCTACTAAGCAGGTATTAAAGACATTAAGCAACTATCGCAAAAAAGAGAACAAAGTCTACTTTGGAGCCAATGCTTCGTGCCTAAGAGAAGGAAGGATCAAGGTGGGTGATACTCTTTATATAAAGACTTAGAATTACCTGACTCAATACTTAGCATAAAATTCCCTTATTAAAAATCTTATGCTCTTGGCTTTCTTTAATATTCTTTTTCATTTGAGGGCGTAACAAACCTTTATATTATGGATTTTATACTTTGGTTGTTAGGCATCATCGAAGATGGTGGTGATTTTTAGCAAATGTATTGTGTAATAAAGGAGAGATGTCAATTTTAATATCTCTCCTTTTCATTTAGTACTTGCCTAATTATAAGTAGCCAAGGATAACTAAATCAAAAAATGGAACTTTTACGAACAATTAAGTATTGCTCATGCCCCCTTTCTTGCCATAATTTTCTTATCTTAATAGAGTACAAAACACAATTATTATGGACTTTATAGAATGGATTTTGAGTATTATTATTGAAGATGGTGAGATTTAAAATCTCACTATTTTAAAAGAGATTAAGGAGATGCTAGAAAAGCATGCTTTTTTTTAATTATTTACTCATTAAAATTTACAACTATGGATTTTCTATTATGGCTTTTAGAAATAGTCGATGAGTTAGGTGATATATAGTCATTAACTACAAAACATCAAT
>CAZDWO010000139.1:0-3675 GCA_964509175.1 uncultured Saprospiraceae bacterium
TAGATACATCTACTCTTACTGATAAATCCTCACTACCTGCGATAAAAGCAATGTACTGCATATTATTAAACTCTGTCGTACAAAAGTTACTGAAACCCTGTCCTTGGGCTGTGAGATTATTTACTCCTGTAAAGCCATCGATGTCACAAACCACACAGGCAGTTGCACAGGTAGAGGACATAGGATTATCAGGAGTGCAGGGCTGAGGCTGTGCATGAATAATCTGGATACTAAATATAAAAAGTATGAAGAGTAGGGTTCTCATATATGTGAATACAAGATAGTTTATTCTGAGATTAGTTACTTAGGAGTAGAACTATCGAATTGCACGTTCTTTTTTCTTTAATACTTGATAAAAGTATGAGAGTGGCTATTTTCTATCTGTAATAAATAATAACCTGCAGGGAGATTAGAAATGTCGATTTGATTATCGCCACTGGTTAATGCCGATTTCTTAATCCGCTGACCCATCAAGTTATATATATGAGCATTGATACTTGCACCTATATCTAAGTTTACTTGAAGCAATCTATTTTCGACCACAATTGTTTTTACATCTGATAGTGGATGATCTACAGTAAAAAGCAATCGATCACAAAAAGTCTCATCTGGATCTAGTTCTAAATATTCTATGGGTTCCAGTTCCTTATCTTCAAAGGCTACATAATCCTCGGGATATCTCCTTAATCTAAAGGTCGTATTATTTCCAGGATTCAATTCTCTACCCTGTTCGATTCTAATTCCATTAAAATAAGGAGTCTTATACTTCCATATAATTTCTTCCTCTTCGGTAAGTTCTACTGCCGTTCCATTTCTGCCCGAGCAGATTAGTTTATTTCCATTTGGTAGAACTTGAACACTACTTTGGCCAGGACTATATATTACATTAGGATCTGGATGCGACCATTCGTAATAAAAATCATTTGGAAAATAAGTAGAGTCAGTTCTGAGCTCATACCTATAGTCTACTGAATCAAAAACGGGTCTAATCATCCCTATATGAGAATGACCAAATTCTTTTTGATTATTAAAAATGGAAATACTTCCTAGGTCCTCAGCGTCAGAATTTAGAAAATCCTGTGCCCAGAGAGCATCGTGTTGGAAAAATAGTTTTTGATCCGTCTCATCACCTCTATCATAAACCTGTGGATTTCCCCATCTCCATAATAAATCTCCACCCATTCCAGAATTTCCACCTTCAGATGTTTTAGCCTCTTCAGTAGTTGTCGAGTGATCGATAATCCATATCTCATTGAAAGTGGGAACATTTATCATTATCTGATCTAGCTCAGTATTATAGTCGATAGAATTTACATGCATCCAATCTGCAAGTCCAGCATTGTTTTCCCAGTTGATATTTATACGACCAGGATTATCTTTTACTATTCCATAATTGGGCATAGCAGGATCTCTATCCTGAATTAAATGATCCCAAGCTCTCCATTCCCAGATGATGGAATCCAAAACTGGATCGTACTCTATAATTTTATCAGGAGAAAAAGCAGGTTGTGTAAACAGATCAGAATCCCTGCCCTGAGTAATAGCCTCCTCTACTGAATAATGATCCCAAGAAATCAAAAAAACAGTTCCATAAGGAGTAGGTTCTACGTCATGATGTAGTCTACTCGATTCATTCAATAATGGAAAAGACCATTTTAATTCGTTATCCCAACTGCGACATTCTACAAGTGTTTCTCCACTCACTTCCCAGATAAATGCAAACCCATCATCTCTTCTCAGAGTCCGAACTAAATCACCATTCTCTAATACATACGCAGTGTTATGATTTCTATATCCCTCAGGACCTTCCCACTGATGTACTATCTGACCACAACTATTGAGCAAAAAAACATCTGACTGTAAGTGCGGATAAATAAGATTATACCCAGGAGAGTATTTTTCTTCAGAAGTATATTCTAAAACTCCCACAGTGTTCTGACCATTGCCTTGAAGGCAAAAGAAAAGAAGTAATAAAAGATAGCTGTTCTTATTCATGATTCTAAAATAAGAAGAAGATTTCAAGATATCATGTCGCCTTGAGGCATTCTAGCTAAAAAGAGAAAATGACAATTAGATAAGCTATTCCTTAACCACCCTTTTCAAAATTCTATCTCCAGAATAGATATCTTCTATTTCTAAAAAATACATGCCGGATACTAGGTGACTTAAATTAATACTATACTCGTTTTCCGATGAATAAATAGACGCTCCATCAGTATTGTAAACTCTAAGCCTGAAATCAGTGAATACATTTTCCTCAATATTTAACACGGAGTTAAACGGAATAGGGTATACGCTTAAGTCCGAGTCAATGCTATTCTCTACAGATACTATGGAACTACAGTTCTCTTCTGTAAAATAGTCTATGGTGCAGAACTCTCCATTATCCTCTATCCGTACACTGTCAGGATAGATTTCTACTGCTTTACAGAGTAAATAAGAGTCACATGAGACTAGGTCAGGATTATTAATAAGAAGTATACGATTAGTAGGAGCAGAGTCTCCTTCTCTCGGAGGCTCGGACCATTCTAGCGGAGAAATATTTACTAAATGCTCATTAGTTCCTATAAAAATGGATTCATCAACCTGTTCCAGGTTAGGCAAATAAACTTCTAAACTTTCCAAATTTATGTTACCTGTGTACTGGAGTCTTTTTAAAGTTTTAATGTTATTCAATTTATAACTGGTATCAAAGCTTTGGAAATCGTTGAATTCCCATTTCATTTCATTCATATGATTTAGAGAATCTAGTCCCTCTAAACTTATGTTCTGACAATTACTAATTAATATGTTGGAAATAGTATCTAGCTGAGACAAACCTCTGAAAGAAAAATTAGAGCTTCCTAAAATTTCCACACCACCTAAATTTTCTAAATCAGGATGTACTAAATCACTAAAATCATTTTCAATACTATTTCTGCTAACTAATATATTACTATTGTTAAAAAATCCTCCACTTAATATCACTGGTTCCATCCCTTTTAAAAGACCATCACCATCTACCCATAAGCTGTTTAAAAATTCTAAATTCACAAAAGCAGAAAGATCAACAATATTTTCATTGAACTGGAAATTTAAAATACCTATCGAATCAATGTTACTCAATGCCGATAAATCTTGTAGATTATTCTCTTGATAGGTAATATTGAAATCTCCAACAAATATTAAGCTATCTAAGCCTTCCAAAGAAGTCAAATTTGGAGCACTTATAATTCTAAAGGATGTCATTTTTCGAATTCCAGTTAAGCCAATCAGGTCTACTATGTCATTACCCGAAATAAGGATGCCTCCACTTTCATCACTACAATCTGGATTGTTTAGTAGATAATTATTTACTTCTTGCTGGCTTGTTAAAGCTACATCTGGGCATTGAGCAAATGAGGGAACTGTTGAAAGACTGACAAAACTAATGAGGAAAAATTTAGTTACTAAACTTAGACTGTTCATAATGTGTTGTTATTCTAGTAAGATAAAGATAATCAACAATTCTATACGCAATCAGAGAACCTCCACTTTGCCAAGAGATTATTGAAAATAAATAATAACACCAGCAAGAATCAATGAAAAGGTAAGTATTGAATTTTAAACCTAATAACAGTATCTTGTAAAAAAACTAAAAGGATGCTATCCAAGACCAAAATAAAAGAGCAGATAGAAAGTTTACCTGAGAATTTT
>CAZDWO010000140.1:0-3646 GCA_964509175.1 uncultured Saprospiraceae bacterium
CATATGTGTAATACTTGTGTGTTTTGTGTCTCGATTAAGCTTTATCAAGTTCAAGTTCAAGTTCAAGTTCAAATTCAAAGTGCTTCTGGGCTCGGGCGATGGACTCAGCCACTTGTTCGCTAGGGCGAGGTCATCCCTTCCATTTTTTCAAGGGAAGGGTTAGGGATGGGTAAAAATATGTTCGGCATAAGCTGTGCTTTTGTTGGATGTATCAAATTCAAATTCAAAATGTTATTAGGCTGGGGCGGCTTTATTGTACCTTAAAATCAGTGCAATCCATAAATCCACCTAATCTGCGATGCTGAAAGCACTAATATTATATCACGTCACTCTAAAATAATCTCCCATTATTCTTGAATTAATGTGTTAGGCACTCAATACTAGCCTCTTACATATTTAAATAAAACTCTTTAAAAAAGTTCTTGACTAGAACCTGAGACTTTCCCTAAAGTTATCGCTACAGTAAATCTCCTTAAAAAAGTTTTAATCCTGAGAAACGTCTCAGGATGCATTCCGATTTTTTTTAATCATAGGACAATCATCATAGAACCATGAATGCCCTATCTCAAAAACTTTTTATGCAAAATTTTAAAACTTTATTTTTCTTACTTCTTACTTCTTACTTCTTACTTCTTAAGTAATGGTGAGGTTTTATATGCTCAATGCTATAATGCAAGTATCTCTCTCAATGGAGATCCTAATTTGATACCAATATGTACTAAAGCAACAGCTACGATTTCTATGCAAAATAGTAGTTGCACAGACACAGAATTTATTGTCGCTTTGTCTATTGATTCAGGGACATTAGAATTTTGTAATGCAGAGGAGTTAGGATATACTCTTGATATATTGAATGATCCAAATTTAAATAATGATCGAATTTGGATGTCCAAAATGGTTCAAATTCCTATTGGAGGAACCTTTCAGGAACAAGTAGAATTTCAATTAATATTAGGTGATGATAATCCTGATGAAGGTTACGGTAGCCAAAACTTTACAGTTGTTCTCCAAACTAAGCCAATTAGCCAAACATTTTTTGATGCACTAAGTGATGTTACATTTAGTTGGAGCCCAAGGACTTGGCTTGCTTCAGGTGATTTTACATTAAGTAATTTTATTGCATCACTAGAACCTGGTGTATTTCCTATCACAAACCCTAACTGCGAGGTTGGAATTACAAAAGATTTAGTCATAGACGGAACATTAAGAATTGATCAAGATTATTGTTTTACTTTTCCTTTTGCTAGTCCACCTCCTATTGGTCGTCGAAATATTTATCTAACTGAGGGAAGTAGAATAATAGTGGAGCAAGGGGTTCATTTTAGAATGGAATATTGTAACATTTTACAATGTAGCGGTGATTTCTGGGAAAGTATAGAAGTAGAAGATGGAGGTTTATTTACTATATCCGAGTCTTTTATAAGTCACGGAGAGAATGGGATAAGAGTCCTAGATGGAGGAGAATTAGTTTGTTTTGACAATGCATTCTCGGGTAATAATCGATGTATAACAAATGAATCAGGAACAATATCTCGATTAGAAAACAACACTTTCGATAACTCAAGTGTAGGTGTCTTTGTCACAGGAGCAAATCCAGAAATACAAACCATTCAATTAAATCAGTTTAATAGACTTCCCAACGGAATACTAGTAGATGGCAACGAAAATAGAGTAGATATAGATGCAGAGTCTTATGATACCTCAAATGATTTTAACGAATGCCAGAGAGGAATACAAATAAGAAATGATGGTGCAGCACTAGTACGTCATAATGAGTTTTTTGATAATAGAATAGGTGTTCTGATGTTAAATAATACTAGAGAATCAAGAATTTATAATAACAACATAGGCTATGAGGATGCTGGAATTGCTAGCTCCAATGGAAGGTTTGATATTGCAACAAATTCAATAGGAGTTGTAAATGGTAGAGGACAAATAGGTGTTTGGCTCATAGGCTTAAATGATAACTCAGAAGTTAGAAAGAATTATATTTACTCGGATAGAACTAGTGTGTTATCGGTTTTTTCCTCTGGAGTAGACATACATGATAATCCTGACATTAACTGTTCTACAACTCCTGGCGTAAATAGTAGCGGTATTCAATTATTTATGTCTGATAATAGAGTAGCTGATAATCAAGTTAGATCTAACAATGCTATGGCAGGTATATGGCTCAATGGATGCACCATAGACAATCCTACAAATCGAATACTACACAACAGTATAGATGCAGATTCTGGATTCCGAACTGCTGGGATAAGAGTAGAAGGATCTAGTACTCAATACATAGATGAAAACTTAACTGAAGGCTTAGTAACACAAGGAGTTTTTAATCTTAATTCTGCTAATAATTTCTACGATTGTAATGAGCTACATGCTTCTATAAATGGAATGTTTATCGGAGACAATTCCATAACTCAACGTATTAGAGGGAATGAGTTTTATGCCTTTACAGATTATCTGACCAGATCACGTACCGGTATACAAGAGCATCATGGAAACACCTTTTATGGATTAGATATAAGTGATCATACAGATAGTAGAGTGGAGGCAGATGGCCTTTCATTTGATGGGGTTTTTGAATCAAGATTTATCGTAGATTTTGAAAAATTTGATACCGATAATGATGGATTTACAGAATACTGGCCGGAGAATCGATTGCCTAATGAATTATTTGAAGATCTTAGTGATCAAGGACAAACCTTCGATGATTGTTCTGGAAATGCTGGCTCTGGAGGACTTATACCTACAGAAATGGAATTTTGTAAATTATTTAGACAGTTATTTAGTGGGAACTACAGCCCAAATGCTCGAAGAGTTAATGTCTATCACTGGGTAGTTTTCTATGTGCAGAATCTTCCAGAAGCCCTATGGCCTCAATGCTTAAAAGATTATTTACAAAACGATGAATGTAGTGATCTAGTTAGTATTGCAGAAAGTCAAATCAACCTTCAGTTGATTCACCGTACGACCGAAGAAGGAATAAATAGATTAAATAACTATCAGTCAGGTCTTAATAATATAAAATCTAATCTAGCTTCTTTATATTGCTCTGATCAGCTGTTTGTCAGATACAAGGAAGTACTAGAAATTTCAATAAAATTTCTAGAAACCCTTGAAATTGATGATGAAATGTCCAAAACATTGGAAGGTATAGCCTCACTTTGTCCGACGGAGTATGGAGATGTTGTACATTGGTCGAGAAGTATGCTTAGTATTGTAAGTGATACTCGATACGATGAGTACGACCTAGATTGCGGAGCAAATCAATCGGAAGGGAGAGAATCACTAAAACTTGAAATTGAAGAGGGACTATCGATATACCCTAATCCGGTAATAGATGTTCTGACAATACAATCAAAAGTTGAGATGGTTTCGATAGAAATTGCAAATGTTTCTGGAAATGTATTGAGGCAATTGGAGCCACGTGCAAAACAAGTAAATCTTGAAGTATCTAATTTAAACGTTGGGATGTACCTATTTACTATTACATCTACTGATGGAAATACAAGTATTAAGAAAATTTTTGTTACTAAATAAACTAAAGCGGGAGGAGTACTATCCTCCCGCAATTTTAATATGAAAAAAATAGAGACTGTTCAATTAAGTGTGTCTGATTAACTTTAAGACAATGAACAGAAAACAA
>CAZDWO010000141.1:0-3518 GCA_964509175.1 uncultured Saprospiraceae bacterium
CCCTAAACTAGGGATACTTTCCTTCTTCATATTTTTTATTTAGGACGCTATTGGTTCTATATGATCAGTTAGACTGCTTACCTCAATAAGATTTAAATTATTTTTAGAATCCTGACAGATGGAAGTATTGGGTTTGAATAGGATAAGAAAAAGAAAAAGAGTTATTATTTCTAAAAAATGCAATGTCCTCATAATTTAATTTGTTGTTATGTTATATAATTAGTGTTTTCAGTTTGAAAATAATACTGTTACCCAAAACAACATTCTTAAATTAGATGTAAATAACGAATATAGTATTAACATATAATAAATAATTTTATACATATTTTTCAAGCAACAAATATTCCTCTCAATCGTCTCAACCTAGAAACTTATTAGTAAAATGAAGTCATTAATAACAATCTTTGTACTTTATTCTTTCTTGCTTTTCGCCCAAAGCGATACAACAATACCTTCCTTTCCGGATGTAATCAGAACCACTAAAACAAAAAACCACAAAAGAATAAGTAGCACTAGGCTATTTGCGGAAATACCGGAGCATTTTTCATCTAACGAATCCTACTTACACCCGGGGTATACAGCCCATACAACAAGTAAGCACTATATAGGTTTTTTAGTAACATATTGTAGTGATGAGGTACGAGGACTCAGGGGAAAATCTTGGTCTGAAGTTTTGGAATATTTTGGTGAAGTTAGACCAAGAGAGTTACGATCTGAGCTTTTTATTGAGCAAAAAGTTGTTACTGTCAATGGCTATGAGGGTAGATATAGAGAATACTATCAGAGAGGTAAACATCACCTGCATCTGTATTTTGGAAACGATGATTTTGCAGTACAAATCGAGGCCAGTACTCATTTAGATAGTATAGCAGCTATTAAAGAATTTCGGAAAATCATGCAGAGTGTTTATTATGATGAAGACGATACCCTAGGATTGTCAGAATTTCCGGACACTTTAGTAACAGAGAAAACTGAGAATCATCAAAGAATTAAAGGAACGAAGTTATTTGCAATTATACCTGAGTATTTCACCAAGTGTGAAAATATAAATCAATGTTTTGTAGAGAATAAAAAAGGTTGTGATTGTAGTATAGAATTTGACGAAAATTCCTTTTCACGATCGATAGCAAAGTTTGCTGATAGCAAAGTGGAATGGGATAAATCATTAGAATCAAAGTATAAATCTCCAGTCAATTTTCATAGTGCACCTTTTCACAAGAAAAGAATTGTGATTAATGGTTTTAGAGGGCTTTATATAGAAAGTTTTACGGTTAACAGTAGTGGTAATGATTATTATTCGATACGATTAATTTTTGGCAACGATGATTTTTCAGCTAAAATAAGGGCAAATACCCCGTTAGATAGTGAGGAAGCTAAAAATAAAATTTTGGAAATAATGAAAACGGTTTATTTCGATAAGGACTTTTACATGGATGAGTTGACTGATGAGAATTTTGACTTTGATAAGACGATTACAGGACTTAGGCATAAGGGTTGGCCAAATCAATATCGCTATTCAAATTACCAAAAATCTAATCCTGAAAGTAACGGCAGTTTCATGGTCTTTAAACCCATCGAGTTAGAAGATTATACCAGAGAACAGATACAAGATGTTTTTTATCAAAATGTGAAAATCTATGAGCACGAGACATACAAAAGGGAAAATCTGGAGTTAATAGAGACTAAGATTAATAATTACAATGCCATTATTCAGACAGCGGATGGTGATTTTTATGATAAAGAGACCTTATTTTATCATGCCATACTTTATAATGACTCTCAAGCAATCTTGATGAGTGCCTGTGGAGATTTAAATAAGCGAGAAGAATGGCTTACCAAATTCCAAAAAACCCTAGAATCTGTAAAGTTTAAATAGATAGATCTTTATTTCTGGCTCTCCTCCTCCACATTATAAAAAGGAATCGCCACCAAAGAAATCAGCCCAAAAACAAAATTTGCAAATAAGGAGATGGTAATAAAGGCTATCATCGCATAAGAAAATCCGTCAGCCTTCGGGATGCCATATAGATGTAAGCACTCTGTTATGAGAAAGTGATAGCTGCCCATTCCTCCAGGAGATGGAAACACCATTCCCAGTGCTCCGAATACAAATGAAGTCAACCCAGCACCAGCACTCAGATGACTCGTCGGCTCATAGGCAAAAAACATAAGATAGGTCATCAGATAATACATCAGCCAGATGATAATGGAGTGGAATACAAACTCCCAAAAATTCTTGAGTTTTCTAACTGATAATAGACCATCCATAAAACCACTAGCGATTTTAGTCAGCTTTTGACCGATGGTAGAATTAAGTAGCACATCTCTTTTGGCCCAAGCCAAACCAGCTAAAAAGAATATCGGAATAAGTACATATAGAATCTTGATACTATACAGCCCATTTAATTTTTCTCCTAGATTCATGTTTTCCAGAAGGTAATCGTAGAATACATGTCGCTGCCATACCAGAGCTATCCCGATTACAATAAACAGACAGAGAAAATCTGCGATGCGATCTACAACCACAGTACCCATCACTTTTTCAAAAGGAATCTTCTCATATCTAGCCATGGTTCCTGCCCTTACAAACTCTCCAGAACGAGGTATCCCCAGATTTATAAGATAACCAATCATTACGGTAAAGAAGGCATTCCAGAATTTTGCATTATAGCCTAGTGGCTCTAAGAGTAGTATCCATCTTCTCGCTCTTGATAGATTGCTGATCATAAAGCAGAAAATACAAATTAGTAACCAGCTGAGTTTAGTAGATTTTATATCTAGGATTATTTTATCCATCAAACTGCAGTCCTCCGCAGGTAGACCACGAGATATACAATCTTCTAGATAATTGGCCTGATTACTTCTAAATACAAAGTAAAGCACTATAAACCCTAGTGCTCCGAATAATATGACTTTAAGTAAATTTTTGATCTCGCTAAGTTAGCTGAATTAAGTTAGCTGATTATTATCATCAGGGAAGATGGCGATAGGTTTGTGAGCCTTTGCCTCTTCAGGGGTCATAAGAGCATAAGAGATAATGATTACGATATCTCCGACCTCTACCTTACGAGCAGCTGCACCATTAAGACAGATGACTCCTGAACCTCTCTCGCCAGGGATTACATAGGTCTCTAGTCGCTCACCGTTGTTATTATTTACGATCTGTACTCGCTCACCTTCGTACATATTAGCTGCATCGATGAGGTCTTCGTCTATGGTTATAGAACCGACGTAATTAAGATTAGCCTCTGTAACCGCTACTCTATGAATCTTAGATTTATGTATCTGTATTAACATACTGCAAAAATAGGTTTATATACCTTATATAAACTGCATTTTGGGATTAGAAATTCCCGTAATGTGAGAATTATGTGGGCTGAAAAATTTGAGTTAACAATTAATATAAAACAAATTGCTTACAGAAAACAAATTGCTTACATTTGTTTATGAATGTCCGAGTAATCAAAAAGAACAATGTACGTGAAGTGACTAAAGGGAATTTATTGATGACCAAATAC
>CAZDWO010000142.1:0-3327 GCA_964509175.1 uncultured Saprospiraceae bacterium
AACATTAAAAGTGATTTGAGTATTGCTTTTAAATTTTTAGCTGATTCCATGATTTTAAGTTTTGTATTCGATTTAAAAAAGCACCTGCCGCTCAGCCTTGCATTTGAGTTTGACATTTGCACTTGCACTTGCACTTGCATTTGCATTTGCACTTGAGTTTGCATTTGACACTTGCACTTGCACTTATACTCCTAATAATTATACCTAACCCACTTAGCCAGTTCTTTAAAGCTGATCTTCTTACCATGCATAAAGATTCCTACTCTATAGATACGTCCTGCCATCCAAACAAAGAAAAACACAGATGCTATCAGAACCACAATGGATAAAATCACTTCCCATATGGGTGGTCCGGAAGGCAATCTTGCAGGCATCAGAATAGGAGAGGTCAGAGGAAATATGGAAACAAACTTTACAAAGAAGCTATCTCCACCATCTATAACTGCAGGTATCATAATAAAAGAAGCAATCACAGGAATAGAAATCGGCATCATAAATTGCTGAGCTTCTCCCATATCTTCTCCTATAGCAGAACCTACCGCTGCAAAGAGAGAAGCGTAAATAAAGTATCCACCTAGAAAGAATATGATAAATACTGGTATTATAAGTGCCCAGTTCAGGGTGGCTGCTTCTTGTATAATTTTGGTAATATCCATCCCTTCACTCTCGGACATGGCTTTCATCATTTCTTCTGATTGAGCAGCATTGGCCTCAGCCATAGCACTTGCATCTCCTCCAAAAAACTGCATGACCACTACTCCTATTATCGGTATTAATATTATCCATATCAGTAACTGAGTGAGACCTACACCTCCTACACCTATCAGTTTACCCAGCATGAGTTGCATCGGTTTTACAGTAGATACGATTACTTCGACGATTCTATTTAGCTTCTCTTCCATCACGGACCTCATAACCAATCCTCCGAATATGAAGATGACCATATACATCATAAAGCCCATTGCGTAGCTCAGTACTGAGCCGATAGCAATTGCAGTACTACTACTAGTATCTCCTTCTACACCTGATTCATCAGAATTGGCCAGTGCGTTTTCTAGATTCACTGATGTATTTAATTGATTGTACTCGACCTTATCTATACTTGTCTGGTCTAGTTTGTATTTTTTTAATGAAGCAGATAAATAATCTTCTATTTTTTCTATTCCTGCAAACCCTAATTTTTCTTTCGAGTAATAGCTTACATCAAAATTTTGAGTCATAAAATCTGCGATCGGCTCTACATGTATAATGAGATCGAATCCATCATCTACATAGCTTTTTTTGGCTTCTTCTATTCCAGTTTGACGATAATCAAAGGTCATCGTTTTTGACTCTAGTGGATACTCAGGTAGTATATTATTATCATCCACGACTAGAACTTTCTGACTCTGATTTCCCATCTGAGAGGTAAAGTATGCCGATAGAAATATTATCAACCCAAAGGCCAATGGAGTTAAAAAAGTTGCCAATAAAAAACTCGGCTTTTTGACTCTAGTCCAGTACTCCCGTTTTACGATTAATCCTAATTTGCTCATGGTCTAGTTTTCTACTTGTTTGATAAATATTTCGTTTAAGGTCGGCAGCACTTCTGTAAAGCTTTTGATACGTATTCCTTTCTGGATGAGTGCCTGCAAGAGTTGGTTAGAATCATGATTAGGAGATACTTGTATGATGACATCCTTGTCACTATCTGATCTAACCGTAAAGCTGCTAGAATTTAAATCATGAGGAAAACTTCCATCAAATTCGATTCTATATAGATTGTCCTTATAAGTTTCTTTTATCTCATCGACTTTTCCTTCTAGGACTTTTTTGCCCTGATTTATCAGTACGATGTCCTTGCATATTTCTTCTACCTGCTCCATCCTATGGGTAGAGAAGACTACAGAAACCCCTTCTTGGTTCATACGATGGATTTCTTCTTTGATAAGATTAGTATTGAGAGGATCGAGTCCAGTAAAGGGCT
This sequence comes from uncultured Saprospiraceae bacterium, assembly GCA_964509175.1. GTDB lineage: Bacteria > Bacteroidota > Bacteroidia > Chitinophagales > Saprospiraceae > JAHDHU01. The sequence continues at coordinate 1,967 of CAZDWO010000142.1, forward strand.
CATCTAGAATCAGCAGCTTGGGTTTATGCATTACAGTTGCGATAAACTGTATTTTCTGCTGCATCCCTTTAGAGAGCTCTTCTATCTTTTTATCCCACCAGTCTTTATTGTCAAATTTTTCTAGCCAGTACCTTATAGCGGTTTTTGCTTCAGATTTACTCATACCTCTGAGCTGAGCGAGATACATGAGTTGCTCTCCGACCATCATCTTTTTATACAGTCCTCTTTCTTCAGGCATATAACCGATGTACTTGGGAGAGTCCGCATTTATTTTTTCACCATCTAGAAGGACCTCGCCCTCATCGGCACCCGTAATCGTAGTTATGATTCTTATCAGAGAGGTTTTTCCAGCACCGTTAGGCCCTAGTAATCCAAAAATACTCCCCTTGGGAATGTCAAAGCTTACGCCATCGACTGCACGATGGTTGTGGTACTGTTTTACCACGTTGCGTAAAGAAAGTATACTCATCAGCTTGTTTCGTTTTGTTAAGTCTAAATCTCAGTTAAAAGGTACTACTTATGATGATAATATCGACATCCATCCTTAAAAAGTCGATAAGATGCTTTATTTTACTTTTAAAAAAATTAACAAAAGTTTAGCGTTTCAAAAATGACAGTTTTAGAAATTTTGGAGTCTTTAAACTGTAATAAAATGTAAAACTTCATTTGGAAACAAAATATTATAAAATGAAAACCCTCAAAATACTACTAGCCCTTACTGTGGCCTTTCTATTTTCTCAGATTAATAATGTAAACGCTCAGATCAGCGTAAAGGACTCAAAAATGAGCCTCGGAAATAAACCTGCCTTTATCGTGGATATAAGCGGAGCAGATAAAAAGATGGCAGAGAAGAAATGGAAAGAATTCCTAAAAGATTACGGAAAGGTAGACAGAAACCGTAAAGCAAAAGAATGGTCTACCATGCAAGCGAGAATTCCGATTATAGATGGTCCTAGTGCTGTAAATCTATTTCTTAAACTAGAAGAAGGAAAAGACATGACCAGAGCTCTAATCTTTGTAGACGATGGAACTAAGTTTATCTCTGATGATGATGCTGAGGCTGCGAGTGTACAAGACTTTGTAAGAGAGTATGTAACGGTAGTAGATAAGGAGGTAGCAAAGAAGTACATGGAGCAGGGAGAAAAAGACCTTAAAGGATTCAACAAAGACCTAGGTAAACTAGAAAAGACCAATGGTAAACTGCATAAGGATATAGAAGACTATAAGAAGAAGATAGAAGAGGCTGAGGCCAAAATTAGACAAAACCTTTTAGACCAGGATGCTGCTAAAGAAACCATTGAGGGACAAAAACAAAAGGTACAAGAACTAACCGACCACTATAATTCTATAGGGAAAGGATA
>CAZDWO010000143.1:0-741 GCA_964509175.1 uncultured Saprospiraceae bacterium
TGCTGACGCGGGCATATCCGATAATCATGCCTCACTGTGACAAAAACCTGCCAAAACCGCAAAGGTTTTGCCGTGGGTTTTTGTCCAGTCTAAGCGGTTGATCTGGCGTGGGGCAGGGCAGGGCGGCACAAACGACCGTTTTTGGCAAAATCTCCCAGGTTAGAAAACCATTGACCTCCGAGTACGACCTAAATGCCACGCTAAGATGGAAGACAGTCGATGTTAAGTCGTGCGTGAGAATCGGATAGATAGTCCCGTACTATATTGGTGATGACGAGTTCTAGCTCCGGGGGTGATCCTACTTCAAGCGGAGCAAGTCCTTCTGCAAACTCTATGAAGTAGTTTGCTATTAACTCCTTTCGGCACCCAACCGGGGGATGGTCTGCACGTATGATGAAATCCGTCACGTAGTGTTGCGACCCACTAAATATCGTTGCGGCTTCTAGGAATGCCCCAGAGTAGTAAAGAAAAACATCTTCATCAAAATGCGAGCTCAAGACCTCCAGTGCGAAAAGATCTGCAGCGTACTCTTGTCGCCATGATAATGGGTAAGGTGCGCCAGGAATATCAGCGCTTTGATAGTGGGAAATCTCATGAAGAACCCAAAAAAAACTCATATTAGAAAAATTATTCTGAAATGAGATAGAGTTATCGTTCCCTGTTCTTTCCCAAAAATCTTGGCATTCATCAAATGACAGTTCGAAATGGTAAGGATACATGTCCGTTGGTATACCTTGTTCA
>CAZDWO010000143.1:751-1483 GCA_964509175.1 uncultured Saprospiraceae bacterium
ACATCGGATCAATCTCCATAAATGTTCGTGCGATCGACAGATGTACCAAGTGGTTTATGAATCCGGTAGACACATATATTTCACTATTTCTAATAAGAATACGTATATCTGGGCTATTCAATAACGTTACTGAAAAGGCGTCTCTTGTCCGTGAGTCTATGTGACCAGTTGCCCATGCCATTCGTGCAGCTTGATATGCGGACAACTGGAACCCTTGTTCAATATCCTGCCAGCTACCAAAGAAATTACAGGCAACAACTTGGCGCGGCGCAACAGTCAAAAGACTGATACAAATGAGCAAGTACCTGAAAGCGATTGTAATCATCGGTTCTCAAAATACTCCTCAAGTGCTCTCACTGCTTCTGGGTTTTCAGTCCGAATGCGTGCGTCAGCGGCTGCATAGAGCTCAGGTTCGGTCGTATGTAGTTCATAGAACGCCTCTGCAGCGGGAGCTCCAGCTTCTTTCTCAATTATTTCTCTAAGTATAAGCGCAATCGCGCTTGTCTGAGAGTCGGTGAATCGAACGATTGTATCCCTGATAGTTTCTTGCTCATTCAGTGGTTCAGCGGGGATTTGGAACTGTAAAGCATAATTGAGAGCAATTAACCGCCTTAGTTCCGATGTCTGAAAGACAGATGTTTGAATACCGCCGCTGAGACCAGAAGACTGATCTAGACCACCTCCATCAAGTATGGACGCAGAGATGATACTCCGTGCATCATCATCAGTGAA
>CAZDWO010000143.1:1493-3092 GCA_964509175.1 uncultured Saprospiraceae bacterium
TTCGAACATATGATCCACCTAGACTACCAACTAGTAGCCCAACTACAAACAAGGAAATCGCTGTCGTATTTGCTTTGCTGAGATCAATTTTTTCACTGGAAGGTGCAAGCGAGAGCAGCAGAAAACCAGCTGTGAGAAGGCCAGATATAACGGTACCGACGACAGGGCTTACCGAGAAACCAGCAAGTGTCCCAGCACATAGCCCGAGCAAAAAAGCACTGAGACGTATGTCAGGCTTTGCTGAAGAACTGCTAACGTTCAATTTTTCGCTCCAAAACCTCAATTTAAGGCCAGTAGATACTAATAATCTATACTATAGTTATTTCCTTTTGATCCGCAAAGTTTGCTTAGGGTTTTTGGCCGTGACTAAAACGACCGTTTTTGGCAAACCTCTGTACGATGGATATTAGAGAATTCTAGATTTAGAAATGTCCAATCATGGGTCCAGAAAAAATTGAACCTTCACAAAAAGCTTCCATGGCATTCTGGTATCCGTCTACAGCAGCAGCAAGGAGATCTTTTCGATCTGACGACGTTTGAGATACTCTAACCCCGTCAGTAGGGGCAATGGTTAAGCTACTTCTCCCTTGAGCATCAATTAGCTTTAGTTCTCTTGTGTAGGCGGTTGATTTATCCAAATATGCTTCGAATGCGTTGGAACTATACGTCTTCACAAGCCTCGTCGCCAATACCTTCTCAATAGCACCAACTGGCGACCTCGAAGTGTCTCGTGATCGAGATCTTAGTATCACGGTGTGTGTACAACCATCGTCTAGAGCACTTTGAATTGGTATAGATTCTGAGAGGATAGCATCCCAATATCCCACCCCATCTATCATGACTGGAGGTCCAGCGATTACTGGGTTGGCAGCAGAAGCCTTGAGTGCCAATTTTAGTGTTTCGGCGTCTGTTACGTTCTTAAAAACATGCTTCATGCCAGTATCAACATTAGTGGCAATCATACTAAAATCACATTTTGACTCTAGGATGGCTACATAATCGAGAGGGATTTTTCTTTCGAACACCTCATCCACAAGAAAATTCAAGTTTAGGATGGGTTTACCGCTCAGGAGCCGCCATGGATTGACAAAACGCCTATTATTTATGTGTTCGTAGTAGATCGTTGCCCCCGCTCTTGCGGTCCCTGCAATGAAATAAGCACCCGCCATCGATCCAGCTGACGCCCCGTAAACTGCATCGAAACACTGATTCAGGCCGAGGTTCTCGATAGCAGCGGTCATTGCCCCAGAGACAATGCCTCTCATACCGCCACCTTCAATCACCAGACCGACACGCGCGCCATCGCTTCGCTCGCCAATAATAGAGCGGTCCGTTTTCCGCTTCAAAATTAGGTCGCACACATCATTATTCTTCATTGTATACCTTAGATGCCTCAATATATCTCTGAATCAGAGCTCGCATTTTGGGAGCAAGCCTCCCACAGTTTTCTCGCTGCATCTTAAAATAGTTGATTCCAATGTTTCCCTAGATTTCAATTCAAACAGAGAATTAATCTCAGCCTTAATGCAGCAAAAATGCCTATAAATTAACTCCACCCTTAAATGAAGTAAGCAATTTCCAAATCAATAACCTCAAACC
>CAZDWO010000144.1:0-2943 GCA_964509175.1 uncultured Saprospiraceae bacterium
AATGTGTAAATGACCTTTGGACCGTTCGACCTCTTAACCTCTAAACCCTTGTATTTGAGTTTGACACTTGCATTTGAGTTTGATTCTTGACATTTATTCTCTTATATGGGAACTAATTGTAATATGGATAGTATTTTGATATAGTATAAGTATAGAAATAGAAACATGACGTACGATAACTTTACGATAAAGGCTCAGGAAGCCATTCTTAAATCTCAACAACTGGCTGGTAGCCTAGATCAGCAGCAGGTAGATACCACACATTTAGTAAAAGGAATCATCGATACAGATGAGCAACTTGCAGGTTTCCTTTTAAAGAAAATGGACATAAACGTAGCCATTCTTAAAAGAGAGCTAAATAAGGCTTTTGAAAAAATGCCAAAGGTAACTGGAGACGGAATCGGCAAGCAATATCTCACAAAGGATTCTAATCAGTCATTGGCTAGAGCCAAAAAAATGCTTAAAGAATTTGAGGATGAGTTTATCTCTCTGGAGCTTATGCTCATGGGTATCGTAACTGGAAAAGATAAGGCAGCCAAAATTTTAAAGGATCTAGGAGCCACAGAAAAAGGACTAAAAACAGCCATAGAAGAACTAAGAAAAGGAAGAAAAGTGACCCAACAAAGCGACCAAGAGTTCAATGCTCTTAAAAAATATGCAGTAGATTTATGCGAGCGAGCAGAATCTGGAAAGCTAGATCCTATCGTAGGAAGAGATGAGGAGATCCGTAGAATCCTACATATCCTAAGTCGTCGTAAAAAGAACAATCCGCTTCTTATCGGAGAAGCTGGTGTAGGAAAAACTGCCATCATAGAAGGAATCGCATGGCGTATCGTAAAACAAGATGTTCCAGAAAATCTAGCTTCTAAAAAAATCTTTGTACTTGATATTGCTGCATTGATTGCTGGGGCTAAGTTTAAAGGAGAGTTTGAGGAGAGATTAAAAGCAGTAGTAAAAGAGGTACAATCCTCAGATGGAAACATCATCTTATTTATCGATGAGATTCATACCCTCGTAGGTGCTGGAGGAGGTAACGGTGCTATGGATGCGGCAAATATCCTAAAACCTGCACTCGCTAGAGGAGAGCTCAGAACCATCGGTGCTACTACCCTAGATGAGTATCAGAAACACTTTGAAAAGGACAAAGCATTAGTAAGAAGATTCCAAACCGTATATGTAGATGAGCCAAGTGTAGAAGATACCATATCTATACTACGAGGAATTCAGGATAAATACGAGATCTATCATAAGATGGATATTCTTGATGAAGCACTGGTTGCTGCTGCAGAGTTATCTCATAGATATATTACCGAGCGTAAGTTACCAGACAAGGCCATAGACCTTATCGATGAGGCTGCTGCAAAACTCCGACTCGAACTAGACTCAGTCCCAGAAGAAATAGATGAGATAGATCGTAAACTCAGAAGATTAGAAATCGAGAGAGAAGCCGTAAAAAGAGAGAAAAACGAAAAGAAACTTAAATCTCTCAATGAGCAAATCGCCAATACCAAAGAAAAACTAGACTCCATCACAGCACAGTGGAAAAGTGAGAAAGACATCGTAGATGAGATGCAAAAGATCAAGAAAGAAATCGAAGATCTAGAACATGATGCAGAGGTAGCAGAGCGAGAAAGCAATTTTGAACTAGTCGCAAAAATCAAATACGGAGACCTGAAAGCCAAAGAAGAAGCTCTCAAAAAAGCGGAGGCAAAGCTGGACAAACTACCAGAAGACAGCAGATTTACAAATGAGGAAGTAACCGGTAACGACATCGCTGAGGTAATCGCTAAGTGGACTGGAATTCCAGTGACCAAAATGCTAAAAACAGAAAAAGAAAGACTGCTTAAGCTAGAGGAAGAGATCGGTAAACGACTCATCGGACAGAAAGAAGCAGTGGTCGCAGTATCTGATGCAATTCGTAGATCACGAGCTGGTCTGAGTGATCCTAATAAACCGATAGGATCCTTTATATTTCTAGGTCCTACCGGTGTCGGAAAAACAGAACTGGCTAAGTCTCTTGCAGAAGTACTCTTCGATGATGAGCGAGCGATTACACGTATAGATATGAGTGAGTATCAGGAAAAGCACTCTGTGTCTCGACTGGTCGGAGCTCCTCCAGGATATGTAGGTTACGATGAGGGTGGACAACTTACGGAGGCTGTAAGAAGAAGACCCTACTCTATTGTACTATTAGATGAGATAGAAAAAGCTCATCCAGATACTTTTAATATTCTTCTACAGGTACTAGATGATGGAAGGCTGACAGACAATAAAGGTCGAGTAGCCAATTTTAAAAACACCATCATCATCATGACTTCTAATATGGGAGCATCGACGATACTAGAAAACTTTGAAGATCTAGAAGCAGTCGGTAGTGAGCATAGACAGGAAATTATCGAAACGACTAAGCTGGAAGTATTCGAGGCACTGAAGGAAAATCTGAGACCAGAGTTTCTAAACAGAATCGATGATAAAATCATGTTCCTTCCACTGACCAAAGAAGAGATTAAAAAAATCGCCTTCCTAGTGCTCAAGAAGACTAAGAAAAATCTAGCTAAGCAAGAAATCAGTATCGAGTTTTCTGATTCTGCGATGGATTTACTTGCTGATTTGGGCTATGACCCGCAGTTTGGAGCGAGACCACTCAAGAGAGTTATCCAAAAAGAAATCATAAACGAGTTGTCTAAATCTGTGCTCACCGGTAGTTATGGACCAGGTGATACCATATATATCGGTACAGATAAGAAGGGGTTTACTTTTACTGAAAAAGCAACAGGAAGCTCTGATAAGCCTCAGACTGCTAAGAAAAAGGAGAAGGATAAAAATTTAAAAAAGCTCAATAAAGCAACCAAGGATGTACAGGACATTGTAAAGGATATTAAAAAGGATAAGCCTAGAGACAACTAGGTCTAATCTCAATTTTTGAATTAAATATTTTAACAT
>CAZDWO010000145.1:0-2891 GCA_964509175.1 uncultured Saprospiraceae bacterium
ATGGCTCTCTCTCCAAAATTCCAATCGTAGCTTACTATCTCTCCATTCATAGGATCAAAAAAGCTATTGTTTGTTACCGTAAAGAAGGTATCACATCTTAGGCCTTCTAGTGGATCTATGGTGAATGCAGGAGTGGGCCCTACGAAGGTGCCGCTTCCTCCGAAGGTAATTTCAAAACCAATATTACTAGTGGTAAAGTTATTTATACCTAGAGTATATGAGGTTCCAGCGGTCATAGTAATCTGCTCAACAAATCCATCTTCCGCATTATCCTCACATCCTGGGTCTTCAGCAGTATCATTAGACCCTGCATTCAAGCCGGTTAAATCACCACAATCATTTCCATCATTTACCATATTATCTGGACTATTAAAAGCACATCGTAGATGTATTCTTGTCGAGCAATCGTCTATGCCATTTGGCAGCTCAAACAAGGCCCAATCTATATCATCACCTGGAATAAGTGGATCAAGTGTAAAAGTTAATGTACCCGTAGTCTCACAGGTCCATCTAAACCATGTAGCATCCATTTCTGTAAAATTAGAGCCAGGAGTCTGGCATGGAATTCCTATAAATTCTTGGTCATCTGCTCCACCTCCAGATAAGGCATCGACTATAAAAGAACTCTTATCACATAGGACAGCTGCAGTATTACAGTCTTGTCCAGGAGTCACTGGAGGGTTAAAGTTTTTGGTACATATCGTAAAAGTTCCCTGGGCATTTCCTCTACCATCTATTCTGATAAGATAGGATTGTCCTATTGTAAGTCCCCCTTGAGAAACACTAGCTGCTCCATCATTAGTTGCATCTGAGTCACATTGTCGCTGAAAAAAAGCACCATTACAGCCATTATCGTCATAAAGTGCCACCTCTGGCTGCACTAAGGTTCCTCCCGACATCTGTCCTGCGGAGTTTCCTGTAACAGTAATATTAATTGCTTTGGCACGAGCCACAAATCTAAACCACACATCATTATTAGCATTATTAAAGCAGGTAGCTGCTCCTAGACCACTATCCCCAGCATTATTATTATTAAATTCTCCAAAAGAAGAACAGTAGTCAGTAGGATCTGGAATCTCGAAAGCCGTCGAACAATTAGAATTAGTCGGTTGTGCAATAGCCTGTGTTCCAAGTAAAAAGACAAACCCTATCAGTAAAAAATGCTTCATAAATTAAATATAGCTTATATCAGTAACGAAAATAACTAGATTATGGCGTATAAAAGGTAAATTATAATTGCTTAACTACCCTTATTATTCTGCTTTACATTCAAAACGATTTCTATTTTTGTCCTATCAAACCATTTAAATGAAATTTAAGGCTCATATAAACATCATGCCCAAGAAGGAATTGCTCGATCCGCAAGGGAAAACAGTGGCAAATAACATGAAAAACGTGGATATCCATGATGTAATCGACGTACGCATCGGCAAGCATATCATGATAGACCTAGAGGCAGATAATAAGGAGCAGGCTGAGGCCAAAGTAGAAGCGGCTTGCAAAAAACTACTCGCCAATGTCATTATGGAAGATTATAGCTTCCAGGTAGAAGCGGCTTAAACTCAAACTATGTTATATCTAGTTCCTACTCCTGTAGGAAACCTAAAAGACATCACCCTCCGAGCCATCGAGACGCTCAGAGAGGTAGATTGTATTTTATGTGAGGACACTAGAGTAAGTGGTAAGCTCCTAAAACATTTAGAGATAGACAATAAAATGTCTGCCTTCCATGCTCACAATGAGCATCATGCCGTAGACAGATGGATAGAAGCACTCAAAGCCGGTAAGAAAATAGCTCAGATATCTGATGCTGGAACTCCTGGCTTATCAGACCCTGGATTTCTACTCGTACGAGCTTGCTACGAAAATGACATTCCTGTTACTGCACTTCCTGGAGCTACTGCTCTCATCCCTGCTTTAGTAATGAGTGGATTGCCATGTGATCGATTCTATTTTGAAGGCTTTCTACCTCAGAAAAAAGGGAGACAGACTCGGCTTAAGTTTTTGGCTACACTTCCATGTACTATTGTGCTTTATGAGTCTCCTCATCGGATTGTGAAGTGTCTGGATCAGGTGGCGGAGTTTTTGGGGGAGGAAAAGCAAGTCGCAGTTATCCGAGAATTGTCTAAACTGCATGAGGAGGTTATAAAGGGGACTGCTTCTGAGGTTTCTCTTATTCTAAAAGAACGGCAATCTATTAAAGGAGAGATTGTTCTGATTGTTAGTAATTCTTAGGGGTTGAGCATCGCTGATTAGGCGGATTTATACTTGAATTTGACTTGCTCTTGATACATCCGACAAAAGCACGATTTATAACGAACGTATTTTTTTACCCATCCCTAACCCTTTCCTTGAAATGGAAGGGAATGACCTCGCTCTAGCGAAAAAAAGGCTGTATCCATCGCCCGAGCCCAGAAGCACTTTGAATTTGAGCTTGATACTTGAATTTGAACTTGTTCTTGATACATCCTACAAAAGCACAGCTTATACCGAGCATATTTTTTTACCCAACCCTAACCCTTCCCTTGAAAAAATGGAAGGGAATGACCTCGCCCTAGCGAACAAAAGGCTGAATACATCGCCCGAGCCCAGAAGCACTTTGAATTTGAGCTTGACACTTGAATTTGAACTTGCTCTTGATACATCCGACAAAAGCACGTTTTATACCGAGCATAGTTTTTTACCCAACCCTAGCCCTTCCCTTGAAAAATGGAAGGGAATGACCTCGCCCTAGCGAAAGAAAGCTGAATCCATCGCCGGAGACCAGAACCACTTTGAATTTGAGCTTGACACTTGAATTTGAATTTACTCCACCACCACCTTCCCAGTATAAATAAGCCGCTCCTTATTATCCCTAGGCAGATACTCCACATGATAGATGCCTGAAGGAT
>CAZDWO010000146.1:0-2777 GCA_964509175.1 uncultured Saprospiraceae bacterium
ATCATAGTGGTCTAGTGGGTAGGCAGTGTGTTTATTGGGGATGGTCATGGGAAGTCGCTTCACAGGTGATATCTCTGGGATAAAGATAGAATCTGGGTAGTATTCAACATAAAGGGCAATGACTATCGACTCGTAGCCAAGATCAACTACCCCAAACAATGGGTCTTTATCAGATTGATAGGTACTCACAGTCAAGATGAAAAATAGATACTAACACAGTCTAAGATGAAACTAATAATGACAAATAAGGAATACGACCAGACGCTTGACAGGCTAAACGTCCTCTTCGACGCAAACCCTAAATCCAAAGAAGGTCAGGAAGCAGATGTACTAGCACTGCTCATTGAGGAATACGTGGACAAGCACTACTCTATCGAAGCGCCTGACCCCATAACTATGATACGGATCCGCATGGAAGAACTGGAGATAAAGCAAAAGGACTTAGTAGGTATCATAGGCTCAAAAGGTCCCATATCAGAAGTGCTAAACCGTAAACGCAAGCTGACAGTCGGTATGAGACGCAACCTCTCCGCTATGCTGAAGATCACCACTCAGATCCTCATCCATGAATACGAGCTGAAGCCCTAGAATTGAAAGCACTGTGGGATATGATCATCACACAATGTATCAGGCTTGATCATCTACTGGTATATTTACACTATTAGAAAGGCACATTTTGCCTAACTTACCACCACAAATGGAGTCCATAGCAGCGTTGACGTTCCTTATGGTAGCCTCCGTAACGGTACAATTAAAATGCCTTAACAATTTTAAAAAGCAAGTAGACCAAAAAAGATTTGCTACAGGGTCAATGGCAAAAATTTTTTTTGATACAATTATAAAAATTATGAAAATATACTTATGAATGACTTAATATCACAAATTGAAACAAGAAGAACCTATTTTAAGACAGAAAGCTACTCAATGTCTGTTGGCGAATTAATGAATCTATATATTAATAATGAAATTGTGATTCGACCTGAATATCAAAGACTTTTCAGGTGGTCTCATTCTCAAAAAGTAAAACTAATCGAGTCGATTCTACTTGGAATTCCAGTTCCCTCTATTTTTGTATATCAAGATTCCAGCGGAGTATGGGAACTAGTTGATGGCCTTCAAAGAACTTCGTCTATTCTTCAATTTTTTGGAGTTTTAAGGGATCAAGAACCATTAATACTTGAATCAACTAAATACATTCCAGCTTTAGAGGGAATAAAGTGGGAAAACGAAGAATTGCCAGAATTTGAGCTACCGGCAAATCTAAAGCTTTCTTTTAAAAGAGCAAAGATAAATCTTACTATAATCCTAAGTGAATCGGACGATAGGGCTAAATTCGAGGTGTTCCAAAGGCTGAACACAGGCGGTTCAAATGCATCAAATCAGGAGGTTAGAAATAATGTAATGATTATGATTGATCCGGCCAAATTTGAATGGTTCAATTCCTTAGCTACTAATGAGAATTTCATTAATTGCCTCTCTTTGTCCGACAGGCTTCTGGAAGAACAATACCAAATGGAGTTACTATTACGATACATAGCTTTAAATCACTTTACATATAATAGAAAAAAAGATGTCGGTGATTTTTTAGATGACATCAACGACATTCTATTAACAGATGACACTCTTAATTTTAAAGAATTTAAAAATCAATTTGAAGCCACCTTTAATGTTTTAAATAGAATACTTGGAGACAAATCATTCAAAAAATACAATGGGTTCGATTTTAAAGGCAAATTTTTAGAGTCAGCCTATGAAGCAATATCAGTAGGTGTTAGTTCCAACATTAAAAGCTACAACTTCCCAACTGATGATGACTTATTACTAGACAAAGTAAAAGCACTGTATTCTCAAGATGGATACAATGACACGTCGGGTTCAGGTTCCAATGCAAAGTCAAGAATACCTAAATTACTACCCTTTGCAAAAAATCACTTCAGTAAATAATGGGAAAAAACATAAGAATATACGACCAACTATCAAATAAAATAACTGCTGATTTTGCATGGCGTAGAAAGGAGTTGAAAATAATTAAAGATCAAATCCCTATAAAAAAAAACCCACTTCAAAATGCAGCTTTAAGATTCTCTATTCCAATTCTTTATGCTCACTGGGAGGGGTTTACGAAAATATCATGTGAATACTATTTACAATATATTGCAGCACAACATATTGAGCATAAATTTCTCAAACCTCAATTTATAGCACTTTCACTCTCAAAAAAAATTGGCAAGTTGGAAGTCAAGAGCATAAGAGAAAGGACTAGATCGATAGAGTTATTAATTGAACTACTACCAAGTAAATCAAACATCCAAACAAAGAATGTAATTCAGACTAAATCAAATTTAAGGTATAGTGTTTTCGAGGAAGTATTATTTATACTAGATCTGAATGATTCTTTATTCAAGAGATACAAATCCCTTATCGACGACTTAGTTGATATTCGAAACACAATAGCTCATGGCAACAATTTAAGAGTAGATTACGCTACATATATGACCATGCATGATGACATACAAGCACTAATGGGAATTTTGAAGAATGAAATTGAGAATACTGCAGTTCTACAGCTTTACAGAGTTAATGCCAGCGTCTAAACTAGATAACTGCGTAACTTGTCTTCGCCGTCACACGGCATTTGATTCCCATTCTTGTTGTCCTATCTTTACTCTGAGTATATTGCGTCGCCTTAATACTCACCAGACTTATAATCTATGTCATCCACCTACATCCTCAGTATCGACCAAGGCACGACGAGCTCCAGGGCAATCCTATTTGAC
>CAZDWO010000147.1:0-2729 GCA_964509175.1 uncultured Saprospiraceae bacterium
TAGCTCCCCAGTTTGGCGATGGATTTACAGGCGGAGGGCAAGTATATATTGCAGAAGGTTCAAATATTGATTTTTTTGCCAATACTGTGATTAATGGAGGACAAACTTGTCCAGTAAATTGTCGTGGAGGAGTGCATGGTGTGGAAATTTCTGTGCCTAATCAAGCTGCAGTTTTTGATGTAGATTTACGTGGTAACACTATTGAAAATCATACCTCAGGCTCTAATATTTATGTTAATCAAGGGGCTGTAATAGATGGGGCTTCTGATCTTTCCAATGCCCCCGGCGGGTTCACTCCTATGGATCTGGGAGGAAATGAGATTAAAGTAGATGGAGAAGTAGCGATAGATGAAACTATTAATGGTAGTGGTACCATAGATCCGCCACCACAAGAATGTACCAATGAAGACTCTCTTATAACTTTGCAAGCAGAAAATGGTGCATTTTCTGGGGCAGGCTGGAGTACAGAGTCAGCTGTGGCAAGTGCTGAAAATGGTCAATACATTGTTTGGAGAGGTGCCAATAATTTTGTTCTTAATGGCACAAATCCCGTAGGCATTGCAACTTACACAGTCAATATTACAACTCCCGGCACTTATATCTTTACAGCTAGCACAGCTGCAAGAGTCGGTAACACGGGAGGGGCAAGCGATGCAGATAATGATGCTTATTTCAGATGGTTATCTGGCACTAACCCTTCTTCCGCCACATTTGACTCTAGTAACTGGACTAAATTTGTTCTGTTTGGTAATAAGCCCCCTGAAACTTGGCACCCGTATGATGCAGGTGAACCTAGCTCGGGTGTATTCGGACAAATCCTTAGAGACTTGCCAGTGGGTACTCATACATTTCAACTTGGGGGTAGATCTCAAAGGTTTGCGATTGATACTGTAGGGGTGCAGCTTCTTAATGCAGAACCCTGTGATCCTACTGCTAGTGGCACAGGAGTAGTAACTAATCCTAACACTGATACTGTAGCAATTGTATTAAACTATGATATAGCTCCCGATAGAGATGATTTACAGGCCATTGCAGCCAATGGTTCACTGATGGATCGGTTTCTATTTGGTCCTGATGCAGCCGCTAATAATGCCTCTGATGGTACAGGGTTAGACATCAACAACACAGCACTTTTTGTAAATCTAGGTACTTATGGTGAGAACCGTAGAGCTGACTATGAAAGTAATACAAGTGGACTGGGACAAGGGCCAAATGGATTACGTTATCAGATGGCGCAAGAAGTAGCAGATGACTCTTATCCCACTGGACTGATCAATAACACAGCCTTTCGCTGGACAGCTGCGGTAGAACAGCAAGCCCAAGGCCTTTTACCTATACTTCAAGCGGGCGGACAGGTGAAAATTGCAGAGGGAGGTCCTAGTGACTTTACATATGATGTTCTTCAAAGACTGGTTTCATTAGGTATACCTCTATCTACTATACAAAGTAGAGTAACAATAGTGCAACACAGTGCTGGGTTTAATCAGCAAGAAACGAATGCTGGGAAACTTAGTTGGATGCAAGCCAATACTATTTATCAGTTAATTGATAATGGCAATGTTGGGGGAAATAATACTGCAGATTTAGCTGATACAGGCACAGGCAGCAATACTTTGCCCGCTTTTAGGTCACAAATGGAAGCGCTAGACCCTAGCTGGGTACATGCTTTTGATTATTTTAGTAATAAAGTAGATTTTAGTGATACTGTAGAGTTATTGCATATTCTTAACATTCCGTTAAGTAGCGTAAACGATATTACTTCTTTTGGTAATTTTGTAGATTAAAGTTTTTTTAATAAAAAAATAAGAAAAATAAAAATAAGAACTGTATAAATAATTTAAAGATAAAAGCTGTCTCTAATGGAAGAGGATATAGTTTAAAAAATATCGGACCAGTGCAAAAAGAAATTTAGTACGGAACTTAAAATGGTAAACTCTTAGCTTTGTGCTATTATAACCCCCTTGGGGATGTGCCCGAGACTATTTTGCCCCATATTCCGCTACAACTTTCAGTGTAGCCCCATCGAAAATATGGGACCAAATACCCTCTTCAATATCATCTTTATTTTCGACTAGTTTTTTGGCTTTATTCACAGCCTCACTATAGGTGGAGTAGGATTCTGTAAAGTTTCTTGCTCCACCTTGACAAATGGACGCATCATAACTATATCCGACAAAGACCAAATAACGAGGAATATGTGCCCTGCATTGATGTGTATCTACTAAAGACTCATCTTCTAGAAAACTAAACGCCAAATTGTTAGTATTTGGATTTTCTGTTATTTCAGAAACTGTGTTTATTTTTGAACCGCTTTTAAATGGTTTGCCAGATATTTTTCGGACCTTTTGCCCTATCAATTCTCTTGCCACTTCCACACTAATTCTTGCCAGTTTTTTTGTAGATTATGTTTTGCCATATTTTAGTTCTCCTTTATGATATGATGAATGTTTAAGCTGTTTATATTAACTTAAATAATAGTAAAAATCAATGGAAAATAAAGAAAAATTATTGCTTGGGGGCGAAATAGCCACAAGATCTCAAATTAAAGATGTCAATGCCTTATTAATTTTGGCTGCGCAAGAGCTTTTGTCAAGAGCAATAGTACATGGTAGCTCCAAATTGGAGGCAGAAGAACATGAAAAATTCAGCTTAGCTGCAGCAAGGTTTAAAGGGCCACTACCCAGAAGGAGTTATGGGAATGAACCTTTTTGATTTATTGGAAATGCTTC
>CAZDWO010000148.1:0-2707 GCA_964509175.1 uncultured Saprospiraceae bacterium
ATAACAACCGGACTGCCTAGAAACTTAGGCTGTTTATTAAGAATTAAGTCCAGAGCCATTTTGGCTCTGGCAATTTTTTCTCTTAGCATTATTTTCCATCTAGAAGAATTTTTTACCTCCTCCGCATTAAATGCAATTGCATCTATTCCTTTATATCTCGCTATAAATACTGCTCTCTCGTTATGGAATTTTTGAGATATAATAGTTATTCGGTTTTGACCGAAAATCTCCTTAGCACGTACTACAGAATCTAAGGTTCTAAATCCTGCATAGTCGAGATAAATATCTTCTTCTTTCACCCCATTTCGCATTAAATCTTTCTGCATTTGTACTGGTTCGTTATAATATTTTGTACCATTATCACCGCTGCAGATAATCTTCTTGACTTTACCAGATTTATACAATTTAACGGCTGAGTTTATGCGATGTTTGTAATATAAATTAACATAGCCACCCTTTACTTTATGAGAAGTTCCTAATAACAATCCGACCCTATTAGGTGGAATCTCGTCTAAAACACTGTACAACTGATCATTGGTAAAGTATCCGACAAAATGATTCCACAGAATGCCGATAATGGCTAATAGAAGGAAGGATAATATAATATATTTGACTTTTGTTATCATAAGAGAACTTAACGCCAAGATATTACATATTTTTGTAATATGTATTCTAAGAGACTACTTCCACCATTTTTTAAATGATTTATCCCTTTATAGGGCTTTTTAAATATTCTTAATATCTACAAAATGAAATTTAGATTTACCTTATTATCCATGGTGGCACTTTTATTTGCAAGTTGTGCAGACCAGGAAGAACATGAGATTGCTTTAGACAGAGGCTATGAACCATTTTCTACGGTTATGCAATTGTCTAAGACTATGGTACAAGAAGTATTAGTAGCAGCTTATTCTAACCCAGAACTAATCAGCTTTGATGGAGAAGATGTAGCAACAAACAGAAATGACTGTCCAGACCAAAAGGATAATAATCCAGATATCTTTCCTAAAACATTAACTTTTGCTTACGAGCTAGGATGTCTTACGGATAGCAATAATGATATAGATGGTGATCTCGATGTATACGTAAGTGATAGAATCGGTGTACGAGACATGGAGATTATCTTAGTTCCACAAGACAACTTTAGCATTAATGGAAACCAGATAGGTCTTAAAGGTGCTGATGCAATATTTAGAGCTACTTTTAAAGGAAACGATGTATTCGGCTTAGATAGCTATGCATTAGATATTTCTGGTTTAACGGTAGAAACTCCTGAACTGAGAAATTTTGAAATCTTAAACATGCAGCAGGGAGAAATCAATTTTAGAGATGTAGATGGCAATAATGGTGATGCTATCGGTCCTCTTGCATATATTGATGATTTGGCAATAATTAACTTCGGTATTATGTCATATACTAACAATGTAGGAGAAAAACTTTCTGTAACTGTAGACCAGGAGATGTCGTTTGATTTATTCTGTGCTTGTCCTCTAGGAGGAAGAGTAGAAGTAAGATCTGAAGATAATAGAAAGCAAATTATAGATTATAACAGCAATTCTAACTGTGGTGGTAAGATTATCATCGACGCTGCAGAAGTAGCTTGTAACTAAGCCACTTTAATAAAAAAATAAAAAGGCGATAATCCATCTGGATTATCGCCTTTTTTTATGCACTTGCTTAAGAGCTTTATGCCATATTAATTAGTTATTGAGAATCAGTGGTAATCCATCTCCTCCTCCGCCGATTACGACGACCTTAGAGTTTTCAGATCCCGCTAGTTCCATCGTAGCTTCTATTCCTTTATCTCTTAGAATTTTGTCTGTAAGACTGGCATTCAGTATTCTATTTGCAGCAGCCTTTGCCTCAGCTTCGATAATCTTACGCTCTGCTTCCTTACGCTCTCTGTCCAGCTTAAACTCAAACTGAAAGGCCAGCTGCTCTTCCTGTAGCTTCTGCTCTATAGAGGTACGTAGGTTAGCTGGAAGAGCTACCTCCTTTATCAAAATGGCATCTATGGTAATGTTCTTTTCAGCACAGGCACTTTTTGTCAATTGCTCGATCTCATCCTGAATCGCCTCTCTCTTAGTAGAATAGAGTTCTTCAGGAAGATACTTTCCGATGACCTCTCTAGTTGCAGACCTAATCTCTGGTATTATAATCCTGCTTTGGTATTTATCTCCAATCTCCTCATGTAGGTATCCTATCTTGCCAGTCATAGGCATAAATCGATAAGACAGATCTACTTCTATATTCAGTCCATTTTTTGACAATACTCTCATTTCTTCCTGCCCTTCCTTAGTTCTGATGTCATAGAGATACATTTTATTCCATGGCATTATTACGTGGAATCCTTGACCATAAACTTTTTCCTTATCGATACCTCCACCGAATCTCTTAAATAATACACCTTCCTGACCTGGATCTACCGTCAGAAATACCGTAGAAGAAAGTATGGTAAATAGAAAGAAGAAGATAAAAGCAAAGACGATGTATTTTCCAAAGTTGAAGTTGGGGAGTTTAAACTCGGGTCTATTTTGTCCAATTGACATTTGTTATAATTTTTAGTTTCTTATAATTAATAAATGATAAATAATTAAATACGTTGTCTAAAGATAAAATATATTGCCAAGTAGCGAGAAAATAAGCCTCTAATAAGAATTTACTTTTTGGCTGTTGCCAAATTTATAGCCTGATGGATATATTTATT
>CAZDWO010000149.1:0-2634 GCA_964509175.1 uncultured Saprospiraceae bacterium
GCACCATATCATTAATATCTCTCCTTTCATTATTTTTATTTAGGACAGCATTGAGCTAGAATATAAATCCATTTTTTTAAAGACATTTATTTATCTCTCTAGTATTGCTTTATTTTTATACTTCTATACAGATGGCAATGCTGGAATAAATAGTTTAGTACTATTCCTTGTTCTCTTATTTATAGTAGTTATTCTAGATAAAGAAAAACTAAAATGGATTACAGCCCATCAAATAACTGGAAAAAGATAAAACTTAATAAAGACCAACTTTTACCTAGGAACCCTATTCTTACCCATAAAAACATTGACCATCGGATCCATCGGATTACCAGCTGATCTTCTGTAGGATACTATTTGTCCAGTGTGATAGATGGCATCAGAGATCTGACCATTTATCAAATTCCAAAACGGAAACTCTGAACTTCTCTCTCCTCTTTTAAAAATTATCTGTAAAGTATCGAGTGGCTTATCTGTCTGTCTCAAAAAGCTACTTGCATCATGGAGCATATTTAGAATCGCCTCTCTCTTTTGATTGTAATCCATCTCTGGAACATTAGCCGGACGCTCGTTGGGTAGATGGTGACAGACGTTTTTTATGGTCAAGGCTAGCATATACATATGATCCATGGTCTCGTCAATGGACTTAGTGTCTTTGCCCTCAGGTTTATAAGTTACTTCATGAGCAGAGAGTCCTTCTGTCGCCCAGTATAAACGATATCCTAATCCATCTATCATACGACTCGCCACATTCTGCGGAGTATAACTTTCTGGATAATCTGAAATCTGAGCGTAAGGAATAGTCATGTCTTGAGCATTTATGGCTGTAGCCAAAAGAGTAAAAATAAAAAGTAATACATTCTTCATAATCTTCTAATTGAAGCTATGCAAAAGTACGTTGATTCATAAGAATCTGCCCAAGCCATCAGCCATATTTTTTGAATTTGCATTTGACACTTGAACTTGAGCTTGCCTATTGCGTTTTCCTTCCTTTCCAAACATAAGTCTTAGAAAATATGCTGACCCATCCAGAATACAAAATGATAAAAATACTCAATAGCGAAGCAGGGAAAAAAGCCTTCATAGATTTTCTGCGATCGAAATAACTGGTCATATTTTTTAAGAAGAGATAGTCCATCGTAAACTTAAAAAGCAGCATAAGTAAGGCAATAAAAAATAGTATCTCTCCTAACCAAAAACTCAGCAATACATTAGCAACTATAAGTAGATTAAACATAAAAATAAAAACGAGTAGAATCTGTAGAGACCGATCTGAGTAGGCTTTAGATTTTGTAGCCCAACGTTTTCTTTGTTGGAGTAGATTTTTAAATGTGCTTTCTGATTGTGTCGTAACTGTACCTGCTGTCGTTTTTAAAAATGATACAGCATCAGGATTTTCTTTGGCCAACTTATGAATCAAGAACATGTCGTCGCCAGATGCGTACTGCTCATTCCCTTCAAAACCATTTAGCTCATCGAAGACCTCCCTTGTAAAACTCATATTGGCTCCATTTGCCAGATAGTAGGTTTTATTAAAAATTCCACTAGCCGTAACTGCCATCATACCTGCCAGATCTAGAACCTGATAATTCTCCACCACATTAGACCCAGGAGTAAAAACTACTGGTGCTGTTGCCAATTTAATATCTTTAGTATCATAAGCATAACTGATTACTCTCAACCAGTTTTTTCTCACCACACAATCTGCATCTGTCGTAACGATTATCTCTCCTTTAGATTTGGCAATAGCCAAACTCAATGCAGCCTTCTTTCCATGCACTCCATCCTTTTGAGATAGAATTTTTAAACAAGAATGCTCAAAGGAATTCATTATCTCTAAAGTCTCATCATCGGAGTGGTCATCTACCATAATAAGCTCATACAATTCTTGTGGATAGTCAATTGCCAGAATAGATTCTACACACTCCTTAATACCATGCTCCTCATTACGAGCAGCAACAATTATGGATATTAACTTAGAGGGATTATGATCCTTAGGAAGCTGCACTTCCTTAAGAGCAGTCCATCCAGAATATATCTTAGATATCGTAGCCAGATAGGCAATAGATAGAATTAAGCAAATAAGAAAATAGAGTAGAATCATTTAATCAAACAAATCCTCATACTCATTACCAGAAGAATTGCTATCCTTTAAAGGTTCTGCTTGAGGTTTTGGGTCATCTAAGGGTTCTAGTTCAAGGAAATCCTCGTTCTCTTCTTCTACCTCCTCATAATCTGTGTAGCTATCTTCTTTGGATGCTGGCTGATTAGACTGACCAGTAAATTCTCTTAGTTTCTTTTTCATAAAGGCTTTAAAAGCGAGATAACTACTTACAAAGGGAAAGCCGACTACCGTAAATGCCGATTGTAGAATCGCCATGAGAGGATTAGTAGAAAAACGACCCATCAGATTTTTCAAGTAATTAGTGATTACTGTTTTATCCCATATAAAAGTTAGAATCATCGTAATGATAAAAATCGGTATCGCTAAAAAATAAATGAGACTAAAAATACTTTTGACTACTAGATAGCCTACAAAAAATACCGCAGCTAGTATAAGAATCGGCATAAAACCACCAAGTGGTGAACGACTTTGTTGAGTTCGGCGATTGTTGGCCATTTTTTCTTTTAAAATTA
>CAZDWO010000150.1:0-2514 GCA_964509175.1 uncultured Saprospiraceae bacterium
TATACTACCAGTTAGAAAGTGGAGACTTTACAGCTACTAAGAAAATGATTGTGATTGAGTAAAAGTTTTGGTTTAGAGATTGTTCTAAAAGGCCCAAGTTTCCACTTGGGCCTTTTCTTTTCTAATGACTAAACATCATTAAAAAATTAATCCCGACGGTACTATTGGGCTAAAAGAATAAAAAATGAAAGAAGACTTGAGTACGTAACTCAGGTCTTTTTTGTGCCCTGTAAAAACCATCCCATTTCTCTCAATGGAAAAAATGGATGAAAATTCCAAATATCCACCTTCTATCGATAATTAAAATTCGAATTCTTCCCATTAATAATCCTATCTTTAGAAATTGACGAACTACATATTTTAGAACCTAAACTCAACTTGAAATGCCCTATTTCAAAACAACAAGGCTGATATACTTATGTATCCTACTTACATCCACACTGAATTTATTTTCTAATGATTTTGGTTTAAGCGATATAGAATATTTAGAAAGCATTACTGAGTTAAAATTATCTCCAGTAATCAATTGTCCAGCGGATCTAGAAATAGAATGTGGCTGGGACTGGGAGTCTATGTCAGGACCTGCATCTGGATTTAATAACGGCTTTCCTGTAGAAACAGTTTTAACTGTAGAAGATCTAACTAGTGATTGTGGGATAGGAATTATTAGAGCCACATACTGTACGGTGCAGCCAGTAGGAAGTTCTCAACCGCCGGCCTGTTGCACACAGATTGTTACCGTTCTCGATAGTGGATCTAATTTTGATCCAAATGCAATCAGTTTTCAGAATGATCAGACTATTGTATGTAATAGCATTCCGGGACCACAACAGCCGCAATGGGGAGAGGGTGCATGTGATCTTATAGGTTGGACTTATGAAGATGAAAATTTTTGGTTTGAAGATGGACTTGTCGTAAAGTATTGAGAAGCTATAATGTAATCAACTGGTGTACGGGTATAGAATCAAATCATGTCACTAAGATTATAGTCAGCGATGATAATACTCCTCAACTTATGGGAGGTACTACCACCTTTCCGATCGATAATACTACTGATCCAGATGGAGATTGCGATGCAACTATAGTCCTAACTCAGATAGGAGACGATGGTTTTATCGATACTGTAATTGTAAATACATTAGACCTATCAGATGGCTGGATAGATGCTTTTGAGGATACCTATGGAGAGTTTGCTTCATGGACAGATTTCCCTGATGAAAACGACTTAGATAATTTAGATACCGTATTGATAGATTACGGATGCACTAGCGAGTGGTTAGAATGGAAGGCCGAGGTAGATATTTGGGGAGATGGAACGATAGACAAGATTTTTAGTTTTGCCGAGGGTGCAGACGAGAATTTTCAGGAGGGAAGAGATAGCGATGGAGATGGTATCTATTATGTTGCTAAAACTGGAAATGGTGAGCAAGTAAGCGTAGAATTGGGAGAGGTGGCACATAGTTGTAATACACATGTAGTGACGTGGACGGTAAACGACGGATGTAATAATATTACAAGCAGAACTCAGGAATTTATGGTTGTGGATAGAAAAGCTCCTACACCATATTGTTTGAGTATAGCTTCGGCAATATTAAATTCTAAAGCATCAGTTGAATTGTGGGCTACGGATTTTGTAATAGGATCTGATGATTTATGTAGTGGAGATGTACTTGTTTCGTTTAGTGATTTGGCTTTTGAGCCAAATATGGAATTGGTATGTGGTAATAATCTGGATTGGAATGAAGATGGTACGGTTAATCTTCCTATTTATTTTTGGGATAATTCATGTCCACCCAATATCTCAATGTGTAATGTAACCTTGTATTTGGCAAATTGTGATTATGGAGGAAGCCCCAAATTGATCGCTGGATCTATCCACACAGAGGATGGAGAAAATCTAGCAGGTGTAGAAATGATAATTAATTCAGAGCACATTATTAATTATCCTATTAGTGATATAAGCGATGCAGATGGTCGATATGCATTTCCTAATAACATAGAATCTTTTGAATATGAGTTGCAAGGGCAGAAGAACGATGATCATCTAAATGGTGTAAGTACTTTAGATTTAGTCCTAATGCAAAAACATATTTTGGGTACCGAAACCTTGGATACTCCATATAAAATGATTGCTGCGGATATAAATGCCTCATTTGACATAACAGCAATAGACCTTGTCGAATTAAGAAAACTTATCCTAGGAATCTATACAGAGCTACCTAATAATAATTCTTGGAAAATGATTAATGCTCAACAGTCCTTGACTCTACTTGATCCATGGGAATTTTCAGAAAGTATTATTACTGAGTCATTGGATGCTGATCTTACAGACGAAAATTTTGTGGCCATTAAGATAGGAGATGTAAATAACTCCGTGATAGCAAATGTAGGAGGACAGAGTAGTGAGAACAGATCTAGTAGTTCATTGACATTAGAGTTTACAGACAGAGCAGTAGAATCAGGAGAGACAGTAAGTGTAGACTTTATGAGTAGTGATTATACAGATGTATATGG
>CAZDWO010000151.1:0-1169 GCA_964509175.1 uncultured Saprospiraceae bacterium
GATGATTACAACCTCTAATCTGAGTTATAAGTACGATGCACAGAATGCATTTGAGTTTCCTGATATACACTGTGAGTCAGGGCAGAAGCTGCTGATTCTTGGTAGATCGGGAATCGGTAAATCCACCTTGCTCAATCTGCTCGGAGGACTGATGCCAGCCAAATCTGGAGAGATAGATATAGCAGGACAGAAAATCTCAGGAATGGGATCTGCTCAGCTCGATAGATTTAGAGGAAAGAATATCGGAATCATCTTTCAGAAAAATCATTTTATAGAGTCCATTTCTGTATTGGATAATTTGTTGCTGACACAAAAATTGGCCAAAGCCAAAGTGAGCTCTGACGATTGCATCGCCATCTTGAAAGAACTAGACATCCAAGATAAAGCAGGGAGTAGAATTAAAAACCTGAGTGAGGGAGAGAAACAACGAGTGTCTATTGCTAGAGCGATTATAAATCAGCCCAAATTGATATTGGCCGACGAGCCGACTTCTGCACTCGATGATGGCAACTGTCAGAAAGTGATCGATCTACTAGATCAGCAGGCTCAGAAAATCGGAGCTGCACTGCTTATTGTCACTCACGACAATAGACTAAAGGATATTATCGATCACCAAATCGTGCTATCATGAGTCTGCTAAAACTGGCCTGGAAAAATATCATCGCTAATCCGCTGACACTATTGCTCAACATCATACTGTTTGCACTCGGTATAGGATTGATAAATTTTTTACTGCTTTTTAATAATCAAGTAAAAGAAAAATTTGAGAGTAATCTCGCTGGCATCGATATGGTCATCGGAGCCAAAGGAAGTCCACTGCAAATGATTCTTTGTGGAATGTACCACGTCGATAATCCCACGGGAAACATAAAAATAGAAAATGCAAAGCCCTTTCTAAATCCCAAACATCCACTTATAAAAAAAGCTGTTCCCTTATCTCTAGGGGATAATTATAGGTCCTTTAGAATCGTAGGAACGACCTATGACATTATGGATCTGTATGAAGCAGAAATCCAAAGCGGGAAGAAATGGGTGAGAGATCAGGAAGTAACAATCGGAGCGATAGTAGCTCGTAAGACTGGGCTTAAGTTAGGAGATTCCTTTGTCAGTAGCCATGGTTTTGAAGAAGATGAGGATTTGGCTCATGACCATGCTGCTCTCAAGGTAGT
>CAZDWO010000151.1:1269-2468 GCA_964509175.1 uncultured Saprospiraceae bacterium
CATGGAGATGATCATGGTCATCACGGACATGTGCATGATAACTCTGTTGTTGACTTGTTGAGTCATCCAGAGGAAGAAATTACAAATATCCTAGTCCAGTTTAAAAACAAGAAAAATTTCCAGTCGCTCAGTATGGCTCGTAATATAAATGAGAACACAGAGCTGATGGCTGCCTCTCCAGCGTATCAGATAAATAATCTAAATGCCAATATAGGCGTAGGTACTAACGCTCTTAGGTATCTGGCAATGTTGATTGCCTTTGTTTCTGGGCTGAGTATTTTTATTTCTTTATTTAAATCTTTACAAGAACGTAAGTATGAGCTGGCTCTTATGAGAGTAAGTGGAGCGAGTCCAGTGCAGTTGTCTATGCTCATCTTAATCGAAGGGCTTATCCTTGCGATCATCGGATTTATCATCGGTATAGCACTTAGTCATCTTGCTTCTTCTCTGATGGGATCAGCGATGAGTGATGCATATCAGTACGATTTTAGCAGTTGGAAATTTGGAAAAAATGAAGGTAGATTACTACTAGCCTCGCTGGTTATCGGCATCATTGCTGCTCTGATTCCTGCCATAAAAGCGTATAATACTGACATCAACAAAACATTAAGCGGCAAATAGCGTCTTATTCTTACAAAAACGATTTCTATTTATGTATAAATCTATTTTTTCTCTGTTCTTCTTTTCCTTCTTTGCTTTGGCTGCAGCCAATGGACAAACGGCTGTCGATACCAAAGAAGAGGTCACAGAAAAGAAAGCCGATAAGAAGCCCAATGTCTGGAAGACACTCAGTAAGATTACCTATAAAAAGGAATACAATGAGATTATGGGTTTTAAAGTAGATGTCCCAGTTTTCTCTCAAGAAATAAAAGACCTAGGTGGTCAGGTCGTAGAACTTAAGGGTTACATCATCCCTGTAGAAGGTTATAAAAGCCACAAAGAATTTATCTTTTCTGCCTTTCCGTATAACATGTGTTTCTTCTGTGGTGGAGCTGGTCCAGAAACCGTTATGGAGGTAGAAGCCATCGATCCTGTAAAGTTTACTTCTGGTGCCATAAAACTCCGTGGCATTCTACAACTCAATGCTGATGATATAAATAATCTGATGTTTAAGATTGTAGATGCTCAGCAGATAGAGAAGGATTAGGGGGAAAGAATGTTAATGCTTAATAGCAGATCTCCATTCTTTTTATAATTCA
>CAZDWO010000152.1:0-2259 GCA_964509175.1 uncultured Saprospiraceae bacterium
GATATTTTGTTGGATTTGAGGTTCCATATATACATGAAAATGGAATGATCGGAATAGGAATCACTGTAGTGATCATAGGAGTAGCAGCTCTTAACCTATTATTAGATTTTGACAATTTTGAAAAAGGAGAACAAGCCGCAGCTCCCAAGTATATGGAATGGTATTTCGGAATGGGACTATTATTTACCGTAGTATGGTTGTACGTAGAGTTCCTAAGACTATTGTCAAAATTACAGTCTGACTAGACTTCTGTCTTAAGATATAAATAGAAGCTCGGCTCTGATTAGGGTCGGGCTTTTTTTGTGCCTACCTCAGAGTCAATATGATTTATTTACTCTGTCTACTCTCCTGTAATTTATGATAGAGGATGATCGAGGCGAGCACAATGGTAATTCCATTTGCTATAATTATAGGCCAAGCCATCAGCAGAACTCCATAAGCAAACCATAAACATAAACCGACTACAAAGGTGGAATACATAACCAATGAGATGCCACTTGTATCTTTTGTCTTTATCGTATGTAAGACCTGCGGTACAAAAGAAAGTGTTGTAATTATCGCCGCCATATAACCTATGATATCTATCATCTATGCTTTAAAGTAAGCAGCAAATATGATGATTAAATACACCAAAGCTTGTATGCTTAGGCAAAAGAAAATAATTACACAGGATTATCTATTTCCACCCTAGTACTTCAGCTCTTCTCGACCCTCTTCTATTTTAGATTGCATTCTTTCTTTTAGAGCATTTAGCCTTTCTATTCGAGCATTTATTTTTTCCTTTTCTTCTTCAGTTGCTGTTTTTAAGAGTTCCTGATTTTCCTTAATCTTAGTTTCTACACTCTGTACCGTTTCTTGGGTTTTATGGATGCTCTCTGCCTGATCTGCCTTATCAAAAATTACTTCCTCTACACTAGACTGATCCTCATCCTCTACTCTAGACTTTTTAGGAATAAATACCGTCTCTCCTACTTGTCGTTGATTCATAAAATTAGGAGATACTATTTCGATTCCTGCATTGTGCAGTTCATTAAGCATCATAGAGTTTAGTTTTGATCTGGCTGTAATTATTGTCTTTGCATCTTTAAGTAATCCGAAGACCTTATATACGATAGAAAAATCTCCTAGCTCCTTTACAATTACAAAAGCATCCTCGAGTCCAGCTTCTTCCGCTGCCTTCTTTAATGCCTGTTTTACCTTGGTGTGATGCACATCATAACCTAGAGAACATACTCCAGAGATAAATGTCCCAGAGGCTCGGATCACCTTTACGGGATTCTGGGTAAGATGCATATTTGGCAGTGTAATAAGATCTCGATCTTCTGTCTGTACCTCTGTATGGAATAAGCCTCTCTCAGATACTCGACCAAAAATATCTCCTACCTTAATAAAATCTCCAGGTTTGAAATTATTAATAGATCGCAATAAGATTCCAGCCAGACCATTTCCAAAGAACGTCGCCGAACTCAGAGAAAGAACTGCGGCTATAACTATACCTATTAAACTAGAAATCTGACCCTTAGTCCCAGAATCCATAGGAATCGCAAGAACTATAGCTATAAACCCAACTAGAGCAATACAAAACAATATCAATGACCGCAAAACAGAACCACCTTCTTGGTTTTTGACCTGCTTAGTCAGAAAATACTGTGTAGCCTTATAAACGGCGATTATAAATATAGTTGTAAAAAATGCTGGTGCCCAATTGGCCAAAAAAGTCTCTATAGTAAATTCTTCCATCGTATATTTTATCTTCCACTAAATTAGACGTAAAATATAAGAGTGAGTACTATGTGCGGAGTAAGAATGTAAGAGTGGACTAATTAGTAAGCACTAATAAAAAATGTTTCTACAATCTCTAGAGTATGGAGATAGGTTTTGATTGTCAGGGCGACAGTATTACCTTTTGCCATCTTTTAAATGATTCTTTAATAATCAAAATTCTTATTTACTTTGTAGATTTTCGTTCTAGCATTCTAAAGCAATAAAGTAGTCTTTCCGTTACGGACACAAAAAAATCATCACTCTCATGAAAAGTTTTCGATTTGTCGGGGCGGCAGGATTGCCTTTGGCCTTCCTGAAAACCGTTGGTAATAAACTTTAAGCCTTTTTCTACTTTGTAGAAAATAGCTTTTTTTATATTCTCATTATTGAGCAAGCTCAAATGAGAATATAAAAAAAGCCCTTGCACAAAAGTGCAAGGGCTTAAAGTATGTCGGGGCGGCAGGATTCGAACCTGCGACCCCCTGCTCCCAAAGC
>CAZDWO010000153.1:0-2256 GCA_964509175.1 uncultured Saprospiraceae bacterium
TGGAATTAATATTTTATCACCTTTTAAAAGTGTAAAGTATTTCCAGTACAAGACAGATTCGACCGACCAAAATTGAAGATTAAAATTCTCAATTTTTCTACGGCAAATTAATTTCCCTCGCAAACGTTTGCAAGAGAAATTTGATATGCTGATGGAGAAAAAGTAAATTTGAAGAAGTAAACTGACTATTGATAATCAATAGATTAGCGAGCGTTAGTCATAAAAAACTAGACATCCATTCAAAAATAAAATTGGTTAAGCATGAAAAAATCATACTTACTGTTGTTCATAGGGTTTATTCTAACTATCTCATGTTCTAAAGACCAAGACATAATTCCAAATTCCAATATTGGGGGAGTATCCACCCTCATGGGCATAGACTCAGAAGAAAGATTGATAATTTATAACGGAGCGGTTAATAATCCTTCTGAGTCAAGTTTACTTCTAGATGGTGAAGTAATTAATTTTGAAGTTGAAGATAGTAAAATTGAGCTAGGTGACTCTAACAAAGTTTATTGGCGAGGTGAGGAATATGTATTTTATAAGACTGAATTCCCCATTTTGAAAATTGAAACGTCCGGTGATGGAAATATTGGTGATTTGTATAGCAGTTCGAAGTTTAATATAATTGAAAATGGTCAATCTACCAGTACGGGTAACTTAGGAATCCGAGTAAGAGGTGGTTCTTCACAGTTGTTTCCAAAGAAGTCATATCGTTTAGAATTATGGGAAGACTCTGAAGGCATAATAAATAGGGATGTTTCGTTATTAGGAATGAGAAGTGATGATGACTGGCTACTGGATGGAATGTGGAATGAACCTATGATGATAAGGGACAAGAGTGCGATGGAACTCTGGCTAAATTTCGGTCGCGTTCATTATCAAACTGAAGAGCCAAATTTACAATTAGGAGCCGATAGAATCTATTGTGAATTATTTATTGATAATAGTTATTTAGGCTTATACTACCTCGGTGAAAGACTTGATCGCAAGCAACTAAAGCTAGATAAATTGAGTAATTCATCAGAAGGTGGCGAGTTATATAAGGCTATAGGTTGGGGAGGGGCAGTAGGAAATATTGATTTCCCTCCTGTCGATAATAATTCAGTCTCTTGGGCAAATTATTGGCTAAAATATCCAGACATTTCTGAAGATTTCGATTGGAATGATTTTAGAGATTTCACCTTCTGTAGCAGTAGTTGTACTCTTAATGAATTTGAAGAGAACTATTCTGATTTAGTTGATAAAAACAACGCATATGATTTTTTAATATTTATTAATCTTTTAGGAGCCTTTGATAATTTTGGAAATAACACTTTTGTAGCGAGGAAAAATGCAGAAAGTCCTTATTTTTTTGTTTCCTGGGATTTTGATGCCACTCTTGGAATTGGTATTACTGGATACGACGCTCCATTTTTAATTGATGATAATTTTAGAACTCATCATATACTAACAAAATTATTAGTTAGCGACGATAATAAGGAAGAGTTTAAATTAAGATGGTCATTCTTACGTTCTGATATTTTGAATGGTGATAACATAAAATCTATCTACAGAGGAAACTATGATAAACTTATTCGTAATAAAATATTTCTCCGTGAAAATAGTATATCTAAACTAGAACGTGATTATCCTGATCCTTCATCAATCATATATTTAGAAGATGCAATTGATCAGCGACTAGATATTTTGGACCAAGATATTAGTAGCCTGTAATATAAATAAATGCGTGCAACATTGCATACCATATCAGTTTCCCTTCGGTCAGCCGCTAGGTATGCTTGGACGTTACCCACCATCAAAATATATGTCTCGTACTGATATAGCTTTACACTTTTTATGCAAAAACAAGTACAAATGCGTAAGAAGAAATCTATCACACTGAGCTCTAAACCTACCTACCAGGGTTACAGTCACGGCTTTAAAATAGCCATCATTGAACGTATCGAAAACGGTCAACTTTCTATCAATCAAGCTGCTAAAGAATACGATGTTTCCAGCTCTGGTATCCGCAAATGGATAAAGAAATATGGTAACTTGGATCGTAAACTTAGAAACATGCAAGATGAACGAATGATCTGAAAGAAAAGAATGACTAAATGTCATTATTTAATGAGTGAACCTGATTATCAAATCAGGATGGGATGACCTAAACAAAAAATAGCAGAGCTAGAAAAGAAACTTAAGGAAATGGAAAAGAAGGTTCTTATCTGGGAAACAGCTATGGAAATCATCGAAGATGAGTTTCATGTAGAC
>CAZDWO010000154.1:0-2018 GCA_964509175.1 uncultured Saprospiraceae bacterium
GACGATTTAGTATATGTCTACTAAGTCATCATTATGAAGATATACAAAACTATCTGATATCTATACGCTGGAATAGCCGCTAAAGCCTAAATATAATCTTCTGTTAAAAATCCTCTCAGGCACCCAGTGGATATAATTATGGCTTATACTTGTAGAAATGCTTTCTTATTAAAGAAGACAATTATCTTTAATCTAGATATATCGTTATGAAAAAAATATTTCTACTCTTCACACTTTTAAGCATAGCTGGCATTTCAGTAGCTCAGTCTTTCTCCTCAAATAAATTTTCTAATAACGATTCCTTCTACGAACGTATAGACCTACACGATACAGAGGGAAATGTGGTAGTCACAGTTTCTCCAAGGTTCTATAAACAAAAGAATATCAAAAAGAAGATAAAACCCATCAAGGTAAACGATAAGACCTATTTTATTAAAAAAGAAAAACATGGGGTACAGGCTGTATATACAAAAGATGGTGAGTACGTAGCTCTCATGAAAAGAAATGAGAACTCTATCCAGCTAGTAGGAGATACTCAAAAATATTCTTTACGACTAAAAGTAAGACTTGCAAATTTCAACATCCTGGAATGCAAAAATTCTGAGGGCACAGTGGTTTCTACAACTACCTTCAATAATGAAAGAAAATTGATTTATGAAGAGGGTGGAGAGCAAGATTCTAATTCCTTACTGATGGCTCTATGTATTCATCAGTTTCAGGAGTTGCTCCTAGGAAACAGAGGTAGGCTGAGTTCATTTAGTGAGGCTTATCTTATACTTAGTTCGCAGGGTGTTTATTAGTTCTACTAGGTCAGCTCCATTTTTAATTCTATCTTGGAGACAACATAAGGTGCTTTGCCTTAATCAATTATAATTTATGGAACATCTAGACTACAATTTTTTCAGTGTATTTTTCACAGCTGTTTTTGCCTGCTTTTTTATCCTTTGTTCAGTGATAATATTAATGACCAATTTTAAGGAAAAGATTGTCGGTAAGTATGAAAGATTAATTGAAGTATTTTCTTTTTTATCTGTGATTTCTTTCTTCGTCTCTATTTCATATACCATGTTTCGTTTGAGCAAGTTTGGTTTTTATGAAGCACCTGTTGTAGGAGGGTCTAAATTAGATATTCAATTGATATTTATGTTACTGGGTTTACTTTTCTTTCTTATTAGTATTTCAACTATAGGATGGAAGAGATCTGTGTTCTTAGGAAGGCTTGCTAGCCTTATATCTTTTACTGCAGTAGTAATAGTATTTTCTTGTTTGTAGAGTACTATGGTAATACAGAAATCTAAAATTTCTTTTGCCGGAGTTGTTTACTAACGCTTAAACTTAGTCGCACCCTGCTCAAACTCTTGATTCATTTCCTCATCATAGCCAATAAAAGTTGCAGAATATTTTACTCCAAGAGGGGTAACATGGACTTTGTAAAATTTATTTTCTCCAGTAAAAGTATAATGGTGATTACCTCCACTGCCTTCAGAAACCCTTTTGCCTTTTAAAGCAATAGTCGTAGGTTCTTGATTAGTTTGTAATTCTATGTCGCATACTACCAATCGGTAAACATTGTTGCCAATATTATCAACACGAAGCTTATATCCTTCTGTTTCCATTTCTAGCATATTCTTTTCAAAATCCATAACACTAGGATGTAAGTCCAGTTTCACTCTTTCTTCAAGTTGTTGACGTTTTTTCTTTTCTAGATTGGATTCATAATTAAGAGCAATGAGTGCACCGCTGAAGTCTAACCATACATCTCCATTGTTAAACATGATTCCCATGGCTCCTACTGGTTCCCAATCCGTTTTGGGATTAGATGAAGCGATCCTACTTATCAAGTCAGCATCAAACATTTCTGAAAAACGGTCTTTAAAAGCTTTACTATCTTATACAGAAGGCAAAGGGATTTCTCTTCTGAGAGGATAAAAGACATTATTACTTAGCTTCGTTACCTTTTTGTTTTTAACGTCAGTGATAAAAGTTTTAACGAGGGTCGTATAATCCTCTACAGATTC
>CAZDWO010000155.1:0-1851 GCA_964509175.1 uncultured Saprospiraceae bacterium
GCTGTTTATATCCACGTCCTTCCAGTCAAAACCCACCGCATCTAATTCTGTAGTATACTCCTCCGCACTTATGTCTTCTTGGTCTAAAGTGGTTGGATCTATTCCATCTACTTCTGCTACTGTAACATCTAGCCCAGATAATACACCTGTAACTACATAATCTAGAAAATTACCGAGACCATCATCTGTATAAGTATTATATCTAGTAAAGAGTAAATCCCATTCTGCTGGTTCGATATCTACTACCTCATCATTTTCTAATGAATAATAAACCAGCACATCCTCTATGTACTCGCTCTTAGGAATAACCTGCTCTACGAGATTAGACCCATCTAGGTCCGAATATTTAAATACCCAATCGAAGAATAGTGATTGTATAAATACCTTTTTTGATTTTCCACTTCTCAGTCTGATGACATATACCTCGTCTCCGATTACAGTGTTCTGGGTATTGTCATAAGTTCCCCATCCAAAATCAAAAACATCTTCCTCGTCTTTAATTGTATTAAAAGCCCCATTCTGCCAGTCTGTTTCTGGGTTATATAGTCTCTCCCAAGATTCTATATCCTCTACTATCACTTCGTCAAAATCAGAAACTCCTGTTGCATATAACTCTATCTGTGTAGTAGCTCCTAATCGAGCCGCCTCGTTTATAAAAATACCTGCATCTCTTACGCCTTGAGTACTAAAAGCGATGTCCCATAACTCTAGCTCGTTACTACTCACCACCCCGTCTGATAAGGAGTAAAAGGTCTGAAATCTATACTGTGGACCTACAGAAATCTGTTCTATCTGAGCAGATAGATTTAAAACAAATAGAAAACTCGACAATGAGAAGATTACTTTTTTCATTTCTGGTACTTACACCATTAAAATTAATGTAGAAAGTGTTAGCCATTTTGTCGGGAAGGGTTAAATAAGGTAGTACATATATAAGAAAATAGATTTATGACATTTTGATGATTAAAGCCGTTATAATGATATACAAATGGGCTTACATTTGTCAAAAAATAAATTCAACCGCTTTAATTATGAAAAAATTAAGTTTATTGTTCTCTGCCTTTTTTATGCTTGCCTTTTTTTCTTGTTCGGATCCATGTGATGATGTCGATTGTAATGGAGGATCATGCGTAGAAGGAACATGTATATGTCCTGAAGGATTCTTTGGAGATAACTGTGAAATCGAATGTATTAATGGAGTTTTCCAAAATGGAGAATGTGTCTGTTTAGCGGGTTTCGAGGGAGAAGCTTGCGACGTAGAAGCTAATCTTTGTGATGGTGTAGAATGTAATGGAGGTACCTGTGTAGATGGAACTTGTGATTGTCCTGATGGTTTCTTTGGTGATAACTGTGAGATTGCTTGTACAAATGGAGTTTTCGAAAACGGAGCTTGTAATTGTTCAGATGGTTATGAAGGTGATGCTTGTGATGAAGAATCTCGAATCAAATTTTTTGGAACCTGGATAGGAACTCTTGAAGATTGTACGATTGCTACGATTATCGGACCCTACGATGTACCGCCTTTTCCTATCGATATGGACATTACTGCAAATGCAGATGGTGTAGCTGATGTAGACATTACATTTGGTGAAGAAAATGGAACTGCTACTGTAGATGGTGATACTTTTACATTTGAAGATATAGAGCAGGTGATAGATGCAGGAGGATTTCCTATTACTATCGAGTTTGGAGGTGTAGGAGTTTTGACTTCAGATACTCAGCTAGATATAGATCTAGAAATAACTGTAGGAGCAGATGTAAGTAACTGCCCACTGACTTTAACTAGAAACTAAGGTATAACAACCGGACTGCCTAGAAACTTAGGCTGTTTATTAAGAATTAAGTCCAGAG
>CAZDWO010000156.1:0-1769 GCA_964509175.1 uncultured Saprospiraceae bacterium
CACTATCTTCCTCGGGGATAAACTCATGTATCCATCTTACAGTTCCTGTAGTATCTACATTATACAAATAAACATTCCTTCTAACCTCAGTCATATCAGCTTGATCATCGTATTGATAAAAAAAGTAAGAACCTTCAGGATGTATTTCAAAAGCATTTGGCTGACTATCTGTTTGTTGAATCCCAGTAGTCCAGCTCCAGGTTTCTTCCCCCTCTCTATTCATCCTGATTATTCTTCGTTCGTCAAGATTATTGCCTTCTACACCATGGGTTGCAATAAAAACCAGATCTCCGCTAAAGTCTTCTCGCACATCAATCATCCAATTAAACTCTGGATCAAACTGAATGTCATACATGGTATCCAGCTTCATCTCATTATCAAGTAGTACGATACTCAATATCTCGTTACTGTCCAGATCATCTCCAAAACCATACATAATAAAACCATCTTTGATTTTATCGATTCCTATATTTATATTTTTTAGATGGGTTTGTTTGAAATCAAAAGTATCATTAGAAATATTATCTCCTTGGATAGAAGTTTTATTCAAGTACCATTTTGTAGCAATTGCATCATTATTATAACCCACAGTAATAATAGTATCTTCTTTAAGTAAAAGTGGTCTCCAATTAAAATCAACCCAGTCATAATTTTTGCTCCAGTTTAAATTCCCTTCCTCCGCATCAATTGAAAATACATCTCCACAATCCACAGTAAAATTTTGACATCTTCTTCCCGTTAAGATGTAAATGTTATTATCCAAAACATTAATTCCTTTACCTCTTTGATTGATACTATCACCCGTAAAATAGGTTTTCGAGAAATAGAATTGAGCATTTACGGAAATTATGCTACTGATTAAGAATAGAAATACATTAAACAATTTGAGCATTTATCAAATTTTTCAAAAATGAAGGAAAGAGTTGCAAAACTCTTTCCTTCTAGTAAGTTAATTAATTTTAAACAGAATTTCTTGTTTAAGAGTTCTAGTGTCGTTCTCGATTAAAATTATATAAACGCCTTGACTGAATCTCGATAAATCAATGGTTGTATGATGTGAGCTTAGCTCTTCCGTAAGAATAGTGTTTCCAAGATAGTCGACTACTCGTATTTTCTTTCCTTGTCGGAATGTTGTTCCTTTAGATTCAATGACTAGCTGATCATAAAAAGGATTAGGATAAATATCAAGTTCTTCTAATTCTGTAGAACGCCCCTCGGATTTATCAGGAAAAGAAATATCAGGCCTCTCTATTTCAATGTCTTCACCGGTAAGAAAATTTAATAAACTATGAGCATAAGCATGATAAGGATGTCTTTTTTCTGCTATTGTTCTTAGTTCATTTATTTCTCTTTCTCCAAGACTATTTCCTTCATTATGTTGAAGTCTCTGTAAATTTAAATTCTGTACAAAAATATAATCTCTTTCTCCTTCCGATGCTGGAATAAGGGAGTTTAAGTAACTGAAGGCTTTAGAATATTCATTATTTTGGATGTAGACTGCAAATGCTTTGGCCTGATAACGAAATTCTTCTTGGGTACTAAGTACATTAAAAATCTCTGAATTTTGATTACTTAAATAGTACCAACTAACGATATAGTGGATGAGTTTGGATTTGCATTTTTCAAGTTGCTCTTTTGAAATTCGTCCTTCAAAACTATCTTCACTGACTTGATATAATTCCGCATTTAAATCGGATAGAAGAATAAGTACATAATTAAAGGAACCTCTATATACCTAAGGCAAAATAATTTGTAAATTGAGTTATGCG
>CAZDWO010000157.1:0-1754 GCA_964509175.1 uncultured Saprospiraceae bacterium
TACTCCACATGATAGATGCCAGAAGGATAGGATGATAAATCTATCTGATAAGTATCCCTTCTTTTATCTAGCTCTTCTCTCAGAATCTGTTTTCCATTACTATCGATAATCTGTAGCTGTCCTGCTCTCTGATCTTCTGGTAGCTCTATGGTAAGCGGACCAGTGGTCGGATTAGGAAAAATATCTAGATCTCTTCTATAAAATACCAGCTCACCGAATAGGGATACGATGCTAGGATCACACTTTTCTTCCTCGTCTACTCTCCAGCGGGGAAAATTGGGCATAGTGCCGAAGCCCGCATTTATGGGTAGCTCTAGGCCGTTTTGCACGAACTCACAGGCGGTGCCTTTTTCATCCGGTTTATTGATGACATGATAGGTGCGATTACCGCTCGTGCTACACATGTATATTTTGCAGTCAGGTGCTAGTGCCATCAAGAAGAAGGTATTGGGAAAGGGATTCTGAGTGCCATCATAGATGTCTATGAGTTCTATGCCGTCTTCTAGGTTGTCTTCATAAGTATCTATCTGGTGCAATTTGGAACGAGTAGCCGTATATACATACCTACTATTTGCAGACCATTCTACGCTACAGAAAATTCCAGCACCTGATGTATCGAACACCATCACCTGCTGCATATCCGATAACAATCCATTCTCTCTATCGAACTCTGCCAATAGCAAGCCATCGTCCTCGTTATAATATGCATATTTGGTTCCATCAGGAGAAAATCTTGCAGTACCAGAGGCACTTGCATTAGAACTAAATTCTGGTCCAATCTCCTGATCTGGAAATCTATTTATACCCGTAGAATCAATATAGTACGTCAAATAGCGATTACCTTCATAAACTGGCTGCAGTATCCACCAATCCTTTCCATTACTATGATTTATGGCTGTAAAATAACTGGAGAGTAATCTATCCCCAAAATAGAAGGTAGAATCTTTTATTGTCACATTTCCAAGACCGTTTTCCAAACTCATATCCACATAAGTAAATCTAATCTCTTCTAGAGGTGTAGCAGGATCTTCAAATTGATAATAAGAAACAGTTTTATGCAATAAATAGAAACCTTTGTCGTTTACTGGATCCGTAAGTATAATAATATTTTGAGTGCCAGGATATCCTATATAACAACTTGTTCCGCCCCAAAAGTCTTGCAAAAAAGGACCATCATTAATTGGTAGTCCATTAGACATAATTTGGTCATTTGCATTACTCACTGCACATCCATTAGTATAAAAAAGTAAATTACCCTGCTCATCACCTATAGATGCATTATTATTATCAATTTCAAAAGGATGATCAACTCGATACGGTTCGAAAGGTTCGGTGTTGAAATCTAGACGATATCCCTGAACTAAGGGGTTTTGGAAGGCATCTATACCGAAAATCCAATTGTAATCTCTTTTATTTTGGGAGTGAGTTATACTAGAAATGAAAAGAGCGAGAAATAGTAGTCCGTACTTCATTGTTTTATATGATACATTCTAAGTTATGCTTTTTTAAAGATAGTAGATGTCGTCCTTATGTGCTTTCAGCATCGCGGATTAGGCGGATTTATGGATTGCACTGATTTTTTAAAGTGCTACAATTTAAACAACAGTCGGCCCGAGCTCAGACACACTTTGAATTTGAATTTGACATTTGAACTTGCTCTTGATACATCCGACAAAAGCACGGTTTATACCGAACGTATTTTTTTACCCATCCCTAACCCTTCCCTTGAAAAAATGGAAGGGAATGACCTCGCC
>CAZDWO010000158.1:0-1742 GCA_964509175.1 uncultured Saprospiraceae bacterium
TTAACGGAAGTTGTGACAATACTTCAGTATCAGTAGCTCAAGTTCCCTTTTCTATTCAAGACAGTACTCAAGAATACAAATGGTGGCCAGCTTACAATGCCGATAACTATAAGATGTTTTTCCCATCTGGATCTCATGTGATCGAACATTGTTTGGATTTTGATTTGTTTGCAAGTACTCCAGATTCTCTAGAACTAGATTTTCTAGGAGTAGATGATACGATCTATCAAGATTTCTGTGTTCAACCCAATGGGCCAGAAGTAACAGACATGGCTATTTCTCTAATTCCCTTAGACGGAGCTAGAGCAGGATTTGAATCTGACTATAAGATCATCATTGAGAATCTAGGAAATCTATTTTCTACAGGTACGGTGGTTTTAGATTTTCCGATGGATTCTGTACAGCTTATTAGTTCCTCAGAAGCATTTACTATAAATGGAAATCAAGCGACGTGGAATTATTCTGACCTTCCGATTCTAAGTCGTCAGACCATAACTTTTAAGACTCGGACAAATTCTCCGATGGACACACCAGCCATAGAAGGTGGAGAGATTCTAAAATTCAGAGCCGAGGTAATTCCTGATATGACGGATGCAAATCCTATAGACAATAGCACAACTCTTTGTCAGACTGTAGTTAACTCTTTTGACCCAAATGATAAACGTTGCTTGCAAGGAAGAGTACTCGATGAGTCACAAGTAGGTTCTTTTCTAGATTACATGATTCGTTTTGAAAACACGGGTTCTGCAGAAGCAATAAATATAACGGTACAGGATACTTTAGATACTGAGGTTTATGATATATCCACTTTCCGATTACTCGATGCCAGTCATTCTGTGCATGTATCGCAAAAAGAAAATACCATAGAATTTATCTTTAACAACATTTATCTCTCTCATCTCGATAGTCTCAATGATGGTTATGTAGCTTTTAAGATTAAGACCTTGGATGACTTACAAGTCGGAGATTCCATCACTAACAAGGCTGCCATTTATTTTGATTTTAATTTTCCTATTATTACAAATGAGGCGATAACAATCATAGGAATAGATCAGGATGGAGATGGCTATGCCGCACCGGATGACTGCGACGACACTAACTCATCTATCTTTCCAGGAGCCACTGAACTCTGCGACAATCTAGACAACAACTGCAACGAAGCCGTAGATGAGGACTTAGAATTCGTAACCTACTACCTAGATTTAGATAGCGATGGTTATGGAGATGATGCCACAGCCAGAGATGAGTGCTCTCATCCAGATGGCCTGATAATTATAGGAGGAGACTGCGATGATACCAACCCAGACATAAACCCAGACGCAGAAGACATCGTAAACAACGGTATTGACGAAAACTGTGATGGCGAGGATGCGGTATCTAGCATCCACGAGTTAGAACAACTTGGCATTTCCCTTTACCCAAACCCCGTTGACCAGCTCCTCTACATCCAGCAAGACCAGTTAGACAATCTAAACATTACGATGTATAACCTAGAAGGAAAGAAAGTACTCACCGAGCTATTTTCTAAATCTTTAAACACAGTGGATGTAGCGGCACTTACGAGTGGCGTTTATCTTGTAAAGATTCAGAGAGCGGATGAGGTGGTGAATATTAGAGTCGTGGTGCGGTAAGCGTACCCATCCTTAATCCTTCCCTTGGCCAAGCTACCGTGTACACACATATTATAAATATTTGTAATATTATGTTTATAAACTTACACAGATGACTTATTCTAATAGCTG
>CAZDWO010000159.1:0-1684 GCA_964509175.1 uncultured Saprospiraceae bacterium
AGATAGTTTTGTATATCTTCATAATGATGACTTAGTAGACATATACTAAATCGTCTAGACAGATAAAAAACAAAGAGATGAGTTGGTTAAAAAAATTATTTGGTTCAACTAAAAAGCCAGAAGCGGAAAAAGCTATATCACTAGGTCAAGAAAAAGTAGGCATACCACAAAGAGAAACGATAGATGCCATCTATGCAGAAATCCAAAATCAAAACTGGAAAGATTTTAAGTATGATAAAATAGAGTATTACATGGAACGCATGCTCTATAGTAATTTAATGAGCATACTACAGAAAGCCTTACCAGATTCTAAGCTAGAAAAACTGGATCCTAATAGAGTACGAGTAATCAATCTGCTATTGCTAAGAGATCACTGCCGGCACAATGCTGATATTATTAGACCCTTGACCAGGGATAATTGGATAGATCCACTCTTCGATAAACTCTTTTTTCATTTTAATATACCTGCTGACTATAAAAGAGGGTTTGAGAATAAATTTGATTTAGAAAGTTTTAATCCTGAATGGGCTGTAAAAATTTCAGAACCTCTAGGTCTTGAATCACATAAATTATTCATGAGCCACTCGGCCATAGTCAC
The DNA here is from genome assembly GCA_964509175.1 of uncultured Saprospiraceae bacterium. Classification (GTDB taxonomy): domain Bacteria; phylum Bacteroidota; class Bacteroidia; order Chitinophagales; family Saprospiraceae; genus JAHDHU01. The sequence continues at coordinate 599 of CAZDWO010000159.1, forward strand.
TGGAGCTCGTGAAGAGCAGTAGTTTTAAAAAAGTAGCAAGATAATGTTAATCTCAGAAACACTAAATAAATACATTTACGATCTTGATAAAAAGAGATTGGACTTACTGGAGAAACATAAAAAGACAATCGGATGGCACGTAGCGATACCCGTTATGGTCTTTATCGCTTCACTTTTTATTTTTACTGAGCCACCTCTTACTTTTGTGCCTGGCTTTATAGCAGCGATTATTTCGGCAGCTATCCATTATAGTAAAATAGGAATGCCTTTTAATGATATTAAAGGAGAACTAAAGACTGCAATTTTAAAAGACCTAATGGACACCTTTCATCCTGACGTAGAATACACCTATCATGATTCTAAACAAGACGTAAGGAAAATAGCAAGGGACACAGGATTTTTCAATGCAAACCGATATAAAGAAGAAGATGTCATACAAGGAAAATATAATAATGTAGATTTCTACCTCTCAGAAGTTCATTTGTCCAAAAAGAAAAAGAAATCAAGAGTGACTGTTTTTGATGGCTTGCTTTTCAAGATTAGAATTCCTGGCAAATCTTTTCCTCGAGCAAGAATCCAAAGTAGCTTAGGTCTACTCAGCCACATTTTTGGAGAATATAAATTAAATGAAGAATTTGGTTTTCATTATGATACTGACAACCCTACTCTACTCCAAGAAACCTTAGGAGATCTATTTCCTTTCTTCAGACATTTAATAGAAACAAATGATGAATTAAGAATAAGCATCCAAGGAAATGAAATAGTTATGTTTCTAAACTCGGATATGAAATTCCTCGACGACCCAGAACCAAGATTGAAAGAATCTCTACTAAACAATTTCTACGTTGAGAACTTTGCTAAGCAATTAAACTCCTTATTGTTTATTGTAGAAACCCTGGCTAATAATCTTAATCATCAAGAGATAGAAGAAAGATTAGAACTCAAAGTATTAGAGTATTCTAATAAGTATATGAAAGAGACAAGGTCTTAAATGAAACAACCAGAATTCAAATAGAATCCTGGTTGACATTATATTTTATTAAAAAATCTTAATCGAAATCACATTCCTTACCTAAGTGTTCAAAC
>CAZDWO010000160.1:0-1589 GCA_964509175.1 uncultured Saprospiraceae bacterium
TGTCTCAACACGACATAAATAATCAAAAAGTATATACTCTGGACCTAAATCTCAACCCAGGTGTGTATATTTTGAATTTAGAAAATGAGAAAAAAGAAGTTTTGGTAGAAAAACTAATAATCCAATAAATTAAGTTTAGTAACCTGGGTTTTATCACTCAGGTTACTCTTTAAACCACTGAATATGAGAATATCATTGATAGTTCTGCTCTTTATTTTTTCTACTAATATTTACTCACAAAACAAAAGAGATTACAATTGGATTTTCGGTATAGATGCCTTCCAAAACCCCTTAGTTCAGGGATATCGTCTAGATTTCAACACCGAACCTTTCGAACCGTATCGAGTAGATCATCCTTTTGAAATAGATCATAACAATATATCTATTTGTGATAAAGAAGGTAAACTGCTTTTCTATTCCAATGCCTGTGCTATAAGTAATGCAAATGATGAGATAATGCCAAATGGAAAACCCATTAATGATGGACCCTTTTTGCAAGATTTTTGGAGTGGTACAAATTGTATAGGAGGATATCCTGGAACTCAAAATAGTATTATTCTAACAGACCCCAAAAATGAAAATGGTTATTATATTTTACACAAGCCCAAATCATTTTATCAATTTGGAGACCCTTCCACTCCGTCTGAACAGATCCGATATACCTATGTAGACATGAGTCTAAACAACGGACTAGGAGATGTAACAGTAAAGGACTCTACTTTTTATTTCGGAGATAGATTACTCTCCAGTTATTTTACAGCCATAAATCATAGTAATGGAAAGGACTGGTGGATATTACAACCAGTTTATGAAAGTAATCGGTATTTAACCTATTTATTGGATTCTATTGGTATTGTAAGACAGCCTGATCAAGAAATAGGCCTGGCATATAATTGGAATGCCAGTGCAGCAGGTACAGCACGTTTCTCACCTGATGGAACTAAGTATGCCACGTATAATTTTTTAGATGGTTTATTTTTATTCGACTTTGATAGAGAAACAGGATTACTCTCTAATGATAAGCATGTGGAGGTTCATGATACAACTTCTTCGGCAATTATATTTTCTAGTATGGAATGGTCTGCAAACAGCCGTTTTATCTACTCAGCAAATAAAACAAAACTGTATCAAATAGATACTTATGAAGACAACTTAGAGGATGGCATAGAACTCATAGACATCTACGATGGCACAGAAAACCCCTTTCCCAATACCTTCTTCTTGATGTCACTAGCTCCCGATTGCAAGATATACATGTGTAGCACCAGCGGCAACCGTACCTATCATGTTATAAATAAACCTGATGAGAAAGGAACCGCCTGTGAGTTCGTGCAAAACGGCCTAGAGCTACCCATAAATGCAGGCTTCGGCACTATGCCCAATTTTCCCCGCTGGCGATTAGACGAGGAAGAAAAGTGTGATCCCAGTATAGTATCCCTGTTCGGAGAGCTGGTATTTTATAGAAGAGATTTAGATATTTTTCCTAATCCTACCACTGGTCCTCTTACCATAGAGCTTCCAGAAGATCAGAAATCAGGACAGCTCCAGATTATCGATAATAATGGAAAACAGATTCTGAGAGAAGAACT